>NZ_CAKLBZ010000001.1:777500-1467083 GCF_921008455.1 Bacillus basilensis | reverse complement strand
CTGTCCCCGCTATTACGCCGCATAAAATGGCCGGTGTATATTCAGTCATGTATTACCCTCGCCTTTCTTTTACGTGTTTTTCTCTTGAACTGTTCTATATATACTGATGCTTTTGCCATCCAAAACAAAATTGCCATGAAAAATGTAGAAACGGCGACGATATCAAAAAACGCTAAACTACCATAATCGTAAGGGAAATGTAGCTTTCGAAAAATAAGCGTCACTAACAATTCTCCCTGTAACATTCCTATATAAAGAGAACATAATCGTAATATGCGATCCTCGTGTAATAAAACCGATGCATACACAAGAGCACCACTTAACAAAAACAACGTGTCCACCACAATCCAAATCGGATCATATACTTCTAACAAATGAAAACTTGTATATAACATTGCAATAATAAGCGCCGAAAGTAAGCTATATAATTTTTTCCAAATAGAATATAGTGTGATTCCTATAAAAGCAACAACAGAAAGTAAAAGTGCATTTACTGATACCGTGAATGAAGCAATCGTTACATGTAACGGAGAGCAAATAATAAAAATCAATATACAGGCGCTTATCTTCCACCGAATAGAGTCCTTTTTCATAAAAAAAGTTACGATAATCCACCCTATCCAAGCTACAAAATAAAAAGTACTCCCTTCCATCATTTCACCTCCTATGTTTTCCATTATGGGAACTTTTTATGAAAGTTAATCCACTTTCTTCGCGCATAGTTTTTTCATAATACAGCAACACTTTTAATAAGGAGGTGCAATTCATTATGGGTAAAGATCGTCAAGAACGAAAACTAAGAGAATCACGC
The DNA here is from genome assembly GCF_921008455.1 of Bacillus basilensis. Classification (NCBI taxonomy): domain Bacteria; kingdom Bacillati; phylum Bacillota; class Bacilli; order Caryophanales; family Bacillaceae; genus Bacillus; species Bacillus basilensis. The sequence goes on along the minus strand of NZ_CAKLBZ010000001.1, from coordinate 1,466,272 downwards.
CGCGTTGAATCTGACCGTGACCAATCATTACAATATCCGGGTGCTACTGGGCTCGATACACCAGAGCAAGCTCGAAAACAAAATCAGCACTAATGAATACAAAAAGACGGTTTCGATATTGTACGAAACCGTCTTTTACATAATTATTTTAATAATTTTTATTTATATCAAAATAATATTTCATTTACGAATTTTCCACTGATTAATTTTCCCCTCCACTTATTTCCCTTGGCCAAATTAAACCTTATCCAATAATCCAGTAGTACATTATCTACATTTTCCAGTCGTAACTTTTATGATTCAACATTTATATATCTCGATAATTTCATTTAATTTTTATTTTGATAGAATATTAATTCCATTCCTCACTTTATATTACTAAAAAAGAACAGCAAATAAAAAACCAACCAAACGGTTGATTTTTTATCTTCTACTATAATGCGTCGTATCAATACCACGCTGCGTTAACCAATGGTATGTTTCGCCCTTTACAACAAGAGGTACAGATTGTAACTCTTCTATCGTCTTCGCACCAAGAGCAGTCATAATAAATTTCAAATCTGTATGTAATAGATTAATTTCATCCACTAACTTCTCGATACCATCTTGCATTAAAATGCGTAAAAAGTATCCAGCAAACGCAGTTGTATTCGCCCCTAATGCGATTGCTTTCGCTACGTCAAGCGCTGTTTGTATACCCCCAGATGCAATAAAAGAGAGGTTATTATTTGTAGAGGTTGCTTCAATAATCGAGGTTGCTGTTTGTATGCCCCAGTTATTAAAATAAGAAAGCATTCGCTGTCTTCTTTCATTTTCAACAGCAGCAAAATTCGTACCACCTTGTCCACCAATATCAATTGCCGTTACACCTATGCTCGCTAACTGTTGTACAGTTTCCTTACTCATCCCAAATCCAACTTCTTTTACAATGACAGGAACTTTACTCTTTAAAACAATTTTCTCAATGCGTTGAAGTACACCAGTAAAGTCACGGTCTCCTTCTGGCATTGTTAACTCCTGTATAACATTTAAATGAATTTGCAATGCATTCGCTTCAATCATATCAATAGCACGCTTTGCCTGTTCGATAGTTGCCTCACTACCTAAATTAGCAAAGAAAGTACCATTTGGGTTTACCTTCCTGATAATCTTAAAAGATGCAGCCTCACTTTCATCTTTTAACGCCGCCATTTGCGAACCTACAGCCATAGCAAGATTATGATGTTTCGCTACATATGCTAATTGCTCATTAATATGTAATGTTCTCTCTCCGCCACCACCAGTCATCGCATTGATAAAAATCGGCGAACTTAGTGAAAGTTCGCCGATTTTTGTTCCACATGTTATTGTGTCATAACTTGAATTTGGCAAGCTTTGATGCACAAAGTCAATATCATGAAAGCCATGCGTACGAGACTGACCAGTAGAAAGAGCGTATTCAATATGATCTAATTTACGTTTTGCCCTTACCACTTGTACCCCTCTTTATTTCTTTAATTTTTTCAGTTGTTCACCAATAATATCACTTAATTGGAAAGTAGCAGAATCAGCATTTGGTTCATACTGACTGTAATCTTCAGTTACATTATTTTCTTCAAGCGCTTCTTTTATACTTAAAGAAATACGTTTCTCTGCTACATGGACTTCAAGTACTTTCACTTTTACTTCTTGTCCCATTTCCAATGCTTCATTTGGATTTTTCACATGACGATTTGCAATTTGAGATACGTGCACAAGACCTTCAACACCAGGTAAAATTTCAACAAATGCACCGAATGTAACAAGGCGTTTTACTACTCCCTCACGAATATCTCCAGCTTTTATTTCACCAGCAACATTTTCCCAAGGTCCCGGTTGAGCTGCTTTAATTGATAAAGAAATACGTTGTGTATCAGCATCAACTGATAACACCTTTACTTTTACCTTTTGACCTTGCTCTAATACTTCAGAAGGTTGCTCTACACGTTCGTGTGAAATTTGTGAAATATGAACTAAACCGTCCACACCACCAACGTTAACGAAAGCACCAAAATCCGTTAATCGTTGCACTGTTCCTTCAACAACGTCTCCTTCTTTTAATGAAGAAATTGCTTCTTTCTTCTTAGAATCTAGTTCTAATTCTACTACTGCTTTATGCGAAAGAATTACACGATTTTTTTCGCGGTCTAATTCAACAATTTTCACAGCTAATGTTTTGCCTTTATAGTCAGTAAAATCTTCTACATAATGTACTTCTACAAGTGAAGCTGGGATGAACCCACGAACACCAAGGTCCACAACTAATCCACCATTCACGATATCTTTTACAGTAACATCAAATACATGACCAGAAGTAAATTTCTCTTGTAATTCTACCCATGCTTTTTCTGCATCAACAGCACGTTTAGATAAGACAAGATCATCCTCTTCTAATTTAATAATTTTTAATTCTAGTATTTGATCTAATTCTACCACATCGCTTGCTTTTTCAATATGAACGTTAGCTAATTCACTAATTGGAATTACGCCATCTGTTTTGTATCCAACATTTACAAGCACTTGTTTCTCTTCAACTTTCGTTACAGAACCTGTAACAACGTCACCAACTTGTAATTCTTTTGAATCCATAACTTCTTCATTCATTTTCTCTACCATGGAAATACCTCCCTACAGAATTGACAAAGCATTTTTTTATGTATATACGAAATGAAAACAAATGTTTTCATTTGCATGTTTAAGAATTTATCATCACATACTCAGTTTTCATACATTTCACCAGAAAATATATTAAACCTATATAAATAGTATACAGCAAAATCATCTTGAAGAAAGTATGTTTTGAAATATAATAGCGAATATATTCTGAAAGTTTCATCTCTCTTTTACTAACTTCTTACAAATCCGATCATTTGTCAAGGAAAGAGCTTCACAATTCACGTATCCTTTACATTTCTATACAAACAAAAAAGAAAGAGGCTATCCCCTTTCTTTATTTCGCAAACACTCCTGAAACAATGCCCATAATTTTTTGGACAACTTCTTCAATTGATAAAGAAGTTGTGTCTAATTCCAATGCATCATCAGCTTTTTTCAGAGGAGAAACTTCGCGTTCTGAATCTAATTTATCACGCTGAGCAATTTCTTCTTTTAACTGCTCTAAATTAGAATCGAAACCTTTATTTATATTTTCTAAATGTCTTCTTTCTGCTCTTTCTTCAACAGAAGCAAGCATAAAGATCTTCACTTCAGCATCTGGTAACACATGTGTACCAATATCACGGCCATCCATTACAACGCCGCCTTTTTCCGCTAGCTCTTGTTGACGACGTACCATTTCTTCACGAACAAGGCGATGTTTCGCCACAATAGATACTCGATTCGTCACCTCTGGTGTACGAATTACTTCAGAAACATCTTGTCCATTTAAAAATACAAGTTGTGTATTTTCTCCTTGCTGAAATTCAATATTTACATTCTTTACAACTTCCATTAACTGCTCTTCATTTTCAATATCCACTTTTTGCTCAAGGGCTGCATATGTAATTGTACGATACATTGCCCCTGTATCAATATAAACGTAAGAAAGTTTCTTCGCTACAACTTTTGCGACTGTACTTTTTCCAGCAGCTGCTGGACCATCTATAGCAATTGAAATTCGTTTATCCATTGTAACACCTCATTTTTTCACTTATAAAACAAAACGAAAAGCAGGTATTCTCCTGCTTCTTCTCATTTGCTTCACGTCATTAAATCCTCAATTATTGTAGCATACTCCTTCCTAGAAGAAAATGAAAACTACCTATTCACCTGTAAGATTTCTGTTTCGTTTTTTACCGTGACACCTTCATAATAAACAATTTTAGATAAATATTTCACTGATGACTTATGTATAAATAACAATTGCACAACACAAAGACAAATAAATTGTATCATTAATATACGAATAAAAATTTTCTCCACCTTTTTCAACGTAATTGCTCCCTTCTACCTTATATTTATATATTTCGTTTTGAGATTTTATACATCATATATATAGCAGTTAATTTTATTGTCATTTTCGAGGCATACTTTTATACATTTCCATTGTCGAATTTACTCAAAACATGTTATGTTCTAAATGTATTTTTCAACTTGAAAGGGGTATAAGCATTGAAAAGAATCCTAGTTTTACACACAGGTGGAACAATTGCAATGGAGGAAGATAAAGAAACTGGAGTCGTACAACCAGGTGAAAAAAATCCTCTTTTAAAATTTATTCCTGATTTAGAAGGCGATGTTGATTTAATCGTTGAAGATGTGTTCCATCTACCATCTCCTCATATGACACCGAGCGAAATGTTACAATTACAAGTCATCATTGATGAAAGAGTAAAACAAGAAAACATTCATGGCGTAGTCATTACGCATGGTACGGATACATTAGAAGAAACAGCCTATTTCCTAGATTTAACAGTACAAGCAACTATTCCGATCGTCGTGACTGGCGCAATGCGTTCTAGCAATGAATTAGGTGCTGATGGTCTATATAACTTCTTATCAGCTGTAAAAGTCGCTAGCAGTAGTGAAGCTGCAGAAAAGGGTGTTCTAGTCGTATTAAACGACGAAATTCATTGCGCTACAAATGTAACGAAAACACATACAAGTAATGTAGCAACATTCCAAAGTCCACAGTATGGACCAATTGGTATGGTAACAAAACGTGGTGTTGTATTCCACCATGCTTTAGTACATCACGAAACATATTCCGTAAATAAGGTTTCTAAAAACGTAGTCGTTCTAAAAGCATACGCGGGTATGGACGATACATTATTAGCAGCCATTGAGACCCTTCCAGTAGACGGGATTGTTATCGAAGCACTTGGACAAGGTAATTTACCTCCAAGAACACTTCCTAGTCTAGAACGATTAATAAACAAAGGAATTCCTGTCGTATTAGTTTCCCGCTGTTTCAACGGTATCGTTCAAGATGTATACTCATATGAAGGCGGCGGCAAACAATTAAAAGATATGGGTATTGTATTCACATACGGTTTAAATGCTCAAAAAGCACGTATTAAATTATTAGTTGCATTAGAGAATACAACTTCTCATGAAGCAATCCAAAATATGTTTATGCACAATTAAAAAAGAAGCTGTCGAAGTTTATTTCGACAGCTTCTTTTTACATTTCTCTTGTTACAATGGTTTGCGCAATCGCATTTCCATGAAATCTACCGTTCTCGATAAATATTTCATTCGCATTATTTCCAGCAGCAATTACACCTGCAATGAAAATATTTTCAGCGTTCGTTTCCATTGTATCCTCTGCATGAATTGGACGCCCTGTTTCTTCATCAATCCGAACACCCATATTCGTTAAGAAACTATGATTAGGGTGGTAACCAGTCATCGCAAATACAAAATCATTTTGGATTGTTTTTTCCTCGCCATCAACTGTATACGTTAATGTATGTTCAGTAATTTCTTTCACATGAGCCCCGAAATGCATTTGAATTGTGCCGTTTCGTACTAATGCCTCAAACTCCGGCAAAATCCACGGCTTTATGCTTGTTGAATACTCACTTCCGCGATATAGTACCGTTACACGCGCACCCGCTTTAACAAGTTCTAACGCGGCATCTACACTCGAGTTTTTCCCACCTATAACTACTACATCTCGGTCAAAATAAGGATGCCCCTCTTTAAAATAGTGAGCTACTTTCTTCAGTTCCTCACCTGGAACATTCATATAATTTGGATTGTCATAATATCCAGTTGCTACAACAACGTATTTCGCTATATACATTTCTTTACTTCCGTCACGTTTTGTCGTCTCAACCTTAAAGACTTCTCCATCTTTTTGAACTTTCTCTACTCGTTCAAAAGCATTTACACGTACAGATTTACGCTTTACTACTTCACGATAATACGCAAGCGCTTGATTTCGAACTGGCTTACGGTTTTCTGTAATAAAAGCTACTTCACCAATTTCTAATTTTTCACTAGAAGAGAAAAATGTTTGATGAGTTGGATAATTATAAATGGCATTTACAATGTTTCCTTTTTCAATTACTAACGGATTTATCCCTACCTTTTGCAATGAAATTGCTGCTGCTAATCCGCACGGACCGCCTCCGATTATAATAACTGTTTCTTTCTGCATACTCGTCCACTCCTAGTCTTCTACCTCTGCACTATTTATAAAAACAAGAAAAAACCTACTTACAGCAGTAGGCACCTATCTTTATTGTATTCATTTTTCATATATTTGTCATCTAAACGAAACGTACATCCGATAGACATCTGCTAAAAACTGCTGAAATTTAATACCTTGTTTCCCTAATACATTTTCAGGATCAATCTTTCTAGCTGGGTCAAGTGTTTTATGTGATACAATATCTTTTTTCGGATTCAAGCCGAAGTTTTGACATAAATACGCATGATACCACGTAAAACGTGTATATGCTTCCCAAAAGTTAACATCACCGCCATAACAAAGTTCCACTCCAATAGCAGCCTTATTTGCATCATAACCATATAAGTCATTATCTGTCGGCACACCATATCGAACATGATAAGCAACTTCACTTATAGGAATAATTTCTAATATTGTTTTGTCATCTATAAATGTATGTGCCGAGGCTTTCGGTTGTATCTCATTAAAATAATCCCGATTCCCTATCGCATTGCTACCAGGATTCCCCGTATCATGACTTACAATAAACCTTACTTTAGAGAGAGGAATTCCCGGTCGTGAACTTCCATATCCAATATAATTACGCTCTATAGGAAACATCGCCATTACTACCAACTCCCGCTTCAGAAGATTACCTTACTTCCTTATATATGTATTCGGTAGCAATGTCCTTATCGCATATTTCTTACGCGAAGAGAAAATCGAAAATATTTGATGTGAACACCATAAATAATAAAATACTTACAGCCACTCCATAAAAACCGTAAAACCAAACACAATCTTCTTTCGTATCTAAACCGAAAAATTTATTTACTGATTGTAATAATGTGCCACGCTTACTTTGCTTGTTTCGTAATACTTCCACTCGTTCTACAACATCCGCTGGCATCATAAATCTTTGGTCTACTGTCATTTTCATCATTTATCTCTCCTTAAAATCATTTCCGTTTTGTTTATCTAAGGAGAGTATAGCACGTTTGTTCGTGTAGAACAAGCGTTCTTTTTATTTTTTATTTTATTTTTCAGCAAGCCAAGTAAGAATTGAGATTACAACGGCGATAATCGGTCCTACTACAACCAAACCAAATATTAAAAACAGTAGCCCTTCCCCGAACACCCGAACGATACTTGTTTTTGGGGCTTTCATCGTTCTTGCGAGCTCTCCCTCTAACCTCTTAACCTTTTCTTCTAATTGTTCTACTCGTTCCATTATTTTATTTTCCATATACAACACCTCAATTTAATACTTCAACAAAAAAAAACGTGATTCCTTCGAAAGGAATCACGTTTTCTCACGCTATAATATTATACCCAACCTCTGAAGCGACTTGCTTCAGCCATTTTACGAACACCGACCATGTACGCTGCTAAGCGCATGTTCACTTTACGAACTTGTGCTGTTTCATAAATAGAATCAAATGATCTTACCATTACTTTTTCTAAACGTTGTTCTACTTCTTCTTCAGTCCAGTAGTAACCTTGGTTATTTTGTACCCACTCAAAGTAAGATACTGTTACACCACCAGCACTTGCTAATACGTCTGGAACAAGTAAAATTCCGCGATCTGTTAAGATTTTAGTTGCTTCTAATGTTGTTGGACCGTTTGCAGCTTCAACAACGATTTTCGCTTTAATATTATTAGCATTTTCTTCTGTAATTTGGTTCTCAATTGCAGCTGGAACTAAAATATCGCAATCAAGTTCTAACAATTCTTTATTTGAAATTGTATTATTAAATAATTTTGTTACTGTACCGAAGCTATCACGACGGTCTAATAAATAATCAATATCTAATCCGTTTGGATCATGCAACGCACCGTAAGCATCTGAGATTGCAATAACTTTCGCACCTGCATCATGCATAAATTTAGCTAAGAAACTACCAGCATTACCGAATCCTTGAACAACAACGCGCGCACCTTTAATATCAATGTCGCGTTTTTTTGCAGCTTCGCGAATACAAATTGTAACACCTTTCGCCGTTGCTGTTTCACGTCCATGTGATCCACCTAATACAAGTGGCTTACCTGTAATAAATCCTGGTGAATTAAATTCATCAATACGGCTATACTCATCCATCATCCATGCCATAATTTGAGAGTTTGTGAATACATCTGGAGCTGGAATATCTTTCGTCGGTCCTACGATTTGGCTAATTGCTCGTACATAACCGCGGCTTAATCTTTCTAACTCACGGAATGACATTTCACGTGGGTCACAGATAATTCCACCTTTACCTCCGCCATATGGTAAATCAACAATACCACATTTTAAACTCATCCAAATTGAAAGTGCTTTCACTTCATTTTCTGTTACATTCGGATGGAAGCGAATTCCACCTTTCGTTGGACCAACAGCATCATTATGTTGTGCACGATATCCTGTAAATATTTTAACAGTCCCGTCATCCATACGAACTGGTATTTTCACTGTCATCATACGAATTGGTTCTTTTAATAATTCATATACTTCGTTTGGATAACCCAATTTTTCTAATGCTTCACTAATAACAATTTGTGTCGAATTCAATAGTTCAAAATGTTGTTCCCTTTGTTGTTGTGTTTTTGTTTGAGTTCCCTTTTCGGCTACCATAGTAAGTAAACCCCCTGTAATTTCACTTGTTTAGTAAACCTTCATTGCCTAGTATACACCGTTAAATTTGGAATGCAATAGAAAACGCTAACAAATATATACAAACTATTTTATGTTGCAAGCGTTTTCACTATTATTATAGTCCTTTTATTGCTTTTAGAAAAGTAAAATACTTAAATATTTAAATATTTTTCATTTTACTTAAATGCAATACCTTGAAAAGATATATATTTAAGTACAATAAAGAATGCCCAAATATTTATGATTCCCTCTATACCGTGGATCGTTTTAAAATTTCCAAATCAATATTTTAAGTTTTCCAAACAAAAAAAAACAAAAAAAAAAACAAAACCTTAGCTATGTTATATTAGCTAAGGTTTTGTTTTTTCACAAAGTAATTGTGTATTTGTTCAATTGCTTGAGAAGACATTAATTCTTTACCATACTCCATTAGACGATAAATAGTTGCTGTAGACGGATTACCATATTCCGCTAAAATAGCTATAAAATCTGCCTTCAGCAATTGTATTTGCTCCTCTTCTTCCATCCAAAGATAGAAACGCCCATCCCACGTATATAATTTCCCGCCAGTTACATCAAGGTTATATAAACGATTCGACAGGTTAATTACGTCATCTAGTGTAGCAAACTCATAAAGGATATGCTCACTTTCATCTAAAGTCACTTGCATTTCAATAAACTCGTCACGGAACTCATCATCTGTATCCGCTTCTTGATGTTCTTTCGTTACAATTACGACCATTCCTTGCGCTTGTAGAGAAAATACTTCAACTGCAATCGGACCATCCGCTTCAAATCCTAATTCTTTATTTGCTTCTTGCATCATATCACGAAATAATTGCTGTACTTTCGGTGCATTTCTCCACAAATCTTCTTTCGTTAATCCTCGCTCAGTTAAATCATCAAATGTTAAGAAAATTTTTATCTTATTGTAATTTAATCGTTCCAGCCTCATCTCATACCCTCCCTACGCAACCAATGAATATAATTTTTATTATATGAAATAGAAAATAGATGGTTCTTTTCGAACAACTATTCTAACATTTTTAACCAATCATCCCATTCTTCTTTCGTATCACCAATTAGGCTTGTTTGAATGTTCAACTGATCTCGAGCACCTATTTCTCCTATAACCCCAACAGAAAGGTTCTCATTTTTTTCTTGCAACACATTCACGTAGTTCATTGCGTTCTTAAGTTCTCGTCCGTCATCAAAAGAGATTACTACATATTTAGGTCTTATTTGCTCAACAGCTAACGAAATACTATCTTCCGCTAAGCTTACCCTAATATATATCACCTCATATCCTTTTAATCGTAAATACGTTGAGAAAACAAACCCTCTCAACATATTACTTTCTAACACGACAACTTTGTGTATAGAAGAAAACGATGATGCATTATGATACACCATCCCTAGACGCGTTTGTAAAAATGATACGACATATTGGAATTGCACCATTGTAACTTCATTATTTTTTTTTAACATTAACAATTTATTTGACACTTGAAGAACAATATTTGCGATAACTTTTTCTGTGGCATAAATACTAAAAGCCTCGTTTAACAATGCAGAAGTTGTAATTTCATCAAATTTTAACAAAGCTTGTAGTAAATCGTCCACTAAAACAACTTCTCTATCGTAATGTATTTCATTTTGAACATTACTTTGCAAACGATTCCCTTCTAATAATTGAACTGCTTGTCCAATCATCATGCCGGAAGAAACCTTGTCCATTAACCATTTCAAAATTTGAATATGCTCTTCTGTATATAATCGATGCCCCGCATGATTCCGCTTTGGGGCAATCATTTGATATCGTCTTTCCCATGCACGAAGTGTGCTCGGCTGAATTCCAATTATATTCGAAACAGCTTTTATGTTATATTTTCCGTTTAGAGTTGGCATTATCTCCCTCCGCATAACGTAATAATATGTGTTTGAGCAGGTGCTCGGAAGCGAAGTGGAATCAACGTTGTTCCATACCCATTACTAACAAAAAGAGTCACATTTGAATGCTTATATACACCACCTTTTAAATATTTTTTAGATGGGAATAATCGGATTTGCCCTCCATGTGTATGTCCACTTAACACAAGTGAAATTTGTTCTTTTCCAGACATTTTATTTATTATATCAGGGTTGTGGCTAATTAATATGCGAAAACCATCTTCTTTACAATCAGCCAACGCTAAATCTAAACGATCACGTTCCAAACCAACATCATCTACACCGAGTAAACAAATTTTCTCTCCTAATTCAGACTCAAATACAACTCTTGTATTATCTAAAACTTTCACATTATTTTCTAATAACAAAGCATCTAACTCGTGATATTCAATCTCATAATCATTATTTCCCCATACAAAATATACAGGAGCTATCGTTCTTAACTTTTGTATATTTGCAGAGATTTTTGATAAAGGGACACCTCTTTCCGCTAAATCACCACCAATAATTACAAGATCTACTCTTCCTTTTACTTGTTCAATTAACGAATTTGAAATGATCCTTCTATGAATATCAGATATAAAAAATACATTTACTTTTTGAAAACTTTTCGGAAATTCTTCAAATGTTAAAGTATGTTCTAGCACCGTATCACGCATTGCTTCTGTATACATTACAAGAAGAAATATAATACCAATACATATGAGAGTACTTAATAAGATAATCCATATCATATATTTTTTACTCCCCTCCTTATAAAGATAATCCTCAGTTTTTATAGTAAGTATTCCACTAACTCTCTTGCTTTGTGGACTTATCTTTTATTGGAATTTTTAATTCTTGACCTACATTCACTTCATTTCCTTGTAAATCATTATACTTTTTAATCACTTCGATCCCAGTTTCATCTGAAAAATATTGCTTTGCTATACTTTCTAAAGTTTCTCCCTCTTTCACCGTATGCGTGACGACTTTCTCAGATGGTGCCTCGGACTCAGATTTAGCTGAATCAAAGAAAATGACCTCAAATGCACTTTTTCCAGCGTTATTACCATCGCTTTTCACCTGAATATATTTATCTGTATACCATAAGATACTAATTGGTAGTAATATGAATAGAAATGTTAAAACTCGGACGAAAATATGATTCATTTTAAACTTTTGTTTTTTCTCTTTATTTCTATGAATTTCACTACGCGGCGGTAAACCTTCTTTTTCTTCCACTCGCTCAACTTCTAATTCCTCTTCAAAATCAGGAATTCGTTTTCTCATGTTGTTCACCACCACCTTCCATTTATTTTCTTAATTGGAGTCCCATTATAAAATCAACAAGAAAGTGTGCAAAGATTGTTATAAACAAATTTCCTGTCCATTCAAATACATAACCAAAGACAAAACTAATGAAACAGACGAAACAAAACAAAAATGGCTTTTTTATATACCGAATATGTAACACTGCAAATACTAAACTCGCTATTACAATTCCAAAGTGCGTCTGCACTACACCTCTAAATAAAAATTCTTCTGCAAAGCCGATAATGAACGTAATAACGAGTAGATGCATAACTGACATCCCTTGAAACATCCTATCGTTAATACCACCATCATCAAACCAAGACTCTGGAAATACTCGCATTGCAACATAATCTAATAACACAATACCAATCGCTAACAAGCCACCTATTATAAGTATAGACACCGGTTCCCATTTCCACAGACTATACACCGATTTTATATCTCGGAATAGTATATATGCTAGTAAACAACCAATACCGATAATAATGAACTGTGTAATATACAGATTCAGCCTTATTTCTTTCGGACTCATATCTTCAATATTATGCCTTTGAATGTTCATCATTCCCCCATCTTTTCTAGACCGAAAAGCTTTTGTAACTCTGTTTCCCAATTATAGTCGAAATCCGATTGTTGCGCTTGTCTTTTTTTATAATCTGTTTTTGTAATATGACAATAGTCGCAGCAATTCTTTAACTCGCCCTCTTTTCTATAACCGAACTGTTGCAGCAAATATTCACGTCTACATCCTTTCACTTGTATCCATGATTTCATGTTTTCTAGCTCACTATATTTATTACGTAGCCTTATTTCTACTTCAGCTATTAATCTGTTCATAATTTCATCTGACAAGCTCTCTAATATTAATTTTCGCTGTTGTATGATTCCAAGCTGTTCAAGATGATAGCGGATGAAACGCCAATATTGTTCATTAAATCTTGCTGCATTATAACAAATTTCTTCTACCTCTTCTATTGGTAATTCTTTCGTTTGAAACATTCTTTCTTGCAATAAAGAAAATAAAAATTGTATTTGTGACTGACTTGGCAATTCATCTTCAATTATTGAAATTGGTAAATCGTGATCTAACGGACTACATAGTAAGATAGCTATACTCGGTTCACCATCTCTTCCCGCTCTTCCGATTTCTTGTAAATAAGAAGCGATATTAGTCGGGTAATGGAAATGAATAATATATCTCGTATTCGACTTATTTACTCCCATACCAAAAGCACTTGTACATATTACAAGCTGCAACTGGTCATTCATAAACTGCTGTTGAATTAACATACGCTCTTCATGTTCCATACCACCATGATAGAAAGCGACACCAGTAACGCCTTTTCCTCTTAAATATTCCGTTAAACGTTCTGTCCACGCTCGGCTTGAACAATATACAATCCCTGGGCCTTGTAAATACATTACCTGTTCCAAAAGCGCTTCTTTCTTCTCTTCTATCGTCGTAACAAATTGTACTTCCATTGCAATATTTGGACGATCAATAGAGTATACATGCTGCGTCACATTCTCCAAATTTAAACTCTCTGCTATATCTCGGAGTACATCTTTCGTCGCTGTTGCCGTTAATGCTAGCACTGTAGGAGACCCGATATTCTCAATGACTACATTTAGTTTTTTATAATCTGGTCTAAAATCATAACCCCATTGCGAAATACAATGAGCTTCATCCACAACAAATAATGAAATATGAACTTTCTTCAATTCTCTTATTAACAATTCCGACTGCAACATCTCTGGTGAAACAAAAATAAATTTATATGAAGCTAATCTTTTCATCGCTTCTCTTTTTTCATGTAATGTCCGAAAACTATTAAATGCTATCACTCGGTTTTTCACAACATATTTTAATTGTGTAACCTGATCTTCCATCAAAGATAATAATGGTGATACAACAAGTACTGTCCCTTCTTGCATTAGCCCTGGAAGTTGATAACACATAGACTTCCCTCTTCCCGTCGGAAGCATCGCTATGACATCTTTTCCTTCCAATAAATCTGTAATTACCCCTTTTTGACCTGGACGAAATTCAGAATATCCAAACCACCTATATAAATATTCCTCAAGTTTCATTTATACCCTCCATCCGCGCCAATACAAGACGAACTTCAAAATAAGAGATATCCTCTCCAACCGCTTGTTTCAACTCACGCAACTTACGTGTTTGTAATGCATCAATTACTTCTGTTACTTTATCTATTTTGTCTTTTTTCATAAACATCTCGATAGAAAAATCTCTTTCTCTCAAAGCAATTTCAACAAAATGATCTTCTATCGTTGCAACCTTTAGATTTCTAATTGTCGCTATTTCTTCTAATGAGCGCCCTTGCCTCCAAAAATTATATGTTTTTTTCGTTGATAAACTAAATAATTCAGCTCTCTCATTCGGATAAGAGATAATCTCAGCTAATAACGGAAATTCATTTTCTTTATCGCGAACTTCTTGTATGAGGAAATGAATTGCACCCCAAAATAAAAAGTACACCCTAAATATATCTTGTTTCGTAATTTCCGCTAACTGCTGCAATGTACAACCGATACGTTCATATCCTGTTAATCTATATGTTACAATCGTCGCTTCTACCACATCACATTTCCCTAAAAGATTATGTATTTCTTTCCATAATCTTTTAGCCAATTCATTTCGCCTATACGGCATACCTGTTAAAAAGCGTTTCACCCACATCATTATTTCTGTATCTTGTTGAATAGGAATAAATTTCGTATTATTCTGTTGTAAATTAGATATAGTTTGAATAATTAAAGATAATCTTTTCCAAAATGTTTCACCTAATTCACCATAGTGCAAACCATGTAAATGCGCTGGAAAAGCATACACTCCCTCCCATGTATGCAACTGCATTTTACCTTTAGGTGTTAACAAATATGTATTCTCATGTATTTCTTGAATCAAATCTGCTTGCAACAACTTTGCAACTTCACGATCATATTCAATTCTATTTAATGATTTATATATCCCAAACAAAAAAGAAATTCGGAACATATTTCCATCTTGTAATGTTTGCGAAGATCGTTTTCCCTTTAATAAATAATAAATAGAAGAAACGGTCCTTTCACCATTCAATTGTTTTAAACAATACAATAAAGTATATTGTAGTTGCATTACCGCTTCCACCTTTCAATCTAACTTAATTGCTTTTTGGTATAATTACACTAACTTATCATATCGGCACTATATACTTGTATATATTCTATTGTACCAAACGAAATAACATTTACGTATTTTGAAAATCTTATGACATAATGCAAAAATTAGTTGACACCCTAATTGATAAGCATTATCATTATAATTTTATGTTGAAAAGTTTTAAAAACCGTTTTACAATAAGGTTATAATTTTTATGGCGAGCTTTTCACATACATATTATCAGGAGGGAAAAAAGATGGCAAAATATACAATCGTTGATAAAGATACTTGTATTGCATGTGGTGCTTGTGGCGCTGCTGCACCAGACATTTATGACTATGATGATGAAGGTATTGCATTCGTAACATTAGACGATAACCAAGGTATCGTTGAGATTCCAGATGTATTACTTGAAGATATGATGGATGCATTCGAAGGTTGTCCAACTGACTCAATTAAAGTTGCTGACGAATCATTTGACGGCGATGCTTTAAAATTCGAATAGTCTTTTATTAACTTCAAAAAATGTCCCTCATTAATATGAGGGACATTTTTTGTTTTCATGATACTTATAAAAAAAACCATTAGTAGTTCCATACTACTAATGGTTTTTTTGCCTCGCTATTTGCCGGGCAGCCCGATTGGTGAGGGCTAATAATCAGTGGGGGATGAACACCCCCACTGATTGAAGTTTCACTTTATATTTTATGCATTTTTCATTTTTGCAAACATCCATACTTTCAGGCGTGAAAATAACGCTACAAATACAATTGTCACAACAATCCCTTTAATCAAATTAAACGGTAAGATTGCCGTTACAACCGTTGTTCTTATAGCCTCACTAGACATAGCTGGCGAATTTAAAAACCAAGTGTAAGCTGGGAATATGATGATGTAATTTAATACACTCATAATAAGCGCCATTGTAATTGTCCCTAGCATTAATCCTGTCGTTAAACTCTTAACAGTACGATACTTCCTAAATAAGAAAGCTGCTGGTCCAATAAATAAACATCCTGCAATAAAGTTAGCTATTTCTCCAACTGGTACTCCCGTTAAACTTCCTTGAATCCCGTAATGTAAAATATTCTTTATCGCCTCTACAATTACTCCCGCAATTGGTCCGAAGATAATCGCTGCAATTAGAGCCGGTACATCACTGAAATCGATTTTTAAGAATGGCGGAAGCCCTGGGAACGGGAAATCCAACATCATCAGTAAATATGCAATACTACTTAGCATCGCTACACTCACCATCTGCACTACACTGTTTTTTTGTTTCATCTTTCTCTCTCCTTTTCCATCGATCATCTCATGGAAAGTGGAAAGGTTCTGCTATGCCTACTTTTTCATAGAACGAAAAAACCCTTTGTGTTTTACACAAAGGGAGAATTTAAGGCACATCAAACAGACGTTCAAATCCATATCTTTTTTGAACGCTTGAACCTCCATCTTCTCCCATCCAGACTATACTGTCGGCTTTGGAATCACACCAAATCCTGCCTTAACGGCTCGCGGGCTTAGAACAAAATCACATATAGTTCATCACCGCCGGTCGGGATTTTCACCCTGCCCCGAAGATAGACCGATATTCTATTTTCCACTTCATTATACAACAACATGATTGGATTGTGAACAAAAAAATCGTAACTTATTAAAAATAAGTTATTAATTTTACATAATCAAAACCATTCATTATATTTTACAATACACCCCATATTTTTTAGCATTCGGCATTTCTCCTATAAATCCCCTAGTCATATATAATTAAAAGTGATAAGATGTTGAATTGTTAAGATAAGAACATTTTCTGGATTATGGAGGAAATGTCATGAAGAAAGAAAAGAGACACTCTATTCGAGAAACAATGAAAAAAAACTTAAGAAAAGAATACTTTTACTTAAAAAAAGAATTACTTTTCTACTGTCCAATTGATTTAGGCACATTCTCAAGCGAGACATACTATGCTACTTTCGACGAAGATGGCATCAGTATTTATCAGTATGATAAAAAAACAGAGAGTAAATTAAAATTGTGTGAGCGTCATCCGTGGAAAAGTTGGAATAAAGTGAAGGTGGATCATTATTTAACAACTTCTCAATTTATTTTTCAAGGGAAGCGAAACTGGATATTATCCCTTTTCCAAAAAGGAAAAGAAGCTCAAAAAATAATCGAAGAGCATACATCTTTACAAACTGAAGTTGTTTCCCGCTCTTTCTTAAAAAAGCTTCCAGGTTTCCGTTCTAATGCACCGTTGAATAAATACATTGGCAGCATTTGCTACACTGCACTTATTGCATTTTTATTAAAATGGATGATTCCATTTCAAGCACCACAAATCGCCCTGTACTCCATTTCAATTGGTTGTATGCTCCTTGGTCTACTTTGTTTGACAATCGGTTTAATTGAACCGACTATTGTACTTTTTCGAACAAACGAAAAAACCAGAACAAAAGTATTTTACTTATATAGCTACTTAGCTATTTCTGGATTTATATGTGTCTTTATTTTTTGGTAAAAAAAGAGCTAGTTAAACTAGCTCTTTTTTTACTTTACGTATAATTGTTGATTTGGATAAATCAGCTCTTGCTGCAGCCCATTTTTTTCTTTAATTTCCTTAACAGACATGCTAAATTTCCGTGCAATACTAACTAAAGTGTCCCCTTTTTGAACGACATATAACGAGGAAGAAACGACTTCGTTTCTTTGTTCATGTAAAACAAGCAATGGATTCATCGCATTCTTTTTTGCCATCGTCCATCTTCCTTGATGAACTTCTAAATGTAAGTGTGCACCTCGAGATTCTCCTGTATTTCCTACTTCTCCAATTATTTCTCCTTTTGAAATATAATCCCCTTGAACTACATATCTCTTATTTAAATGTGCATACACAGCCTCATATTCTCCATGTTTAATAAATACAACATTTCCATAACTACTTGAATTATAAGACTTTGTTACCTTACCATCTTGAATAGCTGCCACCGCCGCGCCGATCGGTGCCGCTATATCTATACCGTAGTGTTTTCCATGCCTTGTCCCAAAATAATCACTTATCTGCCCTTCAACAGGCCATGTCCACCGGTTTTCCTCTGCGTACACATGTAATTGAGATAAAAACAATATAGTCAATAACATGACGCCGTATTTTAAACCTTTCATATACATCCTCCGTTTTCTAATTACCACCATACCTTCTCTATTTTGGTATATTACAGAAAAAAGTATACAAAAAAAGAAAGTGGATCACTCCACTTCCTTCTCTTTCTTATCACGAAAAACGATTGCACTGCGATTATACTCAACATCTTTTACTTGTACTCGAGCGTTTATTACTCTAGCTACCGCAAACAAATAATCAGATAATCTATTTACATACTTTAGAACAACTTCGTTTATTTCCCCTTCTTTTTGTAAGGACACTATACATCGTTCTGCTCGCCTTACAACTGTACGTGCAATATGAATAGCAGCTGCCGACTCGCTTCCACCTGGTAAAATAAAGCGCTCTAACGGCGGTGCTTCTTCTATATACGAATCAATCCTTTTTTCTAAGCATTCGACCATTTCGATTTTTACTTTATAAGGAATTTTCCCCGCTACTATCGCCAAGTCTCCTCCGCAATCAAATAGTTCATGTTGAATATTTTCAAGTTCATTGTAAATATCTCCAAAAGACTCGCCTTGAAGCTTAGTCATCGCATATCCAATATGAGAATTCGCCTCATCTATCGTGCCATATGCTTCCACTCGGATATCATCTTTATCCACTCTGCCGCCTATTACACTTGTTGTCCCTTTATCTCCTGTTTTTGTGTATAATTTCATTGCTTTACGACACCCCTCTTATTCTTCATTCAACTACGATAAAAAAAGTTCTACTATTATTTATTTAATTGATTTTACAAAAAAATAAAAAACAGTAGAACTTTATTCATTATCAACTTTAAAAACGCATATCTAAATTATACGATTCGGTAAATATACAGAGAATGTAGTTCCCTCTCCAACAACACTTGAAACAGTAATTTTCCCATCATGGCCTTGCACAATATTTTTTGCAATCGCAAGCCCGAGTCCTGTTCCACCTTTTTTCCCACGTGTTCTTGCTTTATCAGCTTTGTAGAAACGATCAAATAAAAATGGAATATCTTCTTCTGGAATGCCAGCGCCCGAATCTTGCACTTCAAAAATAAGACCATTATTTTTCGTATCAATTACAAGCGTTACATGTCCACCTGCATTTGTATGACGAATTGCGTTATCAATTAAATTTGTCAATACTTGTTCCATACGATCTGCATCAAACGGGTATCGCTCAATTGGATTTTGGAAATCAACCGTTAATGCAACTTCTTTATCCTTTGCAATACCTTGGAATTTACGACCTATTTTTTCAACGAAAGGATGAATATCAACTTCACCTATATGTAACTCTACATTACCACTTTCCATACGCGCTAAATCTAATAATTCATTTACAAGTTTACCTAAACGAACAGATTCATCATAAATGATTTGAACAAACTCATTAATTTCTTCTTTCGTTTGCACAATATCATCTAAAATTGCTTCACTATACCCTTGAAGCATGACCATCGGTGTACGAAGTTCATGTGATACGTTCGCAATAAAGTCTTGACGCATCTTCTCCAGACGGCGTTCTTCCGTCATATCACGCAATACAGCTACCGCCCCGCGAATTTTCGTTTGATTGTAAAGCGGAGTCATAAGAACTACATAGTTACCTTTTTGTAAATTAATTTCAACCACTTGTTGTTGTTCGCTTTCTACAACTAGATGGAATAGTTCAACAAGTTCAGAAGGGAGCTTTTTACTTAACTCTACTTCTTTCTCTTCTTGCCAAACTTGCAAGAAATGTTCCGCTGGCGGATTGATTACAACGACTTCACCTTCTTGATTTAACGTAATAACCCCATCTGCCATACTACTTAAAATACTAGCTAACTGTTCTTTCTCTTGCTGCAAGGCATTCATATTAAACTTCAACTGTTTTCCCATTTGATTTAAGGCCGTTGCAAGCTCACCAATCTCGTCCTGAGATACCATAGGAGCTTTCGCATCAAACTTCCCACGCGAAACCTCAAAAGCAACCTCACGCATTTTACGGAGTGGTGCTGTAATTCGAGTAGATAAGAAGAATGCAAAGAAAGTTGTTAATATAATTGCAATCCCTGCTGATAAGAATATAAAATCAGTCGTTCTCTCCATACCTTGTATCGGAACTTGTAAAGATTCGTATACGAACACTGCACTTTGATTTTTGGAGTGTACTGGTTTTCCGACAATCATAATATCATTTTCAGTATTTTTATTCTTTCTACTATTAGAAGCTTTTCTAATGTTATTCTTAATTTCTTTTTTGTCTGTAAAAACAGCCGCTAATTCTTTATCTTCTTTTAAGTCATCCATTGTAAGAGTGACTAATCCTTCTTGTTTCGGTGAAGATGAAATTTCCTTACCATCTTCTACAATAATAATCCTTGAAAGTGGATCAGAGAATTTGTACGCGATATTCTCAATCGTTTTTACATCGGCACCTTCTTCAATTAACTCTGAAACACTTGTTGCAACTTTTTGAAGCCTAGCTTCACTCATATCAACATAATATGTTCTAAAAAACTGGGAAAGTAAAATCGCAACAAATCCAAGTACAAACGAAACGAGAAGTAATATGGTCATCCATAACTTCCCTACTACACTTCTCCAAAGCATCAGTCGTTCACAACCTCAAACTTGTAACCTACGCCCCAAACGGTAACAATCATCTTCGCAGCATCTGGTGATTTTTTGCTTAACTTCTCACGTAAACGCTTTACATGCGTATCAACTGTACGTAAATCTCCGAAGAATTCATATTGCCATACTTCTTTTAGCAATTGCTCACGATCAAATACTTTATCAGGAGCTTTCGCTAAGAATAATAGTAATTCGTACTCTTTCGGTGTTAAGTTCACTTCATTACCATCTGCTGTAACACGATGTGCATCATTATCAATTGTTAAATGAGGGAACACAGTAACATCTTTTGTCGTTGTATCTTGTGTAAAGAATGTTGTTGGTACAGAACGGCGTAAGACCGCTTTCACACGAAGCACTACTTCACGTGGGCTAAATGGTTTCACAATATAATCATCAGTTCCTACCTCAAACCCTTGTACTCGGTTTACTTCTTCACCCTTTGCTGTCAACATAATAATTGGCGTCGCTTTCTTCTCACGAACCCCTTTACATACTTCAATACCATCTTTACCAGGCATCATAAGATCTAATAGGATTAAATCATAATCATTTTGTAACGCCATTTCTAAAGCTGTATCACCATTATCTGCTTCATCAATTGTGTATTGTTCTCTCTCTAAATACATTTTCAACAAACGACGAATACGATCCTCATCGTCTACAATTAAAATTCTTGATTCATTTTCCATTTTTACCCGTTGCGTACTTTTACCACAACGGTTCACACCTACCCTTCTACACTATTATGTTGCGCTATTCTCGTTTATTTAAGCAATCCTCTAACTGTTTCACTTCCCATATTATGCTTCACAAGAATAATAAAGTTTGTTCAATTTTTTTCCAAAACTATGTATTTTTTTTGAACAGTATATAATGTCCTCGACATCATTTTACAAAATCAACCGCTACTTTGTCATGTTTTTCTCAAAAAAGAAGAAAAATTGACAAAAATAAAATAGGAAAGTGACATTCACTCTCCTATTTTATTTCTCTATGCATATGAATGTAAACCCGCGATAATTAAGTTTACTACAATAAAGTTGAACATAATGATTGCAAAACCAATTACCGCTAACCACGCTGACTTCTCTCCGTGCCATCCTTTTGATAGGCGTAAATGTAATACCGCAGCATAAAAGAGCCAAGTAATAAGCGCCCAAACCTCTTTTGGATCCCAGCCCCAAAAACGTGTCCAAGCTATTTGTGCCCAAATCATCGCAAAAATTAATGCACCTAATGTAAAAACCGGGAATCCAATTGCAATAGCACGATATCCGATTTCATCTAGTAAATCACTATTCGTATTCTTTACTAGCGGCTGAAGTGCTGCTGATACTCGTTTCCTTAAAACAAGTCTTAATACAATATAAAGTAATGTTCCAACTAACACTGACCAAATTACAGTATTTAATTTTTTTGCATTTACAATCGCTGGAACTTCAACTGTCGGTTCTAATTTATTTTCTGTCAGCAACTTCCCTTCATGCGGTCCAACTAAAGCCGGAAGATTGTACTTCATTTCCACTTGCTGTTCATTTTTATCAATCCATTGAAACTTCGCTTCATATTTCATACTAGAAAATACCGTTGTTACTCCAATAAATCCAACTGTACAAACAAGCGTGAACACTACTGTTTCTAACCAAAATGTACGTTTACTTTTCACTGATTGATCTACATTTTTCAATAAATACATAACGCCCGTAATAAAACTAATCGCTAAAATTGCTTGTCCTGCAGCCGCAGTCGTCACGTGAATATGTAACCAATTACTTTTCAAAGATGGAATAAGTGGCGATATTTCCCTCGGAAACATACTCGCGTAGGCAATTAATAAAAGCGCAACTGGTAATGCAAAGAGTCCAATTATACTTACGCGGTACATAAAATACATGACAATAAATGCTCCGACTAGCATCATGCCGAAAAACGTACCGAATTCAAAAAAGTTACTAACTGGTGCATGTCCTGATGCAATCCATCTTGTAACAAAATATACTGTTTGTGCAATAAACCCTAAAATTGTAATCGTTATTCCTACATTTGCCCATTTATGACCCTTTTCTTTAATTGCTCCCCCGAAAAATAGAGTTGCAATTAAATATAAAATAAATGCGGTAAAGAGAAAGTTACTACTTATTTGCACCATATCGTTTCCCCACCTTAACTAATTTTTTTATCGACTACTTTATCGTTTGGTTGCGGAATTGCTGTACCTTCTAGTACTCTTTCAATATCTTTCTTTAAACCGAACCAATTTTTATTCGTATGTCCTGCAATCCACCATTCATCATTAACGCGTTGTATCCAAATACGGCGATGATTCCAATACATTCCTTGAATGACACCAACCATAAATATAAATCCTCCAATACCGAGAATCCAAAGCGTTAAATCTTTCCTTACAGTAAGTGCTGTTGCATTTTGCATTTCAACACCTGCGAATGACATTTTATACTTATTGTTCCCATCAGGTTCTATATTTTGCTGAATACCAACAAAACTCACTTCACCATCTGGTGTTTCAGGCGTAAACATTTTAAAGACGAATGCAGGATTGTTTGGTAATTTCGTTTTTGTGTTCGGTCTTCCACTCTCGTCAAAATAAAAATCAGGGAAATAGCTTAATAGTTCTAGAGAATAACCATTTCCTAAATCATATTTTTCTGTAGGATTCGTTAAATCAACTTTAATTGGTCCCCACTTTTGATTGTTTTCTTTATTTTGCAAATGGAAGGACATGCTTTTAAATTCACTTTCTTTATAATCCACTTGATAAATAGCAAATTGATCAAATTTCAGCGGTTCATTCACTCGAATTTCCGCTTTTTTTACCTTTTCCAATTTCGGTTTTTGTCCTGCTATATTTTCGCCGACCGCTTTATATAATACAGCATTCGTTTGGAAGTTTTTCGCAATCATTTTATCACCTACACGGTCAATTGCTTCATCAAAAACTTCCTTGTCCTTACTTTTATCATAAACTTCCTTTATAAACTTCTCATTTTTCAAATAGTATTGGCCATCCGTCCCTGGTATTTCTTTCGTTTCACCATCACGTAACCAAAGCGCTTCGTCTACGTACATACTCGGTAAAAAACGAAGCATCGCACCGAATAAAAAAATAATAAGACCGATATGATTCACATATGGACCCCAGCGTGAAAACCGTCCCTTTTCTGCTAAAACGTTTCCGTCTTCCACTTTCACATTATAGTTCGTTTTCTTTAAATTCATTTGGACTCTTTCCAAATCACCATCTTGCGGTGTACCAGTGCCGTATAATCTTTGTCTCTTTAAAAAGCTAGGGTGTCTTTTCACCCCTTGTTTTTTTAAAGCTTTATAAAGCGGAATGACACGATCTAAACTACAGATCACAAGCGAAATACCGATTGAAGCAATTAACATCATATACCACCATGAACCGTATAAATTATTAAATCCTAATTGATAGTATAATTGTCCTAAAAATCCGTATTCTTGTTTATAATATTCAGCTGGTGCAACCCCTGGAGTTATGTACATTTCTTGCGGAAAAATAGTTCCAATCGCTGATGCAGCTAAAGTGATTACAATGAGCCATACACCCACTTTTACAGAAGAGAAAAAGCTCCAAATTTTATCGACGATCGTTTTTGTTTGCGTGAGAGATCTACGAGCACTCCCCTCATAGCGCATATCCAATAGTTTTATATTTTCATTACTTTCAAATGGTTTCCCACAAGCTTCACAAAAAACAGTTCCTATTGGATTCACATGTCCACATTCACACTTAATTTCTTTCAACACTCTCACCGCCCCTGTATCTATATGTACTATTGTATATTCTAACCTCAAGTTACCGCAATACTCAGAATTTTTAAACCAGAGGCGCTATAGGCAAGCACCTCTTATGTAAAGGCTTTCTTTATTACGGAGTAATTTTCTTTAAATATCCTTCTAGCTGTTCTTTCGTTTGTTCACCTATAATTTGCTCCACTACGTTTCCATCTTTATCAATCAAAAAGCTTGTCGGTAACGGTCCTACTCCATATGTCCCTATGATCTTTGTTCCTTTATCAATAGCAACTGGGAATTTCAAATCATATTGTTTCACAAAGTTCTTAACAGCAATTTCTGTTTCATCTGCATCTAACGCAATAATTTCAACGCCTTTTTCTTTATACTTTGGATATAGTTCATTCATATAAGGCATTTCTTTCTCACAAGGTTTACACCAAGTGCCCCAAAAGTTTAAAAATACACCTTTTCCCTTTAAATCTTTTAATTCAATTTTCTTTCCTTCTAAATCCGTCACAACAAAGTTAGGTGCTTCTTTTCCAATTTGCATTTTCTCTTTATCAGCAAAAAAACCTTGATAAAGTGTAAATCCTACAGCACCGCTTAAAATGAGCAGAATAATAACGCGAAATAATAAGCGATTTTTTTTCATATTGTCTCCCCTCTCTTCGACGAGTGATGAATATATGTATTTTTTAATAAATCACCAGCGGAGCATTCCACTGGTGAAAGTTTCACAATATCGATTAGCGAGGCTTTGTAGAAGCCAATGCACGTAATTGTTTCACCTCATGTGGTGTCAATTCTCTTGCATCACCAGGTCTCAGGCTTCCTACTTCTAAGAAAGCATAGCGTTCACGCTTTAGTTTCACTACTTTACAATCTAAAGCTTCAAACATACGACGTACTTGACGGTTACGTCCTTCATGAATTGTTAATTGTACAATCGCCATTTCCTTACGCTTGTCCCAAGAAATAATCTTCACACGAGCTGGTGCTGTTTTTCCGTCTTCTAGTGCAACACCACGTTCTAACATGCGAATTTTCTCACCTGTTAGTGGACCTTTTATTTTTGCAACATATGTTTTTTCAACTTTATATCTAGGGTGCATTAATACGTTTGCAAAGTCCCCATCGTTTGTCATTAATAATACGCCAGACGTATCATAATCTAAGCGTCCGATTGGGAATAAACGTTGTGTAATCTCTGGGAAAAAGTCTGTTACAACATTTCTTCCTTTATCATCTGATACACTTGAAATTACGCCAGTTGGTTTATATAGTAAAAAATAAACAGGTTCTTCTTTTTCAAGAGGGATGTTATTTACTTCTACTTTATCTTGAGGAGTTACTTTCGTTCCTAACTCCTTCACTATTTTTCCATTAACTTTCACTTTTCCTTGCTGAATTAATTCCTCAGCCTTTCTTCTCGATGCAATACCTGCTTGCGCAATCACTTTTTGTAATCGTTCCATTTCTTTTTTTCACCTCGAATTTATCTTACCTTACATTAGAAAGACTTGGCAACCGCATACGCTTGACGGCTTTTCGCTTCATCTTACTTAAACAACATAGCGATGATAATAAACATATAAAGGTCAAATCATGTTTTTACCTTTTATTATTGTCCATTTTTTTCATATTGCTCACAATAAAAGTTCATCATTTTGTCAAAAATACCGCATAAAAAAACCACTATTAAGCAGCACCTTAATAGTGGTCGTATACATATTATAAGCGAAATAGCATAAAAAATGAATAGTATTACTTAAACATTAAAGAAACAAACACAATTGAACAAATAATTCCAATCAAATCGGCAAAAAGTCCTACTTTTAATGCATCTCCCATTTTTCTAATTCCAACAGCTCCGAAGTATACTGTTAAAATATAAAAAGTCGTATCTGTACTCCCTTGCATCGTAGAAGCCAATCTTCCAATAAACGAGTCTGGCCCATATGTGGCAATTAAATCGGTCGTTATACTTAAACCAGCAGAGCCTGAAATAGGGCGTATAAGTGCTAGTGGAACAATTTCTGCTGGGACATGAATTAAATCTAATATCGGCTTCATTACTGATATCATTGCATCTAATGCACCTGAAGCCCGAAATATAGAAATAGATACGAGCATTCCAACCATAAACGGTAAAATAGAGATCGCAATTTGAATCCCTTCTTTTCCTCCCTCAACGAAAGATTCATACGTCGGAACTTTCTTTATCGTTCCATATAAAAGGATAAAACCGATTACACAAGGGATTACCCATAATGATATCGTATTGACAATACTCATTTTTTCCGCCCCTTCCTACTCCTTCTTCGGTAAAAATAGCGATCAATCCAAATCGCTCCGATCATAGAGAGTACTTGTGCAATGAATGTTACCCCAACAATTTCAGTAGGATTCGCTGATTCATACGTCATTCGAATCGAAATGACAGTAGTAGGAATTAAAGTAATCGCTGATGTATTTAACGCGAGAAAAGTCACCATAGAACGGCTCGCCGAATCCTTCCCTCCGTTTAACTCTTTCAATTGTTCCATCGCTTTAATACCAAGAGGGGTCGCTGCATTACCTAATCCAAAAAAGTTTGCCATCATATTCGATAAAATAAATCCCATTGACGGATGATCTTTCGGTATTTCTGGAAATAACCTTTTTACTATCGGCATAAAAAGTGACACTAACTTTTTTAGCAATCCTGCTTCCTCTGCAATTTTCATTAAGCCGAGCCAAAATACTAAAACACTAATAAGTCCTATACAAATTGTTACTGCATCTTTTGCCCCGTCAAATACGGCTTTATTTATTGCTTCCATCGTTCCATTTATCATGGCATATACAATCCCTATGACCGCCATCGCTACCCATACGAGATTAACCATCGCTCCCAACACCTATCATATGAGAAAAAATTTCTTTCACATTATTCCAGTACATTCCCGTTGTAGCTACTAACTTTCGTTTACTATAAAATAAATTCCGTTCTCCAACTTTCTCATTGCCAACATAAATTTCTGTCTTTCCAACCTTTACGCCATCTTTAAGTTTTGCACTTTTATCGAGTTCAACTTTTAATACGACATTCTTTCTTTCCTGCTCAGTTAAAGGCACCGCAAAATTATTTTTCGTGTAAACATGATTGGCATATTTCTTTTCAGTAATTTCAGCAAGAGCTCCTTGTCCTACAACGTTCGTTTGCTTGAAACGATCAAAACCTTTATCAAATAAATTCATATGATCATCCCAATCACTAGAAGCGCTCAAAGTTACGACAATTAAATCTAGTCCATCTTTTGTTGCTGTTGTAACAAGCGTCCGTCCTGCTTTCTTCGTAAATCCTGTTTTTCCTCCTGTTGCAAATTCATAATAAGACGTCACAAGTTTATGTTTGTTTTTCCACGGATAATCCCACGAATCTGATTTATACGTTTTTGTCCCAAAAATCTTCTTAAAGGTTTCGTTCCCCATTGCATACTTCGTTAAAAGTGCCATATCATAGGCCGACGAATAATGGGATCCATCTCCATCCAAACCATGTGGGTTTGAAAAGTGAGTATCTTTCATTCCAATTTGTTTCGCCTTTTCATTCATTAAATATACAAACCCTTCTATACTCCCTCCTACATTTTCAGCAATTACTTGTGCTGCATCATTACCAGATCTAAGCATGAGTCCGTATACTAAATCCTCTAACTTTACTTTCTGTCCAGGCTTCAAATAAATTGCTGATCCTTCTACTCTCACTGCTTCATTACTAACCGAGACCATTTCTTTCATTTTTCCTGATTCAGCAGCTAACAAGGCAGTCATAATTTTTGTTATACTAGCAATTTTTTGTGGCTCATGTTCTGCTTTTCCGTATAATACACGTCCAGAATGTTGCTCCATTAATACAGCATTACGAGCACTGACATTGCTGTTCATCTTTGCATATGTAGGAATTGGCATAACGCTTACATACATAATAAGAAGCGTAATGATTACACAAATTCGTCTCATATTTCCCCCCACGTCCTTTTGGCACTTTTTGTACAAGTGTATGCTTGGCCTTTTAAAATATGAACGAAATCTCCTTCTCTTCTCAGTAAAGAAAAACTTTAATTAGTTAGGGCTTTGTCCATCCTCCACTGATTAATAGTCCTTAATATTCGGGCGTTTACGGGATAAAAAAGACGCATACAATATGCGTCTAATACGGTGGCCATTCAATTTGTTTTGCACTTTCAAATCTTTTTTCTACATCAGGCCAATTTACAACATGCCACCAGTTTTTTATATATTCATCTTTACGATTTTGATATTGTAAATAATACGCATGTTCCCACACGTCTAGTACAAGGAGCGGTATCGTATCCCATTGTGTAAATAATTGATGAAGTGTACTCTGCAAAATTTCTAACCTTCCAGATCGTGGCACCCAAACGAGAATCGCCCATCCTGACCCTTCCACTTTAGAAGCTGCTTCAGTAAAATGTTTTTGAAAACGTAAAAAGCTCCCAAAATCTTGTTCAATCTGTTGTGAAAAAGCCCCCCTTGGACTTCCGCCACCATCTTTTTTCATGTTATTCCAAAATATTGTGTGCAGGTAATGACCCGATCCATGAAAAGCCGCTTCTCTTTCCCAATGCTTAATCAAATCAAATTGATTCGTTTTTCTCGCTTCCTCCATCTTCTTCTCCGCTTTATTTAACCCTTCTACGTAACTACGATGATGTTTATCATGGTGTAACATCATAATTTCTCTAGAAATATACGGTTCTAACGCATTATATGGATACGGTAATGGTGGAAGTGTATGCCCTCCAATTGGAACAGCTCGTTCACTATCCCCTCTTTCATATAATTCATATTCCTCTTCACCCTGTACAAATACTTCCTGCAAATGATGCTGAATATGTTCTACATCATCACTTATTTCATACATAAACTCTGCATCTGTGTCGTACTCATGTTCTTTCATACGGTCTAATAACGTTTGAATTTTATAAGCAAGCATATGGACATCATACACTTCCATTGCACGGCTATCTAATACGTGAAGAACACTTTCACACCAGCTTTCTACTTCATGAAAGTAATCTGTAAATACACCTTGCTGACTCATGTTACACCTCCTTAATGCTATCCCCTTAAATATATTCAAAGGAAATCCCTTATATAACTGTACAAAAGGAAAAGAAGCTAAGTCCCCTTAGCTTCTTTTTCGCAATTAATATTTGTGTAACATCTTTGTTTGGTAATCCGTCTCATAATATTCTAGTTCTTCACGCATCAATTGAAATTTACCTTCTAAATTCTTCATTACTTGCTCTATAGATGCAGGTGGCGTTTGTTGAAACACGATGGAGTTTTTCCCTGTATAGGCAGACCGACTATTTTCATACCAATGATCACTCTTTGGTGAAAAAAACTCTGCAATTACTTGATGATAAATTTTATATAAAATTTTTTCAGCTGCTGTTTTTCGAAATGGCTGGCTATTCAACAAAACAAAACATGCATCATGTCCTTCTTCACAAAAAACGAGAAGACGCCTTATTGATGCTAATAACCCTTTATAATATTGCTCGTTCCCTGCCGGTGCCTCTTCTAATAAAGAAGGCAACGTATGATAATTTACATAATTGGTTATCAAAGTAATAACATCTTCTAAAAACATAGAAACTTGTTCTGTTTGATTTTCAACCATCAGATTAGACATTTTTTCCCTCTCCTTTGCCATTTCACGCTATTTCTACTCTTTTATTTTTATGTAATTCAGCCAATATTTCTTGTACTTTCACCACTGTTCCCTCATCAAAATATTGTCGGAATTCTTCTATAGTATTTAAATATAAACGTTTTCGCATGCGATGCTCATTCTCTTTCACTAAACAACATATCGCTACAATATCCCGCAAATATATGTCTTGTTCTTCTACTTTACATACTGGATTTCCTTCAAAAGGAGTAATTTCTAGTAAAACTTCTTCAAAATATCGAACGTATAAAACAGAAAAAGTTCTCTCTTTATCATTTAATATATATGTCACTTCAGATCTATTAAAAAAATCTTCTGATGTATTAGGTTTTGCTTTCTCTAACTCATATCCCGCATAACCTATTATAATCATCTACTTCCCCTCTCTTCCTTCTTTCATTTCATTTTAACTTAATCTTCTGACAAACGAAATACTCTTTCAAATATAATCCTTATAAAAAATAGCTTCCCCATACAGGAATTTACCTTTTTATTTTTCTTGAAGTTTGTCATAATAATATTATTGTCTCAGTTTTCTTATACAAGGAGAGTTGTATTTATGTCGTTTTCATGGAAACGTTTCTTACAAATCGGGAAAATTATCTTCCCATTTGTTGTATTAACAATTGTATTCTTTCAAGCAAAAAAAGAATTAGCAGGCATTTCTTTTTTAGAAGCAATCGATACAATTAAAAACATTCCCACCGGAGGAGTCTTTTTAGCAATTACACTTGGCGCATTTGCCGTATCGACAATGTTCTTTTATGACTATGTTATGCTTCGTTATTTAAAAGCTGATATACCAGTCCAAAAGATTTTCCGCATCTCATGGATTGCTAATACTTTAAATGGCTTTATCGGATTTGGTGGTCTCGTTGGAGCTGGTGTACGCACAATGCTTTATCGTCCATACATAAAAGAAAATGGCAAACTTATTAAAAGTATCGCCTGGATGACAACTGCTTTTATTAACGGATTAGCCATTCTTTCATTCCTCGGCCTGATTGGAATATTAGACACAAGTTTTATTTTGCATGAAAAACCGTGGCTATGGCCTGTTCTTATCTTTTTCGCTCTTTTCGTCCCTATATATATTGGCTTTTCTAAACTAAAAAATAGAAAAACAAAGCAAACTGAAGGACAAGAAGAAGGAGAAGAGAAAAACCCAACTGTTTTATACTCATTAGTTTCATTAGTTGAGTGGGTATCTGCTGGTATTGTTATGTACGTCATATTAATATTATTTGGTATCGACATCGAATTTCAAAAGTTTTTAGGTGTGTATGTAATCGCTGCTTTAGCTGGCGTTGTTAGTCTTGTGCCTGGTGGACTTGGTTCATTTGATCTTGTTTTTTTAACTGGACTCGGACAGTACGGCATTGATACAGGTGTATTACTACCTGCTATGTTATTATATCGCCTCGTCTATTACATTTTACCTTTCTGCCTTGGCCTTATTTTTGCAGCTTTTGAAATGACAGGTGTAGCCATTAAAAAGTTTGAAGATAAACCTTTTATTGCGCCTGCATTAGAAACAACTGGTGTTATATGGACTTTGCAGCGTGACTTTCTAGGAAAGCTTGGTTCATGGGCATCTGCTGCTTTAACAGTATTTGCTGGACTAATGGTTATTTTATCGACCATTCTACCGACAAGTATAAACAGAGCACACGCCTTACATATTCTAGCTCCAAAACATCTTATTCAATTTTCTTTTAGCTTATCACTAACATTCGGTATTCTCCTCCTAATCCTTTCACGTGGGATATATTATGGAACAAAACGCTCTTATTATATGACGATTGTTTCTTTAATTGGAGCGGCTATCTTTAATACACTAAAAGGAATTGATATTGAAGAAACGTTTATTTTATTAATCGTACTCGCGGTATTATATATGCTTCGAAAAAGATTTGTGCGCGAGAAAATGGAAGTCTCACTTTCTGATATGGTAAAAGTTTTTATATTCTTACTTGTAACGTTATATTTATATAAAAACTTAGGTATTTTATTTGCAGGTGCAAAAGAAGCTTTCAAACCTGATTTTGTCGTTCGTAATATTACGCAAGTGAAACGAAGTGCATTAGCAGCTGCCTTTTTCGTTCCTACCTTTTTACTGATTGGCTCACTCATTGCCAATCGTTATCGAAATGAATTTCCCGGGCAACCAGCTAATGACAAAAGGTTACAAAACTTTTTAGATGAACATAACGGAAATGTACTTAGTCATTTAGGATTTTTAGGTGATAAACAATTCTTCTTCAGTAGTGATGGGAAAGCACTCCTTCTCTTCTCCATAACTGGAAAACGTCTTGTTGTATTAGGCGATCCAATTGGTGACCCTTCCTCCTATCGTACTGTGTTACAAGAGTTTTTAGCTGAAGCTGATCGATTTGGATACATTTGTGTATTTTATCAAATCGAAAGTAAATGGATGAGTTTATATCATGATTTTGGTTATAACTTCTTTAAACTTGGTGAAGAAGCTGTCGTTGATTTAAATACATTTACAATAACAGGAAAGAAACGCGCTGGTATGCGAGCGACTTTCAATCGTTTTGAAAGAGAAGGCTATACATTCTCTATTCATCAGCCGCCATTCTCAGACGAATTATTTGAAGAGTTACGGAAAGTTTCTGATGCATGGCTCGGTGGAAAAAAAGAGAAAGGTTTTTCACTCGGATACTTCGATCGTGAATATATTAGCCGTGCTCCTATCGCTACATTATCTGATGCGGATGGAAAGATTATCGCATTCACAACCTTTATGCCCGTATATCAAGACGGATCATTGTCTGTTGATTTAATGCGATATTATCCAGATGCACCTAGCGGCATTATGGATGCAATTTTCATCCACCTATTCCAGTGGGCAAAAGAAAATGAATATCATTCCTTTAATATTGGTATGGCACCACTTTCAAATGTAGGTTTATCGACACAATCTTTCTGGTCTGAACGGGTTGCTGCTGCCATCTTTAATAATGTTCGATATACGTATAGTTTCAGCGGGTTACGACATTTTAAAGAAAAATATAAACCAGCATGGAGCGGTAAATATTTGGCATTTAGAAAGAATCATTCTTTACCACTTACAATGCTCTCTGTTACAAAATTAATAGGAAAAAGAAAAAACAGCTAAAGATCTAGCTGTTTTTTCTTTTTTGAACTTGTACAATAAATTCTTTTTCATATTTCTTACCATTTATATAGAAATCCCCCCATATTTTATACGTTCCTTCACTAGGAAATGTAATACGATATTGTAATTGCTCATCTGTATCAACAGGTATTGCGTATAAAAAATTTTCCCTCGTTTCGTCCACGATATAGAGCGCCTCTACTTCTCCCCTCTCTGAATGTAATTTCAATTTTTCACCCTTTTTCGCTTGGAATTGAAATGTTAACGTCGCTGGTTCATTTGGATGCAAGGCACCAAATAAAAGAGAAACTTCATACTCCCCTATTTTTTTTGTAAGTACACTATCGATTGGAAATTTTACTTTTTTCTTATTTTTCTCGTCCATTTCTTTCCCAAAATCTTTCTTCGCAAATGATTGCACAGACTTATTTTTGTCTTCATATAAAAATATTGTATACCCTTCATCTTTCGCTATTTTAGAAGATACCTTATATGATCCATTCCCTGCGAATGTAGGTTTCATTTGTTGTACATGTTTTAATTGTCCGTCTACAATAATTGCCCGAATTTGATCATTCACACCACGAACTTCATTATTTTTATTATTTAATAATTGAAACGAAATATTTACCTTCTCATTTCCTTTTCCATTTGACACATCCCATTTTACTTCCTGAACATCACCTACAGTCTCTGTAGTTTCCTGATACTTTTTTATGTAAAATCCTCCTACTACAATAAATAGTAAAGCAACAAGTCCAATGACAAGATTTTTCAAAACATCACCTACCATATTTATTGTCTCTGTTCATACAAAACTTCTTACATATATATTCTAGATTATGATTTATGAAATCCTCCTGCTTTGCACATATTACAAATAATAAAAAGATTTTAATTGAAAGGATTCGTAGTGTATAATGCAAATGATATTGATTTCTATCAATACATTATAAGGAGGACTTTTCATGAGTGTACATATCGAAGCAAAACAAGGCGAAATTGCTGAATCTATTCTATTACCAGGTGATCCATTACGTGCAAAATATATTGCTGAAACATTTCTAGAGGACGTTACTTGCTATAATAACGTGCGTGGTATGTTAGGTTTCACTGGAACTTATAAAGGAAAACGTGTATCTGTTCAAGGTACAGGTATGGGTGTTCCTTCTATTTCTATTTATGTAAACGAATTGATCCAAAGCTACGGAGTTAAAAATTTAATTCGCGTTGGAACTTGCGGTGCCATTCAAAAAGACGTAAAAGTACGTGACGTTATTATTGCAATGACAGCTTGTACGGATTCTAATATGAACCGTTTAACATTCCCTGGTTTTGATTTTGCACCAGCTGCAAACTTCGACCTTTTAAAGAAAGCTTACGATGCTGGAACTGAAAAAGGCTTACACGTTCGTGTTGGTAACGTTTTAACAGCAGATGTATTTTACCGTGAAAGCATGGACATGGTTAAAAAACTTGGAGATTACGGTGTACTAGCAGTAGAAATGGAAACAACTGCTCTTTACACATTAGCAGCGAAATACGGTGTAAATGCGTTATCTGTATTAACAGTAAGCGATCATATCTTCACTGGTGAAGAAACTACATCAGAAGAGCGTCAAACTACATTTAACGAAATGATTGAAATCGCTTTAGATGCAGCAATTCAACAATAATACATTAAAGAACTCGTCATACGTCTGTCGAGTTCTTTTTATGTGACTTTTTATTAAAAACTACTTTCGGAAGAGACAGATTTTCTCCTCTACTTTTTTGTAACGTTTGTTATAATAAAGTAATCATTTACAGTATTTCTCACAAGAGGTGACGCAGTGAAAAACAGAAGTATCGTCTTTAAACTATTTTTATTAACATCAACATTATTTACAATCATATTCCTCCTTTTTTTCCTAGGACAATCTCTATTTTTAGAGAAATTTTATATTAATAAAAAAGTAAAAACAGTTCAAACTGCTTTTGAGAAGTTCGTAGATACGTACGAAAAAAGTGGGAAAAGTTATGAAGAAATTCGAAAACTAAAACAAGAATTTCATGATAAAACAAATGCTGACATGCAATTTTTAAATACGAATGGCATTATTAAAAGCGACAACAATTACTACATTGATGTATTTAACCCTAAAAATAATGAAACATATTCCATTCCGCTCAATAATCTTTTAACACCCGAAGAATATAAGAAATTCGAAAACTTAGGATTGAAAAAAGACGATGTGATAAACGTCGTCGGTTTGCTACAAAACAAAACAATAACACCAATAAAATTGACAACAAATTATAATCGATGGCAAAACGAATATACCAATTCAGATTTTTCATCTATTAATGGTAACCCTTCTAAAAATAGACTTACAAACCGATACAAAACTGTTACTCAAATTGAGTTTACTGGTACTATATCTAAGTTACAGCTTCCATCGAAAGCCGAGGTTCGTCTTGCAAATGATATTGAAACATTACAAGCCGTTCAATATTTTGCAGAGCTTATTAGAAATGGCACTGCTAACTCGCAGCAATTAAACACTTATATAATAGATAGCGGGGAGAATATAAAGAATAGTATCTTTGTAAAACCTATTATCGAAAATGGAGAGATTAAAGAATATGCTTTTGCGATAGCATCCTTGCAACCTGTTAATGAAGCGATGCTCGTTTTGAAAGATTATTATGTCTATGCCTTAATCATCGTATTTCTCGTAATTATTTTGTTATCCTTCTACTACTCAAAAATCATTGTGAAACCATTAATTAAAATTAATCGCGTTACAAAGAAAATGGCCAATTTTGATTTTAGCGAGAAATTACCTGTAACAGCAGATGATGAAATTGGCGGACTTTCCGGTAGTATTAATACGTTGTCTGTAAATTTAAAAGATCGAATCGATCGATTAAATGTTGCCAATACAAAATTACAACAAGATATTGAACGTGAACGTCAATTAGAGAAAACGCGAAAAGAATTCATTTCTGGTGTATCACACGAATTAAAAACACCGCTCAGTGTAATTAGAAGTTTCGCAGAAGGAATTAAAGATGGTGTTAGTA
The DNA here is from genome assembly GCF_921008455.1 of Bacillus basilensis. NCBI lineage: Bacteria > Bacillati > Bacillota > Bacilli > Caryophanales > Bacillaceae > Bacillus > Bacillus basilensis. The sequence continues at coordinate 1,429,596 of NZ_CAKLBZ010000001.1, read as the reverse complement.
AAGATACGACGTATTACACAGATGTTATTTTAGAAGAAACAGAAAACATGAACAGACTTATTGTTGAAATGTTAGAATTAGCAAAATTAGAATCAGGTACGTACAAACTAGATATGACGACATTCTCAATCGGTGAATTAATTCAACAAGTCTATACAAAGTTATTATTTAGCATGGAGGAAAAACATTTACAAGTGAATATAGATGTAGACCCTTCTATATTTGTGAAAGCGAATCGTAGTCGTATTGAGCAAGTGGTTGTGAACTTACTTAGCAATGCAATTCGCTATACGCCAGATGGAGAAAAAATACAAGTCTCCGTTATGGCAATGGAAGATACAGTAAAAGTCGAAATCGAAAACACAGGAAACCCTATTCCAGAAGAAAGTCTTGAAAAAATTTGGGATCGTTTCTACCGTTTAGATGCATCTCGTAGCCGTCATACTGGGGGTACTGGTCTCGGTTTATCTATTGTAAAAAACATTTTAGATCTCCACCATGCCGAATACGGCGTATATAACACGACTAATAGTGTTATATTCTACTTTAATTTACAAAAAGTAAAAGAAGTCAAATAATTTGTCTTAATTTCACTAGGAGTTCACATGAAATTCACACTCTCCCTTTATAGTAAGAAACAAGTTAATCCTTTCCTTTACACATATAAAAGAGGAGAGTGCGTGAAATGAAACAAGCAGGACAACCTATTCAAAATGAAAAACAATTAGAAACTATCAAAAATATACTTTTACAATCTTCGAAACGTGATGGCTTATTATTCGTATTAGCTGTAAATTCTGGCTTAAAAGTAAGTGAAATCTTACAATTAAAAGTTAGTGATGTAATTGATGAAAATGAAAATGTTCGCCATTCCATTTTATTTTACAATGAAAAAGTAAAGAAACATAAATGGTTTGCTGTAAATGAAGACTTACAGCACGCGATCGAAGACTACATGAAAGAACGTAAAACTTGGAAACGTAATGAACCGTTATTAAAGTCTCAAAAGGGAACAAAATCTATTACGAGACAACATGCATGGTACATTTTAAACAAAGCTGCAAAAGAAGTTGGATTAGAAGGGATTAGCTCACATACACTTCGAAAAACTTGGGGATATTGTGCATACAAATCAGGTGTTGATATCGCATTTTTACAACACTTCTTTGACCATAGTACTCCATCTAAAACTTTAAAGTATATCGGTATTGCTTAATAACTCTTATACATAAAAAAGGTTACCATTTATAAATGGTAACCTTTTTTATGTTTCACACTCTCTTTGCTTGTCTCTCCTATATTGTAGTGGTACTCTAATAGTAAGGGGGAGAAATTATGAACACATTAACAATTGAATTACCGAAAGAAACGGCTGAAAAACTTGATTTATTAAAACAAGCTTATGAAAAGAAAACAGGTGCTTCTATTTCTGAAAGTACTCTTGTTCAAACACTTATCTCAAAAGAATTTATCCAAGCGATAACTCCTTTTGATTTACAACAATTCGTCACTGGAAAAGAACAGCATTAATTGCTGTTCTTTTTTTATACTTTATCAGGGGACTGCTGGAAATCTACCTCGAAACAATTCTTTACTTCAGCCAAACTTCTATTAGGGATCTCCCTACCGTTACTATCTCATAAAAAGTTTTTTATTTATTTTTCGGAAAACTATTGACAATGATAATGATAACCATTATCATTTATTATGAAGCCAACAATTGATGAATCAACCAAACGCTCAGTAACATTGTTACCCCTCTTTTTCATATAGAAAGGCACTGTACATTCCCCCTGTTTGTACAGTGCCTTTCTTGTTTATTATCATTCAAACAAATTTAATTGCTCAGGCTTTGGCTCACCATATGTAATGTTCATCATTTTCATAAGCTGTTTCGCATTATCAACTGCATCTCCGCCTGAATTATTATTAAATAGTATATATATGTCCTTTGTCTTCTTTTTTAATTGTTCTAGTCTTTCTACCCATTCTTCTAATTCTTTATTATTGTAGCGATATAAACAGCGAACCGCTCTCCAATTTTCTCCTTTATCAAGCCAACCATGAACATTCCGGCCATGAAAACGTATTAACACCATCTCTGCATTCGTTACTTCTAATATGAGCGGTACCGAACCCATCCCTGCCTGTGGCTCATCACAAATTGTATGAATCCATTTCTCCTGTTCCAAAAACTGTAACGTCTTATCTCTCATTTCTGGATAAAACCATGTTTGATTTCGAAATTCTATCGCACACGGCAAACCTTCCATTTTTTCTTTCGTATATCGAAGAAAATCCACATTTTTCTTTTTACAATCAAACCATGGTGGATATTGAAATAAAATCGTTTTTAATTTATCAGCTTCTATTAAAGGAAGAATAGATTGTTTGTACACATCAAACATTTCATCAAACGTAGAAAAAGGGATTTCACCTTTCATATGTCCTGTCATTCCTTGATATGCTTTTACAATAAAAGAAAAATCTTTCGGTGTTTCCATTGCCCATTTTGTATAGTTTCGTGCAGGTTGCATCGCATAAAATGAACTATCCACTTCGACTATAGGAAAATACTCACTATATGTTCGTAATTTATTTCTATTTTCATAGGGGTCTATATATAAAGAATCATGATCTCCCCACCCTGTTACTCCAATGAAAAGCAAATATATTCCTCCCTTTTTAACTTCACCTTCTATCCAGTCTACTCACTTCCTTAACACTTCGACCAATCAATTTCATTAAGTAGTCCCTTCTTTAAGAGTATCCGTATAAAAATATGATATACTAGATGGAAGAATTTTTAAATTGAGGGGTTATTTATTTATGCTTCCAAACGATGATATTGTATCTCACGAAAAACGAATAGAAGAACTAGAAAATAAAGTACGTTTTTATGAAGAACTTGTGAATCAATTACCACATCATTTCACATATAAAAATCCACATATTGGTTTACAAATAAAGAAAACGAGATCGACTCATTCCATTCAAAACATACAAAAAGAGAATAAAGAGGCTGATTTTCAACTTACTTGCGACTCACTATTTTTATTTAAACAACTTGAAACATACTTTGTTCATATTTTTGATGCTTTTTCACATCATGTAACCTTTGTTGATAATAAAGGAAATATAACTTTATGTAATCAAGCTGCAGCAGATGATTTTGGTGTAGTACGAAATGATATAATTGGAAAACCAATTCAACAATTACTAAAATTGCCTGAAGAAAAAATTAAAGCTCTTGAAACATTAAGAACGGGCACTGAAATATATAATGAAGAAGTTTTAGACAAAAACTATGGCATTTTAAATAACCGAATTATTCGTGATTATAACGGAGAGATTTTTAGAGTTATTAGTGTCTTTCATTATTTAAACACAGAACGTGATGCAGAAAAATTTTCGTTAGCAGGGCGAATCGCAGCTGGTATTGCACATGAAGTACGTAATCCTCTTACAACCGTACGAGGGTATTTACAATTTTTACAAGAAACTGTTTCTCCATCTAATAAAGAACTATTTAAAAACTTACTTATTCCTGAATTAGATCGCGCAAATAGTATCATTACAAAATTTTTATCTATTTCAAAAACACGTGAATTTAAAAGAGAACCCTTTCCAATTAATACATTTTTACGTGAGTATATTCAACAGTTACTAGCTAGCGAAGTCTTTTTACATAACATTTCAATTGATTATAATTTTTCTACCGAATTAGATGATATTTTAGTTCATATTGATCGTCATGAACTTGTGCAAGTTTTTTTAAACTTATTCCAAAACGCTGTCGATGCTCAAGGAGAAAAAAAACTTTCTATCCAAATCACTAGTTACCGCCTAGATAATTTTGTTCGTATTACTTTCACTGATAATGGGACTGGTATTCCACCAGCGATTCAAGAATATATCTTTGATCCATTCTTCTCAACAAAAGATTCCGGCACAGGTTTGGGCTTGTCAGTAACGAAAAAAATTATTCAAAATCATAACGGTACATTAAAAATGACTAGTAATGAAGATGGTACTACTTTTATTATTTCAATTCCAATCTTACCTAAAACAGCCCTTGAAAGATTAAATCAATACAAATAAAATCCAATCTACTAACTGCATGTCAATTGTTAAATCCCTCAACAATTGACATGCAGTTTTTTATGTTGAACTTTTCTTCTTTACATTATATAAAACCTTCTCTATATCTTATTTATTTTTTGTTAGATGGGCCAATTTCTTATTTTTTTAGAAATGATAGTTTGTCCATCACGGATTTAGTATAAATTTCATTTTAATATATAGTAATGACTATTGATTCTATGAAAGAAAGGAATGAACAGATGAACAATAAAAATAAAGGAAAAGTATTTTATGGTAATGATTGTTGCGAAGTCAGAGCTTGCAGTCATATTAACATCTCTAAGTCCGAACTTACAGAATTTGTTAGACTTCTTCAAGCTCTTGGTCAAGCTATTCAAGCTGTCTTTCAAAACCCATCTCAAGCTAATGTCGATAACTTGATTGTTGCCCTAAATAACTTACAAAAATTCCTCAATTGCTTAGATTTGTCTCCAGCACAAAAACAAATTGGAAATTCTATTATTGCTAATCTATTAACTATTTTAAGAACAACACCTTTCTCATGCGGAGCATTGTACGTTGAGCTACAAAGCTTGCTTAATTATTTATTGTATATCGCTAAGTTATTCAAAGTAGATTGTTGTACTATTGACAAATTAGTTAGACTTATAACAGAGATCCAAACTATTGTAGTTCAATACGGATCAGGTTGCCTTGGAAGCGGAGGAGCAACAGGTGCTACTGGGGCTACTGGACCTCAAGGGGCTACTGGACCTCAAGGACCGGCGGGCGCTCAAGGCGCTACTGGACCTCAAGGACCTCAAGGTGCTCAAGGACCAGCAGGTGTTCAAGGCGCTACTGGACCTCAAGGACCTCAAGGTATTCAAGGACCAGCGGGCGCTCAAGGTGCTACTGGTGCTCAAGGACCTCAAGGTATTCAAGGACCAGCGGGTGCTACTGGGGCTACTGGTGCTCAAGGACCTCAAGGTATTCAAGGACCAGCGGGCGCAACAGGTGCTACTGGTGCAACAGGACCAGCGGGTACTCCAATTCCTGTAACTATCGCGGCAATCGGAAACTCAAACCCACAAACTATATCACCTGGAACAAACATCCAATTTAATCAAGTTTTCGAAATAAATAACATTAATTTTAATGACACTGCAGATACTTTAACAATTTTAGAAACAGGCGTATATGATATTAGTTTCTCAGCATCTACAACTTTCCCAGGATCTTCACCATTTGGATTCGGTATTTCATTCAATGGCCAACCACCTACTCGTAATTTCTCAACTAACGTTATCGGTAGTGCTGTTTCTTTCTCTACAATCGTTACTTTACAAGCTGGTACAACGATTTCTATACAGCCTACAGCAAACACTATTTCTATTCCTAATACAGGCGATACAACTGCAACACTATCAGTATTCCGAATTTACTAATTTTCACTCAATAAGTATTTTTATAATAATATGTATTGTTTAACCGTGCATTAAATCTCTCTTTATATAGAAAGGAGCACTTATTTGGGAGGATAAGTGCTCCTTCTTTACGTTTCTTTACCTCAAATTTACTCTATCTTAATCCTCATTTTGTATGATAAATAGTGAAGTCAAAGATATGAAAGAGGGATGAAAATGAGAGTTATGTCACTAATACGCATTTGGTTTGCTCTTATGGTATGCATTATTTTATGTGTAGGATTTTTTTTAACTCTAAAATATTCCACTATATCAAAAGCAGAGAGAAAAACTGTTCCATACAAACTTTTGTATACAAAACAAAGCAACATCCCTTATTCCAATGCTACAAAGAATGAAAAAAAAGTTATAAAAGGAATGCTTATTACGCAAGCTTCTAGTTCCGAATCCTTACTTCAAATTGCTGAAACAATTAAAGATCAGTATAAAAATAAAGAAATTGATGAAATCATGCTTTCTATCCATAATGAAAATAATGGTAATTACGAGGAAGAATTACCTTACGAACCTATTAGTAAAGGAAAAATAATCGTCACATACGATTCCGAATCCTTTGGCAGTACGAATATTATACTTAACGAGTAATATTATATATCTCAACGGATATGGATTAATAGCTAATTACGATAGACAAAAATCTCTACCGATTAAAATTTCATGTTGTTTTCATACAAAAAAAGAGGCGAATTTCTTTATTCGCCTCTTTCTTTTACCAAAATGAAGGAATCCATTCTTTCACTTTATCAAGCCACTCTTGTTGCTCTTGTTTTCGTTGTTGTTCCTCTTCTTTCCTTCTCTTCTCTTCTTCTTTTCTTCGTTTTTCCTCTTCTATTGTAGTCAATTGTTTTTTATAATCAGCCTCAGATATAAGCGATAACTGGAATGCTTTTTGAGTTGGATTTGCGTTCGCTTTTTTCATAATATCCCGGAACATTGTCGTCGTAATTTGACTCCCGCCCGGAACATAATGATCGCTATCTGTTTTATCATATCCTACCCAAATTGCACCTACCAAATCTGGTGTGTACCCAACAAACCATGAATCCTTTGCACCGGTGCTCGGGCCATTTACAATTTGAGTAGTTCCTGTCTTACCTGCCGTATCAACATTAGTAACTTTCGCCTTTTCGCCCGTCCCCTTTTCGACAACACCTTTTAATAAATATGTCATCTTTTGAGAAATTTTCTCGCTCGTCACTCGTGTCTCTTTCTTATACCACTTGCCAAGCGTTTCACCTTCAGCATTTTGTATCTCTCTAATTGCATGAGCTTCCACTTGGACACCGTCATTTGCAAATGTACTGTATGCTTGAGCCATTACAAATGGAGATGTCCCCACATGCATACCGCCTAAAGCAATCGGATACGTACGATCTTCTGGCACTAATGGAATACCAAATCGCTCTAAAGATTTCAATCCTTTATCTAATCCAATTTGCTCTAATAGCCAAACAGCTGAAACATTGTACGACTTTGCCACTGCTTCATACATTGTCACATCACCGTGAAAAGTATGATCGCTATTTTGCGGTTTATATTCTTTAATATTAAATGGTTCATCTTTTAATATGTCGTATACTTCATACCCTTGCTCTAACGCTGGTACATATACAGCCAGAGGCTTTAACGTTGAGCCAGGTTGTCTTTTTAATTGGGTTGCATGGTTAAACTGTAAAAACTGATATGGCCCTCTCCCTCCAACTAAAGCTGGTACACCACCTGTTTTTGGATTCATAAGAACTACACCTGTTTGCATAAGTTGATCTGAGCCACTATCTTTGAAATAACTATCATTATTCACAACATCTTCTACAGCCTGTTGTTTTTTCGGATCAAGCTCTGTATAAATACGATAGCCACCTGCTAAAATTTCATTTTGTGTTAATTCGTACTTATCCATCGCTTCTCTAACAATATAGTCTACATATTGAGAGTATTTCCCCTTGTATTTATCATCAACACCACGTTTTAACACAAGACCGCTCTCTTTTTCTTTATTATACTGTTCGTCAGAAATATACCCTTGCTCTTTCATTAAACTTAATACAACATTACGTCTTTCGATGGATTTATTAAAGTTTTTATAAGGTGAATACGCAGATGGTGCTTTAATTAATCCTGCAATCGTTGCAGCCTCTGAAATTGTTAAATCTTTTACATCTTTATCAAAATAAGATTTAGCTGCCCTTTTTATACCCCAAGCACCTTCACCAAAATAAATTTGATTCATATACATTTCGATAATTTCATCTTTCGTATACGTACGTTCTATTTTTTTTGTTAAAAAATATTCCTTTATTTTGCGTGAAAACGTGCGGTCTTGCGTTAGAAATACATTTTTCGCAAGTTGTTGTGTAATTGTACTTCCACCTGCTACAACTTCTCCTGCTGTAATATTTTTAAAAACTGCACTTATAATTCCACTATAGTAAATACCGTGATGGTTAAAAAACTCCTTATCTTCTACTGCAACAATTGCCTGAACCATAACATCAGGAATATCTTTCCTTTTCACACCTTCTGTTTTAGAAGAAGCTAATTTAGTCGCAACTTCATTATTTGCATCATAAATTAAGGTCGGTTGCGGAACAGCTTGTTTTAATTCAGTTATGTCTTGAATGGAAATTATTATATTTATAGCAATAAATAGAGTAGCGAGTAAACTTCCTAATACAATTAATGAATTACGAAGTTTCTTCCTCTTGTTGAACCACTCCTGCATTTTTTTTAAGTGAGTGTTCTTCAATTTCATTCGTTCACTTCCTTCGTTTGTTTACACTCTTCTTTTCAAAAGGAAGAATATACCTCCTTTTAAATTTATTATAATAACGTAGTCTTTCCTATAGTGTAAAGCTTTTCTTTCACATTCATACTTTTTGCAAGAAAAGGACATTCTACAAGTAAGATATTCATTATTGATTATTAATATTATTAATACAACAATGAGAGTTATGTTAAGTTTTTGTAAACTTTTCGATAAAATGTTTTAAAAAACGACAGTTTTTTGTTAGAATTGACTAGCCAATATATTTTACATATATTACTTTTGTGGGGGTAACTAATAATGGTCTTTAAATCAAAAAAAGATAAATTTTCTGAAATGTTAATGAATGTTTCTGAAAATTTAAAAGAAGGCGCGCAGTTTTTCGTGGAGTATAAAATTAAAAATGCTAGCGATTTAAAAGAGTTTTCTATGCGCATGAAAGAGTATGAGTCAAAAGGTGACTCATTTATTCACGAAATCATAATGGAGCTAAACAAAGCGTTTATTACTCCTATTGAACGTGAGGACATCCTACAGCTTGCAATGAGTATGGATGATGTATTAGACGGATTAGATCACAGTGCTGGTCTATTCGAAATGTATTCTATTACAGAAGCTGATGAATACATGATTAAGTTCGTAGAAGCAATTAATCAATGTGCCATTGAGATTGCAAACTCTGTTGAACTAATGTCTAAAAAGAAGTTAGTCGACATTCGTACGAACGCGATTAAGATTAAGGATTACGAATCACAATGTGATGATATTCGCCGTCATGCGATTAAGCACTTATTCTCTCGTGAAAAAGATCCGATTAAGATTATTCAATACAAAGAGATTTACGAAGAGCTTGAAGAAGTAGCGGATAGCTGCCAAAGCGTTGCAAACGTATTAGAAACAATTATTATGAAGAACGCGTAAGGAGTTTGATCATGGATACACTCTTGATACTGACCGTTTTAGTAGTCATTTGCGCTTTAGCTTTTGACTTTATCAATGGATTTCACGATACAGCAAACGCTATTGCAACGGCTGTTTCAACGAAAGCTCTAAAGCCTAGACATGCAATTATTATGGCAGCTATTATGAACTTTTTAGGTGCGATGACATTTACAGGTGTAGCAAAAACGATTACAAAAGATATCGTTGACCCATTTGCCTTGCAAAATGGTTCTCTTGTAATTTTAGCTGCTTTACTTGCGGCAATAGCATGGAATTTAATCACTTGGTACTACGGTATTCCAAGTAGTTCTTCGCATGCAATTATTGGCTCAATCGCAGGTGCAGCTATCGCTGCTGCCGGTATTAGCTCATTAAACCTTAAAGGGTTTATCAAAATTCTTGAAGCTTTAATCATTTCACCGATTATCGCTTTTGTTATTGGTTATATCGTATACAGTATTTTTAAAGTAGTCTTTAAAAACTTTAATTTAACGAAAACGAACAAAAACTTCCGTATATTCCAGATTTTCACTGCTGCATTACAAGCTTATACGCATGGTACGAATGATGCGCAAAAAGCAATGGGAATCATTACGATGGCTCTTATGGCCAATAACTATCATACTTCTAGCGACATCCCGTTCTGGGTACAATTATCTTGTGCAATTGCAATGGGTCTTGGTACTTCTGTCGGCGGATGGAAAATCATTAAAACTGTCGGTGGACAAATTATGAAAATTCGTCCTGTAAATGGTGTAGCAGCCGATTTATCATCATCACTTGTTATTTTCGGTGCAACATTCATTCACTTACCAGTTAGTACAACGCACGTTATCTCTTCTTCTATTTTAGGGGTTGGTGCTTCTCATCGTGTGAAAGGTGTAAAATGGGGAACTGCAAAACGTATGTTAATTACATGGGTTATTACACTTCCTATTTCAGCTTCTTTAGCTGCTCTATTTTACACTTTATTACACTTTATCTTTTAATAAAAAGTCGTCTTCCTTATTTTTCTAGGAAGACGACTTTTTTGTGAACAAACCTTTTTCTTATTAAAAAACGTGTATAATAATTAGTGGTTAAGTTATATAGAGGAGTTGGCAATTTTGGAATACATCATGTTACTTTTCATCGGGCTAATCGCCGGAACAGTCGGGAGTCTAGTCGGACTTGGTGGCGGAATTATTATTGTTCCGTTATTAATCGGATTACACAGCCTATCACCACAACTTGCAGTAGGAACTTCAATGGTAACAGTCGTTTTTACAGGACTATCTTCCACCCTTACTTATATGAAGCATAAACGAGTAGATTACAAAAGTGGACTTATTTTATTTATTGGGAGTGGCCCTGGTGGTATCATCGGCTCGTGGGCAAATAAATTTTTAAATCAAGATACATTTTCTTTATATTTTGGGATTTTCCTTATTTTTGTCTCCATTCTTCTTATGTTACGAGACAAATTAAAACCCCTTTCTTTATCAAATATGACTGTAATTAAGCGTTCTTTTACAGATAACGAAGGGAACACTGTACACTATCAATTCCCACCGCTTCTCGCTATCTTTATCGCCTTTATAGTTGGATTTATATCTGGTTTATTTGGAATTGGTGGCGGTGCCTTACTTGTTCCTGCAATGATGCTACTTTTTGCATTCCCAGCACATATTGCTGTAGCAACTTCGATGTTTATTGTATTTCTATCAGCAATTGTAAGTTCCGCAACTCACATCTCCCTTGGAAATGTCAGCTGGATTTACGCATTAATTCTTATTCCTGGTGCATGGATTGGCGGGAAAATCGGGGCTTATATTAATACAAAACTAAGTGGTAAGGCCGTAATTAATTTATTACGTATCACATTAATGATTCTTGGAACTAGATTAATCATTACTTCTTTTTTATAACGCGTTCTTTTTAGAATGCGTTTTTCTTATACGCATGAATATAAAAAACTTCCTAAGAGAACAAATAAAATTAAACAAACACATAATAACATATAATTGGAAATATGTAATTTCTTCAAGTTGACCACTCCTATAACTGCGACTGTTATCTTTATGATAGCGAAAAAATAATTCACTTGCAGTTACAAAGTGCTAACAATGCAAAATCATTTATTACAAATTTTATCCTTATATTTCATTTCTTTGTATATTCTATCGGTTTAATAAAAAAAGATGTCATATTGACATCTTTTTTAATGAAGAAGTGACCATCCCATAAAATCCTCATGTACTTGGCACGCCCTCTTATCGTTTCGATCATATAATTCAGCATAACTATCTGTTTCTTCATCATAAGCCATCGTATAAATAATTTGGCCGTCTACTTCAACGGATAACACGACTCCACCTTTCATCTCTTCTACATGAATGATAGCATTCGCCGGAATTCTCATATCCGTCATTTTTATCGCATCTAACAATATACTAAACCCCCTACAGCGTATTCATTGCTAGTACTATTACACACTAAATAGTATACTACTGTAATAGCATATATTTCGTCAATGAAATTGCAGTTTAAATAGTATATTGTCTTTATACTTATACGCTAAAATAGAAGATATTGAAATGTTTAAATGGGGGGCTAACATTGATTCTACATAAGGGAGACGTACTATTCCGTCAAGGCGAGGATGGTCCTTTGTATTTTATAAAAACAGGTTTATTAAAAGTAGTAAGAATAGAAGAAGATGGAACACCGTTTTTATTCAACATTATCGTTCCAGGTGAAACAATACCTCACCATTCTTTAATTTCACCGAAGGAATATCACGGTACAGCAATCGCTTTAATGAAAACAGAAGTTGAACCTATACTTAGCAATGAATGGTACGATCAACTCCAGGCAAATCCTGCATCCTATGCAAATATCGCTATGCAATTACAATCAAAATTAAGAATGATGCAACAGCGTATCGATCAATTGACAACCGTTTCTCCGAAAGAACGTCTTCATCGTTTACAAGAGTGGTTCACACTATATTTAGGTGACATTCCAATATATGAAATATTAACACAAACCGAAATTGGTCAACTCATAGGTATACGCCGCGAGACAGTAAATCGACTATTACGAGAACAAATAAAAAACGAGGTGAAATAACCCCTCGTTTTTTTCTTATTCAAGCCCAATCTATTGTAAGCTTGCTGCTGGACCGAAAAATTCATAATGAATATGCTCTTGTTTCACACCTAAATCAGTTAGTGAAGCATTTATATGCTTCATAAATGCTACTGGACCACAGAAATAAAACTCTGCTTCAATTGTCGGAATAATAGTTTGTAACCATTCTCTTTCAATGAAACCTTCTTTATCAAAGTTCTTCATTTCCAAATCTTTTTCAGTTGGTGCAGAATAACAAGTATATGCTTTAACTTGTTCGTATTCATTATCTACTGCCTCAACGTGTTCTTTCATTGCATGTGTATTACTATTTAGCGCTGCATGAACAAAATATACATTACGTTTTGAGTCTTGTTCAATTAACGTATTTAGCATACTCATCATTGGTGTAATACCTACTCCACCACTAATTAGTACAACTGGTAATGTTGAATCCATATTTAATACGAAATCTCCTGCTGGTGCACTTACTGGTAACATATCTCCTTCTTCTACCTGATCATGTAAGTAGTTAGATACTTTACCGTCCGGTGTATCTACACCTTTTTCTTTCTTTACACTAATACGATAATATTCTTTTCCAGGAGCATCCGATAAGCTATATTGACGATTATGTGTATATGTTTCGCCTTCAATATTTATTTGAATCGTTACATATTGTCCTGGGATGAATGAAGAAACTTTCCCTCCATCTTCAGGTTTTAAATAAAATGACGTAATAACATCGCTTTCCTTCACTTTTTTAACAACTACAAAGTTACGGAAATCTTTCCATCCGCCTTCTTTATGCGCAGCTTCCTCATACATCTCTGCTTCAATGCTAATGAATGCATCAGCAATGACACCATAAGCTTCTCCCCATGCGTTTAAAACTTCATCAGGTGCACCTGCGACCTCTTTAATTGCACGTAGTAAACATGTACCTACAATTGGATAATGTTCCGCTTTAATACCTAAACTTCTATGCTTATGACCTATTTGTTTTACAACTGGAATAATAACTTCTAAATTATCAATGTAAGTTGCAGCTGCATAAACAGCATTCGCTAACGCTTGTTGTTGTCTTCCTTTTTTCTGATTCGTATGGTTGAAAATATTCAATAACTCCGGATGTTCCGAAAATAAAATTTGATAAAATCTCGTTGTAATTTCAACGCCTTTTTCTTGTAATAATGGTACTGTTGACTTTACGATTTCAATTGTTTTTTCACTTAACATTGTATCCCACTCCTCTATTTCCTTAACTGTTTTTAGTTTAACTGAATTGTATAATACAGATTGTGATTTTAATCACTATTAACACGGTGTTTTTGTGAAAAATATATGAACATTGCGCTTACAAAAGAAAATAAGCCAACTAGAATGCTAGCTAGCTTATTATTTGGACTGTATAGCTTGTTCAATTACCCTTATATCTTTCCCATCTCCAAATTCTGTATACCCCCAGATATTTGTTTCACCTTTATATTTATTTACGATAATATCTAAGTCATGATATACACGATGAGCATACACTACATACTCAATATTTTGAAGTTCTACACCTTTTTTTACAATTTCATAACTTCTATTTACATCGCGTTTTATCTTATCATTTTTTATTTCTGTATGTATATTTTTTAAGGATGGTTCTTGTTGTTGGAACCATTTCTTAAATTGGTTCCAGTCTCCATCTGTATAATTCTCTGCCTTACCATAATTTAAGAAATTATTATAACTTTCATGTGTCATACGAATAAAATCAAGCACTTTTGTCTCTTCTTGCACATCTTCTATTTCAGCTGTTGTACTTACCCCAGCAGGCTTATTCGCATAATGTAATAACACCTTCATAAGACTATAGCTCGCAATGATCATTACGATAATAATCCCGAATACACTTAACAATTTCTTCATATACAGAACTCCTTCTCTACTAAAGATATTACAATGTAACACTATACTTGTAACATTCTCTCGTAGAAATATAATTCCTGTATAAATCCTTCCTATCATTTCGACAATATTCTTCTATACATTTCTCGTTGGCAAATGTTCTTGTAAAACAATATATCCTTCATAAGCTGTGTAACCGAGTATAGCCATTAATCCGATATAACAAGCAAATACTGTCCATTTTGTTTTCATATCCACTTTATAATAGTTTTCCTGTTGTCTCTTTTCTGTCTCCCATTCCTTTAATTTTCTTTCTGACATTTCAAATGCTTCTCTTATATGAATTGTATGTGTTTCTTTTTCATCTTCATATGGGACGTAATCCAGTGGCTCAAACTTTGGTAAAAGATACTCTAACACTTCAATCTTTTGAAATTCTCCTGTTTTTAATTCTTTCTCTCTTTCTTTTTGCCTTAATACATTTATTTCATGTTGCATCATATATATATTTCGATGTACTGCACCAGTTTCTTTTAATTCCTCTTCAAGCCTCGCAACATATTCTTTCATTCCATCAATTCTATATCCTAATCCCTTAATTGGCTCATCTCTTTTTATTACTCTATACAATTCCATACAGCCGATAATAAAAATAAATCCTCCCAAAATACTTTTAAAATAAATTGAATAGCCAAGTAGCAAAACAAGCCCTGCTCCCCAAATTTTCGTACTTACAACCGAAATAATCCGTCCTCCATCTAACGGAGAAACTGGAATTAAATTAAAGAAATTAATCATGCTTCCAAGTAAAATAATGAGCGCCCAAAATGGCTCTTTCGTTATCATGTAAAGCGGAATAGCTGGTAAAAATGAAAGTAATCCAAAAAGAGGTCCCATATAGGCAATATACGCTTCATCTTTTGCATTTTTCGGCATCTCTTTCATTCCAATAAGAGCCCCCATAAACGGGATAAAGATTGCAGGCGATGTTGGTATTCCTTTTCTTCTTGCCGCCCATAAATGGCCCATTTCATGAACAAACAACAAATAAATGAGTGCTACACCAAATTTCCAACCATAAAGAACCGCGTATGCTCCAAGCGATAGAAACATACTAAATACCGTTGAAAACTTTGCTAATTTAAAAATTGCAAATACCCACTTTAACTTAGAAAGTAAAAATAGCCCCATTGCAACAATAATTCCCCATAATCCTTTTTTATTATTTTTCATATTCCTCTCCTTTATCTCTCATTCATGAATCATTTTCATTCATCAAAACTTATTGTTTTCTCTATTATGACATATTTTTTTCTATTGTTAGAAACAATGTTTATTTAATCCATTTTTAGACAAAAATATAAATAAAAGGAGGTGCATATAAATGAACTTACAATCTCTCATAATAGGTGTTCTATCGTTTTTAGCTTCAACTCTTATTTTTTATACCGTTAGTTACGTATTATTATTAGATTTGTTGCCCAATCATGTATTTATTACTCTTATCATCCTTTCCGCTCTTATGATTTCTTTTCTTATTACACGAAAATCAATGAATGAGCCATCTGCAAAAGCAAAGTAATAGAGAGGGGGTTTTCCCTCTCTATTATCATTTCCTAGGAAAGGCCATATAGACTTTACAAATTACATTCATCCCAATCCGTCAGGGCTAATTAAAGTTTCACCTTATCTTTGTAAATTCATTTTTTCACCATACTCTTTAACAATTTGAATGATATTTTGAAAAACACCTATTTGTTCTTTTTTACTATTTAATATTTTCAAATCATAATTTTCATAATATGTTTCTAATGACTTTAATTGTGATTCTGAAGCATCTTTTACCGGAACAGTAGCATGCAATTCATACTGTTTATACCCTTCCTTTACCTTTTCACCTGAAATTTTTTCACTTTCTTTTTTTCCAATTAATTTTTGAACTTTTTCTGGGAAAATGACTTGCAAATAATATTCTTGTTCCTTCTCTAACTTGTTGTATAATGATTGTGAAATCGTATACCGTACCGTATAATTCACTTTTTGATTGCCTGCTTTAATATGGAACGCGGTAATCTGCAAATCTTTTTTTGTTACTTCCGTTAAAGGACCTACCTGTACCTCATCTTCTTTTTGTTCTGAAACATTTGGAAATATAGCCAAAAGCTTTTCCGTATCTTTTTTATTCAGCATATACATAGCTTTCTTATGTTGTACCCATCCTCGTCTGTCTTCCCCTCTTAGCCATGCATAATATGTTTCTTTTTTTCCATCTCTACTAATTTGTATTTCATATTCAGGTTCACCGAAGCTACCTGTTATTTCTTGTTTCTCAGCTTTATCCATAATGTCTATTACTACCTTAGCTTCTGATTCCTGCAACTTTTTCTCTGTATGTTTTTTTTGTATAACGGTTACCCCTATTGTTTCTTTCACTTCATTCACCGTCTCTTCCACTTTTTTTGTTTCTTTTTTTTGCTCAACTTGACTACAAGATGCTAGTAACATAGCAAATAACAACAATACATATTTCCTTTTCAACTTAATCCTCCTTTTACAATAAGAAATTCTTATAATCTTCATATAAAAAACAAAAACGTGACACACTATAAAATACGCTATACTAAGCATTGAAAGGAGGTTTTTTCATGTCCATTAATTTTCACGATGCAAATAATAAATACACATACGCACAGCGAAACGCCCATATTTCTTGGGGGGAAATGATAAAAAGCATTACAAATATACAAAACAAGCAAATAATTGATATCGGCTGTGGTGGCGGGATTTATACGAAAGAACTTGCTCTTATGGGAGCAAAAAGTATTGTTGGGTTTGATTTTTCAAAAGAAATATTACAGGCTGCAAAAGAAAATTGTAGCGGATTTTCAAACATTTCATTCATTCACGGTGATGCACATAGCATTCCATATCCTAACGATACATTCGACATTGTTATTTCGCGCGCAGTTATTCATCATTTACAAGACATTCCTACATTTCTACGTGAAGCTTCTCGTATATTAAAGAAAAACGGTGTACTTATTGTACAAGACCGAACTATTGAAGATTGTACAATTCCTGGAAGCCCCGAACACATCCGTGGATATTTTTTCTCTACCTTTCCAAAGCTCATTGAAATAGAAGCAAAAAGACGTCCAAAAACCACCACGATACAACAAGAATTACAAAAATATTTTCTTCACGTGTTCCCCACTCAAACACAATGGGAAGTACGAAAAATACATGATTCTGTAGAAGCATTGCTACAAGATTTATCACCTCGAACAGGTCGATCCATTCTATACGAATTAACAGATCACGAACTTTCTCAACTTCTACAACAAGTACAGACTGCATTACAAAACACCTCTCCTATTATCGAAAGAGATCGGTGGACAATTTGGAGCGCCATGAAATTGTAAGGAAGGAAGCCTCACAAAATAATGTGAGGCTTCCTTCTTTCATAATCTAATTTTGCAACACTCTTGATATCCTCCACTTCTGGCCTGTGCACTTCCACACTTCGGACATACTAAATATCTAGACTGATTTGTCAACAAACTACCTTTTTGAAAGAGTAAAACTTCTGCTTGTTTAAACGAACGCGAATAATATAACCACATAAAACCAATTATAGCAATAATGCCAAATAATACTCCCATCGCAAGCATTCCAGTCACCTCTTTTGGTTTGTTCTTTCCAGCAAGTGGATTGTTGTATTATTCTCTGTAAATTCAAACAATACCTTCTTTACTCCTATAAATATCAACTTTCTCCACAAATTTTACAATTCTCTACAAATTTTTACTCCCGTTTTATAATCTAACTTACATCAGCCCTTCACTTCAAAACAAAGCATATTACTTTTGATATTTCCCCATATAAACATATCTTTTTAAAAAAATATTGACTTTCGCAAAAAAACATGCAACAATACTGTCAGAATACTTGAATAAAAATTCATTGACGAGAACGAGTACGTTATAGGACTGTCCCCCCAGAGAGTTGGCGATTTGCTGAAAGCCAACGTTCAGTGCATAGCCGAAAATCATCTCCGAGAAGTAGAACCGAATGCTGTAGTAAGTTCTTACCGGCTGTCCCCCGTTACAAGGAACACGTATCATGTTGTACGTTGTAAAGCCGTATACATATAGAATCATTTCTACATGTATAAATTAGGGTGGTATCGCGGGTAAATATAACTCGTCCCTTTCTTTAGGGACGAGTTTTTTGTGTTCTTACAAATGAATTTAAAAAAGGAGGAAAAACAATGAACACTGTATCAAAAAAACATATTTTTTTCACAGGTCTTATGCTATTTTCTTTATTTTTTGGGGCAGGTAATTTAATTTTCCCTCCCATGCTTGGACAAAATGCAGGTGAAAACTTTTGGCCGGCAATGATTGGATTTTTACTAACAGGAGTCGGTTTACCATTATTAACTGTTATTGCAATTTCTTTATCAGGAAACGGTATGCAACAACTAGCAAGTCATGTTCATCCATTATTCGGAATATTCTTTACGGTAGTTGTATACATTGCAATCGGTCCTTCGATGGGAATTCCACGCGTTGCAAATGTCGCTTTTGAAATGGGCGTTAGTTCTTTCTTACCAGAAACAATTCGCTCTAGTAACCTAGCACTATTTTTATACACGGTCATCTTCTTTGCTATCGTATTTTGGCTTAGTTTAAATCCATCTAAACTTGTCGATCGCATTGGAAATATATTAACACCTATTTTATTACTCTCTATTTTCTTATTATTTGTTAAAAGTGTATTTACACCACTTGGGCAATCCGGACCAGCAATGCAAGAGTATCAAACTTCTCCAATCTTCAAAGGCTTTATGGAAGGATACTTAACGATGGATACCATTTCAGCACTTGCATTTGGAATTATCGTTGTAAATGCCATTCGCTCTAAAGGTGTGAAAGATCGTAAGTCCATTGCCATCGCAACAGCGAAAGCAGGACTTATTGCCGCTACCGGTCTCGTACTTGTATATGGTGCACTTGGCTGGCTCGGTGCAACTAGCGTCTCACTCGGATACGCAAAGAATGGGGGACAACTACTTACTGTAATCGTACAACAATTATTCGGTCCATACGGCTTACTTCTACTAGCTCTGATTGTTACACTCGCTTGCTTAACGACATGTGTTGGACTCGTATCTGCATGTAGTCAATATTTCTCAACATTATTTACAAAATTTTCATACAAAATGTTTGCAAGTATCATTTGCGCTTTAGGGTTACTAGTTGCTAACTTAGGTTTAACAAAAATCATTGCCATCTCTGTTCCAATTTTACTTGTTGTATATCCAATTGCAATCGTACTCGTTCTACTATCGTTACTGCATAAATACTTTGGCGGATATCGCTCTGTTTATGTAGGTGCTTTAATTGGTGCAGCCGTAGTGAGCGTATTTGATGGATTAAAACAAGGTGGTATTTCAATTTCATATATCACACCATATTTTGAATTTATCCCTTTATATAATGAAGGAATTGGCTGGCTAATACCAGCATCAGCCGGAGCTCTTATCAGCTTTACAATCGCTAAGCTAAGCGGTGCGAAAAGAGTACCCTTACTTACCGAATCTCATGAAGTAAAAGCATCCTAAAAAACTCCCGAAAGGGAGTTTTTTACTTTTGATAAGCAGTATGATTAAAACTACTTATTTTATACGCTTTCGTATAATAGTCGATATTTGTATCCACTGTTTCTACTTTGACAACATCGTAGCAATCTTCTTGCTTTACTAAAAATAAATAGTACTCTTCTGTCGCCTCAACAATTGCAATTTTATCTGTTTCAACATTATATTGTTCACAAAGTACTTGTAATGCGTTCACATAATCCCCTAATTTTTTAGACTTATCCATGCCAAATATAGTTTGAACTAACATATACATTCTCCCCTTTGTATGTACTGTTAACAACTAAATGATAACGTTTACATTTATTGGCGTCAATAAAAAAGATTCGGTGCAAACTAATAATCAGTGGGAATCCCCCCCACTGATTAAAGTTTCACTTTATCATTTCGTCAATTGATGTCTAAACGCATAAATAACCGCCTGTGTCCGGTCACTTACATTTAGCTTATTTAATATATTACTCACATGCGTCTTTACTGTTTTGAGGGCAATAAACAATTCATCTGCAATCTCTTGATTACTTTTCCCCTCTGCAATTAATAACAAAATTTCAGACTCTCTTTCTGTTAACTCCTCATGCAAAGGTTGTTCTTTCTTCTGACGCATACGAGACATCATTTTACCAGTAACTTTTGGCTCTAATACTGTTTCTCCATCATAAGTAGCCCGTACAGCGTCCGCTATATCACTCGCTCTTGATGTTTTTAATAAATAACTTGTCGCTCCGGCCTCAATAACAGGATACAATTTCTCATCATCTAAAAAGCTCGTTACAACTACAATTTTCGCTTCTGGCCATTCCTGAATAATAGCACGTGTTGCTTCAACCCCATCCATCTCGTCCATGACAAGGTCCATCAAAATAATATCCGGTCTTAATTGCAGTGCTAACTCTGAACCTTTTCTTCCATTTTCAGCTTCTCCAACTACTTCAATATCTGGCTGCGTTGATAAATATGCTGATACACCCATTCGAACCATTTCATGATCATCCACTAGTAATACTTTTATCATGACTCTCCCCCTCTCTCAATCATAATCGGTACTTTCACTTCAATTTGTGTACCTTTATTTGGAAAACTAAGCACTTTTAATGTACCACCAATTTCATGAACTCGCTCTTGCATTGATCTTAAACCATATGAACCGGCCTTATTAACTCCAACTTTAAAACCGACACCATCATCAATTATCTTCAATATTGCATATTGTTCAATTTTGCGTAGACGTACTTCCGTTTTCTTTGCCTTCGCATGCCGTAATGTATTAGACAGCGCCTCTTGTACAATACGGAATAAGTGATCTTCTACACCTTTTTTTAATTGAATTGGTTCAATTAACCATTCAATTTTCATATGTTGCTTTCTAGACAGTTCTGTTAATAATTCTTCTATACCCTCTGTTAATTTCTTACCTTCTAACTGCACTGGGCGTAAATGAAGAAGCAACGCTCTCATTTCTGACTGTGCATTTACAACCATATTCTCAACGAGTTGCAACTGCTTTTTCGTCGTTTCTGGAAATTCAGCTATTTGTTCATTAATAGCCGACATCATCATCGACATTGCAAAAAGCTGCTGACTTACAGAATCATGCAGCTCCCTCGCCAATCGATGCCTTTCTTGGGAAATCGCTTCTTGTCTCATCTCTTCATTCCAATGAGCTCGTTCATTCGTTACCTTTTGAAAGAGTCCAGCTTGCTCCTCTAATCGACGAGCCAGAACGATTACTTTTCGTTCCACTTCATGAAATTCATCATCTGCAGTAAACGAAACATCGCTCGGAAAATTCCCTCGCTCTACTTCAAATAGAAAAGTATTTAATCCTTGTATGCGCTGCTCTATATAGTAACCGATTGCATATCCTACAATCCCTCCGATAAGTAAACTTGTAGTCATAATAAACAAGCCAATTGGAACAGAAGCGATGGATTCCTTCCATAATAAATCATACACTTGTTGTTCGCTTTTCCATACATATACAATTGTACAAATAAGTGCGATACTAACAGAGGACAACATAGAATAACGAATATACATCCACGAAATATTTTTTTGTTTCTTCATTATACTTTCCTCACTTCCGTATCGCCTACGACAAGCGAAGAAATAATTTTAATACGACGAGGAGCTTCTTTATACTGCTCTGTTCTAAATGTAACATTGCGATTAAAACCTGTCTCTTCATGTCCTGGCAAGAGCACACGTCCGACAATAACAGAGTGATTTAAAGACAGTTCAATATCATATGGCACATATAAACGAATATTTCCAACGATGCCTCGAATAACAATTACTGTCTCCCCTTCTGGAATCATAGCAGTTGTTAAATCTATCTCCACATCACAAGCACCATATTGAACATTTATATCCTCAAGTTCATAAATATGATCCATCATTCGTACATTACCTACAAACATATTTTTCACATATGGCTCTGTACGATATATTTGCTTCTCTTCATTTATAATCCCTTTTTCTTTAATTTCAACCTTCATTGCTTTTTGCTGATGTCCTTGTTGAATCAATTGATAACCAATTAAAGCTAAACAAGCAAATACGACAAGAACAAATGCCGCTGATGAAAATAAGAAGAATAAAAATACGATACCACCAACAAATAAAAATACATTTCCTCGTACATAACGATTCTTTTTACGATAATGCCTTCCAAACATAAGCATAATAAATGCAAAAATGAGACCACCTGGTTCAAAATGTCCAAGTATCATATCAAGAAAAAGACCGAATCCAAATATGATGAGGAGCATCCCCATTAATTGTGTTTTTGAAAAATGCTTCTTCATTTCAGCTCCCCCCTTCTTGTCACATATACATAGAAGAAAAGGCATTGCTTTCCAACACCTTTTCTCCTATCACTATATCATAAGCCTGTTTTATAATATACTACTATTATTTTGTTAACTCTTTCGTTAACGATACATCATTCTTTTCTTTCATTTCACGCTCAAGCTTTGCAATTTTCATATCAAATGTGTCACGTTCATGCTCTTCATTCATACGAGTTTCTAAGTCACGAATGTGATCTTCAATTTCTTCAAAGCGTAAGAACGGATTATTTTCATCCATTTTATGCATCGCTGTATTCATACGACGATTTGCATGTGCCATATTTTCACGTGCCATTAATTCCATACGTTTTGCGTGCATTTCTTTCAATTTATTTTTCATCTCAGCAAGACGACGCTCTAACTCATCAATTTGATCTACAACACCTGCATACATTTCTTCTAATCGAGTTACTTGCCCTTCATAATACGCTACTTCTTCTAACGCACGCTCATGTAGTTGTAATTCGCCTGCTTCTTGAGCGACGATCGCTTGCTTTGATCTTTTATTAACAAAATAACGTGCTTGCTCAAGCTCACGAGCGAAATTAGATTTTAATGTTTTGTGGCGCTCAATTAACTTCTCAATTTTTGTTATTTCACGCTCACTATCGCGTAAATATTGGTTTAACATCGCGATTGGATTTTTTCTTTCTTTCTCATCTAACACATTATGAAAATCTGCTAAAATTGCATCGCGTACACGTCCGAATAAAGATTGTTTCATTATAATCTTCCTCTCTTCTTCTTTATCAATTTGATTTAGTTTTTATTAATTTTTTATTAGTTTTTCATTAACTTGTTCCACTCATCTTCAAAGTTGCTATATGGTTTAGAACTTTCTGGTGCAGAATCAACAACTACATTTTTTTCTTTTTTCCACTCACGGTATCCGTAGTATAAAACTACTAATGCTGCGATACCGATTAAAGCTGGGGAATGAGAAAGGGCGATGGACAAGCCGATCAAACCAACAATACCCCAAGCTAACTTTCCAAAAAATGATTGTGCTCGCACAAATGATTTATAGCTCCAGTACACAACTCCTGCTCCAATTGCGAATCCTATAATACCAGCAAGACTGCCAAGAGCAATTAAAGCTAAAATACCAGCCGCGATAAACGCTAGAAATTGTTTCATCTTGTGCTTGCCTCCCTTCGATTTGATACTCTTATCTTAACTATTTTTTCACTTTTCCATAACGAGCTTAAGAACCGTTTTCGACTCAGACTTAAGACTGAGTTGCATTCAGCCTTTTGTAAAAATATGCGGTAGGATAGGATGATTCACTCTTTTATCGCAAATAAAAAGCCGTACAGAGAACATTCTCTGTACGGCTTTCGTTACTATTCATAAACTTCATTTTAAATTATGCTGTTTTGTGATACTCTTTCTTTCCCGCTACTTTAGAAAACCTCGGGAAACCAATTAATATAGAAATAATTCCACATACTCCAACTAAGATCGGATAAAACGCATATGGTAACAATTCAATCGGAGATAACGCCGCAAATCCTGCTGCCGTTAACATTTGCGCACCATACGGAATTAACCCTTGCACACAACATGAGAAAAGATCTAATACACTCGCTGATTTACGAGGATCAATTTCATATTGATCTGCAATGTTTTTCGCAAGTGGACCTGTAAAAATAATAGAAATCGTATTATTCGCTGTACACATATTCGTCATACTCACTAAGCCAGCGATACCGAACTCTGCTCCTTTTTTCGAACGAATGTTACGAGTTAAAATATTCATTAAATATTGAATACCACCATTATATTGAATCAGTTCGACCATACCACCAATTAAAATAGCAAGTAATACTAACTCCATCATACCGCCCATTCCAGTCGTTACACTTTTAAAGAAACTCTCTAACGTGTAACTTCCATCTAAAAGACCGATAACGCCGGATAGTACAGTTCCACCAGTTAACACAATAAGTACATTCCAACCAAGTAGCGCTGTAATAAGTACTCCTGCATACGGTAAAATCTTTATCCAGTCAAAGCTATGCGCTTTAATCTGCGTATCGCTCCCTAAAGTAATGATTACTAATAGTACAATTGTAATCATAGCCGCTGGTAATACAATTAAAAAGTTCGTTTTAAACTTATCTTTCATTTCTGTTCCTTGTGAACGTACAGCTGCGATTGTTGTGTCTGAAATAAATGATAAATTATCACCAAACATCGCTCCGCCCACAACGGTAGCCATCGTAAGTGCAATGGAGATATCAGTTTGCCCACTAATACCTACAGCAATTGGTGCTAATGCGGCAATTGTTCCCATTGAAGTTCCCATCGCTAATGAAATAAATGCCCCTATAACAAAAATTCCAGCTACGATAAATCCTTGCGGTAAAATTGATAACGCTAAGTTAACTGTAGAATCAACGCCGCCCATCCCTTTTGCCGTTTCAGAAAATGCTCCTGCAAGTACAAAGATTAAAACCATAATCATAATATCTGGGTTCCCTGCACCTTTAGCAAATCGTTCTACTTTGATATTAAAGCTTTCTTTACGATTCATTGCTAAAGCGACTCCTACAGCAATTGAAATTGCTACAAGTATCGGCAATTTATAGAAATCACCTGTAATAATTCCAGAACCAATAAATAGTGCCAAAAATATCCCAAGTGGTAATAAAGCCAAACCATTTCCTCTCGTTTCTTTCAAAGTACCATCTCTCCCTAGTTTCAACCTTTTTCTAATGAATAACAAAAGACCTCTTCCAATGAGAAGAGGTCTTATACATCTATAAGAAACACTCTTCTCATCTTTCAAGCACATGCTTGCTGGATTTGGCACAGCACTCTGAAATCGAGTCCGCTGCCGAGGCATCGTAGGGCCAGTCCCTCCGCCTCTCTTTATAAGAAGGTTTCATATTTATTTTTAATAATAATTTCTTCCCTAACTTTACTCGCTTACAAAACAAAAGTCAATTATTTTTTGTATAGATTTTTTTGGTAATTATGCAGAAATTTGAATACAACAATCATTTTAACTTTTTGATTTCTTCTTCCAATATTGAAATCCAATAAAATTCACTATTTTTTATAGCAGCTTTTATCCATTTTGTAGTGCACCAAGCTAACTCATACTCTTCTTTTGTAACATCGCCACTTTTATAAGCATCCTCTAGCTCATCTTCATCCAATACATACATTTTACCGTTCGGTAATAACACTATATCTAAATATAAATCATCAAAATATGGTAAACCACGGTTGTCAATTTTATATTCTTTTGCCACATCGATATAATATTGCACTAATTTTTTCTGATCATCTAACATAGCTGTAATCGCAAAGTTTTTCCCGTCTATGAAATATTGAATCCACGTATATTGATTCCCTGCGATACAAAGTTCTTTACCATCATATTCTTTACAACTAGGTTCTCTTACCTTTTTTATTTCTAATATTCCTAGCATTCCTTCTTCCACTTGCTTAACCGTATAATTCTTCTCTATCAGTCGCTTCCACGAAGAACCGTCACCATATTTACGTTTCATTACGTCCGCTCCCCTTCTATATAGAAAAGCCCCCACATATTATGTGAGAGCTTGTTCAAACTATAATTAAGCTGCTTGACCTTTTTCAGAAATCTCTTTCAAATAAGCTTGTCCTTTTTCAGCGTCATATTGACCTTCCCACTTAGACATAACTACAGCTGCTAAAGAGTTTCCTACAACGTTAACTGCTGTACGAGCCATATCTAAAATACGGTCAATACCAGCGATGAAGGCTAAACCTTCAGCTGGAATACCTACTGTACCAAGTGTTGCTAATAATACAACGAATGATACGCCCGGTACACCTGCGATACCTTTTGATGTAACCATTAATACAAGTAATAATGTAATTTGTTGTGTAATGGATAATTCAATACCGTACATTTGCGCTAAGAAAATTGCTGCAATTGCTTGATATAAAGTTGATCCATCTAAGTTAAATGAATAACCTGTCGGAATAACGAAAGATGTAATTGCTTTCGGACAACCGAACTTCTCCATTTTCTCCATGATTTTCGGTAAAACTGTTTCTGAACTTGCTGTAGAGTATGCTAAGATCAGTTCGTCTTTCAAAATCTTAAAGAATTGGAAAATGTTAATTCCAAATATTTTCGCTGTAAGTCCTAAGACAACTACAACGAAGAAGATCATTGCCCCATATACAACTATGACTAATTTCCCTAATGGAATTAATGAAGATAAACCAAACGTCGAAACTGTTACACCAATTAATGCGAATACACCAAACGGTGCAAATTTCATAACTTGGTTAGTCACGTAGAACATCGCATCTGCTACACCTTGGAAAAATTGAAGAACCGGTCTTCCTCTTTCACCAATCGCCGCAACTCCTAAACCAAATAGTACAGAGAAGAAGATAATCGCAAGCATATCGCCCTCAACCAATGATTTCATAATATTCGTTGGAACGATATTCACAAATGTATCTGCAAACGAATGACTTTGTACTTGAGCTGTTGTTTCTGCATATTTAGAAATATCAGTCTTTGTTAATTGATCCATATTCACGCCTTTTCCTGGTTGGAAAATATTCGCTATTAATAGACCAATAACAATTGCAAGTGTTGTAATGATTTCAAAATAAAGAATTGTTTTCCCGCCTAATCGGCCTAGTTTTTTAACATCGCCAACACCAGCAACTCCAACAACAATACTTGCTACAACAATCGGCACAACGATCATTTTAATTAATCGGATAAAAATATCACCAATTGGTTTTAGGTATCCTACAACTGTGCTATCGCCATAAAAAATTGCCCCCACCGCGATACCTAGGGCAAGTCCAATTAAAATTTGCCATGCAAGTCCTATTCTTTTCATATTTGTTGTAACCCCCTCTTCGATGTGTCACTCTATCTCTCATTCTATATTTATAAAACTTGAAATTAAGAGTATTACATATTATTCGACAATTCACTACATTTTGTCCCTGTTAAAAATCATAAATCAAAATTTTAAATCTGACAACAAAATAACTTTGCTCGAATGCAAATAATTTTCTTGACAAAAACAAAACCCATGTCAGAAAACCTCACATGAGAACGATCCCTTACTAGTGTTTTATTGGGTTTCTATCTAATATTTCACTACATAAAACAAATCTATTTTTACCTTTATTTTACAAAATAACTTAAAAATACATCCTTATTACACAAATTTCAAAAATGCACCTAACATGAAATTTATCGTTGAAAGATGATAAATTCCGACAAAACTTAGCAATTTTATAAAATTTTCTTTACATTATGGTTACAACGATAGACACTCTTCTTCTTATGATATATAACATTCATAGGGAAAGGAGCCAGACAACCATGAAAAAGAAATTTGCAGCGTTCAGCGTTTTAGCAGCAGGAACAATTTTTGTTTCTCCGTTACTTTCACCCGCATACGCTGAAACGAATCAAGATAAATTATCTAATATTCAATCTGAATTAGAAGGAAAACAAAATGACTTACAAAATAAATCAGCCGAGAGAGAACAAATAGAAAAGGAAATTCAAGAATTACAAAAGAAAATCGACGATTTAACTACTTCTATTAATAAAAACGAGGCTGAATTAAACGATACAAAAAAAGAAATTAATAAAACACAACAAGTAATCGCTGAAAAAAAGAAACATATAGAGCAATTACAAACAAACATAGATACACGTCAGGAAGTTATTAAGCAACGTTTGCAATCTATGCAAGAAAAACCTCGTACAAATATCATTACAGAGGTATTAACAACTTCTACAAACATTGCTGATCTTGTTGATAATATGTACTCTGTAAGTTTAATTTTAAACAACGATACCGATATTGTGAAAAAACAAACAACTGACCAAAATGCTGTGACGAAAGAAAAAGAGGCTGTTGAGAAAAAAGAGCAACAGCTAAAAGAATCTGAACAGAAATTAGCTCAAAAACAACAAGAGTTGCAAACGAATCAGCAACAGCAGCAAACCTTTATTAACGATCTACATACGAAAGTAGCAAAAGTAGATTCAGAGATTGAAGGATTAGAAGAATCTAAAGGTATTTTAGAAAATCAGCGTCAAGCTGTTCAAAAAGCAATTGAAGAGGAAAAACGTGCCGAAGAGGCTCGCAAAGCTGAGGAAGCCCGCAAGGCAGAAGAAGCTCGTAAACAAGCTACTACATCTGCTCAAAAAGCTCAAGCAGCTCCAACACCACACGATACAAATATTGGCGGCTTTATTAAGCCAGCAGCTGGATCAAAAACTTCTGGGTTTGGCGTGCGTTCTATAGATAACCATAAAGGAATCGATATCGCAGCTTCAGGAACCGTTCCGATTATTGCCGCTGCTGATGGCGTTGTTATTCGCTCAGAATTATCATCTAGTTATGGAAATGTTGTGTACTTATCTCACCGTATTAACGGAAAAACATACACAACAGTATATGCTCATATGAGTAGCCGTTCTGTATCAAATGGACAAACTGTAAAACAAGGAACTCAACTTGGATTTATGGGGAACACTGGTCAATCATACGGACAGCATTTACACTTCGAACTTCACCTTGGAGAATGGAATGTCGGCAAGACAAACGCAGTTGATCCATCTCCTTATATCGGATTATAGAAAAAAACTCGGTGCATACCGAGTTTTTTATTTCCACTTCACACACTATAGACATTCCACATAGACTACAACTAAATGCCTATATTTTACGGGGTGAATCATATGAATACACAATTACAGCAAAAAAATAGAAGAAGCTAGAGAAACTTACATTGGCCGGCTATTTACATTTGGCGATTCAGCATTATTTTTAATCGGATCATTCCTCGCAGTCATCACAGCTTATAAAGCATATAATCGCTTATTAAATACACCTACAGCATAATAAAAAGACGGAGAAAACTCCGTCTTTTTATTATGCAAACATTTTAAATACGCCTATCGCATTTAAAAATACAATAATTACAGTTACTGGAATAACATAACGAAGCAAGAAGAACCAAATATTAAATAATGTTTTCCCTTTCGTTTCCGTAACTTCTAATTCTTTCATTAACATTTCTTTACTCATTTTATTTGGTACAAATAACGAAATAGCTAGTACTCCTAGCGGCAGCAATACGTTACTTACTGAGAAATCGACTAAGTCAAAGAATGTTTTCCCAAATATTTTCACATCACTCATAACGCCAAACGATAACGCTGACGGGATTCCAACTGCAAAAATAAGAATACCGATTAATAATGATGCTGACGGACGCTTTTTCTCATTATCTTTCGCAACAGATGCTACTACAATTTCAAGCATGGAAATCGCAGATGTTAACGTTGCAAAGAAGAATAAAACTAAAAACATAATGAAGAAAAATTGTCCAAATGGTATTTTCGCAAATACTGCTGGAAGGACGATAAACAGTAATCCTGGTCCTTCAGTCGGCTTAACGCCTAATGCGAAAATCGCTGGGAAAATCGCTAATCCTGCAAGTACTGTAATAAAAACAGTTAAACTTACAATAGATGTTGCTGATTTAGCTAAATGTTCTTCTTTCTTCAAATACGAACTATACGTTACCATTACCGAGGCACCTACTGTTAGCGAGAAGAAAGATTGTCCCATCGCATATAAAATCGTATCTGCTGTAAGCTTTGAAAAATCAGGTTTCAAGAAGAACTCTACTCCTGCAAAAGCACCATCAAGTGTTAATGCACGAACAATGATCGCAATAAATAAAATAAATAATAACGGCATCATATACTTACTTGCTTTTTCTATCCCTTTTTCTACACCTTTACTTACAACAAAAATAGTGCAAAGCATAAAGAGAAATTGCGCTCCAATCGCACTTGCTGGATTTGAAATCGTTTCACCAAACAATTTCCCATAATCAACAACACCATTCCAGAAGCTTCCTGTAACACTATAGTATAAGTACAGTAAAATCCATCCACCTACAACACTATAGAAAGAGAGTACACTAAAACAAGTTACAACTCCCATACGACCAATCCAAGGATACAATTTACTATTTGGTACGAGTACTTTATAAGCTGTAACTGCCTCTTTTTGCGTACTACGTCCAATAACAAATTCAGCTAAAAGAAGCGGCATACCTATAAATAAAGTTAATAGTAAAAATACAAGGAAGAATGCGCCTCCCCCGCCATTACCTGCAACATATGGAAATTTCCATATTGCACCAAGACCTACTGCGGCTCCGGCTGCTGCGAGTACAAAGCCTATTTTCGACGTCCATTGCTGTGTTTCTTTCATCATAATTTCTCCTTTTCTGAATATTTAAACTTTTGTTAATTATACACTTTCATTTCATACTCGCACACCTCCTTTAGAAAATAAAAAAGTCCCCTACACGCAAATATGCATGTAGAGGACGATATATGTAATGTTAATACCGTGGTACCACCTCAATTGGATTGATAAATCCCACTTGTTCAAGTACAGGAAAAACTCCGATACTCTATCCTTTTAACGGCGGAACCCGGGTTGCCTACTACAATGTTCAACATACCTCTCGCAAGCCCATTCTGTATATTTTATCGTACCGGGCTCACACCTTACCCCAGCTCTCTGAACGTATCAAATATACATACTCTTCTTGCTCATCGATTTCATCTATTGAAGTTACTTGTGATTATAAATTATATTTTTATAGTTGTAAAGTACAATTTATTCATTATCCTATATAAACTCTTCTCTCTAATTCTTGTAAAAACAATTCTCTTTTTTGTTCATTTTGAACATATATCGACTTTAATACCTCTTGCAACAATATATTTCTCTGCCTTTTCTCTATTTGTAATGCTTTCACTTTTACTCTAACTTCGTATAAAAAATCAAGATACGCTTCATACGCCTCATCATATTTATTTGCGATATCATCACGAATTTTTTTTGCAAGTTTCGGACTTGCCCCTCCGGTAGAAACAGCCACATTCAGTAACCCACGATGAATCGCTGCCGGAAAATGAACATTACCACTTTCCGGGTTCGTAATAACATTTACTAATTGATTCTCTGCGCTATCTTCAGCAATTTGTTCATTTAATACAGCATCACTACTCGCTGCAACAACTAAAAAAGCGTCTTTAATATCACTTTTTTCATACTCCCTTTGATACCAACGAATTTTCTTTTCTTCTACAAGTTTCACTAAATTCGCATCCAATTCAGGACTTATCACAACTATATCTGCACCTTGTTTTAGTAAAGGAATAATTTTAAATCCCGCGACTTTCCCTCCACCAATGACAACAACACGTTTCTTCTCAACTCGCACTGTAAGTGGATACATATTGATCTCCCTTCAATAATTTCTTCGTTTTCTGAATTAACATGTACTGAAACGCTTCATTCTTTCCTAAATACGGACTTATTTTTATCTCATCCAACTCATATTGGCGCACTTCTTTTTCAATATGTTTCATAAGTAAACCTGTAAATAATAAATAAGGCAGCACAACGATGTTCTTTTCTTTTCGTTCTACAACTTCCTTTAACTTCTCCTCAAATTTTGGCTCTGCAGCCGCTAAATAACAAACTTCTACTTTTTTAATCTTCTCTTCCGTTTGAAATAAAGAAGCGATCCAGTTTATATCTCTTAATACTTCAGGATCACTACTCCCTCTTGCAACGAGAAGTAACGTCACTTCATTCTTATCTTCCTGTTCAATGCCACTTCCGCTATACACCGATTTAACAAGTGTTTCTGATACACCAAACGGATTACCATAGGTCACTTTAACATTCGAAAATTGATTAGTTAACTTCTCCAATTCAAACGGGATATCTGTTTTCACATGACCTGCCGCTAATAAAAAAACTGGAATAACAATAACCTCTGTAGCACCACGCTTCACACATGTACGGAATCCTTCATCAATAGTTGGACTCGCTAACTCTAAAAAACAAACTTCTTGAATACTTGCCTCTACACGGTTCATGCATGACGTAATAAATGCAACCGCTTCTTCTTTAGCTGCTTTCAAGCGACTTCCATGACATATATATAAGACGGCTTTCATTTTATAACACTCCACTTACTTGATACGTACTTTCTGTCTGTTTCTCAAACCAATGGATTTTTTCTCTAAAACGGACGACTTCTCCAATTACAATCATGCTCGGATTTTGAATTTGTTCTTTTTTCGCAACATCTACAATTGTTCCTAACGTCCCTACAACTGTGCGCTGCATAGATGTCGTTCCACGCTCAATAATAGCAGCAGGCGTCCTTTTATCTTTTCCATGCTTCATCAGTTGTTCACATATGTAGGGTAAATTGCTAACCCCCATATATACAGCTAAAGTCTCTATACCTTTCGCTAAATTTTCCCACTTCACTTCCTCTTCAGCATCTTCTTTCCTATGCCCTGTCACAATAGCAAAACTCGCACTTGCATCACGATGCGTCACCGGAATACCAGCATATGCAGGTGCAGCTATTCCAGCTGAAATACCTGGGACAACTTCAAATGGTACACCTTGCTTTGCTAGCGCTTCCGCCTCTTCTCCTCCTCTACCAAATATAAATGGATCACCGCCCTTAAGCCTCGTTACAACTTTTCCTTTTTTCGCATATTTAATAAGAAACGTATTAATTGTCTCTTGCTTCATCGTGTGATAATTCGGGAGTTTCCCGCAATAAATCAAATCCGCTTCAGGCTTTGCGTATGATAGCAACTCTTTATTCACGAGACGGTCGTATAAAATAACATCTGCCTTCTCAATACACTTCAATCCTTTTACAGTAATTAAATCTGGATCACCAGGGCCCGCTCCAACGATATATACTTTTCCCATCATCTCTCCTCATTTCTACTATTAAAGTGAAACTTCCATCCTTATATATGAATGGAAGTTTTCATTTCTTCATATTTCAATGTTCCTTACTCGTGAATAACAAAGGCTGCGCTTTTTCGAATTTTCTTTTTTTCAAATAAAGCAATCTCCTTTACCTCTGGTAACGGTAAAAAATGTTTTTCAAGTTCAATCTCCGCCATCTTAAATGCCTGTTCTTCACTTTCAGCAACAACAACAATTGGCACAATACTATTTACTAATACAGCTTCAAATCGATATAAATCCATATTGCCCCTCCTAAGACGCTATTACTTCTTCTAACACGTTATTTAACGCTATTTGTAATGTCTCTACACCCACACGGCCCACAAAATCATAAAATGTTTCAGCTGGTAATTTATTTTCTTTGAAATAACTTATAAATGATGCGAGTACATCAGGTAGATCCTCGCCATCTATTTTTCCTT
Source organism: Bacillus basilensis (assembly GCF_921008455.1). Lineage (NCBI taxonomy): Bacteria > Bacillati > Bacillota > Bacilli > Caryophanales > Bacillaceae > Bacillus > Bacillus basilensis. The sequence goes on along the minus strand of NZ_CAKLBZ010000001.1, from coordinate 1,395,509 downwards.
TTAACTTTTGATTATAAGCACCGCCATCTAACAACGTTCCACCTACATATATTTCAAATGCTTCAACGATTCCTTTTTCCTTCGTTTTCATTTTCACACCTTGCAATCCTATGTCAGCGATTTGACGTTGACCACACGAATTCGGGCATCCTACCATATGAATACGAACCGGAACATCGAGTGCAATTTGTGTATCTAAGTATTCGGCAATTTTTCGCAATCTTTCTTTCGTTTCTACTAAAGCAAGATTACAATATTCAATACCAGTACAAGAAACCGCATGACCAATAAACGATTTTGGACTTGCTGATATTGCTTCAAACAACGGTTCATTTAGCAAACCAGTTACATTCTCTGGCGGAACATTCGGAATAATGAAGTTTTGCGAATTACATGTACGAATTTGTCCATTCCCATACTGTTTAGCAATTCTTGCAATTTCAAACATTTCTTCTGCATGTAGGCGTCCTACCGGCACATTAAAACCTACATATTTTAATCCCTCTTGTTTTTGATTTTGAACACCATAAAAGTATCCTGCATTCCAGCCTTTGACTGCACTTTCTCCTTTACTTTGCAATGGTCCTGTATACTCTATTAGTTTCTCTTTAAACTTCTCTGCTCCCCAGTCTGCAACAAGAAATTTCAAACGAGCTAAATGACGTTTTTCACGGTATCCAAAATCACGGAATATCGTAGCAATCCCAATCGCTACTGCCTTCACTTCTTCTGGTAAAACGAATACATCTAATTCATCAGCTAAATACGGACGAGCTGATAATCCACCGCCTACTTTTATATGAAAACCAACTTTTTTCACACCATCTATTTCTTTCGTAGCAGGTGTAAATGCAACACAGTTAATCTCTGCGTTAGCTGAGTTATAAATGTTAGAACTAATAGACATTTTAAATTTACGTGGTAAGTTAGAAAACTCTTCATTATGTTGGAAATAGTCATATACCTCTTTCACAATACCAGTTGTATCAAACAGTTCATTTGCATCAATGCCAGCAAGTGGATTCCCTGTAATATTACGCGTTATATCACCACACGCCCCAGCTGAAGATAACCCAACTCTTGCTAACCTTTTAAAAATATCTGGAATGTGCCCAATTTCCAACCAATGAAACTGAATCGCTTGTCTTGTCGTAATATCTATTACGTCGCGCCCATAATCCTCAGCGATAGAAGCAAGCACTTCTGCCTGTGCATTCGTAATAACCCCTGAAGGAATATTTACACGCATCATAAAATAACCAGCTTCTTTCGGTCTTTGTAAATACAACCCTGCCCATTTGAATGCGTCCCATTCTTCTTTCGGAATAGATTCGAAGCCATTCTCTGCATAGTAAGGAATATCATTAAAGATTTCCAATCCATCTTTTTTTAATTTATTTTTCTCAGTTTGATTTAATTTTTCATTGTTAGCCCATACTTTTTCATAACTCATTTTTTATCCCCCTATATAAAGTGAAACTTTAATCAGTGGGGAGTGTTCATCCTCCACTGATTATTAGTTGAACCAATCGGGCATTTACGGGCAGTTCATCTCCCACCTAACTTCTTTGCCCTAGCCAAATTTTGAGATGGGAGTTTTACTGCCCGGTAAATAGCGGGGTAAAACCACGCTCTTGTAAGTACTTCACGATTTGTTCTGCACATTCTTCAATAGAATACTTGTGCGTTTCTACGATTAATTCCGCTTTCTCTGGTTCCTCATACGGTGAATCGATACCTGTAAACTCTTTAATATCACCTTTTCTTGCTTTTTTATAAAGCCCTTTCGGATCACGTTTCTCACACTCTTCAATTGGACATTTTACAAATACTTCTATAAACTCATCGGCAGCTAATAGATCTCTTACTTGTTTTCGGTCTACTCGAAACGGTGAAATAAACGCTGTAAGAACAACAGTACCTTGATCTACAAATAGCTTCGCCACTTCGCCAATCCGTCTTATATTTTCCATACGATCACTTTCAGAAAAACCTAAGTCTTTATTTAAACCGTGGCGTATATTATCTCCATCAAGTACATAGTTTCCAATATTCTTTTCAAATAGTTTACGAGCAACCGCGTTCGCTACTGTAGATTTACCCGAAGCTGATAAACCAGTAAACCAAATTACAAAACTATGATGCCCATTCTTCACTCTTCTCTCATCTTTTGAAACAGAAGCTGTATGCCAAGTAATATTCGTGTCCATCTCATTCTCTCCCTATTCTGTTACTACTTCTTTTTTCAAACCTTTAATTAGTACTTCCACTACTTCTTTACGACTAAATGTACTTGGCGGAACTTCACCGTTTCTTAATAATTCTCTTACTTTCGTACCCGATAAAATAACATGATCCTCTTTCCCGTGCGGGCATGTTTTCGTCGAAGCCATCGCTTCACATTTCGCACAGTAAAAACTATGTTCAAAAAATAACGGTGTAATCCCTAACTCTTCCACTGTAAATTTTGTAAAAATTTCTTGCGCTTCATAAGTACCGTAATAATCTCCTACCCCTGCATGATCACGTCCTACAATAAAGTGGGTGCATCCAAAATTCTTTCTGACTAATGCATGAAATATCGCTTCCCTCGGTCCTGCGTAACGCATTGCTGCAGGAAATACACTTAAAAAGACACGATCTTTCGGATAATAGTTTTGAAGTAATACTTCGTAGCTTTCCATTCTTACATCAGCAGGAATATCGTCCGACTTCGTTTCTCCAACGAGCGGATTTAAAAAGAGGCCATCTACAATTTCAAGAGCAGATTTTTGAATATATTCATGGGCACGATGTACCGGATTTCTCGTTTGGAATCCAACTATCGTTTTCCAACCACGTTTTTTAAATTCTTCCCTCGTTTCAATTGGATCTAAATGATAAGAAGGAAACGGATTATTTTCAAAACGTTTTGTAAGAATAATAGCTCCTCCAACGTAAACGTTAGGTCTTTCGTATAATTTTTTCACTCCAGGATGAGCCTCATCCGTCGTTTTATACACTAGTAACGCTTCTTTTTCCTTATCAGGCACAAAAACATCTTCTATTTGAATAACACCATATACATTTCCACCGTTAACAAGTTTTACTTCCTCTCCAGCTTTTAGAGTCTCTGCAACTTCTTCTATAACTGGTAATGTAATTGGTATACTCCAAACGCTCCCATTTGCTAAACGAAGCGTTTCTACAACCGAATCATAATCTTTCTTTCCTAAAAAACCAGTAAGCGGGCTATATCCCCCTGTCGCTAATAGCTCTAAATCACTTAACGCAATGTTATCTAGTTGAATTTCTTTTTCAATTTGTGATACGTCGTATGTCTCGTCTATTCGATTTATTAATTCGTTTACTGTACTCATTTTCTATACCCTCTCTTAGCTTTATTTTCAAATTCATCTTATTGGTAATGAAGGCCACATTCTGTTTTCACTTTCCCAGCCCATCTACCATCTCTCGAATCGCCACCCTCTCCTACAGGCAGCGTACACTTCTCACACCCAATACTTGGATATCCAATATCATGCAATGGGTTATACGGCAAGCTATGTTTGTATACATATCGCCATACCTCTTTCCACGTCCAATGAATGAGCGGACAAACTTTAATAGATTGAAAGCGATGATCGTGATTTATAAACCTTGTATGCTTACGGTTTTCTGATTGTTCCCTTCTCAATCCTGATATCCACGCTTTTTCATTTGCCAATGATTCTTCTAAAGGTAAAATTTTTCTAATCTTACAACAAAGATTGGGATTGTTTTCCCACAGCCTATCACCATGCAATTTTGCTTGTTCATCAAGTGTAAGTTTTGGCTGTTTTTCTATAATATTCAATGAAGGAAATCGTTCCCGCACTTTTTGAATTAATTCATACGTTTCTTGAAAATGTACGTTTGTATCCAAAAATACAACTTTAGCAGATGGATTTACTTGGTTTATAAGATGCAGTAATACCATACTTTCCACTCCAAAGCTACATGCGTATACAATTTCATCTTTATACTCTTTATAAGCCCAACTTAATACTGACAGCGCGCCTTTCGTTTCATCTTCTTCTGAAAATGAAACAGCATTTTCTTCCCACGTTTCATACGTCAACATGTTTTTTCCCCCTGTAAAAGCAAAAAGACGGTTTTAACCTAATAAAATAGGTTAAAACCGCCTCTAGTTTTTCTAGTCAGCGCTTTTTTACTTTAAACGTACTTTTTCACTTTTTTCTAATTGAATGACTTTTCCATCTTGCACAACAATTGTAATTGAACCATATTTCATATCAGCAAGCATCGCTTGAATTTTCTCAGATACTTCCTCATAATGTTCCCGTACACTCACGCGAACAGCCCCCCTTTTTATTCATAAAAAAAATCTTTCCCATTTCGAAAAGACTGTTCGGTAATATATTTTACCTTATCTTTCAAAATGGATTCCATTTTGCTGGATTTAGCACCTTGCTTTCTATAAGCAGGTTGCCGAGCTTCGTCGGGCCAGTTCCCTCCGCTTCTCTTGATAAGCTTTGTATTTGTATTTTATCATAATTCTGATTTTTTTCAATCCTAGTTTTCCGATATATTTTAATTATTTTATTTTATAAAAAAGGAATTGCCCATCCGAACAACTCCTTTTCCCCATTTAAACAAGTTCTTTAATACGTATGCGATCGTTCCCAATAATATTTTCATATGTTTCGCGCTCTACAACAATTTGAGATGTTCCACCTTTTGCAAAGACGACGGCTGGTCTTCGAATACGGTTATAATTATTTGCCATTGAGTACCCATATGCTCCCGTACAAGAAACTGCTAATAAATCGGCAGAAGCAACTTTCGGTAGAGTAATATCCCAAATCAACATATCTCCACTCTCACAGCACTTCCCAGCAATCGAAACGATTTCCTCATTCTCATCATTCCCTCGATTTGCTAACATAGCTTCATAACGAGCGTTATATAAAGCTGGTCTTAAATTATCAGTCATCCCACCATCCACTGATACATATTTCCGAATACCAGGAATGTCTTTCACAGATCCGACTGTATAAATTGTCGTTCCAGCATCACCTACAATACTACGGCCTGGCTCAACCCATATTTCTGGCAATGGATAATTATATACTGTAAATTGTTCTCTCACTGCACTTGTTACAGCTCGCACATATGTCTCAAGAGTTAATGGTGTATCTGACTCTGTGTAGCGTATTCCGAATCCTCCGCCCACATTTAGCACTTTTACTACATAGTTCGTTCGCTCTCTCACTTCTTCTAAAAATTGATGAAGAACTTCAATCGCTCGAACAAATCCAGCCGTTTCAAATATTTGCGATCCGATATGTGAATGAATTCCTAACACATTATAATTTGATTTTTGTAAAGCAAGTTCAATGGCTTGCATCGCTTGACCATTTGAAACGCCAAATCCAAATTTCGAATCATCTTGACCTGTTGTAATATATTCATGTGTGTGTGCCTCTACTCCAGGCGTTACACGGATTAATATGTTCACAAATTTCCCGTGTTGCACTGCTAAATCATGCAAAATTTCTAATTCCAAGAAATTATCTACGACAAAACAACCAATATTCGCCTGAAGAGCCATCACGATCTCTTCTTCTGTTTTATTATTGCCGTGAAAATGAATACGCGATGCCGGAAATCCTGCTTGAAGCGCAGTATATAATTCCCCTCCAGAAACAACGTCTAATGACATATTCTCTTCACGAGCTACTCGGCACATCTCCATGCACAAGAACGCCTTGCTTGCATATGCTACTTGATAAGAGAACCCACTTTCTTTAAAAGCACGATGAAACGCGCGGCACTTTCCTCGAATTGACTCTTCATCGTATACATAAAGCGGTGTTCCGTATTGTTTTGCTAGCTGCGTCGTATCGCACCCTCCAATTTCTAAGTGTCCTTGCCCATTGATTCGGCTTGTGCCGTGTAAATACATTTGAATTCCTCCCTTATTTCCTCTAAAACTCATAACCCCAATCTTCTATTCATTGCAGCACGCTTTTAGATAGACAAAAAACGCGCGGAACAATGTTCACACGCGTTTCTTATTAGGAAAAATATATATTGAAAAAATAAACGAGTTGTTATCTCCTCAAAATAAGAAACCGCATCAACATCTCCAAATAGCTCTCCATAAAATAAATCTTATGACAGTACTACATTTATTCAATGCAGTCCCAATATATGAATAAGATGGTTATTCTTATATTTCGGCAATAGTCCCTTTCAACCTATGATCACAGATTCCATTAAATCTCCCATAGCTTACTCTTTCCTATCGCGGCCTCTACCTTTGAGAGTAGATGAGGTAAGTCTATTTAATTTTCAAACATCTAATTGTTGCTATTAACAATACCAAAGGACCATTTTATTTGTCAAACAATTTTTTATATTGTTTTTTTACAGTTTAGTTTCGTATCATTCGGTAAGCGCTTTACTAAAATCTTTGTCACTTCCCATTCGCCTTCGTCGTTATTAAATGTAATCGTTACCTTCTCAAATGGTGGAGCAATTTTTCCAGCGACTCGTTCATACTTCGTTACTTCAATAGCCGCTTGAAATAAATATGTACCGCTATACACTTTTTTTAAACTAATAATTTTTGGACATTGATACGGCTTCAAGCTCCCATATTGTTTTTCAATTGCTTTATTTATTTTTGGAAATAAAACAGAATAAAGGGCATCTTCCATAAGAGGTGCATCATATTGGGCTACCAACACACTCGGTGAAGCAAAAAGTATAACACTACTGCATACTATACAATATAATAATTTTCGCATTATAACCTCCGTATTGTTACACGATTCTTTCTACGCACGATAATTATCATACATAGAAACTCCGTTTTATTGTCTCCCACTGCCCTTTTTCTACTCAATTATTATAAAAAAGCCCACAACTCTCTTTTATTTTCGTATAATGATACTCATAGTATAATAAACATAATAACAAAGGACTGTTCGTATATATAAAATGAGGCGCCACTCAAACCGGCTCACAAGAACTGTCATGCTTTTTAAGAGAGGAGTATATTATGCTACAACGTCTGTTTCCAAAACTGCGATTTGCACTCGTTGCAGTCGTTTTATTATGGATAAAAACATATATTGTGTACAAGCTAGCATTTGATATTAAAATTGATAATTTCTTTGAAGAGTTTATGCTTTTTATTAATCCACTGGCTGCGTTACTTTTATTTTTCGGTTTTGCTTTATTTGCATCTAAGCACCGAAACCGCATTATAATTGGAATCAGTTTTATACTATCATTCATTTTATTCGGAAATGCAATGTTCTATGGGTTTTATAACGATTTCGTTACGTTCCCAGTATTATTCCAAACAAATAATATGGCTGATTTAGGGACAAGTATAAAAGAACTCTTTACGTATAAAACATTACTTTTATTTGCAGATGCGATTATTTTAATGTTTCTTTCGCGTAAATTCCCGGCATTTTGCGACAAGACGCCGCTTTCTCGCTCTGAGAAGCGAACTTTCTTTAGCGGTGTAACAGCTCTATTAGCACTACAGGTTGTTGTTTCCGTTATTTATAAACCACAAATGTTCTCACGCTCATTTGACCGTCAAACTGTCGTGAAAAATTTAGGTTTATACACATATCATCTATTCGATATTACACTTCAATCGAAATCTTCAGCTGAACGTGTATTTGCAAGTGGGGACGGGTTCTCCGAAATTAAAAACTATACAGACTCAAAAGATAAACAAGTTGATAAGAACTTATTTGGGGCTGCCAAAGGTAAAAATGTAATTTTGATTTCAATGGAATCTACACAAAGTTTTGTTATTAATAAAAAAATAAATGGAAAAGAAATTACTCCATTTTTAAATGAATTTATTAAAGATAGTTTTTATTTCGATAACTTCTATCATCAAACAGGACAAGGTAAAACTTCTGATGCTGAATTTATCGTTGAAAATTCACTTTATCCGTTAGACCGCGGTTCTGTATTCTTTACTCATGCAACAAATGAATATACAGCTACACCAGAACAATTAAAGAAATACGGATATTCTTCTGCTGTCTTCCATTCAAACGATAAAACGTTTTGGAATCGTGATGTAATGTATCCTGCACTTGGATATGATCGTTACTTTAATTTAAATGATTACGTAGGCACAGAACAAATGTCTGTCGGTTGGGGGTTAAAAGATAAAGAGTTCTTTGAACAATCTATTCCACAACTAAAATCTTTACCACAACCGTTCTATACAAAATTCATTACTTTAACAAACCATTTTCCATTTCTTCTAAATCCAGAAGATCAATATGTTGATGAGTTTAATTCAGAAAGTGGTGTTGTAAACCGTTACTTCCCAACTGTTCGTTACACGGATGAAGCTCTTAAACTGTTTATTAAACAATTAAAAGAAGATGGACTGTATGATAATTCAGTTATTATCATTTATGGAGACCATTACGGTATTTCTGAAAATCATAACGCAGCTATGGCTCAATTCCTTGGGAAAGACGCTATTACACCGTTTGATTCTATGCAATTACAACGCGTCCCTCTCATTATTCATGTACCTGGTCAAGAAGGAAAAGTCATTTCTAAAGTATCTGGTCAAATTGATATTAAACCAACGCTACTTCATTTACTTGGTATTAAAACAAATCAATCAGTTGAATTTGGAACTGACTTATTTATTAAAGAAGAAGACCCACTTATGGTAATGCGTGATGGTAGCTTCGTTTCAAAAGATTATGTTTATACAAAAAACATGTGCTATAAACGAAATACAGGTGAAGAGGCGGACATTTCATTATGTCAACCAAATATTGAAAAATCAAAAACTGAATTGAAACTCTCCGACAAACTCATTTATGGAGATTTATTACGTTTCGATCCTAACAATCGGTATAAAACCGGAACGATGACAACGAGATTTGAATAATACAAGAAGCAACTTTATAAAAGTTGCTTTTTTTTTTACTTATTTTTCAAATCATTCTTCTATGAAATCTTTCACAAATTGGGAATTTCTTTCGTATGAGGAAGAAATTTATGGTATGATAAAATAAGTAAACTTTCATACACTAATTAAGAATTTATTACAGAAAGCAAGGGATCAGATTTTGTATAGAGCAGCTATTCCAAACTTATTTACGCTCGGAAATTTATATAGTGGATTCTTGTCAATCGGCTATGCATCTTTAGGATATTATAAATCAGCTGCTATTTTAGTACTTATCGGGATGATGTTAGATAGTCTTGATGGGCGTGTTGCTCGTTTATTACGTGTTGATTCACAAATGGGAAAAGAGCTCGACTCACTTGCAGATGTCGTAACATTTGGTGCAGCACCTGCTGTTTTAATGTATTACACATCTTTCTCCAACTACGGAATCATCGGTCTATACATAGCGGGATTATTCCCTCTTTTCGGGGCATATCGTTTAGCACGATTTAATGTAACACCATCTTCTACTTCAATGAAATATTTCACTGGGGTACCGATTACAGCAGCGGGTGGGCTTGTTGCTTTCTTAACATTATTTTCACATACCATTCCAAAAATCGTTCTTATTACAGTATTTGTAACGTTCGCATTTTTAATGGTAAGCCGCATTCGTATCCCAAGTTTAAAAGATGTACCAATTCCACGATATAGCATCATTATTACACTATTTTTAGTTGGAATCATTATTACAATGTACCAAACAGGGTTCGGTAATTTTTCTGTTTTCTTATTCATTGCTATTCCACTATATATTTTGTATATGCTATCTCAATTTCTTAGACAAAGACCATCTAAAAGAGCAAATAAAGAAAAATAAAAAAACCTTCCGATTCCGGAAGGTTTCTTTTTATTTTGTAACCAATACTTTTTGATTTACAGGTGTTACAGGCTCTTCACCGTTTAATACGGCTAAAATATTTCTTACTGCCATTTCAGCCATCGCATCGCGCGTTTCAAATGTTGCATTTCCTACGTGAGGAGCAAGTACTACATTCTTTAATTCTTTTAGCTCTTCTGTAATTTTCGGTTCAAATTCAAACACGTCAAGAGCTGCCCCTTCAATTTCATTCGTTTTTAATGCTTGAGCAAGTGCCGCTTCATTCATAATTGGTCCACGTGAGGCATTTACAATGTACGCTGTTTTCTTCATCATTTTAAACTGCTTTTCATCAATCATATGATGCAATTTCGGATTATACGCACAGTTAATTGTAATAAAGTCTGCCGTTTGTAACAATTCTTCCAATGTTACATATGTTGCTTCCAGTTCACTTTCAGCTGCAGGTTTTCGATTTGGTCCTGTATATAAAACATTCATTCCGAACGCTTTCGCACGCTTTGCAACTGCCTTTCCGATTTCTCCAAGGCCAATAATTCCAATTGTTTTACCATGTACTTCGCGGCCTAAGAAAAATAATGGAGCCCATCCGTTAAATCCAGTTGTACGACATAGCGTATCACCTTCAGGAATTCTACGTGCAGCTGCTAAAAGAAGTGCAAATGTTAATTCTGCTGTCGCTTCAGTTGATACTTTCGGTGTATTCGTTACCGCAATCCCTTTTCCTCCGGCATACGAGTAATCAATATTATCGTAACCAGCACCGTAGTTTGCAACAATCTTCAAATTAGGTGCCGCATCAATCACTTCTTTTGTCACCTTTGTAGAAAGTAGGCTTAATAATGCATCTTTATCTTTTACACGCTCTGTTAATTCATCTAAAGAAATTAGCGCCTCTTTATCATACATTTCTACATCATGATCTTTTAATAAGTCTAATCCGATTGCTGGAATTTTCCCTGCTACTAATATTTTTGCCACTACTAACACCTCTTCTATAGAAAATAAGATATCTCTTATATTTCATTGTAAGAAATCCACATATAAAAACCAAGGAATTTGATTATAGTTTTGAAAATCGACACTTTTCCATGAAAAAAGAGGAGATGTAACTCTCCCCTCTTCTTACGCTTTTTCCTGCGATGCTTTTCCGAGCTTCACATCAATCGTTCCTTCTGCAACTGTATCGCTAATTTGCTCCTCAATAACTGACTGAGCAGTATTCGTTGTTTCAGAAGTATACGATTGTTGCTGTGCACCTTGTACATTTTGTTTATTTTGTTGTTTCGCCATTTCTTTCCCTCCTTTTTATTCTTTCTTATTTTGAACAAAAAGGAGGGTTTTCATCAAAAAATCGTAGTTCATTTTGAAATTGTTACTACTTCTTCCAGTAATCTCATCGTTCTTACTCTTTTCGTAAATGTAGCTAAGTGAGGAATATCATGATTACGTAATGTATTTATATTCTCTTCCACATATTTCCCTAAATCATTCGGATAATGAGCATCCGAGGAGAGAGTAATCGGAACACCATGCTTAGCTAATACTTGTAAATACAGCGGACTCGGGCACATTTCTCGCACAGGATAGCGATAGTACAATCCCGCATTTATTTCCGTTGCCGTATTTGTTTCTACTAATGTACGCGCAATTTCCTTATAATAAGAAAGTTGTTCATTCTCATCTAACCGATAATTAAATACTTTTATGTTATCAAGATGAGCTATAATATCAAATAACTCAGAGCGAACCGCACTCTCTACAGTTTTGAAAAACGTATCATATAAAGCACATAAGTCATGTTGCTCAAAATATTCTTTCGTGTCTGGATTATCAAATCCCCATCCATTTAAAAAATGAACAGAACCAATTACATAATCAAAGTCTCCTAATGCCAGTAAAGATTGTAATTCTTGTTCACCACCAATAAAATAATCCGCTTCAATTCCAAGTTTAAGCGTAACCCCTCTTTTACTCCATCGTTCTTTCGCTTCTTCAATTGCTTTTGTAAAATCATGTAGTGACGCTACCCTTACTTGGTCTAACCATTCCTTCTGCAAACGTCCAAGCTTAGAATCACTAATATCGACATATCTTTCATAGTATTCTTTCGCTTCATAAAAACGGTATAAATGATCGACGATACCAACTTCTTTTATACCTTTTCGCAAAGCTTCTTCTAAATATAAATCAATCCATTTCGTTGTAAATGGCCCTTCCTTCACACGTCTTTGCAGGCGTTCTTGTGTTTTCACAAGCCATTCCATAGAATGTTTTTCTTCTTTAAGTGGTTCATAATGTTGTAGTGCTTCATTTATTTTAGCTAGCCACCCTATTGAATATGGCCCTTCTTCTAAATGAATGTGATAATCCACCTTCATCTACATTTCCCCCTTATAAAGTATCTATTTCTCTTCTGTCCCCTACTTTCGAAAGCTTTCCATTTCTTTCTATCACTTCCTCCATGATATCTTCTAATGATATATTTTTTTCAGCTAATAAAACGAAGCAGTGATACAATACATCAACCATTTCTTTCACTAACTCTTCTTTGTCATTATTTTTAGATGCGATGATTACTTCAGAACATTCCTCACCAATTTTCTTTAAAATTTTATCTTCTCCTTTTGAAAACAAGTAATTTGTATATGATTCAGGAAGTGGATTTTCCTTTCGTTCTTCAATTGTTTCAAATAGTAATTTAAAGGCATTTCCCATATGTATCCCCCTATATAATTTTGTAGTGAAAACATGTTTTTTCTCCCGTATGACAAGCAGGTCCTACTTGCTTTACGACAACAACGATTGAATCTTGATCACAATCTAAATAAAGAGATTGCACATATTGGACATTTCCTGATGTTTCTCCTTTATTCCACAAAGATTGTCTCGAGCGGGAATAAAACCATGTTCTTTTCGTTTCTAGCGTCTTTTCATACGCTTCTTCATTCATATAAGCTAGCATTAAAACTTCTTTCGTATCCTCTTCGATGACAACTACCGGTATTAATCCTTTTGAAAAGTTAGGTTTCATAACCGCACCTCAACATTTGCATTTTTTAACTTTCTCTTTACGTCCTGCACTGTCGCCTCACCATAATGAAAGATCGATGCCGCTAGTGCTGCGTCGACTGTTGTCTTTTGAAAGACTTCTATAATGTGATCAGCATGACCACATCCACCTGACGCGATGACTGGTACGGAAACGCTTTTTGAAATTTCTTCCGTTAAACGAAGGTCATATCCATTTTTCGTTCCATCTGCATCCATACTCGTTAATAGAATTTCACCTGCCCCGAGCATAACGACGCGCTTCGCCCATTCGATAGCATCCATTCCCGTATCAACTCTCCCGCCGTTCACATATACATTCCACTTATCTTCTGCTACTTTTCTAGCATCAATTGCTACGACAATACATTGTGAGCCAAAGTGTTCTGCCCCTTCTTCGATTAGCTTTGGATTTCGCACTGCCGCTGAGTTGATTGATACTTTATCTGCTCCAGCTCTTAGTAATTTGTACATATCTTTCACACTTGAAATCCCTCCTCCAACTGTAAGAGGAATAAATACTTTTGAAGCTGTTTTTTCTACAACGTCTATAATCGTTTTTCGACCTTCATGCGTTGCCGTAATATCTAAAAATACAATTTCATCTGCTCCCGCATCATTATATAAGGCAGCTATTTCAACAGGATCACCGACGTCTTGTAATCCTATAAAATTTACACCCTTTACGACTCGCCCTTCTTTCACATCTAGACATGGAATAATGCGTTTTGCTAACATAACTTTGTTACCTGTAACACTTCTTCTAAATCAATCGTTTTCTCGTAAAGTGCCTTACCAATTATGACGCCGTATATATTCATATCATTTAATTTCTTCACATCTTGAATAGATGCCACTCCTCCAGAAGCAATGAGACGCAGACCTACGCTTTTTTGTAGTAACTCTAATTGCTCAAAATTCGGCCCTGCAAGTGTCCCGTCTTTCGAAATGTCCGTAAACACAATCGTTTGAACACCTACATTCTCCATTTGCTTCGCTAAATAAATATAAGAAATTTCAGACACATCGAGCCAGCCTCTCGTTGCTACGAAACCATTTTTCGCATCAATTCCAACAATGATTTTTTCTTTATATAGACGAACTGCTTCTTCTAAAAATGCCTTATCATAAAGAGCAGCTGTTCCTAAAATCACTTTATCTATCCCTACTGAAAATAACTTCTCTACCGCTACAAGTGATCGAATTCCTCCTCCAACTTGTACAGGAATACGTACTGCCTTGCAAATTTTTTCAATGACGGACAAGTTTAACGACTCGCCAGCAATTGCACCATCTAAATCAACAATGTGTAGTGTTTTCGCTCCAAATTTTTCAAATATAATCGCTTGTGCAACCGGATCTTCATTCATTACTGTTTCTTTACTAAACTCTCCTTGATAAAGTCTAACGCATCGTCCCTCTTTTAAATCGATAGCTGGGAAGATTTCCATGATTCTACCACTCCTTTGAAATTTTTCAACATTTGCATTCCAATGTCACCACTTTTTTCAGGATGAAACTGTGCGCCATATATATTTCCTTTTGCTACAAAACCAGGTACTTTCACTCCATAATCACTTATTCCATACACAATTTCATTCGAACAATCTGCATAATAAGAGTGGACATAATATACGAAAGAACCGTCCTCTACTCCATTCCAAAGCTCTATTTCTCCCTCTTTCTTTAACTCATTCCATCCCATATGTGGAATTTTATAAGGAACTTTTAATTTCCGAATGATACCTGGTAATAAATTCAATCCGTTACAGTCTTGTAGTTCCTCACTTTTTTCAAATAAAAGCTGCATTCCTAAGCAAATACCTAGAAGTGGTTTTCCTGAACTCCCAACTTCTTTTAACACACGCACTAAATCTTTTTCTTCCAATACATCCATCGCTTTTGGAAATGCACCTACTCCTGGTAAAATCACTCCATCACTTCTAAAAATCTCTTCTTTATCACTCGTTACGATGTACGCTGCTCCAATATATTTTAATGCTTGTTCTACACTACGAATATTTCCCATTCCATAATCTATAATGGCAATCAATTACAACATCCCTTTCGTTGAATTTACACCAGTAATGTTGGCATTTCTTTCGACCGCTTCTCTAAGCGCTCTACCAAATGCTTTAAATAACGCTTCAATTTTGTGATGTGTATTGCTTCCGTATAAAATGCGAGCATGTAATGTAATATTGGCAGCATGAGCGACTGCTCTAAAAAATTCTTCTGTTAGTTCTGTATCAAAATCCCCTAGCTTCGGATTCGTTAATTCTCCTTGAAATACAATATATGAGCGCCCGCTAATATCAATTGCGACAAAACCTAAAGATTCATCCATCGGTACATATGCTGAGCCGTACCTGTTAATCCCCTCTTTATTTTGCAACGCTTCTTTCAAACAATTTCCGAGTACAATTCCAACATCTTCAACTGTATGATGTGCATCAACGAATACATCACCTTCCGCTTCCACTTGCAAACCAAATCTTCCATGCCTTGCAAATAAAGTTAGCATATGATCAAAAAATCCAACTCCCGTTTGTACAGAAACGTTCTTGCCTTCATCAAGTTGCAAACTTAATTTTATTTTTGTCTCTGTCGTCTCACGTATTTGACTGGACTCACGCATTATTCTTCCTCCTCAAATCTTATTTGAATTGCTCTCGCATGCGCATGTAACCCTTCTTTATTGGCAAGTTCTACAATATGATGTTGTACATCTCTTAACGCTTCCTCCGTATAAGATAGAAAGCTTGATTTTTTCAAGAAATCATCAACTGATAATGGTGAGAAAAACCTTGCCGTTCCACTTGTCGGTAATACGTGATTCGGTCCCGCTAAATAATCACCGAGTGGTTCCGGGGCATATGGTCCAAGAAAGATAGATCCTGCATGTTTCACATAGGCTAGAGCATTTATCGGTTCTTTTATATGTAACTCTAAATGTTCCGGGGCAATTTCATTCGATAACTTTAGTGCCTCATCTAAAGAAGGAACGATAAAAATAGCTCCATTTCTATTTATCGATTCACGGGCGATTTCACTTCTTGGTAATGTTTCTAACTGTCTTTCTATCTCTTTTTCTACTTCTTTTGCTAACTCTATATTCGTTGTAATACAGATTGCTGTTGCTCTCTCGTCATGTTCTGCTTGTGATAATAAATCAGCAGCAATATATTTTGCATTGCCGGTTTCATCAGCGATAACTACAATTTCTGAGGGTCCAGCAATCATATCAATATTTACTATTCCGTATACTTCTCGTTTCGCCAGAGCGACGTACAAATTTCCCGGTCCAACTATTTTATCCACTTTCGGAATCGATTCCGTCCCGTATGCTAAAGCAGCAATTGCTTGCGCACCACCTATCGTATAAATTTCATCTACTCCTGCAAGGCTTGCAGCAACTAAAACATGTGGATCAATTCCTCCATCTCTCGGGGGTGTTACCATTACAATCTTTTTCACACCAGCTAGTTTTGCTGGCAATACATTCATTAATACTGACGAAGGATACGAAGCAGTTCCGCCCGGCACATATACCCCTACATTTTCTAACGGCCGAATGATTTGTCCTCTAATGATGCCTTTACTCGCGCAATCGAATATGGATTGCCTTTTTTGCTTTTCATGATATGAAATAATGTTTTTCTTCGCCTCTTGCAACGCTTCTAAAAATGAATTCTCTACAAACATACTCGCTTGTTTTATTTCTTCTTCACTTACACGAAACTCTTTAATCTTTACACCATCAAATTTTTTTGTATAAAAAGATAGGGCCTCATCCTTACTTCCCCTTACATTTTGAACGATTTCGCTTACACTTCTTTGAACAGTTTCTTCTATTATATTAGCGTTTTCTCGTAGCAATTTTATTTTCGATAACGCCTTTTGAAAATCTTCACAAACTATCTCCATTACAAGTCCCCCTATTTTTCTGACAAAATTTCTCGCTCCATTACATTTATAATACTGAATATTTCGTCTTTTTTAGTTTTTAATGCTGCCTTATTTACAATCATTCGAGCAGATATAGAATACATTTCCTCAAATACAATGAGTCCATTTTCTTGTAATGTTTTTCCCGTTTCAACAATATCAACAATCGCATCTGCCAATCCAAGAATAGGAGCGATTTCTACAGAACCTTCTATTTTTATAATTTCTAC
This sequence comes from Bacillus basilensis, assembly GCF_921008455.1. NCBI lineage: Bacteria > Bacillati > Bacillota > Bacilli > Caryophanales > Bacillaceae > Bacillus > Bacillus basilensis. The sequence goes on along the minus strand of NZ_CAKLBZ010000001.1, from coordinate 1,378,441 downwards.
ATCCTCCCCTTTATCATGAAAATAGTTAGAAGTAATATGTGGATATTTCGTCGCAATACGTTTCTTCCAGTAGCTCTTTGGGTTATAAGTAGGAATAGAAGCAACACAAAACTTACACACGCCTACTCCTAAATCCAACATTTCATAAATATCTTTCTCGTTTTCCATTAAAATATCTTTTCCAACGACCCCAATATCAGCTACTCCATGTTCTACATAAGTAGCAACATCTACTGCTTTCACTAAAATAAATGAGATATCTGTATTTTTACTTTGAAAGACAAGCTTTCGTCCTTTATTTTTGAGCTCTGAACAATCAATTCCAATCTGCTCAAAGAGTGGAATCACATGTTTTTCTAATCTTCCTTTCGTTAACGCAATTTGAATGTTACGCATGAAGTTTCTCCTTCCTTCTGGACTACCCATTTCTCTTTCCATACATATTCCACTAGTGATTCGTTCTTTGCCTCAACGACCGTTACTATTTGATTTTTTCTTGCAAATTGAAAGGTGTCGTTTACATTAGAAAATAAAGATAGCTCTACTTTTTTCCCGTCCTTTTGAAGTAAAATTCGTAATCTTTCCGCTTCTGCTAATCTATTTAACTCATAATGAATAATAATATCTATTCTCTTTCTTTCATATGGTTTTTGCTGCTCTTGCAGCGCCTTCACAATTTGATTTACTTGCACCGCGAGTCCAACAGCCGGCTGCATTTCCCCAAAATTCCCAATTAACTCATCATATCTTCCGCCACTAACAATTTCTTCTCCAATTTCATATATATACCCTTTGAAAATAACACCTGTATAATAATCCAAATGTTGAATCATACCTAAATCGATTGATATGTAAGATCCATAGCCTAGTTTTTCAATTGCTTCATATATTTCTTTCACTCTTGCAATAGCCATTTTCATTTCATTACTTGAGGCGAGTTTTTCTGCTTCCTCAATCACTTCTAAATTCCCAAATAGCCTTGGTAATTTCTCAAGTAATCTTACGGTTTCATCACATCGATCTAATTTCTTTTCTCTAATAAAATTTGATAGAGCAGCATAATTTTTACTTTCTATATACGTTCTAAGTACTTTCTCTTCTTCTTCATGAATGGAGAGCTTTTTTACAATACATTTATATAACTGCACTTGCCCAATCTCTATGGTAAAAGATTTCACCTTCACCTTTTGAAGTGATTGAATGACGCTTATGACACATTCAATTTCAGCTCTTACATTATCAATCCCGATAATTTCAATACCACTTTGCACAATTTCATTATATTTTCCGGTAAGGGACTCATTCGCCCGAAATACATTCCCACTATACGTCAGTTTAAGCGGCGTATCCCACCTCTGCGTTCCCATCACTCTCGCTAAAGGAATTGTCATATCTGGACGCAAGACGATAATCCGCCCCTTTTCATCAAAAAATTTATACATTTTTTCTTCATCTATTGGCCTGCTTTGAAAGGCAAAAACATCATAAAATTCAATTGTAGGTGTCCTTATTTCCTCATAACCTCTCTCTAAAAAAGTACGTCTTAATTTTTGCTCCACTTCTTCAATTAACGTACATTCTTCGAATAAATAATCTCTCGTTCCATTTGGGTTTGCTCGTTTCCATTTTGTCATCTAAACTCTCACACCTTTCCCTTTCTAATGTATGCCTATTTCATTCACCTAAACCGAAAATAAAAAGAGCCTTGTAGACAAAATACCTACAAGGCTCTTTAGTAGAGTGTAGGTACAACGGGAATAACCCTTGTGCCTACACGTTTTCACGCTAGGTTCAAGGGCTTTATGTATGATGATGTAGTTGTGTAAGCATTTTAATAGGTTGCACGATATTCATAATACTTACTCCCTTTCTCCTCTAATTTTTACATAGTATATAATACTTAATTCTGAATGTAAATACATTTTGAACATTCCGTTATTTCTTAATATAAAGCTACTTTCCTTTCATACTCTACAATTCCCTGTTCATATTGCATTGTAATACTAATTTCATCTAAACCATTTAATAATTTCTCTTTCCACATTTTCTCGATTGTAAAATGGAACACGTGCGTACTCGTTGTAATTACTTCATTCTCTAAATCTACTTCGATTCGTTCTCTCGCATCCGTTTTGGCAAGTTTTTCTCGCATTTCTTTATCCATTACAATTGGCAACATACCATTTTTCATACAATTCATATAAAAAATATCCGCAAACCCTCCGGCGATAATAACGCGGAAACCATAATCAGCAAGCGCCCACGGAGCATGTTCTCTTGAAGAACCGCAACCAAAATTATCACCTGTAATTAATATACTTGCCCCTTTTCTATCTTGTGCATTAAGTGGAAAATTAGGGTTTTCATGGCGGTTATTATCATAACGCCATTCATCGAATAAATACTTTCCAAATCCCGTCCTTTCAATTCTCTTTAAGTATTGCTTCGGTATAATTTGATCAGTATCAATGTTATCATTCATCAGTACTGCGGCAGTACCTTTATGAATACGAAATGGCTCCATCATAACTCTCCTTTCTAGTATCAACAAAATGACCATATAACGCAGCTGCTGCCGCCATTGCTGGGCTAACTAAATGTGTTCGTGCTCCTTTTCCTTGTCTTCCTTCAAAATTACGATTTGAAGTTGAAGCACAATGTTCTCCTTCAGGTACTTGATCTGGATTCATTCCAAGACACATTGAACATCCAGGTTCTCTCCATTCAAATCCAGCTTCTTCAAATATGTGATGTAGTCCTTTTTGCATCGCAGCTTCTCTTACTCTTTTTGATCCAGGTACAACGAGTGCTCGCACACCTTCTTTTACCTTTCTCCCTTTCACAACAGATGCAGCGATTTCTAAATCAGAAAGCCTGGAATTTGTACAAGATCCAATGAAGACATGCTGAACTGGAATGTCATACGTACTTTGTCCTGGGCTTAATCCCATATAAGAAAATGCTCTTTCTTCATTTACATCATGCTTTTCTGGCAATTTCTCATCAATACGAACACCCATACTCGGATTTGTTCCCCATGTAACGTACGGTGCTAAATCCGTAACATCTATCGAAATATGTAAATCATAAATCGCATCTGAATCTGTATAAAGTTCAGACCATTTCCCCTCGAAAGTTTCATAGTCTCTCGGTGCATATTTACGTCCTTTTACATAAGCAAATGTTTTTTCATCTGGCGCGATAATACCCGCTTTTGCTCCTCCTTCAATTGCCATATTACAAAGTGTCATTCTCTCTTCCATCTCCATTGCTTGAATCGTCTCTCCGTAAAATTCCATTACGTATCCAGTTCCAACTGCTACACCGTACTTTGAAAGGAGATGTAAAATAATATCTTTTGCGTAAACGCCTTTCTGTAATTTTCCGTTTAACTCAATGCCCATCGCTTTCGGCTTTCGTTGCCACAGCGTTTGCGTTGCCAATACATGTTCCACTTCACTCGTACCAATGCCAAATGCTAGCGCGCCAAACGCACCGTGCGTTGCTGTATGACTATCACCACAAACAATTGTTTTTCCTGGCTGCGTGAGCCCTAGTTCTGGTCCGATAACATGAACGATCCCTTGCTCTTCATCTCCAATATCCGCTAATGGCACCTGAAATTGTTTACAATTTTCCCGAAGTGTATCTAGTTGCTGCTTCGCAATGCGATCGGTAATATTCCAAACATCTTTCGTTGGAATATTATGATCCATCGTTGCGAATGTTAGATCTGGTCTGCGGACCGTTCGATTTGTAAGCCGCAAGCCTTCAAAGGCTTGCGGTGACGTTACTTCATGAACAAGATGCAGATCGATATATAATAAATCTAATCCATTTTCATTTGTCGTAACTACGTGTCTTTCCCAAAGCTTATCTAGCAACCTTTTCCCCATTATCTTCCTCTCCCTACTAGCGCTTGCTCTTCCATTTCTTGCATAACTGCCTTCGTAAAAGAAGTTGTCGTTTCAGTCCCCCCGATATCTGCTGTACATTTTCCTAATTTAAGGACTGCTGAAATTGCCTCTTCAATTGCACACCCTTCTCTCGTTAATCCGAACGATTGCCCAAGCATCATTGCAACAGAGCGCAGCATTGCAATTGGATTCGCCTTATTTTTCCCAGCAATATCCGGTGCTGATCCGTGAATAGGCTCGTATAGCGAAGGGCCCTTTTCCGCGTGACTAGCTGATGGCAGCATTCCTAATGATCCAGCTAATACTGAAGCCTCGTCACTCAAAATATCCCCAAATAAATTTTCCGTTACAATTACATCAAACCGTCCGGGATTCCGAATTAATTCCATAGCTGCGGCATCCACTAAAATATGTTCTAATTCAACACCTGGATATCGAAGTGCTACCTCTTCTGTTACAGTTCTCCATAGTTTACTAGACTCTAAAACATTAGCCTTATCAATAGATGTTACTTTTTTCTTCCGCTTACTCGCTAATTGAAAAGCATAAGAAACGATACGTTCAATTTCATGACGATGATACGTAAGTGTATCTGTTGCTACTTCGTCCGTTCGTTCTTTCGGATAAGAAAAATAAATCCCACCTGTTAATTCACGAACGACAACGAAATCAATTTCATCAGCCTTTTTTAATGGCGATAAATGTGCCGTTGCGCTTTCTACCGTGACAGGGCGAACATTTGCAAATACTCCAAGTCCTTTTCTTAAAGCTAATAATCCTTTCTCTGGCCTTTCTTTCACACGATCCCACCTTGGTCCACCAACTGCTCCTAGTAAAACCGCATCACTCGCTAAACAGGCGGCAAGTGTTCGTTGTGGTAATGGTTGCCCATTTAAATCAATAGCCACACCACCAAAGTACTCATCTTGCAAATGAAAATGATGCCCATATAGCCTCTCTACCATATGCAATACTTCCTTTGCACTCTCCATAATTTCCGGGCCGACACCATCACCAGCTAAACAAACGATACGTTTTTCCATTTTTAACACTCCTTTTAACAGAATTTTCATAACCTTAATTTGATAGGTGAGGAAAGCTTCTCTCACCTATCAAACATTTATTTCACAAGCGCTATAAGAGATTTTAATTTCCCTGCTGCATGGACATATGCTCTTGCCGACGCTTCTAATACGTCTTGTGCAACACCAAAACCTGATACTTGATGCGTTCCTTCTTTTAATTCAACATGAACATGAGCAAGTGCATCTTGACCTTGTGTAATAGATTGTATGCGATAATCTGCCAATTCACATTCTAATCCTAAAATTCTTTGAATCGCATTGTATATCGCTTCAATACTACCAGAACCAGTGGCTGCATCTTCATATACATTTCCTTCCTCATCTTTTAGTACAACTGTCGCGCATTGTGTACTATTTGATACGAAATGTACTTGCAATTGCGTAATGTTATATTGTTGTGCTGCAAATGCTGCTTCACCAAGCATAAGCGCGCGTAGATCTTCTTCAGTAATTTCCTTTTTACGATCAGCCAATTTTTTAAATGCTTCAAATACCGCATCACGCTCTTCGTTTGTAAATTCATAGCCAAGCTCTTTCATTTTTTCCGTAAACGCGTGACGTCCAGAATGTTTCCCAAGTACAAATAGATTTTGAGATTCGCCTATTAGCGCTGGTTCAATAATTTCATATGTTGTCACTTCTTTTAAAACACCATCTTGATGAATGCCTGACTCGTGAGCAAATGCATTTGCTCCTACAATCGCTTTATTTTTCGGTACTATCATACCTGTTAAACGACTTACTAACGTACTTGTCGATTTAATCTCTTGTAGTGTCATAGAAGACTCCGCTTTATAGAAATCTCTTCGAATATGAAGTGCAACCGCAACCTCTTCTAACGCCGCATTCCCTGCCCTTTCTCCAATTCCATTAATTGTTCCTTCTACTTGCAGTGCTCCGCCTTCAACCGCAGCTAAGGAATTTGCTACTGCCATCCCAAGATCATCGTGACAATGACAAGAGAAAATCGCTTTTTCATATGAAGGAACGGATTCTTGTAAGTATTTAAATAAGGAATAGTATTCTTCTGGGTTCGTATAACCTACTGTGTCTGGAATATTGATTACATTCGCTCCTGCACGAATCGCAACTTCTACTGCTTCAGCTAAAAAATCTCTTGATGTTCTTGTCGCATCTTCTGCAGAAAATTGCACTGTCGGAAATAAAGATCTTCCAAGCGTAACCGAGCGATAAATACTATCTAACACATCTTCTTTTGACATACAAAGTTTATATTTCATATGAATATCACTCGTAGCTAAAAATACATGTAAACGAGGAGATACAGCTCCTTTCACAGCTTCATATGCTCTTCGAATATCACTTTCCTTCGCTCTAGCTAAACTCATAACTGTAGCATTTTGAATGGTATTTGCGATGCGCTTTACCGATTGAAAATCCCCTTCGGAAGCTGCTGCAAAGCCAGCTTCCATGACATTAATCCCTAGTCTCTCTAATTGCCTTGCAATTTGCAATTTCTCTTGTTCATTTAAATTCACTCCTGGTGATTGTTCGCCATCACGTAGCGTCGTATCCATGAACAAAATCTGCTTCATATTATTTCATCCCTACCTTTACTCGCGGCTGTACGAAAGGCATCATTTCACGTAATTTACGTCCAACTACTTCAATTTCATGTTCATTTTCTTTCTCATTTGTCGCATGGAAATTTGGTCTTCCTGCTTTATGCTCCGCAATCCAGCCTCTTGCAAATGTACCATCTTGAATTTCTGCTAGCACTGCACCCATCGCTTTCTTCGTATCCTCAGTTACAACGCGTGGCCCTGATACGAAGTCGCCCCACTGCGCTGTATCTGAAACTGAATATCTCATATTTTCTAGTCCACCTTCATACATAAGGTCAACGATTAGTTTTAGTTCATGTAAACATTCAAAATATGCAAGTTCAGGTTGATAACCCGCATCGACTAACGTCTCAAAGCCAGCTTTTACTAACGCAGTTACTCCGCCGCAAAGCACTGCTTGCTCTCCAAATAAATCTGTTTCTGTTTCTTCTTTAAATGTCGTTTCCAGTACACCAGCTCTCGTTGCTCCAATTCCATCGGCATAAGAAAGTGCCTTTTCAGTCGCAACTCCTGTTGCATCTTGGTATACTGCAAATAATGCAGGAACAGCTCCACCTTCAGCAAATGTACGGCGCACAAGATGTCCTGGACCTTTTGGTGCTACTAGAAATACATCTACATTCGCTGGTGGTTTCACTTGATCAAAGTGAACATTAAATCCGTGTGCAAAAACGAGAGAATTTCCTGCCTTTAAATTTGGCGCAATTTCCGCTTCATATACTTCTGGTTGCAGTTCATCCGGTAGCAAAATCATTACTACATCAGCTTTTCCGGCTGCTTCCGCTACTGTATATACAGAAAATCCATCTTCTTTCGCTTTATCCCAAGACTTCCCTTTTCTTAAACCTACTACAACATCAAATCCATTATCACGTAAATTTTGTGCATGCGCATGACCTTGCGAGCCGTATCCGATGATTGCTACTTTCTTTTCTTTTAATACATTTACCGTTACATCTTTCTCATAATAAACTTTCGCCATTTTCATTTCCCCCTATATTTAAATGATTATTGAATTAACATAACTTGCTTATCTTGCTTTTTCATACTACGCGTAAAGGCCGTTACACCTGTTCTTGCAATTTCTTTCAAACCGTATGGACGAAGTAATTCAATTAACGCTTCTACTTTCTCCTGCGTACCTGTTACTTGCACCACTATGGAATCCTTCCCAACATCTATTACAGCGGCTCGAAACGGTTCAATTAAACTATATAATTCTGCTCTTGCTACTGAAGTTGCTACTTTAATAAGTGCAAGTTCTCTTGCGATCATCGCTTCTTCTGTAATATCTGATACTTTCAGAACATCAATTTGCTTATGAAGTTGTTTAATTAACTGCTCCACTTGCTGTTCATTTTCAACATGTACAACAATCGTCATCCGCGATATGTCCGATGATTCCGTATGACCTACTGAAATACTTTCAATATTAAAATGTCTTCGTGTCATAACACCTGTAATTCGGTTTAACACACCACTTTGATTTCGAACTGTTGCTGTAACAATTCTCTTCACCTTTTTTCCACTCCCTCCATTTGGTGAACACCTTTCCCTGGCGCAACCATCGGCATTACCTTTTCTGATTGAAGTACACGGCAATCAATTACGACTGGCTCTTGTAATTCAATCGCATGCTGTATTTGCTTCTTTGCAAGAAGTGGATCGTCTATGCGAATTCCTTTTATGCCATACGCATTCGCAAGAGCGACGAAATCTGGTTGGCACGGTAGTAAAGAATGCGAATATCTTTGATTATAAAATTCATCTTGCCACTGTCTTACCATTCCTAGCGCTTCATTATTTAAAATTAATACTTTAACGGGTAAAGAATGTTCTTTTAAGACACTTAATTCTTGCAGAGTCATTTGAAATCCGGCGTCACCGACAATTGCAATAACTAGTTCATCAGGCTTTGCAATTTGCGCACCAATTGCGGCTGGAAATCCGAATCCCATCGTTCCTAGTCCTCCTGAAGTTACCCATTTATCTGGAGTTTTGAGCGGATAATATTGTGCTGCCCACATTTGATGTTGCCCAACATCTGTTGTTACAATGGCTTCTCCTTTCGTAATTTCATATAACATGTCAATTGCGTATTGCGGCTTAATGCTCTCCGAATTTCGTTTATAAGATAGTGGATACTTTTCTTTTCTACTCTTTAATAAAGAGAGCCATTCATGATGATTTTCTTTCTTCCCTTCTGATTGAAGTAATACTTCCAATGCTCGCTTAGCACTTGCAACAATAGGGATTTCAGTCGGAACATTTTTTCCGATTTCTGCTGGATCAATATCGATATGCGCAACAGTCGCCTCTTTAGCAAAATAAGATAAATTTCCAGTAAGACGATCATCGAACCTCGCACCTATATTAATGAGTAAGTCGCATTCGTATAACGCCATATTAGCTGTGTAAGAACCATGCATTCCTCCCATCCCTAGAAAAAGTTCATCATCTGGCGGAAACCCACCAAGACCAAGTAATGTATGCACAACAGGAATTTCATATTTACGAGCAAAACTTGTTAATTCTTTCGATGCTTTCGCATGCAATACACCTGCTCCAGCTAAAATTAACGGCTTGTTTGCAGCCCTAATTGCTTGTAATAGTTTGTTTATTTGGAGTAGATTCGGTTCATAATTTGGGTTGTATCCTGGTAAATCCATTTGTACGTCACTACATCGTTCTCCTTGCTCTACTACCATATCTTTCGGAAGGTCAATAACGACTGGGCCTGGTCTTCCTGTTCTAGCAATATGAAATGCTTCTTTAATAATTCGAGGTAAATCTGAAGCCTTTCGCACTTGATAGTTATGTTTTGTCACCGGCATCGTAAGCCCCATAATATCCGCTTCTTGAAAAGCATCACTTCCAATTAATGTTGTTGCTACTTGCCCTGTAAATACTACAAGTGGTAATGAATCAATCATCGCATCTGCTAGACCTGTAATCACATTTGTAGCACCTGGTCCACTCGTTGCAATTACAACCCCTGGATTGCCAGTAATTCTGGCATACCCTTCAGCAGCGTGAATAGCACCTTGTTCATGCCTTGTTAAAATATGCGGAATTTCACAGTGATAGAGTGCATCATAAAGAGGTAAAACAGCACCACCAGGATAACCGAAAATCACTTCTACTCCTTCCTTTTCTAGCGCTTCTAACAATAGCTGTGCACCAGTTGCCAGTTTCTCTTCCGTTTTTGAAGACATTGTTCTTATAAACCCCCTTTTTAAAACTTTTATCAATAAAAAAAATCCTACGTCCACACTCCAGCTATGTGCTGAAGGGACGAAAGATTTCGCGGTACCACCCTTCTTTGCAAGAATACTCTTGCCTCAGTGACCCATAAATGAGTCTAGCTAATAACGGAGCTACCGTCTAAGCCTAGACAAATGCTTTAGCTTAGCACTCAAGGGCGATGTTCGTCGACGTGAACCATCGGTTTTCAGCAACCACCGACTCTCTGTGAGGCTTCACAATCAACTACTCCTCCCTCTCAACGCTTTCTTATGTTATAAAAAGTTGTTATCCAACTTTATTTTCTTCGTAGATCTTCTCTCCATCTTCTATAACTAACTTTCGGAATTCTTCTAATAAACGATTCGTATGTGGACCTGTTTGCCCTAAACCAATCGTTCTACCATCTACTGTCGTAACAGCAATTACTTCCGCAGCCGTTCCTGTTAAAAATACTTCATCGGCTACATATACATCATGTCTTGTAAATAACTCTTCTCTAACGTCATATCCAAGTTTTTCACCGATTTCTAAAATAGCGTTTCGTGTAATACCTTCTAACGCTCCAGCAGAACTTGGTGGTGTAATTAATTTATTTCCTTTTACAATAAATACATTATCTCCTGAGCCTTCAGCTACGTATCCTTGATCATTTAACATAAGCGCTTCTTGTACTCCAGCCAATTTCGCTTCGATGCGAACTAAAATATTGTTTAAGTAATTTAAAGATTTTACTTGAGGCGACAATACATCTGGACGGTTTCGGCGCGTTGCAACTGTTACAACCGGAATCCCTTTTTCATAATATTCTTGCGGGAATAAAGATAGTTGCTCTGCAATTACTACTACATTCGGTTTCTTACAAGAATCAGGATCTAACCCAAGATTTCCTGCTCCTCTCGATACAACTAGGCGAATGTATCCATTAGATAATTTATTTTGTCGAATCGTCTCAACAACAATATTCGTTACTTCATCTAAAGAATATGGAATTTCTAACATGATGGATTTTGCTGATTCATATAACCGGACAAGATGCTCTCTCAAACGGAAAACATTACCGCTATAGACTCTAATTCCTTCAAATACTCCATCTCCATATAAATAACCATGATCATATACTGATACTTTTGCCTCGTCTTTTGGAACAAATTCTCCATTTAAGAAAATCCATTGCTCGTTCACTGGAAAGCGCCTCCTATGTTCTATGAATTTTTTATTGTTTCCTAGTTTACTCTCCTTTCTAAATAAATCAAGTGAATTTTTAGAAAATTTATAATTTTTATTCGTACGTACATCTTTAATTATATTGATTTAACAACATTGTTAACGTTTACAAAAAGTCAAAAAATTTTTTTCGCCAATTTCCACTAAAAAAAATATTTGTTTAAAAGAAGGATTTTCTTCAATTGATACGAATCTATTGTATTCAATAAACGGACGTCCGTTTTTACAAATTCGGGAATATACAACGACTTTTGCTGAAAAAGGGGGAAAATAATAAAAATAACGCTGTCTAAAAATAACATTCATATTTTTCATTTCGGAATCATAATCCTATTTTTAAAAAACAATTTGTCAAAATGAAGGAGGAAATCAATATGGCGTGTGTACAAATTAAAGGAACGAGACAAGAGGTAGTAGAAATGCTTCAACTATTTGATCTAATGGATACGAAAGGTTTTTGTAAATTCGATAATTATGTAGAGGTAGAACCAAATAATAAAGAACATAACAATTTTATTGCTTCAATCGACATCCATTCAAATACTTCTTCCGCCCAAGATACTTTAAACGATCAATTCGTAAGCCAAATGCTTACTGGTGTATATAACGACTAAATAAAGTGATACTTTAATCAGACTACCCGTAAATAACAGATAAATATATGCTTCCTACCGTCTTTGCATAAATATATGCGATGTACTTGAGCATACTAGCAACTAGATGGTAGGAGGTGAGAATTATGGCTAGAATCGGCGTTGAAAACTCATTAACAGATGTTCAGCACGCTCTTAAGCAACAGGGACATGAAATTGTTACCCTTAATTCAGAACAGGATGCACAAGGTTGCGATTGTTGTGTTGTAACTGGACAAGATTCCAATATGATGGGGATCGCAGATGCATCAATTAAGGGATCGGTAATTACAGCTCACGGTTTAACAACGGATGAAATTTGTCAGCAAGTTGCGAGCCGCACTTAAATTTATTATAAAAATAGAAAGAGGACTCCTTTTAAAAAGGAGTCCTCTTTTTTATATTCACCTAACGGGAAAGTAACATATACTGGATGAAAGCCCTACCTCTCTCTCATCATTACGGTTCCACTGACCGCTCCTTGATTCACTAGTATACCTATAAAGCCTACAATTATAATTTATAGGGTTTGTTCACAAAAGTTGTTGGTAAGACTACCCGATCTTTCGCAAACTTTTCGTATTATATTCATAAGATTTATTTACTTTACACTAGCTGTAACCGAGACACGAATTAAAATTATAACACCAATATCATAACTTGTCAACATTTTTTACAAATTTAAAACAGACAGTAACGGTTTGTCTGTTTTAGAATGGAGCTTTTTCTTTTATTACATATACAACAAAGCCGCTTACTAACATACATAAGCCAACTACTAAGTTTTTGATATTAATCATAAATTCCTCTCCCTTATTCCACACATCATATATATTTACAGTTCAATTATTCCGATCATCATAAAGCACACTTTTTCTAATATATCATAATTCCTAAAAAATGCAAGTTCACTTTTGACGATTATTTACAAATTTATCTACAGTGCTTGGTACAGTATTTAAAGCCTTCTCAATTAAATGCGTACTACTATTGAGGTGCAATACTTGCACACCGTTAGAACCAACTACTAAAAAGGCAACTGGGCTAATAGAAACCCCAGCCCCGCTTCCGCCTCCAAACGGATGAGCTTGCTTGTTCTCTTTATGCTGTCCTTGTCCGTTATTATGTTTTTCGGAAATAAAATTACCTTTAAAGTCACTTCCACCGGCACCAAAACCAAAAGCCACTTGAGATACTGTTAATACTACATTTCCATCAGCTGTTGAAACTGGACTTCCAACAATCGTATTTACATCTACCATCTCTTTTAAATTTGTCATTGCTGTTTTCATTAAATTTTCAATTGGATGTTCCATTATGTATTGCACCCTTTCCTCATTATTCCTTTTTATACTTTCCAAAATAGAGGAAGTCATACTAACTTTTCCTATTTCAAAAAAACAATTTCCTCCTACTAGATGGATATTACTCCCTGTACATACTCGGATAAAGTGAAACTTTAATCAGTGGGGGTTTTCTTCATCCCCCACTGATTATTAGCCCTCACCAATCGGACTTTTATGGGCAGTTGATCCCCCACCTAACTTCTTTGCTTTCGCTGAATTTTGAGGTGGGGGTCTTACTGCCCATTAAAGCGGGATAAAAAAGATAAAGAGATACATACTACTATTGAACCTTGTTATGAAAGGAGTCATGACTTTGACTGAGAAATTTGATGAGTATAAAAAAAGAGATAGAATAGATAGTGACTATAAAGAAGAATATGCAGCTGAGGTTGCACCACAGCGCATTGATTATGATTACGATGAAAAAGATAATAAAGATGATGTAAGATCGTCTGCCGCTGGATCAACTGCTGGCTTTATCGCTCTTGCCTTATCTATCTTATCACTATTTACCTTCCCAACATTATTTGGTCTTGTTTCTGTATTACTAGGGATTTACGCTTATAATCGCGGAGCTACTGTAACTGGTGGTATCGCTGCGATTGTCGGCGGAATTGCAGCACTCATTGCAATTTTATTCCGAGTAGCGCTTATCGGTTTATTGTTCTCCCTTTTTTAAAAAGAAAAAGGTATCTCGCTTATGCGGGATACCTTATCCTGTAAATACATCTTCTGATGGATATTTTATTTTTTGTTTTGCTGGTCGTGCTAAAGAAAAGACAAGTGTTAACGGTCCGATTAATCCACAAAACATAACAAACATAATAATACATTTTCCAAACGCTGATAACTTGGCAGTAATCCCCATCGTTAAACCTACTGTACCAAACGCTGAGATTGTTTCAAATAGTAACTGAATAAAACTGAAGTTTTCTGTAAGCATTAATACAAATACTGCTGCAAAAATGAGGATTTGACTGGCAACAGCAATTGCTAAAGCTCTCGTTACTGTCGATATTTTAATTGTGCGCTGAAATAAAACGATTTCCTCTTTCTTTCTAAAGAAAGAAAGGACAGATGTAACTAAAATAACAAACGTTGTTAATTTAATCCCTCCACCCGTTGATACACTTCCTGCACCAATAAACATTAAAACCATTGTAAATAATATAGATGACTCTTCCATACCCCCGTAGTCAACTGTATTAAATCCAGCAGTACGAGGAGTAATACCTTGGAAGAAAGAAGCCCATAATTTTTCATTTAAAGATAAATTCCCTAACGTTTTCACATTATTATATTCCAATACAAAAATCACAATCATCGCTATAACATTTAGCGCTACTGTTCCAACAATCATTATTTTTGAATGAAGTGATAGTTTTCGAAAACTACGGCTATACCATATATCAATTAATACAGTGAAACCGAGACCACCTATTACGATTAAAGAGCAAATCCCAATATTAATAATAGGATCTCCTACATACCTTGTTAAATTATCCGGCCATAGAGCAAATCCAGCATTATTATAAGATGCAATAACGTGAAAAATACTATAGTGTATACCTTTTCCAAAGCCAAACTCTGGAATAAAGCGAAACGATAAAAAGATAACTCCAATAAACTCAATACAAATTGAAAATATAAAGACACGTTTTACTAATTTTACGAGACCACCTATATTTGTCTGATTAAATGCCTCTCCAATTAATAAGCGATGGCGTAAACCAATTTTTTTACCTAATACCCAAACAATTAAAATGGCAATCGTCATAAGACCTAGACCACCTGTTTGAATTAAAAACATAATAACAATTTCGCCAAACATCGTAAACGTACTGGCAGTATCTACTACTCCCAAACCCGTTACAGTTGCTGCTGACGTTGCCGTAAAGAAAGCATCTACCCAACTAATATGTACTTTCGTTGCGAATGGTAACTTTAATAACAAACCGCCCACCACAATTAAGCAGAAAAAACCTAATGCTAATATTTGTGGTGGGTTTAATCGTATAAAACGATTATACAGCCCTTGTCTTTTTGTTACTTCCATATCACTAACTCCCTTAATAAAGTGCAGCTTTTCCTTCATAAATAAAGGCTTTTAAGAGCCTTCAAATAGTCGGATAAACCTCATATTCTTACAATATAGTTGAGCATAATCCTTTTTTTCATAGATTACAACTTTTATTTATACTCGAATTTCACTTCATTTTATGACAAGACACTTTCTATTATATTTCTTCTTATTCTACAAATCTCGCAACAATCATTTTGTATGTATCATTTCTTAACTCCTCATATCTTTCACTCTATGTTCACATCAGGGTCACATCTACCTTTTATAGTATACGTATCGAAGTTGTTCCTCCCTAATTTATAAGACATTCCCCCGTGTCTTGAACAACTTCCATCCCTAATTAAATTGACATAAATTGTCCCCTTCCTTAGGCCATCTCATATGTGATGGTCTTATTTTTTGTCTATTCTACTACCTTCTATTTAAAACTTCCTCTCTCTTTCACTCTATGTTCACACCACGGTCACACTTACCTTTTATAGTATATGTATCGAAGCTATTCCTCCCTAATTTACAAGACATTCCCCAGTGTCTTTGAGTAGCTTCCATCCCTAATTAAATTGACATAAATTGTCCCCTTCCTTAGGCCATCATATGTGATGGTCTTATTTTTTTGTTTACTCTATCTTCTATTTAAAACTCCCTCTCTCTTTCACTCTATGTTCACACCACGGTCACATCCATCTTTTATAATATATGTATCGAAGCTATTCCTCCCTAATTTACAAGACATTCCCCAGTGTCTTTGAGTAGCTTCCATCCCTAATTAAATTGACATAAATTGTCCCCTTCCTTAGGCCATCATATGTGATGGTCTTATTTTTTTGTTTACTCTATCTTTTATTTAAAACTCCCTCTCTCTTTCACTCTATGTTCACACCACGGTCACACTTACCTTTTATAGTATATGTATCGAAGCTATTCCTCCCTAATTTACAAGACATTCCCCAGTGTCTTTGAGTAGCTTCCATCCCTAATTAAATTGACATAAATTGTCCCCTTCCCTAGGCCATCCAATGTGATGGCCTATTTTGTTTTTCAAATACAAAATTTAACTCCTTCTACATTAAAATAGATATTTTTATACGAAATATTCAGAAAATATTGTCAAAATAGGTATTTTTTCGGTACAATTAATGTAGAAAGCTATTTTACAAAAAATAAGGGGGGATTTTATTGAAACAAACAAAAGCAATCTTAATTGCATTATTTCTCGGTCTAGTTGTCGGACTCACTCTAAATTTAGCTGCTCCATCCATTTTTGATCCATTAAATCAATATGTGTTCAATCCACTTGGTCAATTGTTTATTCGACTCATTAAAATGCTAGTTGTTCCTGTTGTATTTATTTCTATCGTACTGGGAGCTGCTGGTCTTGGAGATCCGAAGCAACTCGGAAGAATTGGTTTAAAATCAATTTCATTCTTCCTCGTAACAACAGCAGTTGCCATCTCTATCGCGGTTACATTTGCACTTATTATAAAGCCGGGAGCTGGCGGTAATTTTAAAACAGAAGGGCTTAAGTATGAAGGTGCAAAAACCGAAACATCTTTCGTCGATACATTGCTAAATATCGTACCAGATAATCCGGCAAAAGCAATGGCTGATGGAAACATGTTACAAATTATTGCCTTCGCTGTATTGATTGGACTCGGTATAGCTATTTTAGGAAAACGAGTTCAAGGTATCCATTCATTACTTGAACAGGGCAACGAATTAATGATGTATCTCGTTAATCTCGTTATGAAATTAGCTCCAATCGGAACATTTGGCTTGCTCGCTTCTTCCGTTGGTAAAATGGGTCTTGCAGGCGTCGCTGCGATGTTCAAGTATATGATTGTCGTTATGTTAGTACTCATTATTCACGGGGTCTTTGTATATGGCGGCTTATTAAAGGTATTAGCAAAAGAAAGTATTGTCCGGTTCTTTAAACATTTCGGACCAGTAATGGCAATTGGATTTAGTACATCTAGTTCTAACGCGTCCCTTCCATTTGCAATGAAAACAGCACAAGAGAAGCTTGGAGTTCCAAAAGCGATCAGCTCTTTTGTCCAACCACTCGGTGCAACGATTAATATGGATGGTACAGCTATTATGCAAGGTGTAGCAACTGTATTTATTGCTCAAGTATATGGCGTTGAACTTACATTACCACAATTAGCTATGGTCGTATTAACTGCTGTACTAGCTAGTATCGGTACTGCTGGTGTACCAGGTGTTGGACTTGTAATGCTGACGATGGTTTTAAATCAAGTAAATCTACCAGTAGAAGGTATTGCCCTAATTATCGGTATTGACCGCATTCTAGATATGTCAAGAACAGCTGTAAATATTTCTGGTGATGCAATTTGCGCAATGATTGTCGCAAAATCAGAAGAAAAATATAATACTGATCAATCTGCAGCATCTTAAATCAAAAAAGGAGTGAAATGATTCACTCCTTTTTTGATTTACTTCCTTTTTTCGAACGATATTCTTTTCCTTTGTTATCATTACCAGTCTCAAATTCAGCACTAAACTCTTGCTGAAATTGCCCTGATCTCGGTGAGCCTTGATTTCCGCTCCCTTTACTACCATTTCGATTTGTCATATTTTTGCCCCCTTTCCTTTACTAGTAGTATGTTACATATTTTCTTTTTTATAATCTTTTACATATGAAAGAAGACCTTCCTCATATAAGGAAGGTCTTCTCCATCACTACGTAAGCGTTTTCTTGCTTGTAATAACTTAAATAAGTTTTTTAGAAATAGATATCATTATATTCATTTCTTCTTCTGAAAGCGTAGAAAATCTTTCTTGTAAATATTGTTTTTTCGCGTCTTCCATTTTCGCAACTAAATCTTTTCCTTGTTCTGTAATCTCCAAATATACAACTCGACGATCTGACGTAGAACGTGAACGATTTACAAAACCTTTATTAATTAATTTTTCTGTAACAGCTGTAATATGACTATTCGACACATTTAACTCATTCGCTACACGTGATACCATTTCTTTATTCGTACGATTCAATATTCTAAGGACGATGAACTCATTCCACGGTATGTAACCACCAAATATTTTTCCAATATCATTACGCAACGTGCGGAACATAGCAAAAACATTTGTCGATAGTTCTTCCATTAATTGTTCTCGATTTTGAGACAACTTTGACAGCCCCTTTTATTTCATTTGGTTAAATAAAAACCTTATTAATAATTTTACATGAAATCTTACTTTTTGTCACTTTATTTTCCCATAATTCGTAGTTTTTTAATATATATTTCATGATACAATAAAGTTGAATTTCCAGAAAAAGGAGTTGGAGTAGTGAGCGAAGAAGACAAATTTTCTAATCTTAATCTAAAAGATAAGACTATTATTATTAGTGTTGTTATTCTTATTCTCATTATATTCTTTGCATTTATATTCTTTGTATATGTAGGACTCTTTCAAATTACAGGTATAGAATATTCATCAAGAACAGCTCTACTACTCTTTTTTTTACTTATTCTTTTATTAGATGGTATTACACATTTTATATTCATTTTCTTTAAAGTGCTCCTACATCCAATGATAACAAGTATGCCCAATTGGCTCTCAATCGCCCTGCTCTCTATCATTGAAATTACGTTAGATTGGTTTGTTATACATACGGCCGACGACTGGATAGAGAGCGTACAACTGTCCAACATAGCTGAGTTATGTGTCGTACTATTCCTTCTCCTATTAAATAAATTATTAAGCGACAATAAAGAGTAAGAATACAAGCTTTTCTATATAAAAATTGGTACAATGAAAACAAATTATACTAAAGAGGTGTTACTTATGAACTTACAACAATGGGCTGATAAAGGCATGTCCTTTGATACATATGTGAATGAAATGAAAGTAAATCAATACGAACTACTGCATATTTACAATAACTTTTTAATTCCAAATGAATTACTTCCTGTATTAGAAGAACGTCAAAATGATGGCTGGCGTGTTATCGTATTAACAGCTGATTGGTGTGGTGATGCTCTTTTATGCGTACCTGTTATGAAACGAATTTCTGAAGTTGCAAATATTGATATGTCATTATTAATTCGCGATGAAAACTTGGAATTAATGGATCAATATTTAACAAATGGAACAGCACGTGCGATTCCAATCTTTATTTTCATTGATAAAGATGGAAACGAACAAGCCATTTGGGGACCACGTGCTCCAAAAGTACAAGAGTTAGTGACTTCAATGCGCACTACATTGCCTGAAAAAGAAGATCCAACATTCGAAGAGAAACAAAAAGAAATGTACGCTAATTTCCGTGCTACATTAGCTGATGATACTTCTCTATGGGAACATGTAATGGAAAGCATGATGGAAAAAGTAGTAAAATAAAAAAACTGCCGAACTCGGCAGTTTTTTTATTACATAATGAAGAAATAGAATACCGCAGCTAAAATGAAACGATAGTAAGCGAACGGTGTTAGTTTTACACGAGATAATAATTTTAAGAATGAAACAATTGCAAGCATTGCAACAACGAACGCTGTAATAAATCCTGTTGCAAATAACGGTATATCAGCTGCACTTAATATATCCCAGCTTTTAATTAAATCTAATCCACTTGCAGCTACCATCATTGGTACTGCTAAAATGAATGTATATTCAGCTGCCGCTGTATGTGACACGCGAGCTAATAAACCACCACTTATTGTAGAACCAGAACGAGAAAATCCTGGCCAAAGCGCTAAACATTGGAACATTCCGATTGTAAATGCTTGCTTATATGTAATTTCATCTAATGTTCTTGCTGTACTTGGTTTCGAAAACTTCTCAGCAACAATCATTAAAATACCACCAGCCACTAAGCTAATAACAACTGGGCCTGGCCCAAATAAAACTTCTTTAATCGCACTATGGAATAATACGCCAAGTACGCCGGCTGGAATCATTCCGATAATAATATGTAATAAATTTAACGATGGTCCGTCTGTTACTTTCCCTATACCTACTAAAGACCATAGACGCTTCCAAAATATAACAACAACTGCTAAAATCGATCCCAATTGAATAACAACTTCGAAAACTTTCGCTCTATCGTCGTCAAATCCAATTAAATGTCCTGTTAAAATCATATGCCCTGTTGATGATACTGGTAAAAACTCTGTTAACCCTTCAACAGCACCCATGATTATACCAATTAACCAATCAGCCACAAGTAGTGCCTCCTTAATAACGAATATGTAATTTTTCACACCTTATCATAATACCTTATCCCCTTTTAAAGTGCATCCTTTTTTTATTGAATTTACATGTTGTATGCGCGTATTTCTTTTCTATTTTTTGATTAAATTGTATGATAGTAAGAGTTTGGTTTTTTTAGCGGAAAGGGGATTTTATGAAAGAAACTAATTCATTCTCACAAAAATTAAAGCAATTTGTATTACTATTTTTCCCGATTTTCGTTACGCAAATGTCATTATTTGCAATGAGTTTTTTCGATACGACAATGTCAGGACATGCAAGCCCTATTGATTTAGCAGGTGTTGCTATCGGAACAAGTATATGGATTCCAGTTAGTACGGGATTAACAGGAATTTTGATGGCCACTACTCCAATTGTTGCACAACTCATTGGATCTAAGAAAAAAGAGGATGTTCCTCACGTTGTCATACAAGCAGTTTATTTAGCAATTTGTGCTAGCTTCGTCGTTATCCTTATCGGTTTCTTTACTGTTTCACCTATTTTAAATGGCATGCGATTAGACGAACCTGTAGAACGTATTGCGGCACAATTTTTAAGTATTATCGCAATTGGAATTATCCCTTTATTTACTTACACTGTTTTACGTGGATTTATTGATGCATTAGGAAAAACTCGTACAACGATGATCATTACATTACTATCATTACCCATTAACGTAGTATTAAATTATGTATTAATTTTCGGTAACTTCGGTTTTCCAAAACTCGGTGGTGTCGGAGCAGCAATTGCTTCTGCAGCAACCTATTGGTGCATTTTAATTATTACCGTTATTATTATTCGGACGAAAGAGCCTTTCGCATCTTTCAATATCTTTAAACAATTATATCGTCCTTCTCTTTCGAGTTGGAAAGAATTCTTAAAACTTGGCGTCCCTATCGGATTTGCTATCTTTTTTGAAACGAGTATTTTTGCTGCGGTAACACTTATGATGAGCAATTTTAGTACAACAACAATCGCAGCCCATCAAGCCGCTATGAACTTCGCTTCCTTGCTATATATGACGCCTTTAAGCTTAGCAATGGCAATGACCATCGCTGTTGGATTCGAAGTTGGGGCAAAACGATATAATAACGCAAAACAATATGGATTTATCGGGATTGGCTTAGCACTTGCATTTGCCCTATTGTATTCAATTCTTCTTTACTTCTTTGATGATGAAATTGCTTCGATTTATACGACAGATATACAAGTTCATCATTTAGCAAAAGAATTCCTTATATTTGCGATTTTATTTCAAATTTCAGATGCAATTGCAACTCCTGTACAAGGGGCACTACGTGGTTATAAAGATGTAAATGTCGCCTTAATTATGACATTGATCGCCTATTGGGTAATCGGTCTACCTCTTGGCTACATATTAGCAACCTATACCGATTGGGCAGCAAAAGGATATTGGATTGGTCTTATTATCGGTCTAGCATTTGGAGCAACCTTCCTGCTTATCCGTCTCTTTCAAGTTCAGAGAAAATATACAACGCAAAACAGCCGCTAATGATATAGTGGCTGTTTTCGTTATGCATATTTTTTCTTGTAACGTATAACATAATGAAAAAGAAAGGTGGATACATATGGACGAAAAAGAAAAAGAAAAAGAAAAAAAGCAATCATTCGATGAAGAATTCGCCCCTGAAATTTCACCTGGATACCGGCAAGATGTACATAAGCCACCTAAATATAAAAACACTTCTTTTTTAATGGGTATTACCATTTTCGCTGCTGTATTACTTGTGCTTATCATTTTCGTTTATTTTTAATGGAAGGTGATCTATTATATGAAAAAACAAGAGTCCAATCGTTCAAAAAGAACTGTAAAAACAGAAAAAGGGTATGCAGGTGATTCTGTTCTTACTCAGAAACAAGTCGAGCAAGGAAATTTATATATTGCTCAAAAAGAACTTGGGCAACAAAATGAAAACCTTTAGAATCCCTCAAAGAACTGGGGGATTTTTTATCCCACTATTTGTAGCACTGATTCATGTTTCACTTTATTGTACATACTGTTTTTGTTCTAACACCTTAAATATATTATTAACCTTTACAATTTTTATTTCATAATTCAATTTCATTTCGCTTCTCTTACCATTTTCAGTACCCGCCACGTACGCTGCAGCTTGATAGAAAAAACTTTCATCCGTCACTTCCCGTATGTCCTCGTCTGTAAATTTATACTCTAAATCCCGAAAACGATTTGGATAATAATTTTCTATTAATCGTTCATACCCTCTAGTTAAAAATAGTTCTTCACCTTTTTGTTTCACATCTTCTTTATTATTAAACTCAAACACTGCTAGTTGCTCTGTCACAAAATGTTCTCCTACCTTTTTCATCTCATTATGATTTAAAATTTCTATACTTTTGTTCTTTAATTCCTTATTTAATCCGTACTGATCAATCGGTTTATAGTTAGCAAAAACCACCTCTTTATATGACCAAAACAGTCCAAAAGCGATACATAAAGAAGTGATTAATAGTCTTTTCTTCATAACACTCCCGCCCCTCTTCATAATGATAGTTATATTTTAACATATAGAAAGAAAATTCTGATATCATAAAGTAGAATAACTTAACTCAGAAACGAGGAACAATTATGGATTCTTACAAACAATTTATAAAAGAAGCTTTGCCTAATCTTTCCATACATTCATATAAACAAAATGAAGAAGGATGGGATAATGCAGCGGTTATAGTAAAAGATGAGCTACTGTTTCGTTTCCCACGAAAAAAGGAATATGCGATGCGAATTCCTTTAGAAAAAGAACTATGCACACTTCTCTCTTATTCACTACATGAAATTAAGGTTCCAAAGTATCACCTACTCTATAAACAGGATACTAATACTATTCCGCTTTGTAGTTACTATACTCTCCTTCATGGTGAACCGTTAAAAACAGAAATAGTTGTGAATTTAGATGAAAAAGAACGGAAAGTAATTATTACACAATTAGCTACTTTTCTTGCGGCTCTACATAGTATTCCTCTAAAAAGTGTTACAGCGTTAGGATTCCCTATTGAAAAAACAGTTGCCTACTGGAAAGAGCTACAAACTAAATTAAATCAGTATGTTACTAACAATCTTACTTCGTTCCAGAAATCAGCCTTAAATCGTTTATTCGAGAATTTCTTTGCCCGTCTAGCTACATCCACATTTCAAAATACAATCATTCACGCTGACTTTACACATCATCACATTTTATTTAGCAAACAGCATAAAACTATCTCAGGTATTATTGATTTTGGTGACGCACAAATTGGCGATCCTGCTTTTGATTTTGCAGGGCTATTTTATGATTTCGGACATGAATTTACTACATCAGTATATGAACAATACAGTATGCTTATTTCACACCATGATCCATTACTCATTCACCGCATCATTACCTTTTATCAATACAGCCCTTTACTACATAATATGATTTATAACTTTGAAACAAAAAATGAACTTAAATTCATAGCAGGTATAGAACAGTTAAAAACGATATTGCAGGGATGAGATTACATTCTCTCCCTATACTCTCTCTCCTCATACATCATTAACTTTTTATCCATTTCAACAATGACTTTATACAGTTGAAATGCTTGTAAAATTTGCAGTTGAATCCCAAAAGGAGCATTTTGTTCTTTTAACCATTGAAATACTTTCATTTCATCTTTCATTGATTATTCCTCCCTTTATTAATCGGCTACAAACATACGGTAAATGATGAAAAGCTTTTCATGTCAACAACAAAAAAGGATGCAAATTTGCATCCTTTAATGTACGATATTTTTCTTCTGCCTCGCTTCTTTCTTTACTTCTTCTCCTTGGCATTCGTTACGAAATGCACAACTCATACACTCAGAACGAAAATGACGCTCTGTGTAGTGCTCAGGTTGTTGCAACATTTCTTTCATTCTAGATAAATCCGCCATTCCAGCTGTTATATCTTCCTGTTTCGGAATGTACTCATACTTAGTTCCTTCTATTAAATTAATAACTTCAATTTTTCCTGGAAGAATGCCGAAAGCTTTATAACTGAATACTGTCATTAACTTTTGGCAAAGAGCAAGCATTTCCTCATCCGCATCGACAACATACTTTTTAATTACAAACGACTCAGTACTCCACTCACCAACTTCTATAGTCAATGACATGTGGACACCTAACTCTTCCATGTATGTTTGAAATTTTTCATATAAAAATAACGGCGGTGTCTGACTATCATCTCTTTCAACAAACTGTAATAAGTGATCCGTTAGCTTTGCTAACACAATATAATACTCCGTCTTCGAAGCAAACATATTAATCCTTACTTTTTTCCAATACTTTTCTATTAATATTAAAAGTACAATTTTCGTTTGTTGGCTCGCAGGTAGCGTGTAATATTCGTTAATAATTCGATTCACAATCATTTGTGCGATTTGTTGCCATTCAAACGAAGAAGGTTCTCTTCTTTTTATATGACGAAAATAAAATTTATGCGGACAACGCATAAAATCATACAAATGATAATCTGTCATCGTTTTGATCGCGATTTTCTCATGCACTTGCTCTTTATCTCCCTTCTGCCATTAAGAAAGGTGTTTTACAAATTCAGCTCCAAACTGTAAACATTTTTCTACATCTTCATCTTCTGGCGTTAATTCTACTTTTAGTCCTTCTAACACAACTGCTGCCCCGCGTTCTTGTAGCTTTTCTATTAAAATGTCAACCGCCACGCCATATTTCGGATAAGCCGAATCACATGATCCGAATACTGCCGCTTTTTTCCCAGTTAGATCAATAGAATCCATTGCGTCATAAAAATCTAAGAAATCATCAGGAAGGTCACCATCTCCCCAAGTGTATGCTCCTAAAATAATTCCATCATACTGTTCTAATATAGAAGCTTCTGGTGAATCCATAATATCAATAACTTCAATTTCGTTCTCTGTTTCACGAATTGCACCGGCAATATGATCAGCCATTTCCTCTGTATTTCCACTCATACTTGCAAAAATCATCACTAACTTACTCAACTGAACCTCTCCCTTTACTTTGTATCTCTTTTTCTGTTTGAATGCTCTTTTTCTCATCTACATATTCAGACCGAATTACATTTCGTTGCCATTCCATATGCTGATCAACATCTTTATTTTTATCTTTTAATCCCCTCCGCAGAAGGTGAAATTTTTTTCTCATTAACATGTCGCATCCATCCTATTGATAATAATTATCAATTTCAACTATATTTAGATTAATTGACATTGATTATCAATGTCAACAACTATTTTTAAAAAAATGATTAAAATGTACAAGCTTGTCCGTTAGCTATTCATATACTATAAATGAGCATAGTTCTTTCTCAGCCCTCTCTGACGGAAAGAAATAAAAGCAACTGCGATAGAGCGCAGTTGCCTTTTTTTATTTCTCTATGATTTTAGTAGTCTTATCACTGTCTCTAAAAATAGTTCCACTCCATAAACTAGAGCTGATTCGTCTACATCAAATTTTGGATGATGATGCGGATAGCAAGTATCTATCTTTTCATTACCGGTTCCTAGTTTAATGAAACAACCCGGTGCTTTTCTTAAATATGCTGAAAAATCTTCTCCTCCCATAGAAGGTTCAAGCTTCACAACACACTCATCTCCAAACAAATGTAGTGCACTTTCCTCCACTACTTTCGTAATATATTCATCGTTAATAACCGGATCATATCCATATCGATACGTATATGTATACTCCCCTCCATGTGCTTTTGTAATGCCTTTCACGATTTGCTCAATTTTCTCTTCTGCTTCTACCCTTAATGCTTGATTAAATGAACGAACGGTTCCCATTAAAGTTGCTGCACTAGGAATGATATTATCAGCCATTCCCCCATGAAACTGCGTAACTGAAACGACTCTTTGCATGAAAGCACTTGTATTTCTTGATACGATATGTTGTAGATTTGTAATAATCTGTGCTCCGATAGCAATAGGATCTATCGTTTCTTCTGGCCTCGCCGCATGCCCTCCTTTCCCTTGAATTTCGACTGTAAATACGTCTGGTGCCGCCATCAACGGCCCATACGCAATTCCTATCTTCCCGCTCTCCAATCCAGACATAACATGTAAACCTATTACATAATCAACATCATCCATTACACCTGCCTCAACCATTTCTTGTCCCCCGCCGGGATACACTTCTTCTGCATGCTGAAAGAATAGACGAATCTCACCTGCAAAATCTTCCTTTATATTTGATAGCACTTCTGCTGTACTTAACAAAATAGCTGCATGAGCATCATGCCCACATGCATGCATTATTCCTTTATTCACAGACATATAAGATTTACTTGTCTCCTCTTGAATTGGCAAAGCATCTATATCAGCTCGAATCGCAATCACTTTCCCTTGTTCCGTTCCTCTTTTAATTGCTAGTACACTATACTTCGTCGGTCTTGTTACTTCAAAAGAAGAAAATGAGCATAATGTATCATATATAAACTGCGAAGTTTCTTTTTCATGAAATGATAATTCCGGATACTTATGAAAATGCCTTCTCCATTTCACGATATTTTCTTCCGAAATTAGACTCTTCCACACTCTATTCATGATAATTTCCTCCTTTTCAAAAGAGCTAGAAATTGTAAACTTTACTCTGTCTCAAATGATTAATGAAAACAAATACTCTATTTTTACGTATTCTTATAGTCCACTTTTATGTATTCACACAATCTACTTCCTATTTACATGTCAAACCCATTACAAATTCATGCTTAATGTAATATAATTGCTAAGTTAGGGATTTTCTTTTTTAGTATTTAGTGCTAATATCAGAAAAGAGCCTTTTGACTTATTTTTACCTAAAATGTGGAAGTTTGTTTTTTTCACAATAATGTAGGACATGATACCTACAAAGAGCTATTATTTCATTAAGAGAGGGACAGACATGGAAAGATTAAAAGAGATATGGTCTCAACCACTCACACAATGGGTTGCAAAGACGGTTTATTACCTTGCAATTTTATTTGCATTACTTTGGTTGTATGGATTCCATGATACAAACACAAGTACATTTATTTACAACGAATTTTAGGGTGGGAACGTTATGAAGTTATTAGAACAAATTGAAAAGTGGGCTATTGAAACGCCTGATCAAACTGCTTTTGTTTGGCGAGATGCGAAAATTACGTACAAACAATTAAAGGAAGATTCTGATGCGTTAGCACATTGGATTTCTTCTGAGTATCCAGATGATCGTTCACCAATTATGGTGTATGGCCATATGCAACCTGAAATGATTATTAACTTTTTAGGATGTGTAAAAGCTGGACATGCTTATATTCCTGTAGATTTATCTATCCCAGCTGATCGTGTACAACGTATCGCTGAAAATTCTGGTGCGAAATTACTTTTATCAGCAGCAGCAGTAACTGTAACTGATTTACCAGTTCGCATTGTAAGTGAAGACAACTTAAAAGATATTTTCTTTACTCATAAAGGGAACACTCCAAATCCTGAACATGCGGTAAAAGGTGATGAGAACTTCTACATTATTTACACATCAGGAAGCACAGGTAATCCGAAAGGGGTTCAGATTACTTATAACTGCCTTGTAAGCTTTACAAAATGGACTGTAGAAGATTTCAACTTACAAACAGGACAAGTATTCTTAAACCAAGCACCTTTCTCATTCGATTTATCTGTCATGGATATTTACCCATCATTAGTAACAGGTGGTACACTTTGGGCAATCGACAAAGATATGATTGCACGTCCAAAAGACTTGTTTGCTTCTTTAGAGCAATCGGATATACAAGTATGGACTTCAACACCATCTTTCGCAGAGATGTGTTTAATGGAAGCATCTTTCTCTGAGAGTATGCTACCAAACATGAAAACATTCTTATTCTGCGGTGAAGTATTACCAAATGAAGTAGCTAGAAAATTAATTGAGCGTTTCCCGAAAGCAACAATTATGAATACGTACGGTCCAACAGAAGCTACTGTCGCTGTAACAGGTATTCACGTTACAGAAGAAGTGCTTGATCAATACAAATCACTTCCAGTTGGCTACTGTAAATCAGACTGTCGCCTTCTTATTGTGAAAGAAGATGGCACTCTTGCACCTGATGGTGAAAAAGGTGAAATCGTAATTGTCGGTCCAAGCGTAAGCGTTGGATATTTAGGAAGCCCTGAATTAACAGAAAAAGCATTTACTATGATTGACGGTGAGCGTGCCTATAAAACAGGCGATGCTGGCTATGTTGAAAATGGTCTTCTATTCTATAATGGTCGTCTTGATTTCCAAATTAAGCTGCATGGTTATCGAATGGAATTAGAAGAAATTGAGCATCATCTTCGTGCGTGTTCTTACGTAGAAGGAGCAGTTATCGTTCCAATTAAAAAAGGTGAGAAATACGATTATTTATTAGCGGTTGTTGTTCCTGGAGAACATTCATTTGAAAAAGAATTCAAATTAACAACTGCAATCAAAAAAGAACTCAATGAGCGATTACCAAACTACATGATTCCACGTAAATTCATGTATCAATCTTCTATTCCAATGACACCAAATGGAAAGGTAGATCGCAAAAAATTATTGAGTGAGGTTACAGCATGACCGCATATGGATCATTTTATTTTTTCGCTATAGTGGGCATTTTATTAATACCTACTATCATAGCTGGATTTAAAGGTAAAATGTTGCGTAAATATAATGCCGTTTTAACATTAGTAATGCTTGCTATTATCTTCTCGGATAAGCCAAAGCAAGCGATTATGTTAGCCGCATTTATTATTTGGCAATATGCCCTAATTAAAGGCTATTTACTTTTAAGAAAACAAAATAATAGCACATTCACATTCTGTATAGCTGTTATTTTATCAATTTTGCCACTTATTTTGGCAAAAATCGCACCGTTTGCACCTGAACTAAAGTTTATTGTATTTTTAGGGATGTCTTATGTAACATTTAGAGCAGTGCAAATGGTATTTGAAGTTCGCGATGGATTAATTAAGGAACTTTCCTTCTTTAATTTTTGGGAATTCGTTTTATTCTTCCCGGCGATTTCAACAGGACCTATCGATCGTTACCGTAGATTCCAAAAAGATATTCAAAAGCCACCTAGCGCTGAAGAATATCAAAATTTACTATATACAGGATTAAACCGCATTTTCCAAGGTTTCTTGTATAAATTTATTATCGCTTACTTAATAAAGCAATATTTTATGGACCCAGCATTTGCTCAGCAAGATACAATCCTATCCAATATGATTTACATGTATAGCTATAGCTTATATTTATTCTTCGACTTTGCTGGTTATAGCTCATTTGTAATTGGTGTAAGTTATATGATGGGTATTAAAACGCCTGAAAACTTTAATAAACCGTTCATTAGTCGTAATATTAAAGACTTCTGGAACCGTTGGCACATGAGTTTATCATTCTGGTTCCGTGACTTTATTTACATGCGTTTCGTCTTTTTTGCAACGAAGAAAAAGTTAATTAAAAACCGTTACACAATTTCGTATATCGGTGCATTTTTGAACTTTTTCATCATGGGAATTTGGCATATTACTGGTGAGCATGTGTATCAATACATTATTTATGGTCTATATCATGCCGCACTGTTTATTCTATTCGATATTTTCGAACGAAAAAACAAGAAGCATAAATTTTGGCCAAACAATAAATTTACACACATCCTTGCGATTGTAATTACATTCCACGTTGTATGTTTCGGGTTCCTAATTTTCTCTGGACACCTTAACAGATACTTTTAATGCACCCTTCTTATACTATTAAGAAGTTGCACATATAATATATTTCGGATATAAAGGAGATTTTAAAAATGGCAGAATTCAAAGAGCAAGTATTAGGTATTTTAGAAGAAGTATGTGAAAACGATATTGTGAAAGAAAACTTAGATGTTCAATTATTTGAAGAAGGTATTCTTGATTCTTTCGCTGTAGTATCTTTATTAGTTGAATTCCAAGAGCGTTTAGATATTGAAGTTTCTATTTCTGATTTTGATCGTGACGAGTGGGCTACACCAAACATGGTTATTAAGAAGTTGGAAGAAATCCGATGAACAAAGCAAAATTTGGTCCGATGCTTTTAGCATTGGCCCTTTTTGCTGTATTCTTACTTATCCCAACTCGCTTCCTACTTCCACTTTTAAGTGATGAAAAAGTAGAACAAGCTGCGACTTCTTTAAAAGAAGAAAAGATTCAAAGTATGATTTTACAGCAAAAGATGTTAGCAGACCCGAAATACCTTCCGATGTATGGATCATCGGAATTCGCACGTATGGATGCTTTTCATCCATCAAATTATTTCAAAGTAAAGCCTGAAGGATTCACACCATTCCTACTCGGACGCGGGGGAACACAAGACCTTGTACATGTGTTAAACTTCGCATCTACAATGGATCAATTGAAAGATAAGAAAATGGTATTCGTTCTTTCTCCGCAATGGTTTGTACCACAAGGTATTGATGAAACGCACTTTGCACCTAACTTTTCAAAACAACAAGGTTATCACTTCATTTTCAACGATGATTTAAAACCTGAAATGAAAAAGCAAATTGCAAAACGTTTATTAAACTTTGAAATCGTTAAGAAAGAAACTTTATTAAAAATTTCGCTTGAAGGTATCGCCTACGATGATACGAAATATAAAGTAAAAGCACTTGCTGCTAAACCTTTCGCTTATATTTACCGTAACATTTTAGATCGTAAAGATTTATTTACAGCAATGTTTGATATTAAACCGCATAAAGAAAAACTTGACCCTTCATTAAAACAAATGAACTGGGAAGAGGCTCGTAAACATGCAGATCAAACTGGTGCAGTAGAATCAGGATCGAACGAATATGGTATCGAAGATGATTACTTCAACAGCAAAATCAAGAAGAAATTAAAGCAACGTGAAGGCTACTTAAAAAATGATGCTTATGATCAGTCGCCAGAATATGAAGATTTACAAATTGTACTTGATTTATTAAAACAATCTGGTGCAAAACCACTCTTCATTTCTGTTCCTGTAAAAGGTCCTTGGTACGATTACGCTGGCTTCCCGAAAGAACGCCGCGAATTGTACTATAAGAAGGTTCATGAGCAAATTGAGAAAGCTGGCTATCCAATTGCCGACTTCTCAAATCATGAGTATGATAAATACTTCTTAAAAGATCATATGCACTTAGGTTGGAAAGGCTGGGTTTATATCGATGAAGCCATCCAACAATTTTATAAAGCAAACTAATGAAAAGACCGCTTGAATTATTCAAGTGGTCTTTTTCTATATACATTTTGTAATTGTTCGATTACGTTATCTGCTTCTTTCATAACTCGCTCCACTACATGCTGAGCTGATTCTATTCGTGCTAATGATGATGCTTGTCCCGCCCAAAGCGACATGTATTCTCCTTTATTTTGTTTAGCTGCTTCTTGTCGTATTTTAGAGGTTAATACATTTTGCACTGGATACATCGGAAGCCCTCCTTCTTTCCCTTCATGCTTCTCTATAAATTCATTACGAATACCCCGTGCATATTTCCCGGAAAACGCACGAGTCACAGTTGTACTCGTATCTGTACTATGTAAAACTGCAGCTTTATACACATCATGCGTAATACTTTCTTCACTCGTTAAAAAGGCTGATCCCATTTGAACAGCTTCTGCTCCCAGTGTAAATGCCGCAACAAGCCCTTGTCCGTTCATTACACCACCTGCTGCAACAATTGGGATATGCGGAACTGCTGCTACTAACTGTGGAATTAATGCAAACGTTCCAATCATAGCATCCTGTTCTTTCCCGATAAACGTTCCTCTATGCCCTCCTGCCTCGCTACCTTGCCCGACAATAATGTCTACTCCTAATTCAGCAAGTACTTTTGCCTCTGTCACATGAGTAGCTGTTCCGATGACTTTTATTCCTCTCCTTTTTAAGTCATCTATTTCTTCTTTTTCTAACGTTTGAAATGCAAAGCTAATGACCGGTACTTTTTCTTCTAATAACACTTGTAATTGTTCTTTATAGCTTTTGGGAAGCTTTAACGCTTCTTCTCCCTCTATACTTAATTCTCTATTCACTCCGCTAAGTAATACCTTTGCTAAGTTTATCTTCTCTTCTTCGATCTGTATCTCTTTCGTTAACAGTAAATTAACACCGAAAGGCTTATCTGTTAGCTGCCTTATTTTATAAATCGCTTCACGAATTTGTTCAGGGCTCATATAACCTGCTCCAAGCGTTCCTAATCCTCCGCTATTACTTACAGCTGCAACAAGTTCTGGCGTCGTAATCGCACCTGCCATACCTGCTTGAATGATGGGATATTTAATTTGTAATATATCTATTACTCGACTTGTAAACATCATTTCTCCTCCTATTCCCCTTATATCTTCTTTATTTGACAAACTTTCCCCTTCTTTTACAAGGGTTGAACTTCATATGAAGCGAATATATTGAAAGAGAAGGAGGCTGAAAACAATGATGTATCCAAATGCGTTAAAACAAGGTGATACAGTAATGGTTATTGCACCGTCCGGCCCACCAACAATTGAAAATGTATTAAAAGGTGTAAACGTATTACAAGAAATGGGTTTATCTGTAGTAATCGGGAAGAGTGTTTATGAGAAATATGGATATTTAGCTGGAAGTGATCAAGTTCGTCTTGATGATATACATGAAGCATTTACAAACAATGAAGTAAAGGCCATTTTCTGCGCACGAGGTGGTTACGGTAGTGCTCGTCTCCTCCCTCACATTCAATATGAAATCATTCAACGGAATCCAAAAATCTTTTGGGGATATAGCGATATTACAGCTTTACATACTGCCTTTTCACGTTATGCAAAGCTCGTTACTTTTCATGGCCCAATGGTTGAAGAATTAGGAAAAGGTGTAGATTCTCTCTCTTTATCTTCTTTCAATCAACTATTCCATCCTTATTCCACCATTTTATCTGCGTCAGAATGTATCGTACCTAGCTCTTCCCGTACAATTACGGGTCAGTTAGTTGGAGGGAATTTAGCAGTGCTAACGAGCATAATTGGCTCACCCTACGAGGTACATACAGCCAATAAACTTTTATTGCTTGAAGACATTGGAGAAGAACCGTATCGCATTGATCGTATGTTAAATCAGCTATTATTATCTGGAAAGTTTAATGAATGTAGTGGTGTTATTTTTACAAGTTGTCACGACTGCACTCCTTCTAAACCATCTCAATCATTGCAAACCATACTATATGAATATTTCGCACCATATCATATACCTGTCCTATTCGGTTTACCGATTGGACATATAAACCCAAACATCGGTATTCCTCTTGGAGCTACAGCGACAATAAATACAAATAATAAAATACTCTCTATTTCTTCTGGCGTAGCCACTCCGTGTTCAAATTAAAAAGGAAAAGCGATTCAGCTTTTCCTTTTATTTATAATAATTAAAAATTCGTCCAGATGCGATATCTGCAATCTCTTCTGGAATAAATGTTTTACTTATATCAGTGCCAACATTTAATACGGCTGTAGCATCTTTCTCAATGCTACCAAATAATTCTTTCCCGCGTATCGTAATAAGGGGCGTTCCTTCTGGCAGCACGTCTTTTAGAAATTCCATTTGTGTAAAGAACGGAACGATCCATCTACCCTCTCCTTGGAAATGACGCAAACGAAGTATCCCTTCTGTTGCCCCGTCCTCTGCTTCTAGTGAGCCAGCAACATAAAACTCAGTAGATAAGAGCAATTCATAAAATTCCTTTTGCTTTTGTTTATCATCCCCTGCTACAACAAGTACTTCTTCTATTCTCTTTACCGGAATTTGCTCCATATGATGCCACCCCTATTTTCAAAATGATTGTACTTAGATTATACGAAATATTCTTATTTTTTTCTACATAATTCGCAATTATTTTCTTAAAATAATTTTAATACTTCTTTTGTCGTCACAATCGTAGCAAACTCTTCATGTAAATTTACAAGTGTCATATTGTGAATATCTTCTGCACTATACTCTTTACCATCTAGACCTTTACGGTTAAAAGTAGCCGTCGCATCACTCACTAAATATGTTGTAAATCCTAAATTCCCTGCCATTCGTGTCGTAGTCTCCACACAGTGATTTGTCGTTAATCCTACAACCACTACTGCATTACATTTGTTCTCTCTTAATTGCTCTTCTAAATTTGTTCCAATGAACGCGCTGTTAACGAATTTCTGAATAACCACTTCACCTGGTAGTGGTTTCACCTCTTCTTTAAAATTGACCGTTTCGGCTCTCTCATAAAACATCGACTGAGCATTTTCTTTATTTACATGTTGAATATGAAAAACTGGTCGCTTCCTTTTTCTCCATTCTTCTAACAAAATTTTCATGTTTGCTTCAGCAAAAAGATTATTTCTCTCGCCCCAATATGGTAATTGAAACGCCTTTTGTACATCAATTATGATAAGTGCTATTTGATTCGTCATCATTTTCTCCTTCATTCGGCTGTAATTGAAACAGAAAACCAAGTTGTTGCGACGCAGTAATAAAACAAATATATGCACAAAGCTCTACAATTTCTTTTTCTGTCCAATATTGTTTCAATACATGAAACATATTATCATCTATCGCCTTTTTATCATGAAGAAATGTATGTGCAAAAGCAACTGCGACACTCATTTCTTCTACCTTTTGCATATCATCAGGTCTTCCCTTTGCCATACAATACGGACATTCATTCCCGTACGCTAATGTTCTTCTTACTTGCTCCTTCAACTCTGCCGAAAGAGTTCCTTTACTATACAGCGTATTCTCTACCAGACTCCATGCATGTAATAGATCCGGATTATACCCTAATAACTTTTGAAATTTTGTATCTCCTATATTTGATAATGAAATTCTCTCCATCATTTCCCCCTCCTATTTCCTTCTGTTTTATTGTAAAATAAATAAAGTTCACTTCACATTTCATATGAATCTTAATTTATATTTTCCCTTTACAAAAATCATCATTTTACTGGAGGTATATTTACAAATGCAATTAGATCGTGTTGATCGAAAAATTTTAAATGAATTATATAATGATAGTCGCCTTTCCATGCGCGAATTGGCGAAACGAGTAAACTTATCTGCTCCGTCTACTGCAGAACGTGTTCGTAAACTCGAAAGTGAAGGCGTTATTCAAAAATACACAATCGATATCGATTATAAAAAAGCAGGACTTGTTTTAGATTGTATTTTAGAAATCACTTTAAAAAATGGTGATACAACACGTATGCAACAATTTATCCAATCTTATCCATCCGCAAGTTTTTGTTACCGCGTAACAGGAAGCTTATGCTACATTGTAAAAATCTCTGTTCCTTCACTCGTTGAACTTGAAGATTTTATCAATGATGTTTCTTCATATGCAACGACAGTTTCTCATATCGTATTATCAGAAGTGTCTCTTACTCCTGATATTGAACATATCTTCCCAGAAGATTAATTCATTTTTATTCATAAAATATATAAAAACACCTTACAATAAGAATAAAAATAATATATCATGTATTAAAATACATAAAGTTCGAGAAAGGAGCTTTACATTGAAAATCTGGTTTTATGAAAAAACGGCACAATTAGATGGTTTGCTTGGCATTTGGGATAATGTTCCGACTATCCCTCGAATTGGTGAAAAAGTGGAGATTTTAAAAACAGTCCGCACTGTTACAGATATTAAATATGTAAAGAACGGTAATAATTTTCGTGTAGAAATTATTACAAATTAAAAAGTAGCTCTTTAGGAGCTACTTTTTAATTATCTATCATGTGCTTTCTTTATAACAATTTTATCTTCTTCTACAGATACTGTTACATAATCATTTTCTTCTAACCGGAGCTTATTTACAGCCTCATCTGGTAGCTCTACAGCCATCAATCTATCTGTTACGATCACTTGACTATACACTTCATTTTCTTGTGATGTACTCACTACTTTTTCCTCATTTATGAAGCGCATCAGTGGCACACCCACTTCTTTTACTGTACGCCATTGTTTCCAAACGTAAGGAATTAACCAAAGTAATCCAACAACTGTAAGACCGATACCAATCCATAAATTACTTTGCGCTTGTAATTCAGGAATTGAGATTGCGCTACTCTCTTCTCCACCGACAAATTGCATACTTGTTGCAATCAAATTATTTAGAGCATGTACAGCGATATTCGTCCATATATTTTTCGTCTTTATGTATAAGAGACACATCACAACACCAAACATGAACGCACCAATAACATCAAAATGTCCTAGACCAAAAATAATTGAAGATATAATGACAGCTTTTTTAATCCCCCATTTATAAGCCATTCGCTGTAAAAAGAATCCCCTAAAAATAACCTCTTCCATAATAGGTGCTAATACACATGCTGAAATGAAAGTAAATATCGTCATATATATGTTACTCGTATTAATAACAGTTCCATCTTCTAACATAGTAACTAAGAAATTCGGTAACGTATGTGCTAATATGTAAAATTGAATATGAGATATACCGACTGAGAAAATCATTCCCATTATCGTTGCTAATACAATTAATCCCCACGGTAAACGTCCTGGCTTATCAAAAAAACTGTTAAATACAACATTATTTTTATTTGTTTTTACGTATAACCAAAATAACGGAAATACAAAAAACACAGTTATTTGTGAAATAACCTCCATCGTATTCTCAGAAACATTTGATAGGCCTAATGGGATCATCGTAAGGAACACCCCTATAATCATCCATCCAAAAAAGCTACGTAGTCTTATACGTGAAAATGCATAGTGCATATAGAACACCCCCAAAGATAATAAAAATAAATGGTCGAATAACTAAATTATAATTCGAATATAGTTGAAATTCTTCCTATTTTTCTCAAATACTTTCAAACAACATATCTCTTAAAATACCATATCACTGTTCTTTAAGTTGCAATCTATGAGAAAGTTATGTAATAAAAATCCCCGTTTTTACAAGCGGGGATTTCTTTTATTATAATACGTCACGTTTTTGGAATAATGCACCTGATGCTACAAGTAATACAACAAAGTATACAGCTACAAGTAATAATGAAGTTGCGAACGTAAATTCTGTAAATGTAGGTTCTACTCCGCCACTAATTAATTTATTGCTGTCGTAAGCTCTTAAATCCAAATGGAAGAATATCACAAACTTCGCTACACCTTTTGCAAACATCATTAATACCATATTAATTGGTCCTTGTAAGAAGAACAGGAACATCGTAATAATTAATGGTAATACAGATTTTCTAAATACGTTCGCTAAGAAAAATGCAAGCGTCGCAAAGAAGAACGGTGAAAGTACTTGATATAAAGTAGATTTCATTACGATTCCTATCGTTAATTCTGTTTTACTACCATCCATTACAATTAATCCAATAATCATTGCAATTAACGTGCTAGCAAATATGATAAATACTAGAGTAAGTAACACTGTAATATATTTAGAGAATAAAACTGTCATTCGTTTTCTTGGACGAATTAATAACTGCTTAATTGTACCTTTTTGGAACTCATCAGTAATCATACGAGAAGCGATCGTAATTCCAAAAATTGTTGCAAACAAAGTAATTAAACTAATCTCTGAACTTGCAAAATCTAAATATGATCCTTTAAATTCAGTTCCGTCTCCCCATTTCAGCATTGCTAAAACTCCCAAAATCTCCAACACTGCAATGACACCAATTAAAATATACATACCTTTTTTCGCATGCAACTTTAAAAATTCATTTTGAATTAATTTAAACATTACGCTTTCACTCCCCCAGTAATCGCTAAGAACTCATCTTCTAACGTTTTATTTTGAACAGTAACTCCGTATATAAGCACATCGTCATTCACAAGTTTTTTTACAAGCTGCGGAATTTCTTCTTTCATTACAGATACTACAATGACATTTCCTTGCGCCTTACCTTTAATGATTTCATTTGCTTTCTGAACTTGATCTACTTCAAACGCTACAACTACTGCCTCATCATGTTTTGCTTGTTCATGTAAGTTGTACTCTTGTACAAACTCACCTTGCTTAATAATAACGACGCGATCACACATGAGTTCAATTTCACTTAATAAGTGACTTGATACGATTACAGCAATATTCTCTTCTTTCGCTAAACGTTGTAAATAATCACGAATTTGGCGAATACCAGCTGGATCTAATCCATTTGTCGGCTCATCTAAAATTAAGATTTTCGGCTGATGCAGTAATGCCTGTGCAATTCCTAAACGTTGTTTCATACCAAGCGAATATGTTTTCACTTTTTTATGAATCGCATGCTCTAATTCAACAAGCTTTACAATTTCAGCAATGCGCTCTTTACTAATCGGTGTAATTGCCATGTTCGCAAAATGCTTTAAGTTTTGCATTCCTGTCATATAATCATATAGTTCAGGATTTTCTACAATCGCTCCAATTTGCTCTAGCGCTTTTTCACGCTCCGTGCGAATACTATGACCACAAATTGTAATATCGCCCTCTGTCATTGATATAAGACCTGTCATCATACGAATCGTCGTCGTTTTACCACTACCGTTCGGTCCAAGGAACCCGTACACTTCCCCTTCGCGAACTTCAAATGATAAACCACGGATAATTTCCGTTCCACCAATCTTTTTTCGAACATTCTCTAACTTTACTACTACGTTTCCCAAT
Organism: Bacillus basilensis; assembly: GCF_921008455.1. Lineage (NCBI taxonomy): Bacteria > Bacillati > Bacillota > Bacilli > Caryophanales > Bacillaceae > Bacillus > Bacillus basilensis. Next base: position 1,339,454 of record NZ_CAKLBZ010000001.1, on the reverse strand, counting down.
GCCGATTCCTCCTTTAGACTTCTAATTTTTTATCGATTATGCGACCTGTTATATAAACAAGTAAAACAAATATACCGATTGAAAAAGTAATACTATATAAATTCATAAGACTTTCTGGATATAGTATGAGATTTATATCCACTGATTCATCTATATAAACTGATTTTTTAATAAAAGTAGGTGTAGGCGCAAGTCGGCCCAGCATTTCATATATCAGATTGATTACTTTCGTTACTAGTAAAAATAAGAAGAAAATAATTACATACTCCATTTTTTTCTTTTTCAAAGAAAATACTTTCACACCAGCTACTGTAAAAAGTAAAACTAACAATATACTTGATAAATTAAATACATATAACACACTACTAAATAATTGTTTTACTATATCTATCTCAATTGTACTTTCCGTAAATAACAATCCATAGAGTTCTGTACCTTTTATTACTTTCATCGAAATACTATAGACAAACATAGCACCTATTACTTCAAAACACATGAAGCTAACTGCCGCATATGACAATATTGCTAAAACAATTTTTTTACCAGATATCGGTGTTAATCGAAATAATGTACTTTCGGTCATTTTCCCGAACGCAGATATCGCCTGCAGAAATACTAATACTGCAAAAATCATATAAACTAAGAATACTAAAGCAATAATAATCATTTGCCTTACTTCTCCTGATTCTTGTTTAATATAATTCCCCATACTTACAAAAGCGACAGCTACAATAAATATGAATGACAATAACGAAATAAAAATTTGTTTTTTATTCGCATTGTACATATATATTAAACTGGCCTTCATCTACTAAACACCTCCTTAAACAAATCCGTAACAGCTTTTCCTCGCCGGAAGCGTAACTCCTCTACATTTTCATGAAGTACACTTTCACCATCTTTTAAAATGATTACTTCGTCAAAAATGTTTTCCACTTCTCCAATTAAATGTGTTGCAATTAAAATGGTACAATCTTCGCGATAAAACTGTAAAATAAGTTCCAGTACGTGTTCCCTAGAAACGAGATCAATCCCGCCAAGCGGTTCATCTAATACGTATAACTTCGCTTTCCGAGAAAACGTTAAAATAATTTGTAGTTTTTCAACCATACCTTTTGATAAAGCTGTAATTCTTTCTTCTAGCGGTATTTTAAATTCGGCGATTGTATCTACCGCTTTTTGAATATCAAAGTCTTTATAAAAGTCTCTATAGAAAAATAAGGAATCTTTAACCGTCATCCAATCATCAAATACTGGTTTATCCGACATAAAAGAAACAATTTCTTTCGTTTCTAATCCTACCTTTTTACCAGCGATTGTAATACTCCCTTCAGAAGGGTGCTGCAGACCAGCAATCATTTTCAATAACGTCGTTTTCCCGCTCCCGTTATCTCCAACAAGCCCTATAATTTTCCCTTCCGTAATCTCTATGTTTAATTCACGGATCACTGCTTTTAACCCGTATCTCTTCCATAAGTTTTCTATTTTTAATAGCTCTGTCATTCGCTCTCCTCCCTCTTCTCATGTAATGAAGAACGAAGGATTGTAAGAATTTCTTCTTCTGAAAAACCTAAATTGTCCATTCCATCTATAAAAGAATGAAGTAATTCTTTCGCCATCTCTTTTCGCAGCTCCATAATTTTCTCCCCTTCATTCGTTACATATCGTCCCATTCCTCTACGTGTTACAACAACCCCATCCCGCTCTAGCTCTTGAAATGTACGCTGAATCGTATTTGGATTTACTTGTAATTCACTCGCTAATTCACGTACAGAGGGAATTTTATCACCAGGCAATAAATGTCCTGTTACGATTTCTTTTTTTATGTATTCCATTACCTGAATGTAAATTGGTGTATTTGGAGAAAACTCTATTTTCATTTCTTCCCTCCTTTTGTATCGGTGTACTAGTTAAATAATACACTGATACAAGACGTTTGTAAATACCCATTAAATTACAAAAAAGTTCTATCCATTAGCTGAATAGAACTTTTTAAACAGAACTCGTTATATGAAAATAATAGTGTTATGTAAACAAAATCATAAAGAAAAGCTGTCTTATCAATGAATAAGACAGCTTTTCTTTATGATCATATATTAAAAATTAAACACGAAGTCATCGTCAGCTAACTTTTCAACGTTCGTTGCTTTTACGTAACCATTTCCTTTTACAGAGAAGAAATCATGGTTTTTCGTATCTGTACGTAAACCATTTAAAACGATTGGGTTAATTTCTTCTTCTTCAAACTTCGGCTCAAGTCCTAAGTTCATAAGTCCCTTATTCGCATTGTAACGAACGAAACGATTTACATCTTCTACAAGACCGATAGAAGTATAAATTTCTTCTGTGTATGCCATTTCAATTTCATATAGTTCCATTAATAACTCTTGCGTTTCTTTTTGCACTTCTTGCTGATCTTCTGCAGAAAGTTCTGCGAAGATTTGTTGTGCTAAAATACCGACGAATACGCCGTGAATTGATTCATCACGAATTATTAAGTTAATAATTTCACCACTTGCCGTCAATTTACCTTGACCTGCTAAGTAAAGCGGATAGAAGAATCCACTATAGAATAAATAACTTTCTAAGAATACACTTGCTACCATCGCCATGTATAACTCTTTTTTCGTTACTTCAGGCTTTAATAAACGACGATAATAACTAGTAACAATACCAGCCTTTTTCTCAAGTAATGGATGTTTATCTACCCATTCAAAAATATCATCGATTTCTTCTTCAGTAGCTAACGTTGTGAAAATATGACTGTAACTCTTCGCATGTACTTCTTCCATAGCTCCCATGAAAGCTAATACACTTTTTGCTTGTAAATTTTCAAGATGAACAAGTACAAGTGGCATCCCTTCGCCGCCTTGTTTCGTATCTAAAAGTGTTAAGCCACCTAATACACGCTTATAAGCAACCTGCTCTTCTTTTGATAATTGCGCCCAAGTATTTTTGTCAGAAGACACTGCGATTTCTTCTTCTGTCCAAAACTGAGCGATGTTTTGCTTCCAAAACATTAAACTAAAATCATCTTCTTTTTTGTTCCAGTTTACCGCACGCATTCAATCGCCCCTTCTCTAAATAAACATGAAAAATTGATAACTAAGCATGAGCAGGGTTCAGAAAACCCTGCTCATCATGTCTCACTTCTTATATTAAACGGTACAAGCCACACACTCTTCCACGCTTAATTTACGTGTTCTCGTATAATACAGACTCTTTAAACCTTTTTTATGTGCATAGATGTAGTAACGTGCTAATTCACGTGTTGAAATATCACTATTAACGTAAAGAATTGTACTAATTCCTTGGTCAATATGTTCTTGAATTTCTGCGATTAAATCAATTAATTTAAACTGATTCATATCGTAAGAAGATTTATAGTACCAGAACGTATCTTTTGATAAATATGGCATTGGATAATATGTTGTCGCATTCGCATATGTTCTTGATTCGATTTGACTTACGATCGGCATTACGCTTGAAGTTGCATTTTGAACGTAACTGATAGATTGTGTTGGAGCAATAGCAAGACGGTAGGAATTATATAATCCATTCTTCTTCACTTGCTCTTTTAAACTTGTCCAATCTTCTTTTGTTGGAATGTGAATTCCTTCAAATAATTGCTGAACTTTTTCAGTTACTGGGCTGTAATCTGTCGTTTCATACTTTTCAAAGTATGTGCCATTCGCATAATCAGACTTATCGAAGTCTTTAAATGTTTCGCCTTTTTCTTTAGCGATTTCCATACTTTTCTCAATAGAGTAGTAATTTAACATCATAAAGAATGTACGAGCGAACTCTTTCGCTTCTGCACTTTCATATGCGATTTTGTTTTTGGATAAATATCCGTGTAAGTTCATTGCGCCAAGTCCAACTGAATGAAGCTCATCATTTGCTTTTTTCACAGTTGGTGCATTCGGAATAATCGTCATATCAGAAACAGCTGTTAAAGCTTCCATTCCCGCATGAACGGCTTCACGAATTTCTTTATTTTCCATTACATTTACGATATTTAACGATCCTAAGTTACAGTTAATATCACGACGGATAATGTCATCTGTACCGTAATCGTTAATTTCAGAAGTTTCTTGAAGCTGGAAGATTTCTGTCTCGAATGTTCAACTGAGTCCGCTACTCCTCAGTCCGTTGCTCATGCAACTGCTGTATGTCACCATACAGGACAGACTATATCACCACCTACAGCATTACCTGATTAGGTGCTCCGCTTTTCGAACGCCAATCGCTTGCGCTCTACTCCCATAAGGGATAGTCGTTAGGCTTTTACTTATCTTAATCTTTCAGAAAGTCTCTTATTACTTTATGTTGTCCCATAACTCTGCTATACAAAATAATAAGATACATTCTGAACTTTTATATTTTCATTCTAAGATAAGATTTAGCACGGTAGGTTACCTCAAATTTGAGGCTTTCCCCGTTTAACGGAGTTTTCGACTAGCATTTCTACTAGAAGGTGCTACATATTTAACACAAGTTCGACATCTTCACAGTTCCAATATCCTTCAATGGATGTTGGTTATTTGCATTTGATTTAAACATTAAGTACGGATAACCAGACTCAAGCTGAATCATAGCAATTTTAATAAGCATGTCACGCGCACTAATATCTAGAGGCTTCTTCTTCACTTTCGGATTGCTCATTAATTCATCGTACATTTCATCGATATCAATATCATCTAAATGCTTTCCGTATTCTTTATACACCGTATAAGGCGCGAAAACATGGAAAGGTTCGTTTTTCTCAGCAAGCTCAAAGAACTTACTTGGAACGATAATTCCGATTGATAGAGACTGAATACGGCTCTTCTCATCGGCATTTATTTTTTTTGTATCAAGGAATTCAATAATATCCCAATGGAAAATGTTTAAGTATACTGCACCGGCACCTTTTCGTTGGCCAAGTTGATTCGCATATGAAAACGAATCTTCAAGCAATTTCATAACGGGCACTACACCACTTGCAGCGTTGTCGATACCTTTAATTTGCTCACCACGTGCGCGTAGCTTAGATAAGTTTAAAGCTACTCCTCCGCCGATTTTCGATAATTGCATTGCAGTATTAATGTTAAAGCCGATTGAATTTAAGCTATCATCCATCTCTAACAAGAAACAAGACACCATTTCTCCTCTTCTGCTTCTTCCCGCATTTAAAAAGGTTGGTGTCGCTGGTTGGTAGTTTTGTTTGACAATCATGCTTGCGAATTGTTTTGCTTTCGCAACATCACCGCGTCCTAAGTATAATGACACAATTGCTACACGATCTTCATAGCTTTCTAAGTATTGTTTTTGATCATTCGTTTTTAACGCATAATCTTTGTAGAACTTAGATGCTGCCATATAAGATTGGAACTCGAAGTTTTCACCATAAGCGATGTTATATACCTCTTCTACTTCCTCCAAGCTATACTCGTCCAGAACGTTGTAATAGTAATCATGTTCTTTCATATACTCCATTCGCTCTGCCACGCTATTAAAAGAAACGGTATTCTCTCTAGCTTCTTCCATAAAGACTTCTAATGCCTCTTTATCCTTATGAAGCTGATAAAAACCGTCCTGCATTTGCGTGATTTCATTATTCAGTTCAATGTGTCGCAATCTCCCGCACCCTTTCCTTAAAATATTCTACATCGTTATTTGTTCCAGATAACTCAAATTTTGATACAATAGGCACTTCATATTTAGTAGAAATTTTGTCAGCACTTGCACCGAACATGTCTCCCCAGTTACGATTGCCGCTTGCAGATACGCCTTTTAATTTTTCATTATTGCGCTCTAAAAAGTCTAAAACACGTTCTGGTACATTGCCAAAACCTGTTGTATACGTAATAAGAATAAAGTCTTCATCTATTACTAGATCTTCATCAATTTGAACGGCCGGCATATTTAATTTGTGGATGAAACGCTTCACGTTTCCTGTCATGGAATCATATGCAACTAACATTTCCGACCCCTCCCTCTCCAATCTATATTCTCTATATGTTGTTCTTGATTTCTCTATATATTGTATTACGTTTCAAAATAAGACACAAGATATATGTATAAATTCTTTCTTTTTTTAACTTTTACTTTTCGACAAGACAGTCGATTTTTTTCAATACAATGACTATGAAACAACATTCTAAAACTCATGTCAATAAAGTGCTTTTCAAAAAAGTTGTCAACGAATTTAACCTTATTTTTAAAAAAGGTTCCAATGTATTTTGTCATAAAACGGCAAATGCTGGAGGAATATATTTCTCCAGCATCACGCAAAAAAGAACAGACAGGAAACGATAATCTGTTCTAAAAAACGATTACATTTATCAATTTTACTTTATTAAATATTATACATATACTTTCGGTTCGCGTTACATACTAAAAGATAACTATTATAGAAAAAGATAATTATTATGGAAATTCAACTTATTTATGAAAAGATTATTCAGAGTGCTCAATACGCAAAATATCTTTTACAAAAATATGATGTGGATTTTCATCTTTATCAATCATTGTACATACAGGAGCTTCTTCATCAAAGTAAACAATCATTCCTTCTACGTACTGATATGTATGTTGAACTTGTACAATTACTTTAATTTCTATAGCCTCTTCATATGCTCTTTTTATTTTCTGAAGCATTTTTGCCGAACACTTTCGTTTCTCTGGATACATAACCATCCCCATAAATCGATTACCGGCTCTATCTTTCCACATATAATCCCAATGCGGTAATATGCCTTGTTTAAAATCGCCCATAATTCTCCTCCCCTATATTCTTCTAGTTACGAACGTGGCGTTTCTGAATATGTATAAATTACTTGTCCGCCGCGCTGTGCGTTCCCAATAATATGTTTAAAGTCTTCCCTACTTACTACAACTTCTCTGAACGTATAAAATACATCTTTCGTAACAACATACTCCTTTATTTCACCATTTTTCAGCTGATCCAAAATTGTATTTGCTAATTCTTTATCCATGTATTTCACCTCTATGCAATATTTTATTTTATCTTATATTCTATAGGTCAACAACTGTAAAATTATCCAGATGCTATACCTTCATTTCATTTTCATTATTTTTCAAAAGATATCTCTTTATTATATGTCCACTAAATATCATATACTAACATAGCTACTTCTCTATATCAAACATTTCGACATTCAATTATGCAAAGTTCCATACCACTATGCTACAATATATAAATAGAATTAGGAGGGATACTATGATTCGGAAAGCAAAAAAGACAGATGCAACGGCAATAGCTCCTTTATTGTATAATGCTCTGCACGAAATTGCTGAAAAAATCACAGGTAGCACAGTTGAGACCGAAGTATTACTAGGACTTGAAACATGGTTCTCAAAAGAGGGCAATCGACTGAGCTATGAAAACTGTTTTGTATATGAGCAAGACGGGGGTGCAGTTGGAGTTATTGTCGCTTATCACGGTAGTGAGGCAACAAGGCTTGATGAACCAATTGTACATCACTTAAGAGAATTACATAAAGATGAATCGATTACGTTAGAAAAAGAAGCTGAACTTGATGAATATTACATTGATACATTATCAGTTTCAAGTGCACATGGTGGAAAAGGAATTGGTTCTAAATTAATTGAAGCTGCTGAAATTCATGCAACTGAAAAGGAACATGAAAAAATCGCATTACTTGTTAATTTAGAAAACAAACGTGCCTATTCACTATACGAAAAACTAGGTTATAAAAAAGATCAAATCGTTATGCTTGTAGGCGAACCTTATGCACACCTTGTAAAACCATTGAACATCCAAATTTCTATATCTTAAAAAAAAGCACACGATGTATATACATCGTGTGCTTTTATGTTAAATTCGTATTTAATATATTTCCATTCATCGCCTCATGAAACGTATATGTTGTACATCCCCATGGCTCTCTATGCAAAATAGGCGTACCAGACCATCCCATTGCTCTCAGTTCCGTACCAATCATTACATTCACATAATTATGACCTACAAGAGCAATACTTCCATGTACGAGAGCGTAACGGTGTAATAAGTAAGCCGCTTGCTTTGCCCTCTCCCTTACTTCCTTATAAGACTCAACATCTTTATGGTAACCAAGTATCCATACTGTTCGTCCGATAAACATCCATACGTTAGGTTTACATTTTAACCATTTTGGAGCATAAAAACTCGTCGGAACTTCAGCTTCCCTAAAAAGAGCATTTTGCATAAAAGATAAAGAATCCACTAATTCAGCTGCTGACTGTACTGCACACCTTTGATCACTCGTTAAAATCAATTTTGCTGCTTCAACCGCTTCCCTTGTTTCCAATGGTATAGGTGCTTTCTCTGTTATAGTATGTAAGTCATATCCTTTCATCCATTCATGAAAGAATGTAACCGTCATTGGTTCTATAGTACGATCTAAGCGACCATGACGAATAAAAGAAATCTTCATTCTTTCCACTCTCCATTCATCACTTACGAACTCTATTATGTACTATTTTTATATATCATACCACGCAAAAAAAGAAAGTTATACACCTTTACATATCCCCGCCACTCTCATGTGTGATTGAAGCATGTATACCATCCATCCCATCAAAATATGTAGTCGTTTCATGATGACGAATCTTTTTTAAATGTATATAAGAAAATAAAAACAAAGTTAAAGCTATAGCACTCCCCACAAATTCAAACATCATTTTACCGCCTCTAATTTCTCCCACTTTAGCAGGTTATCTTATACCTTTATTATACCCCTATATAAAGATACATGCATTTCTACCATTATTTCTCCTAATAACATGGGTTTTTCGTATATTTTCTTACAAAAAGTGAATATTTTTCGAATTTTTACTTTGGAAACATTTACAAAGTAGGAAATATGGTTCAAAATAGGAGGAAATAAAAAACCCAAATTTATTCTTTTTTTGGGAAAACTGTAACAAGGAGAGTTGCTTATGCAGATCGCAGAAACTGGAGATATCATCGAATTTAAAGGTGGAATGCAAGGCCGTGTTCAAAAAGTAAATCAAAACTCCGTTATTGTAGATATAACAATTATGGAAAATTTTAGAGAACTAGATATGGAACCTCTTACAGTTGTAAGTCATAAAAACTATACTGTCATTAATCAAAATGCATAATATAATAGAAAGAAAGGATCTGTATAACATACAGATCCTTTCTTTCTATTATATATTAACGATTATCAATTGTTTCTGGATATAGATCATGGTTCATCATGCGGTAGTCTGCCATTTGCTCATACTTCGTTCCCGGGCGACCATAGTTGCAGTAAGGATCAATTGAAATCCCTCCACGTGGTGTGAATTTCCCCCATACCTCAATGTAACGCGGATCCATTAATTTAATTAAATCATTCATAATAACGTTCATGCAATCTTCGTGGAAGTCACCGTGATTGCGGAAACTAAATAAATATAGCTTTAAAGATTTACTCTCTACCATTCTTTGTTCTGGAATGTAGCTAATATAAATTGTTGCAAAGTCTGGTTGGCCTGTTTTCGGACATAAACTTGTAAATTCAGGACAATTAAATTTCACAAAATAATCACGGTTTGGATGATTATTATCAAATACCTCTAAAATTTCTGGGCTATATTCAAATAAATATTTTGTATTTTGATTTCCTAATAATGTTACATCTTTTAAATCTTCATCTAATCTTCCTGCCATTTTAAACATCCCTTCTCATTATACTCCGCGTTTATTTCCCCATACTAAGGCATGAAGCTGCGGCAATACTTTTGCATTATTCATCTCTTTACAATTTACAGCTTTATCAATCAGCCACTCATACTTATCTAATAATTTCTTAATCAGCATCGCATCATCCACTGTTTTTGTATCATCATTCCCTACTTGTAAGAAAAATGGTACATCTGGATAACGTTCGTGCATCTTAACTGCATACTCGAAGTCATAATCGTCAAATACTACTACCTTTAAACTAATATCTTTTCCTGCTAGTTTCTGAATAACAGCATCTAACTTCTGAAAATCAGTATTCATCTTCGAACTTGGTGGCTTTGGAGAAATCGTTATCTCATCAATTTGAAGTAACCAATCTTGCCATTTACTCCCTTGCGTTTCGATTGCTGTTCGCATTCCATTCTCTTTTAATATAGAAAGAAGAAACTCAATATTTTTCAGCAATGCTGGATTTCCACCTGAAATCGTAACATGAGAAAAATTTTCGCCACCAATTTCTACAAGCTCATTCCAAACGTCTTCTGCTGTCATCTGTCTAATATGATCTTTAGCCGATCCATCCCACGTAAAAGCAGAATCACACCAAGCGCAGCTATAATCACAACCAGCTGTACGAATAAACATCGTCTTTTGTCCTACAACCATTCCTTCACCTTGAATAGTTGGACCAAATATTTCTAAGACAGGGATTTTACTCATCGAGCATCCACTCCCGTCTTACTTCCGCATAACTAGTTGGCGTCTCGAAAAGACGAACAAATTCAACACGAGCTCCTTTATATTCGTTCGCACGATTATCTTTTAATAATGCTTCTGCCATCTTTTCGTAAATCCAAACGACCATGTTTTCAGCAGTCGTATTCATCGCTGGTAACGTTTCGTTTAAATAACGATGGTCTAAATAAATTTCTATTTCATTCTTCCAAATTTCTTTTATATCTCCAAAGTCAATCGCAAGACCTATCTCATTTACATATCCACTAATCCCAAATACAACTTTATATGTGTGACCATGTAAGTTTTTACATTTTCCTTCATAACAGTGTAAATGGTGTGCTGCATCAAATGTAAATTCCTTGCTGACCATTACTCTTTTATTATGATATTTGAGCTGTTTACGCTGAATATCCTCGTCCATTTTTTGCAAATTTTCTACAATGCGAAATCCAAAGAAATTATCCATTAGTTACTCGCTCCTTCGCGTTCTTGTAGGTACGTATCTAATCCTGCTTTACGAAGTTGACATGCTGGACATTCACCGCAACCATCACCAATGATTCCGTTATAACATGTTAATGTTTTTTCTCGAACAAACTCGAATGCTCCAAGTTCATCTGATAATTTCCATGTTTCCGCTTTATCAATCCACATAAGTGGTGTATGAATCACAAACGGATAATCCATGGATAAATTTAAAGTAACGTTTAACGATTTCACAAACACGTCACGGCAATCTGGATAACCACTAAAATCAGTTTCACATACACCCGTTACAATATGACGTGCTCCAACTTGTTTTGCTAATACAGCAGCAAATGATAAGAATAGTAAATTTCGTCCATCTACAAACGTCGATGGCAATTTACCTTCTTCATGTGTAATCTCCATATCGGTTCTCGTTAACGCATTTGGAGCAAGTTGATTTAATAGACTCATATCTAGTACCGTATGTTTAATTCCTAGCTCTTTTGCAATTTCCGCTGCACAATCAATTTCTAGCTTATGACGTTGATTGTAATTAAACGTTACAGCCTCTACTTCTGCAAACTGCTCTATTGCCCAAAATAAACATGTCGTACTATCTTGTCCTCCACTAAAAACAACAACTGCCTTTTCTTTTTTCATTTCACTCATTCTCCTTCTCTACTACGAATAAGAAGAAAGAACGTTCTTGAACTGTCACAATAAAAAAACAAAACAATACCTAAAGATATTGTTGTTTCCATAGTTTTTTATAGAGGGAGTTCGCGAACCTCTCCCGTGCATTGCACGGAATTCCTTCTTTCATTGACAAAGGTTATTGTAACATATTGTATACTACCAGAAAAAATTTCTGATTTTTCCGCTATTTCTCATTTCATTTCTTTCATTTTATAGTATGATTAATTTAATGTGAGAAGAGAGGAGGCATCCCACTGAAACCCTTTATTATTTATCTCTTTTTAAATATATTATTCATCCTTGTTACAATGCTCGTATACCATTTATTTTGGAATCAAAAAGGGAAACGTTCTCCTAAATTAAATTCAGCAATATTTATTGTATTATGTTGCCTCGTTACTATACTATGTATCACTTTCGCAGCAAAAACAAATTATGGATTTCAATTTGATATGCGTCATATCGTATTAATTGTCGGTACATTAACCGGAGGTCCTATTGCTGGTGGATCTATATTAGTTGTATTAAATATATACCGCTTCTTATTAGGAGGAATAGGTGTTTTCCCATCGATTATCGGTTCTATCCTTCTATTTATTGTCCTATTATTTACATACAAATTTTTCAATCGAACTTCTAATCGTATAAAAATAATACTTGCTATTATCTACAGTCTCACATACGGATTTAGTTGGATACCTTTCTTCCTTTCAAAGGTTACAAACAAGGCTGATTATATACCACATATTATTGTGTATGAGTTATGTACGATACTTGGTACGATCCTTATTTTATATTTACTACACATATTACAAACTCAAGTGCGTCTCCAAAACGAACTTATGAATGCTGAAAAATTTCATTTAATTGGTGAAATGGCAGCGTCTATCTCTCATGAAATTCGCAATCCATTAACTTCAACGAAAGGATTTTTGCAACTTTTACAATCAGATACATGTACTGAGCAGGAGCGAAAATTATATATTGACATAGCCATCAACGGAATCGAACAAGCAAACCACGTTCTTACAGATTATTTAACCTTTGCAAAACCAAGTATTGAAAAAGAACAAAGATTACAGTTAGAAGAAGAACTACTACATGCATTATCGTTAATTACACCGCTTGCTAATTTAGCAAATGTGCGTACACATTATATAAAGCAAAGCACTTCTTTTTTTATCGCGGGAGAAAAACAAAAACTAAATCAATGCTTGTTAAATATTTTAAAAAACTGCATTGAGGCCATGCCAAAAGGCGGTGATCTTTATTTCACATTAGTTCCTGATCATAAGCATATTCAGTTATATATAAAAGATACAGGAGTCGGTATGGATACCGAACAAGTGAAGCGTCTTGGCTCTCCTTTCTACTCAACAAAAGAAAAAGGGACTGGACTTGGAATGATGGTCGTATTCAGTGTTGTTCAAGCTATGAATGGAAAAATTGATATTATAAGTGAAAAAGGAATCGGTACAACCTTCTTATTAACTTTTCCACTCATACAAAAAACGTGATGAAATAATCATCACGTTTTTTCTGTTCCTTCAACTAATTCAGCAAAAGCTTTCACTTTTCCATGTGGTTTTTGATTTTCTTTACGTGCTTTCCAAGCGCGCTCTTCTTCTTTCTTTTTCTTGGACATACTTTTCAACTCCTTCTTTCCTTTCTCCATCTAGTATTCCAAAATAAGAAAGAAAACTATGCACATATCAAAAAAGAAGTGGTCTCCCACTTCTTCCTAATTATCTTTGTAAAATTGCGTGTTTCGCCTCTTTTAACTGCGTAAGATGTCTTTGTTCATGCAAATCAAGAAATTGAATCCACTGATACAAATTCAGATCATTAAAAACAGGATGCTTTAATCCATTTTCAAATAGATCTTTTTCATCTATAACACTATGAAGCGCGTGTAATAGTTCTTGTCGTGAATGTTCTAGTAATTGAATTCCTTGCTGTTTTTTCATTAACGTTTCTGTTGGTTGCATTTGCTGAGGAGCTTCTCGTTTATGTGTGCGATCAAGCGTAAGTTGGAGGTCTTTAAATGGAGTCGTGTTTCTTTCATTTTTTTGTAAAGCATATACAAGGGCAGACGTGACAGATTGTTCAACTAAATGCAAGTGATGCAAAATTTGAATAATACTCCATTTATCACGGCGTGGCTTTACATTCACTTCTGTATCATTTAACATTTCAATTTCTGATAATAGCGTGCTTCGAGTAGACTGTAATGAGTTCACCAAACTTTCTAAACTCACATCCATATTAGATTGAAGCATACTTCTTTCCCCCCTTTTTGTTGGTGAAAAGAGGTGCTCCTTATTAGAAACACCTCTTTAGTATTCTGAATTTTCTTTTATTATCTCATCATTTTCACATTATGTCGATGTTAAACATGTGAAAAAAAGCGCATGTTTTTTACAATTTTGTGTCGTCAATCGCATGTAGCCATGCTTCAATTTCTGTAATGACGCTTTTTACACAGCCTTCAGCAAATGGTGATGTTAAATTTGCAACTTCTACTAATTCTAAGAACGATTTACTTCCACCTTGTTGGCAAAGATTCACATAATCTTCCCACGCCTCTTGTCTATTATCTCTTGCACGTTTCCAAAATTGCAGTGCGCAAATTTGTGCTAACGTGTAGTCGATATAGTAGAACGGCGAGCTATAAATATGCCCTTGACGTTGCCAGAATCCACCGCGCTCTAAATAATCATTATCTTCATAATCACGATGCGGCAAATACTTTTTCTCTATATTACGCCATGCTGTCTTACGCTCTTCTGGCGAAGCTTCTGGATTTTCATATACATAATGTTGATATTCATCAACAGATACACCATACGGTAAAAACAGAAGTGCTGAACTTAGGTGAGAGAAGTAATATTTATCTGCATCTTCTTCAAAGAATAACTTCATCCATGGCCATGTAAAGAATTCCATACTCATAGAATGAATTTCACAAGCTTCATACGTTGGCCAGTTGTATTCTGGAATTTCAAACTTACGACTTTCATATACTTGGAAAGCATGACCAGCTTCATGTGTTAATACGTCAATGTCGCCAGATGTTCCGTTGAAGTTTGAGAATATAAATGGCGCTTTATAATTCTCGATATATGTACAATATCCACCGCCAGCTTTTCCTTTTTTCGCAACTAAATCTAATAAATCATTATCTAGCATGAAATTGAAAAATTCATCCGTTTCAGCCGATAACTCTTTATACATCGTTTTCCCATGATTAACAATCCAATCCGCATCTCCTTTTGGAGTTGGATTACCAGTAGAAAACTCAAAGTTCTCATCATAATATGCTAATTTTTCTACACGAATACGTGCTTTTTGTCTTTGTCTTAATTCGGTTGTAACTGGAACAATATAATCAAGTACTTGCTGACGATAATTCGCCACCATTTCCGCATTATAATCTGTACGGTACATTCTTGCATATCCAAGTTCAACAAAGTTTTTGAAACCTAAAGATTTGGCAATTTTCGTTCTCACTTTAACAAGCTCATCATAAATACGATCTAACTCTTCCTCATTCTCAGATAAAAAACCGTAATATGCTTCACTTGCTGCTTTACGTTCACTTCTTTCCTTCCCTTGCATAAATGGAATAAGCTGTGATAACGTTCTTTCTTCTCCTGCAAAGTCAATTTTTGCAGACGCTAATAACTGTGTATATTGTGAAGACAATTTATTCTCTAATTGTAAATCTTTCACGACTTCATCAGAATATGTTTTTAAATCACACTCCGCAAGGGCAAATAATTGCTTCCCATAATACGCTTCTAATTCTTTACGGAATGGAGAATGAATTAACGCATTATAATACTTTGTACCATATCCTTGTACAACTGGAGAGAATTCATCAAAGAAATCTTGCTCTTCCTTATAAAAAGCATCTGTCGTATCAACAGAATGACGAATATAACAAAGATTCCCCATTGTACCAAAATCGTTGCGAATTTCGTTAATTGAATGAATGACTTGCTTTTGTTCTTCTACAGTTTTTGCGTTATCAAACTTCTCTAAAGCAACAGTAAACTTCTCTTTTAATTCTTCAATATGTGGCCGTTTATATTCATAGTCTTTAAATGACATGAACGAGCCTCCTCTCCATTATATGCATCCTTACTATAATTCAATGCTTACTTACAAATCTCCTCTTATTCTTCAGCAAAATACGGCAAATGCTGTCATAATTACATGTAAACAAAAAAGCCTTGGATTTCTTTATCCAAAGCTCCTTTGGAACATACTATTATTTTTCATACTTTCCAATCTTTTTTAATAGATCAAGTAATTCATCCTTTTCCTCTTTCGTTAACATTTCAAAAGACTGATGTATAACTTGCTCATGCCCTGGAAAAATAGAAGCAATAAAGTTCTCTCCCGACTCAGTTAGTTGTGCATAAATAACACGTCTGTCATTCGGGCACGGAATTCTCTTTACTAGTCCCTTTTTCTCTAGCTTATCTACAACATATGTAATGCTGCCACTAGCTATTAAAATACGCTCACCAATTTGCTGAAGTGGTTGACCACCTTTATGATATAGCAGTTCTAATACAGCAAATTCAGTTGGATTTAACCCGTTACTTTGTATAGACTTATTTGTAGTATCCATAACAGAACGATGTACACGAGATAATGCAATAAATACTTTTAAAGATTGAGAAATATCTTCTCGTTCATTATTTGATGTCATACAACTTTCAACCCTTCACTTAAATTCTCAGTAATAAAAAGAAAAAACAGCTTAGTACTTCATGTAATTCCCGAATGAGCATTCACTCATTCATTACCTCTCCCCAAACATATTATGCATGATTCTTGAATAAAAACATGACAATTTTAACATAGTTTATATATAATGATAATAAAAAAGAAGGAGTACGAAATTTGAAAGTCAAATTCCACAGCATAGTTTTATATATATTGCTTGTCATCCTACCAACGATAGGGATTGGTGCTACATTTTATTCGTATCATTCGTATAAAATGAAACAGGAAAACAAACTATCTGCTCACACCGTTCTCTTTTTATATAGAGACTATTTAGATCATCACCTTGGTGAAGCAATTTCCGCATTAGAAATGCTCGCAAAGGTCGTAGGAACCGAGACTGGAAATATAAATGGAATTAAAGAAATTGTACATGATACAGATGGAAACGATGCACGTTTTTCTGGTCTATATTACGCTACACCAGAAGGCGTCATTACAATCGCATCGGAAGGCGACCGACCACCTGTTGATGTCTCAGATCGTAAATATATTCAAAACGCATTACAAACTAAGAAAACAACTGTATCATCCGTCATTACAGATCGTGTTCTTGGACATCAAGCTATTATGATTGCTTCTCCCATTTTCAATAAACAGAAAGAGTTCTCAGGCTTATTGTTAGCAAGTTTACGCTTTGACTACATTTCATCATCTTTAAATGCCATTAAGCCGCAATACCATTTTGAAGTAACCGATAAATATGATGTAGTTTTTCTAACCGATGATAATAACGAAACAAGTGCTGCTCATTCAAATATGCTTACTACTCCACTTCAAAGATTAGATTGGAAGGTCTCTGTTTCTCCGTTACCTATTCATCAAAAAACTTTATACCAGTGGGTTTCCGTAGAATGTATAGCTACTTTATTTTTAATGTCAATTTTATTTTTACTCGCTCAATATATGTTGTTAAAACGGCAAACAAAACTGGAAAGACAACAAAATGAACTACAAAAAATTGAATTGGTTGGAACTTTTGCAGCTAGTACAGCCCACGAAATCCGTAATCCTCTTACCGGAATTAAAGGGCTCGTCGCTCTATTAAAAGAGAAATATAAAGATGAACAAGATCAGTTCTATTTTTCCATCATCGAACAAGAAATAGAACGGATTAATGAAATTGTAAGCGAATTTCTTATTCTCGGAAAGCCAACTGCTATCATTGAACAAACTTATGATGTGAGAACCATTCTAAATGAGGTAACGTTAATTATTCAATCTGAGGCGAATCTACATAACATTGTATTCCATTTACATTTGCCAGACCATCCTGTTCATATCCGTTGCTCAAAAGACCATATGAAACAAGTGGTTTTAAACATTACAAAAAATGCAATTGAAGCCATGACTTCTGGTGACACACTCACCATTGTCGTAACAAACAATGAAACGCACGCACAATTGCAAATTATAGATACTGGAAAAGGGATTCCAAAACATATTCAAAAACACCTCTTTCATCCGTTCTTTACTAATAAAGATACTGGAACAGGTCTTGGACTTGTTATATGTAAACGAATTGTAGAGATGTACAATGGGCATATTTTTATTGACAGTATAGAAAACGAAGGAACAACAGTTCATATCGAAATTCCGTTACACTCAGTATAATTATCCTTATCCCAAAAGGGTAATTATACTTATTTCATAAAACCAGCCACAAGCATTCGCCAAAAATTACTCGATTTCCCTTCATACCCAATTTGAAAAATAGGTACCTTTATAATCGATAACCATCTTGGTGTTTGTTTCTCTTTATAACACTGGTACTGTAAAATAAGCTTGTCCAATTCTTGACTAACTTGAATTGTCTCCATACTATTTAACCCACTCGTTAAACCTAATTGAATCATCTCTTCACGTTTCATATGAATATCACGTGAAAGCTTTTCTAATGTGTACTTCCTTTTTACAGTAAACATTCATATCCCCCTTATTATACTTCCATGCTCTCAACTTCACTTCTCCATCGACCTTTTAACTACTTAATCATATTTGAATTTGAAGAATCAGAAAATTAAACATTTTCTCCCTGTAATTTACAAATCTTTACCCTCACTTTGAGAATTATTACAAATTATTCTATCTTTGTAAATACATTCGCAATAATAGACATTTTTTTCACCTTCTTTTTTTATAAACACCTATTAAATAGCGGATTCTCTATTTTCCATATACTTTTCTTCGACATTTTTTGTTTAATTTATATAAAAACGCAAAACATAATGATGATTGATAAAGTGAAAATTTAATCATTGAGGGTGTTCACTCCCCACTGCCCGCAAATAGTAGGATAAAATAGAAAGGAAATATTTATATGCGCAAATATACAATTGCATTTCTTATGCTTACTATGTTCTTACCATCTTTCTTGTTTCCTGTTCAAGCAAAGGCACATACAAACAAAGTAGCTATTGTCATTGATGACTTCGGCAATAATATGAAGGGAACTGATAAAATGTTATCACTTCCTATTCCACTGACTGTTGCCGTTATGCCTTTTCTTCCTTCCACAAAGGAAGATGCGATAGCGGCTCACAAGAAAGGGCACGAAGTTATTATACATATGCCAATGGAACCTATTAAAGGTAAAAAAGAATGGCTTGGACCAAAAGCAATTACAACTGATTTAAGCGATGAAGAAATAAATAACCGACTCGAACAAGCGATTCAAGAAGTACCGCATGCAATTGGGATGAACAATCATATGGGATCAAAAGTGACCGCGGACGAAAGAATTGTACGACTTATACTTGCAGCTTGTAAAAAACACGGTTTATTTTATTTAGATAGCAAAACAAATCCTAAGAGTGTCGTCCCGAAAATCGGGAAAGAATTAGGAGTGCCTATTATTGAAAATCAATTATTTTTTGATGATGTGTATACAGCCGCACATATTTCAAAACAAGCCCAATTACTCATAAAAAAACTTCAAGAAAAACCGATTATGGTAGCTATCGGACATGTTGGGCCTCCAGGTGAAATTACATCACGTGTAATAGAAACTTCTATTCCTAAAATTCGCGCACATGCAGACTTTATTTTTTTATCTGATTTAGCATTATCTCCACCTCCTGTTTCAAAATAAGATTCATTACTCAAACTAAAAAAGGACCAATCTGCATATAGCAAATTGGTCCCTTTTCCTTTTCACCTTAAATATAATCTACATGACTCACCCTGAATCCTTTTTTCTCTATTTTTCCGATTAATTGCTTTAATTTTTTTTCATTTAACTCATCTGTTATATTTACGATAACACGGCGAATATATTGATCGCCGTTATCTAGCGTAAATAATCCACCGATATTAAATGCTTTCAACAATGTCCCAAGTTCCTTAATCGTTCCCTTACAATCTTGTGTTGCAATTGTTAATATATAACCACCCGTCCGCATACCGAATGAATCTTCAATAACATCAAATATATTAGAATGCGTTAAGATACCGACAAATTCATTATAATCATTTAACACAGCTAAAAATGGAAGGCGACGAATAACATAAAATGCTCTAAAAAAAGAATCCTTTTCAAAAATAAATGCAGCGGAATCTTCCAGCATATGTTCCGTACTTAATTTCTCTAATCCACCATCACACTTCTTTTCTAAAAGATCTACTTTATAAATTATCCCCATGAATTTCTTTTCATCTTCTGCTACTACAGGGATTGCTCGAAATCCCGTTTCATTCATAATTTGCAAAGCCTCTTCACCTGAATCTTTCATTTTGCAAAATGTTACTTGCTGTTTTGGCAGAAAATGATATTTAACTCGCAAAATATGTTCCTCCTTACATGTCAACATGTAATCTATATATAATAAGGAAACCTATATTTTATGAGTAAAATCATTTTTAAAACGCTTTCATTTATTTATTGACTTGTAACGAACGACACCACAAACATTTTATATTACAGAGCTCTTCGCACCTTTTATCATTAACAATTTCACATGGTAATTCATTAAATATTCTATACCCTCTAGCCATTTTTTCGCTTCTTCTGGAGTTTTCCCCCACACGATCATGCCATAATTATGAACGAGAACTACTCCTCCACCTTCAATAAAATTCGGCACATCATTTTCTAATAAATCAGCGAATTTTTTCTCATCTTCTACAATGGGAATTGTCATTTCTGTTATACCTTCTTTTCCAAAAACACGTTCCACGCTACGTTTATCGAATGTTACTTCCCCTTCTTCTCCGTATAACTCTGATATTAAATGACTATCTACAGTCTGCACTTGTAAAATACATTCTGCACTACTTTTTTTATAAATATCCGCATGCATAAATGATTCCGCAGCTGGTTTTTCTTCATTTTCAAATACTGGCTCACACATACAATTTACAACAATAAAATCTTCTTCTGAAAATAGCCCTTTATCTCTTCCCTCAACGTTTACTAAAAAAGTTAACGGCTCTTTTGACGTACAGAGTGATAAACTAATTTTTGTACCATAAAACCAATCACGAAGTGCTAATTCAGATTTCACATCTTTCAATTCATTCCATTTTTTTAGAAAAAATAACATTTCGTCACCCCCGGCGTAATATTTATATAATGTTCAAATCCTTTCTATGTAAAAGGAGTATTTTTTGATTATTCTAAAAATTTAATTGAATTATCACATGAGAACGCTTTTTTGTCAATATAGTTTCACAGCTCTTCTTTAAAATGGGCCATTCATATGTCCATACACCTGTCGATTGCCTATTTCATTTTATACATAAAAAATACGTTATTCTTTTTACATTAAAGAATAACGTATTTTCTCATCTTTTATTTCGTTATTGCATTATATAAAAACTGTGCATATTGTTCACGTGTTACGAAATCATCACCTAAAAAGTTTCCTTTTCCATCACCTTTAGATATATTATTATCCGCTAAAGATGTCACATATTCTTCTGCCCAGTGACCAGTTGGTACATCTTTAAAATTCACTTTATTATTTCCATATTCTTTTAACTGAAATACTTTATATAATACTACAGACATTTCGTATCGAGTTAATACTCCATCTGGACGAAATTCCCCAGTACCATCTCCTTGCATAATTCCAGCTTGCGCAACTGTAGCAATATCTTGCTCAAACATATGCCCTTTCGTATCTGTAAATCTCTCTTTCTGCTCTACTTTATTTTCTAATTTCAAGTACCTTTGTACTAAAGACGCAACTTGTCCACGAGTAATATTATCCCCAAATCCAAATTGTCCATTTCCATATCCTTTGAAAATATTTTCTTTCGCTAAATAGTTAATTGCTTCTTCTGACCAATGTCCTTTTGGTACATCTTTAAATTCTACTACTTCTACTTTTTCATCTTCTTTAGAAGTGTTGTCTTCTTTAGAAGTGTTATCCCCTTTGCTTTCTACCACATTTTGAATTACAGATCCTGTGAAGAAGATTCCTGTATCAGCAAATGGATCTTTCACACCAAATTCGTATATTTTCTCACCTGATGTACTCCACTTAACTGCATCATTACTATACGTACCACCTTCGCTCTTCAAACGAATTTTTGTAGAGATGTTACCATCTTTTTCGTATATAGGTACTTTTACTTCTTTATTTACTTCTGTTTCCCCTAAAAATACTTTTTGATTTTGAACATTGATATAAGCTTTCTTACTTAGTTCTATTACTGGTCTAACATCGCGGATCTCATTTGCAACAAAACTTAAATATACTAACTTATTCAACTTACTAACTGACGATAAGTCTGAAATATAATTTGCTTCTAAATCAAGCTTTTGTAAGTTTACTAGACTGGATAATGGCGTAATATCTTTTAATTCATTGTTAGGTAAATCTAATTCTGTAAGTTGAGTCATTTTAGCAAGTGGTGTCACATCTTCAATTTGATTTTTCCCGATAAATAACTTACTTAATTGATTCATTTGATCAATGCCCGATAAATCTTTAACTTTATTACGTGTTAATACTAAGTCTTTTAAAGGTAATGAATATAACGGTTTAATATCTTCAATTTGATTACCAGCTAAAGTCAAGTAAGTTACATTTTTTAACGCGCTTAATGGAGCAACATTCGTAATTTTATTATTTGCTAAATTCAAGTAATCTAGTTGTTCCATTTTCGCTAATGCTGTTACATCTTCTATTTGGTTGCCTGATAGATATAAACTTTTTACATTTTTCATTTCAACTAACGGTGCAACGTTTGTAATTTTATTATTACTTAAATCTAGAGATTCTAAATTATCCATCTTAACAAGTGGCGTTACATCTGAAAATTCATTACCACGCAAAGCTAAATGATTTAATTGCTTTAAGTTCGCAAAGAACGACGGATCTGTTATCTTCGCATTCGCAACTGTTAAAGATTTTAAATTTGGCATATATTTTAATGCACTATAATCAAGAATCTCATTCGTATTTAAAAACAAGTTCTTTACTTGTAATAACTCTTCTTTCGTAATTGGTGTATTTAAATCTTTTCTATTAAATACTTTTTTATTAACAAGTTCTCTTAATTTGTTATCTGTTATCATATTTTGATTATCAACTGGATTATCCGTTTCTGTATTGCCTGAATTGGAGTTATCATCTGGTTTCTCTGTTTCTTTGTCACCTATAGTTGGATCTTTAATTTCAAATTGAACTTGATATTTGTGATCATATCCAATAGCCGGAATAAGTATGTGCATTTGCATATTATGCTTCTTCTCAAACTCGCCAATTTCAAATTGAACTACTTTCGTTCCATTCTTCCTCTTATCTTCTGACAAAACTTTCACATCATGAAATACACCTGGTTGGTTTCTATCTTCTATTCTAAGATATTGAAAATAATCACTATCTTGCATTGTTACAGTAACAATTTTTTTCCCGGCTGCAATTGTTACTTTAGGATCTTTTATATATTGAGAAACCATTGATGGCTCATCTTTTTGATCCTTATATATTTTAATCTCAGTATCATACATACGATCACTCGCTGCTGCTACTGATTGGTTTGCTTCAATTTTTATTGCTGCCAATGCTGGAGTAGAATAAGCAGCAAATGGAATTGCTAATGTCGTTGCTACTACTAACGCCTTCATATAGTTTTTTTTCAAAATAATATCCCCTATCATATATAGTTTTTATAATTGATAACACTTATCAATTACCTACAATTAAATGATAATGAATATCATTATCATTGTCAATGGGAATATTACATTAGATTTATATTTTCAAAGATAAAAAATAAAAAACCCTTTATTCAAAGGGATTTTTTACCTATCGTATGAAGAATTTCACTTTTTTCCTTCTCATTAATTACACCGATTTTCTGCAAAATATTCGCGTACAATACAAGTTTATTATATATTCGTTCTGACATGTTCCCCCTTCTTTCCTTCGACCAACTTTTTTTGTATTGGTAAATTATATGAAAGAGACGAGAAAATGTGTCCACTTTTTGCATAAATACAAATCTTTTATTCCGCTCTTTGCAGGCAGTAAAACTCCCACCTAAAAATCAGGTGGGAGTTCAATTTATTTAGCAAATTGTCCATTGAATATTATGCTTTTTAATTTCCTCTTCAAAACTATAGGGCATTTTTTTATCACAAATAACATGCTGAATACGAGAAAATGCTGCTATTCGATAATTCCCTTTTACGCCTATCTTTGTATGATCACATAGAATATATGTTTTTTCCGCTAATTTCATCATCGCTTCTGACAGTTTTGCCTTTTCTAATTCAAAACTAGAAACTCCAAAACTAGGCAATAATCCATCAATCGAAACGAATGCTTTATGAAAATGGAATTGCTGTATTACTTGCTGGGAAATAGATCCTGATACGCGTGAATGCTTTGGAGATACTTTCCCACCAATAAATAAAACTTCACCGTGAAACATTTTTTTATTAATAGAAGAAATTAATTGTGTGGCTACTGGAAATGAACTTGTTACAATCGTTAAATTTTTTCGATGAACCAGATATGGTACCATTTGAAGTGGTGTACTTCCGTCATCAATTGCAATCACATCTCCATCTTCCACAAACGTTGCTGCTTTATACCCAATTCTCTTCTTCTCTTCTATATGCAGCATCTCTCGTTCTAACATTGGTGCCTCTATTCCGGCTCCCGGAAGTTGGACTGCTCCACCATACACTTTCTTCAACTTCTTTTCACGATCCAATTCTTCTAAATAACGACGAATCGTCTCTGTTGAGACAGCAAACTCTCTCGCTAATTCTGAAACTTTTACTTTCCCTTTAAACTCTACCTTCTCAAGAATGGTTCGCTTTCTTTCTTCACCTACTACAGACATAACCTCACCCCATTGATTTCTACCTCATACACTGCTTTACTTATACAAAGTTATAACTTTCTTTGTAAGTGAAAACTTCTTCATGAATATGAATGCCACGCTTTTTTAGTTCATCAAAAATAATTTGTGGATTTACAAAAGCTTCCTCTGGCGTCACAACACCAACTTTATTTACATTCCCTTTTGCGATTAACTCTGTAGCAATCCCAAATGGAATACCGACGTTTCTCGTATACGCTCTTAATTTTCCCCATCCTACAACAGATCCATCAGATAACGGGTGTGTATGATATAATACGTGCCCTTGTTTCTCATTATTTTTCATACCTATTACTTCTACATGAAGTGCATAACCGTAAACCTCTGTTTCTTGTCCTTCTTTCGATTGCAATAGGTACTTCGAAATACAATCCATAATCCCAATGTCTTTCCCGTTTATTTCAATTTGATCATTACGCAATATACCATAATCATATAAAGCACGTACGAGCTGCATATTTTGCTTTGGCCAAGTTCCTCTCGTCTCTATCAGCTTGACGTCTTTATTTTCTAGCGCTTTTGCTAACGTCATTGTTTCAGAATGCGGAATGATATACTGCGTTGTTTTACCGTAAGGCGCAGGCAATTCAATTTCTCTCGGACGCGCAAACGGAGGTACTTGCTTAAACTCACCATCTTCATACACTGTACGCGATGGCAAATGTGGATCATATTCATATGTCGTTGTCTCTGTAATGGATGCAGAAAAAGCAATTGGACGATATGAACCGTGACTTACACGAACTGACTCTACAGTATCTAGCTGATTTGCTGCATGCATCGCCATCATTTGCGTTACACCTGGCGTCATACCAAAACCAGGTAAACACGTTTTTCCATTTTTAACAAATATAGAATGCGAATCATTTTCTTCACCAAATCCATTCAAATTCACACCGTGACAACCTGCTTCTGCAATACATCGAGTAGACAATCCATTTAGCTTTATCGTCGTACCGTCCATTACAATGTCATAGCCTTTCATCTTTGCAACCGTATCCTCGTGATTCATTACATCTACTTTAACAAAATCTACGCGAGGATCGTTGAGCCATTCTACTACTTTAAGGCCCTCTTCCTCATTAAAATCAGCTACTGTAATCGTCTCAAAAGATGAAAATTGCACTAAATCTAAAATGGCTTCACGACAAATTTTACCTGCTCCACCTAAGCAAAATACTTTCAACCTATAACAACTCCTTTAGTGATACTATCAACTAAGCGATTTATGTCTTCCTCATGTACATCACCAATATTTCCAATGCGGAACGTATCTACTTTCGAAATTTTCCCAGGGTAAATAACAAATCCATAGCGTTTTAACTCATTATATAACTGTTGAAACTCGAAGTTCCCTTCCGGATAAATGAAAGATGTAATAATAGGAGATTGATATTTTTCATCTACGAGTGGTTTGAATCCGATTTCTCCCATTCTATACACTAGTAGTTTTTGATTGTTGTAATATCGATTGTAACGTGCGCTTACTCCGCCCTCTTTTTCTAATTCAAGCAATGCTTGATAAAAAGCGTGTACAACATGTGTAGGTGATGTAAAACGCCATTTTCCATTTTGATTTTCCATCGTTTCCCACTGATCATATAAATCAAGAGATAAAGAGCGAGCTTGCCCCTTACACTTCAGTAATTCAGCACGCTTTGCAATAACAAATCCGAATCCCGGAACACCTTGAATGCACTTATTCGCACTACTAACTAAAAAATCAATTTGCAAATCAGCAATGTCTATTTCAATCCCGCCGAAACTACTCATTGCATCAACAATTGTAACCTTTCCGTACTGCTTTCCTAATTTACATACATCTACAATTGGATTTATAATGCCTGTTGTTGTTTCACAATGAACAACTGCAACATGCGTAATCTCTTTGTCTTCTTGCAATATCTTTTCTATCTCTACAATATTAGTAGGTTCCCACTCTTCTGTTTGACTGACCACCACATTTATATGTAACATCTCTGCTATTTGTACAATTCGCTTACCGTACGCACCATTTGTACAAACAAGAAGCTTTCCGTTTTTTGGAATGACAGAACCAATCACTGCTTCAACTGAAAACGTACCGCTTCCTTGCATTAGAACAGTTGTATATTTCGCTTCTTCCTTCGTCGCTAACGATACAAGTTTAGCCCTTACTTCTTGTACCATCGTGTTATATTCAACATCCCACGTACACCAATCGTATAACATAACTTCTTTTACAGTTTTTGTTGTCGTTAATGGTCCTGGCGTTAATAATAAGTAGTGATTTTCAGTCATGATTCTATTCCCCTTTTATGAAATAATAAGTTCTTGTTTCTCGATATGTTCCATTACGGTTTCAAGTTCCTGCATCGTTTCAATCGTAAAGTGCGCCCCATTTTCAACGAAACGATTGCGAACTACTTCTACTTTTTCACGAAGTTCTGCTGGATCCATATTCTCCACTTCCTCTTCAGTTAAACCGAGTTCGCTACTGCCAAGAATTACACCAACTGTCCACATACCAGCATTTCTTCCCTCTTTCATATCTGATACCGTGTCTCCAACTTTTATCATATGATTCATCGGATATACACCAAGTTCCATCGCATTTTTATAGCACATCCACGGATACGGACGACCCGCTGGAACATCATCTGGCGTTACAAGAAAATCAGGTTTATATCCTTGTAGCGCTGCTTCTTTTGCTACAATGTCCATCATTTCTCTCGTATAACCAGTCGTTGAACCAATTTTAATTCCTCTTTCACGTAAAGAAGCAATCACTTCTTTTACTCCATGGATTGGCGACGCATAGCGCGGTAAAATAGCGAAGAGAATCTCTTCAAATTCTTCATACATCTCCTGAATGTCTGCTTCTGTTGGTAATTGTCCAAAAACACGATTCCACTCACTCGCAATACGAGGCATCTCTGTAAGTGCCCTTACATGATCAATCTTCAATAACCCCATTGGCTTACGAGCTTCTTCCGCTGTAATTGCAACACCGCGTTTATGGAAAATCTCCATAAACACTTCCAGTGGTGCAAAACATCCGTAATCAACTGTCGTACCTGCCCAATCAAAAATAACCGCTTCAATTTTCATTCTATCCATCACCTTTCTCACTTATCTTTTTTGCCATTGTGACGTTCGGTTACGAAGTGCTTTCGTTCCCCATTCATATACAACTCTTACTACAATATTTGTAACAACAATAAGTACACTCATTGCAGCTGCTGGCGCTACATTTCCTGCATCATCCATATTTACGATTGATACGGCAGCTAGTTTAAAATCAGCTGCGTATAAGAATACAACTGCTGACACAGTTACCATTGAATTTACGAAGTAGTACATCACCATTTCTAGAATGGCTGGTAAACACATTGGTACTGTTACTCTAAAGAATGTTTTATAAAACGGAATGCCCATCGACTGCGAAACAAGCTCAAACTCTCGGTCTAATTTCTTTAAAGCAGTCGTTGCCGTAACGAATGTTACAGAATAAAAATGAATGATATTGACTAGTACTAACACAGCGATTGTTCCGTATAAAGAATGAAACGGATTCGTTACTGATAGTCCAAGTATTTGGATTGTTGGTTGACTAAAGAAAAAGACGTATCCCAATCCAAGTACTAAACCTGGTATTGCTAAAGGGACGATAGAGAAAAAGTAACCTGCTTTTCGTAAAAATTGTAGCTGATTTATTTTCTCAATCGCATATGCGAACATAAATGTTAAGACGGCTCCAATAACCGCTGTAATTGCTGAAACAATTACGCTATTTTTAAACGCTTCAAGTCCATCTCCTGTTAAACTAGAAAAATTAAAATGCTCAAATGTAAAGCTCATATTATACGGCCATACTTTCACACTTGCAGCAATACCAACTGCCACAAATAATAGAATGATCATAAGTGTTATTACGCTACAATATACAAATGAAATAACATCTCGTTTCTTATTATTTATTATTCTGTAAGGTACTGCTTTGGAAGATAAGAAATTAGCCTGCTTTCTTTGCGTAATACGATCAACTGCAAACGCAAATATAGCTGGGATTAATAAAATCATTCCGACAGTTGCACCCATCGGCATATTTTGTTGTCCAATTACTTGTTTGTATACGTCAGTAGCGAGTACATTATATTGCCCACCAACAATTTTTGGTGCACCAAAATCAGTGAAACTCAGTGTAAACACAACAAACATCGCACTAATTAATCCGTACTTTACACTAGGTAAAGTAACAGTGAAAAATTGCTTTGTTTTACTCGCTCCCAACATATTAGAAGCTTCATATAATCGATAATCAGAGCCTTGAAATGCAATTAATAATATAAGAAAGGCTTGCGGAAATGTATACATGACTTCAGCCATTACAATTCCTACTGGTCCATATAAAGGGATTTGTATACCTTCAAACAAACCAAACATTCCTTTCGTTACTAACCCTTGATTACCAAATAAATATGTCAGTGCGATACCGTGCATCATCGTTGGTGCGAATAATGGTAACAACGCGACATATTGAAATACACGCTTCCCAAACACATTCGTACGAGCAATCGCATAGGCGTAAGCGAAAGCGAGTGTCACTGCAATAATTGTTGTCGCGCCCGAAATCCATACCGTATTTTGTAATGATTGAACTAGCGTTGGTGTTGTGAAATATTTACTGAAATTCGCAACACCAATGAAAGCTCCATCTTTATCATAAAAAGCTTGTGTAAACAGTTGTAATAGCGGCAATACAAGCATAATCAAAAAGGCAAGAATCATACCAATAACTAATAGTCTTTGTATCCACTCTTCTTTACCGATACGTCTCTTAATCTTTTTTTTCGTATTTTCTACCTTTAAATCTTCTAATATCTCCATCTATACGACAACCTTCTTTCCATATGACAACATATGATTTTCTGAGAAAGAGATTTGAATCGGCTTTCCTTTCCTAATAGCTGATTTTTCTACTTCTGATGCCAATATATCTACAACAATTTTCTCATTATATAGATGTGTTTCCTCCTCTATAACTCGCACTTCTGTCCGGTATACAGATCCCCGAAACTCCATGTTCTCTACAATTGTTTTCATACCATTATTTTGTACAACTGTTACATGTTCAGGACGAATTGCATGTTCTTCGTTATTTGTCGAAAAGAAATTAATAGAACCAATAAAATCTGCCACAAACGGATTGGCTGGTCTTTGATAAATCTCCTCTGGTGTGCCAATCTGCATAATTTCCGCATGATTCATTACAACAATTTTATCAGCCATCGTTAATGCCTCTTCTTGATCATGCGTGACCATAATAGTTGTTACTCCTACTTTTTCTTGCAAATCACGCATTTCTCTACGTAACTTTTCACGTACTTTTGCATCTAAAGCAGATAACGGCTCATCGAGTAACAAAATATCCGGAGACAGAGCGAGCGCACGTGCAAGTGCTACTCGCTGCTGTTGTCCGCCAGACATTTGAGCAGGATATTTATCTTTTACATTCAGCAAATCTACAAGTTCTAACGCATCGAGCGCTTTCTCTTTTACTTCTGCTTTTCCATGTTTTTTTGTCTTTAAGCCATATTCAATGTTTTCAAGTGCTGTTAAATTAGGAAACAATGCATATGATTGAAACACCATTCCGAAATTCCTCTTTCCAGGAGGTAATGCTGTAATATCTTTTCCATTCACAGCTATACTACCTGTTGTTGCTTCTTCTAACCCTGCTAAAATTCGAAGCAATGTTGTTTTTCCACAGCCACTTGGGCCTAATAAACATACAAACTCATTTTTTTTCACAGTAAAAGAAATGTCTTTTAACGCTGTAAATGCATCAAACTGTTTTTGAATGTGTTGAATTGATAAATATTCGCTCATTTTTTCTCTCTCCCACTCACTTACTTTTTCGGTTCTGCTTTTTGGCCAAACTCTTTTTCCCATTTTTCTAAAATTTTGTCGCGATTTTCTGCTGCCCACTTAAAGTCATTCTTTTTGTATAACTTTTCCGTCACATCTTTAGGGAATCCATCTGGAAGTTTATAATCATTTTTAATTGTCGCAAATCCATTTTTCTCAAAGTATAATTTCATTACATCATCAGTAATTGCCCAATCTAAAAATGCTTGCGCTAATTTTTCATTTTTCGCGTTTTCTTTTTTAATAAGTGCGTTCGCTTCTACTTCCCAGCCTAATCCTTCTTTCGGCAGTACAACTTCAACCGGTGCACCTTTTTGTTTCTCTTTCAAAGCACTATAAACCATTGATACACCAACTGGATATTCACCTGCTCCTGCTAATTTCGCTGGTTTTGATCCTGAATGCGTATAACTTGCCATATTATCATGAAGTTTCTTCATGTAATCCCAGCCTTTATCTTCACCCATAATTTGTAGCCATGCGGAAACTGTTAAAAACCCTGTTCCTGAAGAAGCCGGATGTGGCATAACAAGTGTTCCTTTATATTCTGGTTTCGTTAAGTCTTCGTATGATTCTGGCATCGGTAAATTTTTCTTCTTTAATTCTTCTTTATTTATAGCAATCCCCGTCATAAATGCAGTATTTCCTACCCATTTTTCTGGTTGCTTATCATCTTTAAATTGCGGAAGAACACGATCCGCTCCTTTTGGAGAGTATCCTTTTAACATATCTTTTTTATCTAAAGCTAATAGACTTGATGCAGCAGTTCCCCATACAACATCTGCTTGTGTATTCTTTCCTTCAGCTAGCAATTTCGCTGTAATAACTCCAGTTGAATCACGAACAATGTTCAATTTCACATCTGGGTATTTCTTTTTAAAAGAATCAAGATAAATTGGTACAAGTTCTTCTTCAATCGCTGTGTAAACAGTTAATGATCCAGATAGTTTATCATCTTTTACTTTTGCTCCAGCACTTTCTTCTTTCTTTGCACCACACCCCATTAATAACGAAAATACCATTCCAGTTGCTACAGCTTTAAAGATTGTTTTTTTCACTGTCTCTCTCTCCTTTTACAAATCTTATGTACAACTCAAATATAAACAACTAGTGTAAAAGCAGTATTAAACCAACATTAATCTTTTGTTTGTTGTTTGTTTTTGTGTAATACGTTGCTACTTCTATATTTTTTCGCATTTTTCTGCTAATAATGAACACTAAATTTACAAATAATTAAAAAACCTTTATAATCCCACAAAAAAATGAGGCGTTTGTAAAAAACGCCTCATTTTTGTTTACCCTTTTTTGAATTACGATTTGCATACTTCGCGCTATTTTCTCCTTCATACTCTAATGCAAATTCTGCATCTGGTAAGCTTTCTTTCGGAGTTTTATTATTGTTGATTGCCGCATTTTGTTTCACTTTTCTTTTTACCAATACATTCACCTGCTCTCAAGAATTCACTTTCTACTCTAGTTTGAAGCAACATAAAAGAATTATTACTGGCAAGTGTTAACAAGTACATAAGAGCCGTTAGATGGAAATACTACGTATGAAGAAATCATTATAAAAAGGAGCAATTATTTTGAAGAAGAAAGATAAAATTCAGTCACCAATTTTAGACGAAACGCTCCCGCATCAAATGAACTTTCCATCTTTTAAAGGCACAGGTAAAAAGATGCAACAACCTTTTATAAATCAATATGAAGTTGTAATCGGAGACAGTAAATATAATTCCGAGAACAGTCCGCTTAACAATTGGAGCGATGAAGTAGATCCTGCCATTATGGCTGGTGATGAATGGATCCATCCTACAAATGATATTGGGTGGATTTCAGAAGAGAATCAAGAGTTGCTAAAAAAAGAAGCAGATAATAAAAATGAAGCTTTCATGCACCCTCAATTTGGAATTAACGACTAAAAAACCATTCTACCTAACATAGGTAGAATGGTTTCATGCTATCCAATAATAATCCGCTCTTTCGGGTATTTATAGCGGGGCGGCTGTTCTCTTCCGCCACTAGCTAGTATAAATGTTAAAATACCAACACGACC
This sequence comes from Bacillus basilensis, assembly GCF_921008455.1. NCBI lineage: Bacteria > Bacillati > Bacillota > Bacilli > Caryophanales > Bacillaceae > Bacillus > Bacillus basilensis. The sequence continues at coordinate 1,306,749 of NZ_CAKLBZ010000001.1, read as the reverse complement.
AATAAACATAAGTACAATGAGTACAAGTTTACCAACAGTTGTTAAATCTGGCGTAATACCTGTCGATAGTCCTGTCGTCCCAAAAGCAGAACACACTTCAACAATTAAACTCATAAGCGGTACATTTTCCGTAATAGATAAGATAAATAGTGCTGTCGCACATAATAAAATCCCCATCGTCATAACGACAGATGCTTTCAGCACATCTTCTTCATGTAGCTGACGTTTGAAGACTCTAACCGTTCTCCCACCTCTTGCAAAAGTGTATAGCGATAATATACTAACAGCAAATGTTGTTGTACGTATTCCGCCTCCAACCGAACTTGGAGATGCTCCTATAAACATTAATATACTCATAAATAAAAGCGTCGGTTGTGACAACTCACGTATATCCATCGTAGCAAGCCCACCACTTCGCGTCGTCACAGATTGGAATAATGTATAGAAAACTGTTTCATGCCATGACTTTCCTGCTAAAAACTGATTTCGTTCTAGCAAAAAAATCATAATTGTCCCAACGATAACGAGTGCAAAAAATGTTGTTGTCGTCAGTTTTGTAAATAATGAAAAACGAAATAGTTGCTGTCTCCTTTTACTAAGGAATTGTTTCACTTCCATTAATACCGGGAAACCAATTGCTCCTAAAATAATAAGTAACATATGAATCATTTGAACAATATAATCTTTCTTATACGGAATTAGTGATTGCCCTGTTAAATCAAATCCGCCGTTCGTGGTTGCACTAACAGCCGCAAAGAAACCGTGAAAATAAGCTTCTTGCCAAGTTGGAAAATAAAGTAGGAATCTTGTACCTAATAGTATTGCTCCAATAAGTTCTATCGAAATAATTACAATTAAAATAGAACGCATCAATTCTACAAGACCTGATAAGTTTCCTTGATTATGGTCTGCCATAATCAATCTTCTTCTCTGCAAACCAATCTTTTTCCCCGTTATGATCCAAACAAAAGTACCAAGCGCCATAATTCCTAAGCCGCCTAATTGTAAAATAAGGGCTAAAACAATAATCCCTGCCGTAGTAAATGTATCTGAAATCGTAACAACAGACAGTCCCGTAACACTTACCGCACTAACAGATGTAAATAGGGCATCGATAAATGTCCATTTCACACCAGACTTCGTAACAAACGGTAAACTAAGTAATATTACCGATACAACTACTGCTAATAAATAAAACAAAACAATGAGTTGTACAGGACGTAATTTTTGTAAAAACTTTTTTATATCTCTCATTCCATCACTTCGCTACCTTTTTCTATCGATTAAATAAAGAAAAATCTTCACTTTCTTTATTTGTAAATAACTGCTCAAATAATTTGGCAAATACCATTCCATACAAAGTTCCATTACCTCCATGCAGTAATGCGTAAAATAAATTATGTATCTTTTTGTCTTCTCTTAAAATAGGTAGACCATCATGACTACTACCAAATGCTGCTGCCCAATAATACTCTGCTTGTATATTTTTATACTGCGGGAACATCTCTTTTACAATGTTAATAAGGATATCACGCTTATGCAATAATTTCGTATCACCGATTGTTTGAATTTGCATCGCTTCATCTAATCCGCCTACAATAATACGGTTTTGATGCGTCCGAAAATATAAGTAGGGCCGTGCTGTTTCCCAAATTAATGATCGCTCATGCCAGCCTTCAAACTGATCTATTTCATTTGTCACAACTGCATAAGATGTCTCTACTGTTGTATTTTTTTCTTTCTTCCCAAAAAGCGCTTCATAGCCCGTTGCCATAATAATATTCTTTGCTACAATTTGATTTCCTGTTTTCGTGTAACAAATTAAATCACTTTGGCGTTTTTTTATATGTATGGCCTCTGTATGTTCATGTATAGTAGCACCCATTTGATTTGCTTTATGCAAAAGACTATGTGCTAATAAATACGGGTTCACTTCGGCATCACCGTGTGTGTATAATGCTGATTGTTTTGTAAAGGAATAACGTTCCTTAATATTAGATTCTGTAAAATACTCAACAGGAAATCCATAGTTCTGTAACGTATTGTACTCCTCTTGTAAAAATGAGACATCCTCACTTTTACTTGCATAATATAAACTACTTCGTGGAATAAAATGGGGATCAATATCGAGAGTCTGTACAACTTTCTCCATTGTTCGTAACGCTTCGTAACAAAGCTTATATGCTCGTACCCCTTTTTCTTCACCAAATGTATGGATAAGTGAGGTTAACGATTTATCATGAAGAAACTGTAATAAACCTGCATTTGCAAATGTACTACCACATGCAATTTTTCTTTTTTCAATAAGCATCACACTCATGCCAATTTTCGCTAAAAAATACGCTATATGGGCACCTGCTTCGCCACTTCCGACTACAAGCACATCACATATCATATCATTTTCTAACGGTGGATAACAAGGTACAGAAACTCCTGTATTCCAAAACAACTTACCAGTCATAAGTTTCATAATTATACTCCTAAAATATAAATTTCTCCTTTCTATGTTTTGTTATTTTCCATAAAAAAATCCAACTAACACAACGCTAGTTGGATTTTTTATTTTTACTTCGAACGCTCGTCAAGCCAATCTCCAATCATCGGATAAGTTTGTTTTACAGCTGTTCCGCCGTAAACGATAGACATATGCCCTGTTGGTAAACATACATATTGTTTATCTGTGCTAGAAATATGATCTAGCAATGCTTCTACTTGGCATGGTAGGGCGATATGATCACGTTTCCCGGAAATATTTAAGACATTCGCCTTAATATTTGCAAGGTCTACCTTTTGTCCGCGAATAACGAGTTCACCCTTAACCAGTTTATTATTTTGATAAAAATCACGAATCCACTGTCTATATGATTCACCTGGGAACGGAATGCCATCGCCAACCCACTTTTGAACTAACCTCCAGCTTTCCACGAAGCGCTCATTCTCTGAACGATCTACTAAAGCAACGTATGGGCCAACAAAGTTTGTAATTGGTTTTAGCATTTTGTTTCCGAAATCAATCATTTCTGGGGGAATATTACCAAATGTATCAACCGCTTTATCTAAATTGAAATATTTTTCATCTAGTAAAGGACCATATAATCCTGTTTCAGAGAAATCAAAAGGACTTGTCATGAAAATTAAATTGCGAATTGGCATGTGCGGATGAAGTGCTGCATAAATGGAAGTTAGCGTTCCACCCATGCAATAACCAAGTAAAGAAATCTCGTCCGATTTTGCAGTTCGCATTACTTTTTTTACTGCTTTTGCAATATAATCAAACACGAAATCATCAAATTTCAAATGACTATCTTCTAAACCAAATGTGCCCCAATCAAGCATATACACATCAAAACCACGGTCCACTAGATATTCCACTAAACTATTTCCAGGAGTTAAGTCCATAATATATGGTTTATTAATAAGAGCATATATTAATAGAATTGGAACTCTTTGTGTTTTTTCTTGTTTTGGAATGTAGCGATAAAGCTTCGTCTTATTCTTCGTCCAAATAACCTCTTTCGGCGTTAAGCCTACTTGCGGCTCTGGTTCACGTAATAAAATTTCACTCGCCCTTTTCACTCGGCGGTATGCTTTTCGGTATTCTTCTGGGTATAGCTCTAATTGCTTTTCCCATTCTGTTGCGAATGTAGTCATTTTTCTATCTCCTTTTTGGTCGATTTCCTTCTAAAAAAAGAAGTGCATTCCTGCTATGGATATGCACTTTTTTCTTACTTCATTACATATATAATCCGCCGTTAATGTTTAATTGCTGACCTGTGATATAAGCACCGTCACGGCATAGGTATACTACACCTTTTGCAATTTCATCAGCTTGACCAAAACGTTTTTTAGGGATTTTTGCAACGATTTTTTGACGTACTTCTTCTGGTACTTCTGCTACCATTTCAGTATCAATAAATCCTGGGCAAATAGCATTTACAGTTACATTTGTTTTTGCAAGCTCTAATGCTAATGATTTTGTAAATCCTAACATACCTGCTTTCGCTGCTGAGTAGTTTGTTTGTCCAAATCCACCCGCTTGTCCAATAATAGAAGAAATGCTAATGATTCTTCCTTCTTCTGCTTCCGTTATGTATGGAAGTACAGCGCTTGTCGTATTAAATACGCTGCTTAAGTTCACGTCAATTACGCGCTCCCAATCTTCACGATTTAACTTTTTGAATGTACGATCTCTTGTAATACCAGCATTATTAACAAGAATATCAACTTTACCAAAATGATTCACTGCTTCTTCTACAAGTCGGTTTGCATCTTCTACTTTAGAAACATCCGCTTGAACTGCATAAACGTCATGTCCTTCTTTTCCTAGCTCATTTACTAAGTTTTCAGCTGCTTCTTTACTGCTGTTATAGTTAATAACAACTTTTGCTCCCTCTTGTGCTAGCGCTACTGTAATCGCTTTTCCAATTCCTTTTGCCCCACCTGTTACGATTGCTACTTTTCCATTTAATTGAACCATTTCTTTTCCCCCTTAAATGAATTTGTGAACGACTATTATGAATCATTTTGGTACTCATACTATGGAGTCCCTATATAATTATGTTTCGCTGTTTATACATAGAAAAGAGATTCTCCCTCTCTCTTTTATCTGTTATAAACAAGCGCTATTATCACTTTTTATTTTCTGGCTTATTCGTAGGTTTTACTTCTTCTTTTACAGGTTCTTGTAGTTTCGCTAGTACTGCATTTTGCTTTTCTAACAATTCTAAAATTTGATCAACTTTCGTTTCTAATGTGCGAAGATCTTGTTTTACTTTCGTAACATCACGCTTTAATGTAGGAGCTTGTCCTAACGAATCCACTTTCTCTTCTAGAACTTCCTCAATGTTATCTACTTTATTTTCTAAGTTAATAACAAGCGTAGCCACTCTAGCTATATCCTCTTTCGTAGGCACATTTACCTGCTCTAAATAGTTTTTTGTTGTATCATTTAATGCTTTTTGATAAAACAAATTCAAATCTAGAACACTGCCCATCCAAGCAGAATATTCTTCTGTTTTAATTGTTTCATTGAGCGCTTTTCCCCAAAATGTTTCGGTTTGTTCATAAGCATTTTTCCATGCTTGTAGTGGATCGAATTTTTGATCAATCACTTTACCTACACTCCCTTTTTCGTTTTTGAAACAATTCAACCTATTCACTATTTTCTAATATTCTGAATAAAACTTCAAGTATATATTTTATTTTTCTTTATTTTCCAACAAATGTATTGACATTAAAAACAGATAGGTGTAAATTGCACTTATAAGCACAAAATTCTATCTAACTGATTCATGAGGTGATGCACAATCATGCTACAAAATGAACCAGAACAACGCGAAAGTTTGGAGAACAACCAAGCAAAACAACCAAACTCCATGCCAAAAAACTTCTTAGTTCCCTTCTTACTTCTCTGTCTAAAAGACTGGAGTCTTCATGGTTACAAACTTATTCAAATGCTAATGGATATCGGCTTCTCTTCTGTTGACCAAGGCAATGTGTATAGAACACTACGCAAATTAGAAAAAGAAAACCTTATTTCTTCTACTTGGGATACAAGCGACGGAGGGCCAGCAAAAAGAATTTATTCTTTAACTGAATATGGAGAGCAATATTTAACAACATGCGCGACTTCTTTTGAGCATTACCAAAATATGCTGCGGACGTTTTTCACGTTATACACCAACGCATTCTTTCCATTTTCTACTTCTCCAGAAAAGGATGAAAAGGATTCTTCATCTTCACCTGGTGGTACAGCAGAGTAATCTGCGTTCACAATATGCAAAAAAACATTTGGGGGTCAAACAATGGAAACTAAGCCATACGAATTAGTCGATGCATTTTGGAAAAACTGGTCTCAATCTCTTTCCCTTTTCTCTTCAGCAGGGAAACAATTAGAGCAACTTACTTTAGAAACGTTAAAACAACAACAAGACGCTTTGCATAAATTAACATCAGGTGTAGATGAACTAGAAAAAGAACTACACCAATTCACTGCTCAGTTCAATAACCAATATACAGATTACGTGAAGCAATTAACTGGAAACTCCTTAAATGACCAAATTAACGAGTGGCAAGAAAAATGGAATGAGCTTTCTACTCAAATGCACCAACTTACTGTTTCTCCTACGAAAACATCTTTGTCTATTCTTACTCAAACAAGTGGGCAATTTGAAGAAACAACAAAGCAATTTATCGAGCAACAACAATCACAACGTGAAGAGGTTCAAAAACAGTTAGAAGTTTTTTTGGGAGAGTTCAAGTCCAAACAACTAGAACTCGCAAAGCAATTCGAGGAAAACTCAAAAAATCTATTTACTTCCATCAAGTAAGAAAAATGTGGCAACTAACTGCAGCACAAACAAAACTCTTTCTTCCTCCTACTACATCAAGATGGCTGGCATTTTTCGATATGGAAAAGAAGGAGGACAAAATGAATCCATTTCAAGAAGCACAAACAGTTCCAGAGCTTCGTTATGATGAGATTCAAGTCGGTGACCAAGCATCATTAACAAAACAAATTACGGATGAGGACGTTATCAATTTTGCAAAATTGACTGGAGATGTGAATCCCATTCATATTTTAGATTCGTTTGCAAAAACGACAATGTTTAAAGAACGTATTGCTCATGGCATGCTCGTTTCCAGTTTTATTTCTACCATTCTCGGAACGAAACTCCCTGGCAAAAATACGATTTATTTATCTCAAAACGTTTCATTCCGCGCTCCTGTCAAAATCGGCGATACACTTCGTGTAGTGGCAGAAGTCATCAAAAAACGGGATGATAAAAAAATCATTACATTACAAACAAACATCTATAATCAATCCGATGCTATTGTCGTGGAAGGTACAGCGACAATACTGAAAAAAGAGTAGCAAATTTGCTACTCTTTTTTCTATCCAAGAACTTCTAATCACACCGGTTACTTCCGGGTATGAGTACGTTATTTACACATAAAATAACGGTACCAGTTCAGATAAGTATTTAACTGGACTGGACTACTCATAAGGATGTGTATCAACATGGTAAAAACAAACAAATTACTAGTTCCAGGTGCTGAACAAGCGCTTGAACAATTTAAATATGAAATTGCACAAGAATTCGGTGTAAGCTTAGGATCTAATACAGCATCTCGTTCTAACGGATCAGTTGGCGGTGAAGTAACAAAACGCCTTGTTGCTTTAGCTCAACAACAATTACGTGGATAAACCTATAACATATGGCTTAGAGGCAGATATTCTCTGCCTCTTTCTATTTTTAACATACATAATCGTGCTTTTTCACATACTAGTAAGAGCAAACTGAAAGGAACGATATGTAACATGAAACGGATTAATATTCGCATGAGTCCTCCCCGTGTTCTTACTTTGTCTTTTATTATGTTATCAATTATCGGTACATGCTTATTAAAACTACCAATTGCTACAACAACGTCTATTTCATGGCTCGATGCTTTATTTACAACCGTTTCTGCTTGTACGGTTACAGGGCTTGGTGTTGTGGACACTGGAAAAGTATTTACCTTATTTGGCCAATGTGTCATTTTAACGCTTATACAAGTGGGCGGACTGGGCATTATGAGCTTTGCCGTTTTAACCGCGATTATGCTCGGCAGAAAAATTGGTCTTCAAAATCGACTTTTACTGCAACAAGCGTTAAATCAAACGAATATCGGCGGTGTCATTCGTCTTGCCAAAGCATTATTTTTATTCTCTTTTACCGTTGAATGTATCGCTACGTTGATTCTTTCTTTTGAATGGGTACCAAAATACGGTATTGCTAAAGGGGTCTATTATAGCTTTTTTCATTCGATTTCTGCTTTTAACAATGCAGGTTTTTCTGTGTGGAGTGATAATTTAATGTCCCATTCTCATAGCGTTCTTGTCAATCTCGTTATTTCCTCCCTCATTATTTTAGGTGGGATTGGTTTTACAGTAATCGTAGATATAAAGAGAAAGAAAAATTTTAAAAACCTTACATTACACTCAAAACTTATGCTCTCTTCTACTCTAATCATTAATATTATTGCGACTGTTTTTATTTTTATATTCGAGTTCCACAATTCTCTTTCTATGAGAGGCTTTACCCCATTTGAAGAGGGAATGGCTGCTTATTTCCAAGCCATTTCAACGCGAACTGCCGGATTTAATACGGTTGATATTTCTGCATTATCCAAACCTTCCTTACTATTAATGATGCTCCTTATGTTTATTGGTGCTGGTAGTGCTTCAACTGGTGGCGGGATTAAGTTAACAACATTTTTAATCATGTTTTTTGGGGTGTTTAAATTTTTACAAGAACAAGATGATATTGTCGTATTTAAAAAATCAATTAAAGATACTCTCATTGTCAAATCATTGACCATCACTATTATTTCTATTTCATTTATCTTTTTCGCTATTTTAATTTTAAGTATTACTGAGCAAGTTCCTCTATTAATGAGTGCTTTCGAAGTATTTTCAGCATTTGGGACTGTTGGCCTCAGTATGAATTTCACACCCCACTTAACTATGATTGGAAAAGCTATTATTATCTTTATGATGTTTTTTGGGAAAATGGGACCTTTAACATTGGCTTTTTCCTTTGCACGTAAAAAGAACCGGAAAATAAAATATCCGAATGAAGATATTTTAACAGGTTGACAACCGTATAAATTATCCATATAATGAGAATACAACAGCATATCTCCAAAGGGGAGTAGCGTCCAAGAATGTTTCTTGGAAACAAAGTCGTCATTACGTAGAACTTAGTTCTTCCGGCTTTGTTGGCATTTTCATTACATATGTCTAGCAAGACCTTTGCCTATTAACGGCAGAGGTCTTTTTTGTATTCGTTACCAAATTATTCCAAAGTTAATAGGCAGGAGTATGGGGAAACTAAATAGTGGGGAAATTCTTCACTTATTTAGTACTTATAGAAATGAGAGGAGAATGTACATGGATGTATCATTATTATTGGAGTATGGTTGGGTATTACTCATCCTAATTGCACTTGAGGGGATTTTAGCGGCTGATAACGCGCTTGTTCTTGCAATTATGGTAAAACATTTACCAGAAGAAAAACGTAAAAAAGCACTATTTTACGGATTAGCGGGGGCATTTGTTTTCCGATTCGGATCGTTATTTATGATCTCGTTCTTAGTCGATGTATGGCAAGTGCAAGCAATCGGTGCAATTTACCTTATGTTTATCGCTGGTAATCATTTATTTAAAACGTATGTTAAAAAGAATACGGATGAAGAAACAGAAGAAAAAGAAGCAAAGAAAAAACAAGAGAACTTTTGGTGGACTGTATTTAAAGTTGAGGTTGCAGATATTGCCTTCGCAGTTGATTCTATTTTAGCTGCCGTTGCATTAGCAATGACTTTACCGAAAACAGGATTAGGTACAATTGGTAGTCTTGATACAGGGCAATTCGTTGTTATCTTTGTAGGTGGACTTATCGGATTAATCATTATGCGATTTGCAGCAACTGCTTTCGTACAAATATTAAAACGTAAACCAGGACTTGAAACTGCAGCATTCTTAATTGTAGGTTGGGTTGGTGTGAAATTAGCAGTTTATACGTTAGCACACCCTGCATTAAATGTAATTCCGCATTCATTCCCAGAATCTACACCATGGAAGCTTACATTCTGGATTGTATTAGTTGGAATCGCAGTTGGCGGTTGGTTCTTCTCGAAAGAAGTAGAAACAAAAGTAGAAAAGAATTTAGACGAAAAAGCGCTGTAATTACAGCGCTTTTTCTTTTTCCCTTGTCCCCTCTCTATGTCCAGAAAAAATTCCATTATACTATTTATTGTAAGCGTTTTCCTTATGTATGTATGTCCTTTTTGTGAAACATTGCACAAACTTATTGAAACTATGACTAAATCCATGTACTTTATTCATATAAGGAGTATTTATAGATGATGTACTAAAGGAGCGTATTACTCATGCTAGAACAAGGATTAGATTATGTTGTCAAACTGGCTAAAAGCAAAAAACAAATACTAGATACAAACCCGATGCAATATTTCATTCGTGCAGCACTTGCGGGTATTTATATCGGTTTTATTATTGTTCTATGTTTTAAATTAGGTAACTTTTTTCACATTGCAGATTCACCAGCAACTTATTTAGCAGCTTCTATGTTTTTCGGAATTGCTCTCGTACTTATTATATATGGTGGTGCTGAATTGTTTACTGGAAATACAATGTATTTCACAGTGGCAACTTTAAGAAAAGAAACAACGATTTCTGATACACTTCGTAACTGGGTTGCTTGTTATGCAGGTAACTTAGCCGGTGCTTTATTCTTTGCCTTACTATTTTACGCAACTGGCATTTTCGAAGCAATCGATCACGGTCATTTAATGAATAAAGTAGTGGAAGGAAAAATGAACACACCTACAATGCAATTATTCTTTAAAGCAATTTTATGTAACTGGCTCGTATGTCTCGCCTGCTTCTTACCTTCCCAAGTTAAAGGTGATACAGCAAAAATAATGGTGATGATGCTACTTGTTTTCACATTCTTCTTATCTGGTTATGAGCATAGCATCGCAAACTTATCACTGTTTGCTCTATCTTTAGTTTCACCGCATCCTGAGACAATTTCTTTTGCAGGTGCTATTCATAACTTAATTCCTGTTACAATCGGTAACATTATTGGCGGATCGGTATTTGTCGGTATGGTCTATCATTACTTAACAAAGAAAGCGCCTGTTTTTGAACAAGAAGAAACTGAATTAGTCGCAGCTCAAACAGAGGAAATCATACCTTTACAAGCACATATGAAACATTAGAAACTCCAAAGTTTTACTTTGGAGTTTTTAACTCCCCACATATTTAACGACAATATGAGGATCAATTTCTCTTTGCTCTTTCCCCTTCGCAATTCCCTGTTTCATCTGATGTATACCGATGACATCATTTGTATGAAGGTGAATTTCATTAACATATAGACCTTCTGTACAAAAGGCTTCTACAAATTCCGCCCCATTCTTTTGCCTCCATCCCATGTTAAAGTCAAGAGAGAGGATGTTTACCTTATTACTCCGAACAAATTGTAACGCAGATTCTACTGTAGTTGCCAAAACATACCCGTACGGACAACTTCTTTGATCATCCATATATACATTCATTTTCTATCCCCTCTCTATTTTGTATATGTAACCAACATATAACATATTGCCCCAAGGGTAATAAAAGGGCCAAACGGAATTTGGGTCCTCATTTTCATACGTTTTAATACTATAGCAGCTCCAAAGAAACAAAGACTAAAGCAAGATGCTAAAAATAAAATCATAAAAATCCCCTTCAGTCCCACTATATATCCAAGTAACGAAAGTAATTTTATATCTCCTCCACCAAGCCCTTCTGGATATATCTTTTGCATGCAATATAATAAAATGAATATAACGCCACTACCAACTATACTATCTATCAAAGTAACTAACGGCACAAAAGCACATTCTAAAATGAGTAAACAAGCAAACCAAGCTAAAATGCGATTAGGGATTAACATATATATGTAATCTGTAACTGAAATAATAAGAAGTAACGAAAAAAGCGATAAAATGATGATAAGCTCTCGTTCCACCCCAATCATATATACAGTAAGAAGAAATATTATTCCGGTTATAAGTTCAAATACTACGTACAAAATTGAAATTTTCCTCTTACAATTCGTACAACGTCCTCCTTGTATACAAAAAGAAATGATTGGAATTAATTCTTTTGGCGTTAGCATGTACTTACAATAATGACAATGTGAACGAGGGGTAATGATAGACTCACCTTGTGGAACTCTCATCGCAATTAACATAAAAAAAGAACCAAACACCATCCCCACTAACAATGCATATAAATAAGTGAACATCCCTTCCTCTCCTTTCCAGAAGAACATAGCAAAAAAAGGAGAGAACTTCTACTTCATATTATCTCTATTCTATTAAAAAAGCAGGCCATTTTCTGGCCTGCTTTCCCCTCTTTTATACGATGAAATATACTGCTTTTAATGGTCCATGTACCCCGACAACAAGATTCATTTCAATATCTGCCGAGTTACTAGGTCCTGTAATAAAGTTAATACAAGATGCCACTGTCTCGCCATTTTCTACACGTGTGTTCATATCCTCAACTGCTTGTGTAATACGAGGCACAAGTGTTTCACGTGGAATAATAGCAAAGTATACAGTCGGTAAAAAGTGTAAAGAACGCCCTTGGCCTTTATGACTTTGTACAACAATCGTACCAGATTCAGCTAAAGTATAATCACTAAATGCAATTCCAATATTCGTTCTTTCCGCGATACGCATATTCTCTTCTTTTTTCTCCGGGTCCCATACATTCACTTCAACATTTTGCTTTGGAAGCTCTTCTTTAAATAAAGAAGTCAACCCATAAGAATCAAAACGTTCATCCGCCGATAACATAATAGGTCCCCCGCCGTTTTCCACGATTACCTTTTGAATATCTTCACGTAAACGGTCGTTTGTCGTTTCCACAACAGTTGTATGAATGTTTGTACATTGATTTTTAAATACTTCTAACAATTCTTCTTGTGAATAATCTTTTAACGTTTCTTTATTCACATTATTTTTCCATGCTGGGCGTTCTACACCATCCGTTTTACGTGCGCGTCCAAGTTCTTTTGCAATATTATCTAGAAAGGACTCACGGTTTTGAATTAATCCTGTCATTATTTGTCCCCGCCTTTCTTATGATCTTTATACCAATCACGGAATCGTTCCTTACTTGGAGCCGGGAATTCACGAATATCTGTCCAGTTTTTAAGTGGCCCAACACCTTTTGATACACGGTTACCAGATGTAAATGGACTCATTGCTGCTGGCGCCATTTTTGATCCCATTTTATATAAAGCTGCTGAAGATGCGCCCATACTAAACATTTTCATTGCTAATTTTTCTGCAAGTGGAGCACGTCCTTCTTGCTCAACGATAACTTGACGATGTTTTAATAATAAATCATGCAATGGAATTTTTACTGGACAAGCTTCTGTACACGCTCCGCATAAACTAGAAGCATAAGGAAGCTCTTTATAATCATCATATCCACCTAGAAGTGGTGTTAATACCGCACCAATTGGTCCTGAGTATATAGAACCATATGAATGTCCACCAACATGACGATATACAGGACATACGTTAACACAAGCAGCGCAACGGATACATTGCAATACTGAACGGAATTCAGATCCAAGAATTTGAGAGCGGCCATTATCAACAACAACTAAATGAAATTCTTCAGGCCCATCTACTTCCTTTTCTTGAATTGGTCCCGCTACAGTTACATAACTTGTTAACTTTTGACCTACTGCACTACGACATAGTAAACCAACTAAAACATCTAATTCTTCCATTGTCGGAACCATACGTTCCATACCCATAACCGCAATTTGTGTTTTTGGAATCGACATAACAAGATCGGCGTTACCTTCATTTGTTACTAAGCAAAGAGAACCAGTATTTGCAACAGCGAAGTTACAACCTGTCACACCAATTTCTGCATCCATAAATTTTTCACGAAGTTGTTTACGAACAAACTTCGTCATTTCGTAAGGATCATCAGAATTTTCATAGCCAAGCTTTTCTTTAAATACATCACGAATTTGTGTTCTATTTTTATGAAGTGCAGGCGCAATAATATGTGAAGGTGGATCGTTATCTACTTGCAGAATATACTCTCCTAAATCACTTTCTAACACTTCACAACCAATCTCTTCAAGCGCATGGTTCATACTAATTTCTTCTGTTACCATCGACTTTGATTTTACTACTTTTTTTGCCTGCTTCTTTTTCGCAACATCTTGGATATACTTTGCTGCTTCCTCTTTCGTTTTCGCAAAGTACACATGGCCGCCTCTTTTTGATACATTTTCACTTAACTGCATTAAGTAATAATCAAGATTTTCTAACGTATGTTGACGAATTTCTTCACCGAGTTCACGCCACTCTTCCCAGTTTCCTAATTCGTCCGCTGCTTTTAAGCGATTCGTATATAAACGCGTTTGTGCAGAAGATACTGCTCCGCGCATAAACGAATCTTGAATTCCATCGCCAACGCGATCATTAAATTTTTTCTCACTGATTTTCATAGACATAGCTTATGTTCCCCCTTCATGAGCGACTATTCAGTACCTCAGCAATATGCATTACTTTTATTTCTTTTCCTAAACGCTCAATACGTCCGCCAATGTTTAACAAACACCCACAATCTGCACCGATTAAATAATCTGCACCTGTTTCCATTGCACTATCTACCTTTTCATCTACCATTTGCTCAGAAATTGGAGTCATCTTCACTGAAAACGTTCCCCCAAACCCGCAACAATTTTGCACATTTGGCAACTTTCTCACAGTTAATCCTTTTACATTTGACAATAAAATTCCTGGTGCTTCTTTTACTCCAAGCATACGTGTCATATGACAAGATTTATGAATAGTAGCTATCCCTGGTAAACTTGCACCAACATCAGTAACCTTTAAAACATCTACAATAAATTGTGTAAATTCATATGTTTTGTCAGCAACTTTTTGTGCACGTTTAGCCCACTTTGGATCATCTTTAAAAACATGCGGATACTCATGAAACATTGTCGCACAAGAACCAGATGGCGTAACGATATATTCTGCATCTTCGAAAGTTTCAATCATATGTTTCATCGCTTCTTTTGCTGCTTCTACATGGCCGCTATTATACGCAGGCTGACCGCAACAAACTTGCGCTTCTGGAAATTCAATTTCACAACCTAAACGCTCCAACACCTCAACTGTTGCTTTGCCGACGTTTGTTTCAAACATATCGACTAAACAAGTAACAAATAAAGTAACTTTCATAATTATTACTCCCCCTTTTTACAACTCCACCAACAAACATATGGTCATCAGATGACTAAAGGAAGAAGAAATAGGCTCAACCATGGCCTATCCTCTCCCTTTTCTAAAGAAAACGCTTACTTAATCTCTCTCTATCTTATCAGAAAATTAGATTTTTAAAAGATTAAATTACGAATTTATATCGTTTCTACCTGTGACAATATGTTCTACATTTGTTAAATGATCTAGCATTGCTTGCTGCGCTAATTCTACATCTTGCTTTAACACTGCATCATATATAACTTGATGCTCTTCTATAAGTCGTTCTGATGTTGTTTGTTCACCATATAAAATAATGCGTCTTGATTCACCAATTGTTTCAGCAATCATCTCTGAAACATGATTCATGAGTTCAAGCAAAATGTTATTATGCGAAGACTCTGCAATTCCCATATGGAACTGAAAATCTGCTTTTTCACCAGCTTTTTCATCTCCAATGCTCTTTGCCATTTCATCTAACCAATGCTTCATATTTTGCAAATTAGATTCCGTACGTTTTGCCGCAGCTGCTCGAACTGCCCCCACTTCAAGCACCTTTCGTACTTCTAATAAATTCAAAATATCTTCTTTCTTCATTAATAATCTATTGTTTAATGATTTTGTTAATGAAGAAGAATCGAAATTCTTCACATATGTACCTTCTCCTTGTTTCATCTCAATTAAGCCCATCGCTCTTAGCGCACTTAGCGCTTCACGAACAGCAGATCTGCCAACTTGAAACTGCTCAGCTAATTGATGAACAGGAAGTAGTTTGTCACCAGGTTTTAACGTACCATTTTTAATCATTGTTAAAATAGCTTCAGATACTTCTTCGTAAATCTTTTTCGGTTTAATAGATTTGTACTCCAGTTAAATCACCTCAGTATCTTCCAAACAACAATTGAAACGATTTATAAGAACTTTGCATCATAACTATTTTAGAACGAATTGGTAAGAAGTACAAATGTTTTGTTCATAAAATCGTCAAAATTTCGATATTTATTACATATTAATTTATATCTTTACGTATAACTATTGTCTTCAATATAAAGAGCATGCTCTAAAAATTAGAACATGCTCTCCTCATCCTGTATTTTTAATTTAATACTAACCGTCGTTCCATTCCCTTTTTCACTTTCAATTCGCCACTGTCCATCATGTATATGAACAATTTGTCTTACAATTGCCAGGCCTAAACCTGTTCCACCATGTTGACGACTTCTCGCTTTATCAACTCGGTAAAAACGTTCGCCAAGGTTTTCTAAATGCTCTGTGTCAATACCGATTCCTGTATCTTTTATGTTCAGTTCACAGTAATCATCTATCTGCCTGAGCGTTATCATAATATCCCCGTCTTGATTTGTATACCGTATCGCATTATCTAACACGTTATGAAGTACTTGTTGCATACGATCCTCATCAATCATCACAATGATTTCTGGATTTAAATTTGTTGAAATACGAATTTTCTTTTCTATAAACTTAATCTCATACGTATCTAACACATCTTCAATCAGTTGTGAAAAAACGATAGGTTGTTTCTTTAACGGAAAATGTTCACCTTCTAATTGTGCTAAATCTAATAAATCATGAACGAGACGCTGCATGCGATCTGCTTCTTTATGAATGAGCTGTGTTACTTTTTCTTGCTGCGGTCCCTTCGCTACACCATCTAAAATAGCCTCGCTATATCCTTTTATATAACTAAGCGGTGTTCTTAGTTCATGCGAAACGTTAGCTAAAAACTCTTTACGCTTTACGTCTTCTGTCTCTAAAGAATTGGCCATTTTATTAAATGCTTTTCCTAATCGTCCAATTTCATCTTCGGAAGAAACCGTAATTCGTTCTGAGAAATCTCCCGTAGCCAAATGATTGGCAACTCGTTCCATTTGCGAAAGTGGTCTCGTAATAGCAATAATAATTTTTCTACCAATCCATATTGTCAGTAAAGTAATAGCAAGTGCTAACGGTGCTAAAATAAGGCCCATATCATATATTAAGTCTTTTATACTTTTTAAAGGAATATAAGAATATACAATGCCCACTAATTTCTTATTTTCTAAAACAGGGATGACAACACCCATAATATTACGATCAAAATGTTCCTCATATCCTATCTTTGTTACAGTTTTTCCATCTAATAAAGCTTGCCTGTCCCCTTCACTTATAAGAGAATGATGATGCACATCAAAAGGTAAACATGCGCTTAAATCACGCGGATTAGATACGAAAAGAACGTCTGAACTAGATATTTGATCAAATGCTCTTACTTTCTCTTCGAAAGTTGATATTCCTTCGCGCTTATCATATTGCGCAGCAAGACGCTTCCCTTCCATTACTAATGAATCTTTTAAATTATCAACGTATAATTTTTCATACGAATATAAA
This sequence comes from Bacillus basilensis, assembly GCF_921008455.1. Taxonomy (NCBI): domain Bacteria; kingdom Bacillati; phylum Bacillota; class Bacilli; order Caryophanales; family Bacillaceae; genus Bacillus; species Bacillus basilensis. The sequence continues at coordinate 1,289,502 of NZ_CAKLBZ010000001.1, read as the reverse complement.
GATACAAAATAAAGAAAGGAAACTGTTACAAATACTGCACATACTACTGTCAGCCAAAGCTTCTGTACCATCGTAAACATAGGTTACACCTCAAATTTATAGCCTACACCCCAAACAGTTTGAATGTAGTTTCCACTTTCCCCAAGCTTCAAACGCATCGTTTTCACGTGCGTATCTACTGTCCTTGTACTTCCGGCATAATCATATCCCCATACCTTTTCCAGCAATTGTTCCCGGCTAAATACTTGTCCCGTATGTTGGCAAAGAAAATAGAGTAAATCAAACTCTTTTACTGTAAGAGAAATCGGTTCACCATCAGACTCAATCTTCCTACTTTTTTCATTAATAAGAATCGGTCCAAACTGAATCTCTTCTTGTTGCTCTTGCTTTGTATAACGTCTTAATACAGCTTCCATACGAGCGATTAGTTCACCAGGACTAAATGGCTTTACAATATAATCATCTGCTCCCATACGTAAGCCGTTCACCCTATTCCACTCTTCACCTTTTGCTGTTAAAAATATAATTGGTACATCTGACGTTTTTCTAATTTCTTTACAAACTGAAAGTCCATCCATCTCTGGCATCATAATATCTAGTACAACGAAATCATAATGATCCGTCTCTAATTTTTTTAGAGCCTCTTTTCCATTTTCAGCTTCTCCCCACTCGTATCCGAAATTATCTAAGTACATTCCAACAAGCTGCCTCATATCACTTTCATCATCTACAACTAATACCCTATATTTATTCATTGTCCTTCCCTTCCCTCTCTATGAGTTGAAACGGCCCTTTTCCTACTTTAATTGTTTGTTTTATTTTCAAATTCTTCATATCCATGACGCACACTTCATCACTATCATAGCTTGCTACGTACCCCTCTGCTCCGCTCTTCAAAAATGCAAATGGGTTCGATCCTACTTCTGCAGAAGCCACCTCTTTATACGTGCTAACATCAAACTTTCTAAGCGTATTCGAACCGTGACTTAATGCATATACATACTTATTATCCTTCGTTATATTCACAGGCATAAACGGAGCATGTAAAGAACGCACCATTTCTCCGCTTTGTAAAGAATACACTAATACTTTCTCATTGACTTGATTTCCATCACCATGTCCGCCAATCCATATTTCTTTCCCATCCGGACTAATTGTTGCTCCCGTTGACGCTGGGGGAATCATAAAGGATTGTATCACTTCTTTTTTCTTTGTATCAATTGTCGTTAGTTTCGTATCATAAAAGTTTAATACAGATAATTGGTTATGGTACTCTACCATCGTTATTGGTCCTTTTCCGGTTGACACACTCCCTATCTCTTTCCCTTTTATCGTAAAGAACCTTACCTTTTGAGCAGTCTGATCGGCAGCAAATAATTGTTTTTTATCTTCAGATACGATTACATTTACAATACCTTTTCCAGTTTTATATTTTTTCACTTGTCTTCCTTCTGCTAGTGAATATACATACATGTACTCTAACTGCTTACCATATACAAGTATATCCTCGCCGTTTGGAAGTAGTACAATTCCTGCCATCGGTTCATTAAGTTCCCATGTCGTAATTAACCTTTTAGTTTGTTTATCAACAAAACTAATACTACCTTCTTTTATATTCGTTGTTATAATAACACTTTTATCTTTAGCAATCGGTGTATATGAACTTCCTTGACACCCTACTAATAGAAATAAAAAACAGAGAAGAAAAACGTACTTTCTCAAAAGATTCCCTCCATCTTCGGATGATTTCGTTATAATTGTAAAATAACAAATAAATGTGTGGAAAGTGTGAAATTTCCCTTTCTTACTTCATTTACATATATAATGTACAACAAATAGAATTTGAGGTGTGCAAATTATGCTTTTTCCTGATTTAGCGAATAAAATTGTACGAGAAGTACGCAGACTAATTAAAGAAAATATCATTATCATTAATATACAAGGCGTTATTATCGCAAGTACAGATATAGAAAGAATCGGTCAATTTCATGAAGGTGCACTCCGCTGTGCGAAACAAAAGAAAACTGTCATTATTACAAAAGAAGATGAACAACGTTTGCATGGCGTAAAGGCGGGTATGAACCTCCCTTTACTATTCCATGACGAAGTAATTGGTGTCATTGGAATTACAGGCGAACCTGAAAACATTTCACAATACGGCGAAATATTACGTAAGATGACCGAACTACTCATTCATGAGAACTACTTTTTAGAACAACTAGAACTTGAACACCGTTCTTATGAAGCATTTGTCTTTGATTGGCTTCAAAATACAGACTGGTCTCCAAGCTTTCTCGATCGCGCAAAAACACTTGGTATTGATTTATATAAGAAGAAACAACTTATTTTGTTCTCTATCGATCAAAATGACACGATGCTTCAGCGTAAGATTTGGCAACACGTACGCAATCTATTAACAAAGGAGCATCTATTTGTTCGCTGGGGAAATGATCGATTCATTTTATTTACAGCCACAAGCTCCAAAGAGCAAACGTATCAATTTTTAAAACGATTAAAACAAGACTGTGAAACTTTGTTTTCTATTCCTTTATATATCGGGATTGGACAATCCGTTACGCCAAGCAATATGAACTTATCATACGAACAAGCATTACAAGCCCTTTCCGTATCACTTGGAACGAAAAAGATTGTATTTAATGAAGATTTACGTTTAGAAATGTGCTTACAAGATATTTCTGCTGAAACGCGGGAACAGTTTCTAAGACGCACCATCGAAAACTTACTATCATCTTCTGAGCTTATGCACACTTTACGCTTATTTATCGATTATAACCAATCCTATAAACAAACAGCTGAACAATTACATATACACATTAACACATTGCATTACAGGCTTAAAAAGATTGATGAGCTTACAGGACTTGACCCGAAAGAATTCAAAGACTTAAACATTTTATACTTTTCGCTCCTTTTATTAGATAATCAAACAAAAAATAACGATAAAACAGATTAATCTTTAGATGATTATACATAGAAAGAATCCCTCGACTTTTTTATCATTATAATGAAAGCACTGTGACAACGTTTTTTATTATGACTAATTACGTTAACAGTTTGAGGGGGATTTCCAATGTTAGAAAAGCAAATTATTCATTCATTCGTATCCATTGTTGGCGAAGATAATGTAGATACATCCAATATGGGGCGTTTAACGTATAGTTATGATGCCACTCCAAACTTCCAAGCAATGCCTGACGCAGTCATTGCTCCTCGTAATACAAATGAAGTAGCTGAAGTGTTAAAAGTATGTAACACTCACAACATTCCTGTATATGTTCGTGGTTCTGGAACAAATCTTTGCGCAGGAACATGTCCACTTGAAGGCGGTATCGTCCTTATTTTCCGTCATATGAATAACATTTTAGAAATTGATGAAGAGAATTTAACAATTACTGTACAAGCTGGTGTTATTACGCTTGATATTATTAAAGCGGTAGAAGAAAAAGGCTTATTTTATCCACCAGATCCAAGCTCGATGAAAATTTCTACAATCGGCGGTAACATTAATGAAAACTCGGGTGGATTACGCGGATTAAAATATGGCGTAACACGTGATTATGTGATGGGTCTTGAACTTGTCTTACCAAACGGCGATATTATTCGTACTGGTGGTAAATTAGCAAAAGATGTAGCTGGTTACGATTTAACTCGTTTATTTATCGGTTCTGAAGGAACGCTTGGCGTCGTAACTGAAGCCATATTAAAACTTGTTCCTATGCCTGAAACGAAGAAAACGATGCTTGCACTATATGAAGATATTAACGAAGCTGCACGTGCTGTTTCTTCTATTATTGCAAATAAAATCATTCCAGCGACACTTGAGTTTTTAGATCAGCCGACAATTGAAGTAGTAGAAGAATTTGCACAAATCGGTTTACCAACTGATGTAAAAGCAATTTTATTAATTGAACAAGATGGTCCACCTGAAGTTGTCAATCGAGATATTGAAAAAATGGCTAACGTTTGCCGCTCTATGAACGCGGTCGATGTTCGCGTTGCAAAAGATGAAGCGGAAGCAGATGCACTTCGGACGGCTCGTCGTAGTGCACTATCAGCACTTGCAAGATTAAAGCCTACTACTATATTAGAAGATGCAACAGTACCACGCTCACAGATTGCTCCGATGGTTGAAGCTATTAATGCCATTGCCAAAAAATATAATATTCCTATTTGTACGTTTGGGCATGCTGGCGATGGAAACCTACACCCAACTTGTATGACAGATGCTCGCAACGATGAAGAAATGCACCGAGCTGAACAAGCTTTTGCTGAAATATTTGCGAAAGCAATCGAACTTGGTGGCACGATCACTGGTGAACATGGTGTTGGCGCGATGAAAGCTCCGTATTTAGAAATGAAATTAGGTAAGGAAGGTATTGCTGCTATGCAGGGAATTAAACAAGCCTTCGATCCAAATAACATTATGAATCCAGGAAAGATGTTCGCGAAGGACACTCGCAAAAGAGTGGTGGTTGAGCGATGACAACATTAAATAAAGAAAACATTCAAAAAGAATTTAAAGAACGATTAAGTGAAGACGAACTACTAAATTGTATGCGATGCGGTTTCTGTTTACCAACTTGCCCTACTTACATTCAATCTGGATATAAAGAATCACATTCACCACGAGGACGTATCGCATTAATGAAAGCGGTCGTTGACGGTTTAATTGAGCCAGATGAAGATGTTGAAAACACATTAAACGTTTGCCTTGGCTGTCGTGCTTGTGAACCTGTTTGTCCATCTGGTGTGAATTATGGCCATTTATTAGAAGAAGCCCGTGATATTATTAATCAAAATAAAAAGTTCTCAATGCCAGTGAGAGCTGTTCGTAAAGTCGTGTTTGAAGGACTATTCCCGCATCAAAATCGAATGAGAACATTAACAGGATTAATTGGATTTTATCAGCGTTCTGGTTTACAAACGCTAACACATAAAACAGGGGTTATGAAGTTATTCCCTGAAACACTTGCAACGATGGATCTTGTTTTACCAAAAGTCCCTAAAATGAAAGCAATGAAAGATCGTCCTGAATTTTTACCTGCTGAAAGTACAAAGAAGAAACAAGTTGCATTCTTCACAGGTTGTTTAATGGATACGATGTTTTTAGAAACAAATAACGCAACGATGAAACTTCTTCAGTTAGCTGGTTGTGATATCATTATTCCGAAAACACAAAGTTGCTGCGGGGCATTACATGGGCATGCTGGTGAGAAAAGTGGAGCAAAAGAATTAGCGAAACGCAATATAAAAGCATTCGAAGATTTAAACATCGACTATATTATTACGAATGCTGGTGGTTGTGGAGCTTACCTCGTAGACTACGATTATCTTTTAAAAGATGATCCACAGTGGGCTGAACGTGCAAAGCAGTTTGTTTCTAAAATTAAAGATATTACTGCTATTCTAGTAGAACTAGATTTCCATAAACGAAATGACTTACGACTCACGCCGCAAATTATTACGTATCAAGACTCTTGTCACTTACGCAATGTTATGCGAACATCTTCTGAACCTCGTATGTTATTAGAAGCAATCCAAGGCGCAACATACCGTGAAATGAAAGATGCGGACCGCTGCTGTGGTTCTGCTGGTATTTACAATATTGTTCATTCAGAGTTATCAATGGAATTTCTAGATTACAAAATGGACCGTGTGCATGAAACAGAGGCAGCAACCATCGTTACTGCAAATCCAGGTTGTTTATTACAAATGAAATTAGGTATTGAACGAGAGGGTCTTTCTCATAAAATGAGAGGAATTCACATTGTAGATTTATTATTAGAAGCAATTGAAACTAACTCGTAATAACTTGTAACATACGTAATAATAGGAAAACGGCTATCTCCTTCGTCTATGTAAAGAGATAGCCGCTTTTTTGTCTGCTACAACATTAAAAATATGTTACTTTATTATAAAAAAGAACAACAGAAACATTACAGTTTTGTAAAAATCAATCCAGTATATTCCTCGAAAAAATGCTCAAACCATTGATACAATAGGATTCTTCATTTTCTATTTAGGAAACTTTATCCAAAAACACCCTCTTAAAACTAGGTATTAAAATGCTGAAAATTCCTTTTATACTCTATGTTTCTCTTATTTTTCCCCTTTTCCACCCTTAGGATAAATTAGGTAAATTTTAAGTCTATGAATTTTTTTCCATCTTTTTTCTCGCAAAATCTATGCTACGATGAATTTGTCAGTCAGACAGGCTGTCAAAAACAAATCGTGTGAAAACAAATTAAAACTTTATATAGGGGGACACACATCATGAAAAAGCGTGTTTTATTATCTGTAGCTGCTGCAACAGCTCTTACTTTAGGAGTATCTTCTTTAGATGCACAAGCTGCAACAGTACAACCATCTAATATTAAGGTTCAAAATATTCAGCATTCAAAAGTAATGATGAAACAAATGAGCCAACAAGAATTACAAGCATTCTTACAATCTATGGGCGTTGAGTCATTAGCACAATGGCAACAAGGAAATTTCCAACCAAATTGCATTATTCCTGGTCAACAACCTACTGAAAATGTTGTAACTGAGCAACCAACAGCTAAGCCAGAAACTCAAAAGCCTGCTGAGGAAACTCAAAAACCAGCTGAACAAAAACCTGCTGAAGAAGTTCAAAAACCAGAAGCTCAAAAGCCTGCTGAAAACAACAATACTCAAAAACCTGCTGAACAAAAACCTGCTGAGCAAAAGCCTGCTGAAGAAGCAAAATCTTTAAGCGAGTTCGAACAACGTGTTGTTAAATTAACAAACGCTGAGCGTGCAAAACAAGGTTTACCAGCTTTAAAAATCGACACTGAATTAAGCAAAGTAGCACGCATTAAATCTGAAGATATGCAAAAAAATAACTACTTTGATCATAACAGCCCTACATACGGGTCTCCGTTTGACATGATGAAGAAGTTTGGTATTTCATATACATCTGCAGGTGAAAACATCGCTCAAGGCCAACGTACACCTGAAGAAGTAGTACAAGCTTGGATGAACAGTGCTGGACACCGTGCAAACATCTTAAATAATGGCTTCACTCACATCGGTGTTGGCTATGTAGAAAGCGGCAACTACTGGACACAACAATTTATTACGAAGTAAATAGATTAAAAGAGTCTTCCCATAATGAGAAGACTCTTTTTTACGTTTCATAACTTTCTATTATGTATGAGTATAAAGCATAGAACATAAACAAAATAGAACCACCACTTATTACGCTAAGTAACACATAAAATCCCCATTTCAAGTTCAAAAACAATGAAAACAATATACTACATGCCATCACTTGAAAAATACGCCTACTCACTAAACGAATCTTTTTTAATTTGATTGGGTCTTTTTCTGTACTCTGAACTTTTTTAAACGCCTTACTCAGCATAAAAAGAAACATACTAATTCCAATTGTTAGTCCTGTTTGAAAGGATATCATGCTTCCAAAATTAATAAAGAGAATGAGCATATGGATAAACAACATAAATAAAGTAATCGTCTTTAGAAATCCACTTATAATGACATGCTCGTCTTCATTAAACTTATATATATTATGTGAAATAATATACATCAATCCATGTAAGAAAATAATAAGGCAAGGAATAAGTGCTATAACAATTTGTTTACTCACAAACTCGTTCGGCCGACCATTTTCATTCCAATGTACTGCCATCTGATTCGGTAAATATGGATAGAGACATAGAGTAACTAAAAGACAAGCGAAAAATATTCCTAGTATATATTTATATTTGATCAAGTGATTCTCACCTCTCTTTTCTCTTAACGGCTTCGCTTCTTTTAGAGAAAATCCTGCAAAAATCTACTTTTCTCAAATTTAAACTTACACTTTACGCATTCACTCTTTGAAATTCTTTCATGGTATTGTTTAATTTTGTAGGAAATGATACATCAACTTCAATTTCTTCTTTCGTAATTGGATGTAAGAAGTTTATCTTCATCGCATGTAACGCTTGCCCCGACATATATTTCGTTTGTCCACCATATAATACATCTCCAACTAACGGATTACCGTTATGGCTCATATGAACACGAATTTGATGTGTTCTACCTGTTTCTAATTGTAACGTGACGAGCGTAGCATTTTGGTTTTTAAAATACTTCTCTACTTTATAATATGTTATAGCTTGGTCTCCCTTTGGAGAAACACGTCGTCTCGTCGCATGATGGCGATCTCTTCCAATAGCTGCGTCAATTGTTCCTTGCTTCTTTTTTACTTTCCCTTCCACAAGCGCCGCATATGTTCTTTTAATTTTTCGTTCCATTAATAAACGATCCATAATTGCACCAGCAATTCTATGCTTAGCAAATACGACACCACCTGTCGTATCTTTATCTAATCGATGAATATGACGAACCTTCGTCTCTAAACCTTGCATTTGATAATGAAAGGCAACAAGATTTGCAAGTGTTCCCGTTCCACCTTTTTCAGCAGGATGCGTATCCATGTTCTCAGGCTTATTTACAATGAGTACGTGATCATCTTCATATACTACATCTAATTCACCATATTCAGGCTCTACACCGTATTCTTCCTCCATAAACATATGAACTTGTAACTTATCGCCTTCTTTTAAAAGCTCATTCCATCTTCTCTGTTCCCCGTTAACGGTAACACCTTTTTCCATACGAAGCTGATGTAACAACTTTTTCGGTATTTCCCATTCTATTTTTAATAACGAATCAATACTTATACCATTCCATTTCGCTGGAACAGTAATTTCGCACCATTCGCCCTTTTTCTTCGTTTCCATACTGTATCACCTTATTTCTATTGATTCTCTCATTGTAACGGAAAACACAATTTGATGCACCGTCAAAAATAGAGGACAGCCTTATAGTAGACTGCCCCCTCATGCTCTACGCCTTTTCATTTCCTGCAATACTTCTTCCGCTTTTTGTTCATACGATAAATCTTTAAAGAAATCCGCCAATCTTTTATAGTCATTATATGTATCTAATAAGTCATCCATCTTTTCTACTTTCATCACTTGTTGTTTTTGCTTCATTTTTACTGGATAACGATAGCCCGATACTTCTTGTATTTTGTAATACTCATCCTCTACTTGAATGACCTTTACAAGTTCCTCTTCTTCCGCATCCATCGTATACCCATCAAAATCTCTAAGCAATTCATAAATGATATGAGTCCATTCATCTTTTGGATAAAATCCTTTTTCTAACCGATAACCGACAATGCGATACATATGCCCATCGTTTTCTGCAAACTGTACTGTATCATTTAACTTAAACTTAAAATAACGAAACATTGCCTTCACCTACTTATATGTAATGTTCTTATCACATACTATTTGCAAAATGTAGGTCTTGCTATTCATAAAAAATACTCATCTTATAGATGAGTATTTTTTATGATGATTTTTCTCTTTTCTTTCGAAATGGTAACCACCAGTTCCAGTCTCCAAACAATTTCATTAAACTTGGTACGAGCATAAGACGAATAATTGTTGCATCAAGGAATATCGCTAATGCAACACCAAGCCCCATTTGCCGTACTGGTAAAATATCAGTAAAGGCGAACGCACCGGTAACAACAATCATAATTAAAGCGGCGGACGTAATAATTCTACTTGTTGACACAAGTCCTTCTAACGTTGCTTGATCATTATCTCCTGTTTCTTCATACAGTTCATGAATACGCGAAATAAGAAAGACTTCATAATCCATGCTAAGCCCAAAGACGAGACCGAAAATGAAGATTGGTAAGACAAATAGAACTGGACTCGCTTCTAAACCAAAATGACCACCTTCAAATAACCAAACAACAATTCCAATTGTTGCGCTTAAACTAAGTATATTCATAATAATCGCCTTAATCGGAATGAGTATAGATCGAAATGCAAATAATAATATAACGAAGGTCGATCCAAATATAACAGACATACCAATCGCAACTTTATCTTTAATTTCATCTTCTAACTCTTGTTGGAACGTCGTCATTCCGCCTAGATAATACGTAACATTCGTTTCTTTATAGTTTTGTTTAAAATCACGAACCCACTGTTTAGCAGTTTCAGTACGCGGCTTCGTTTTCAAAAAGATTTCTATCGTAGTCTTATTCTCTTTCGTATATGCTTCAAATACAGGGGCTAGTTTTGCTGCTTCTGGCGACTCTAATAATCCAGCAACTTGATCTGCTTTCATACCAGTTAACCCGTCGTATAAGCTTCTTACTTCATATACTTTCTTATCATCTTTTAATTTTTGAACGACTTCTTCTACCTTTTGTAAACTTTCTTTTTCTTTCATATCTTTTTTCGTCTCTACCACTAATGTAACATCAGCATGTGTTTTTGCAGTTTCATTAAATGCCTCTTCGTACTTCTCATATGCAATTCTTGTATCACTTTGTTTAGGTAGAGCCTCCACGTCAGGGAACTGCAAATTAGCTGTACGTAATGGTAATAGGCAAATAACAATAAATGTTGTAACAACAATAATCATCGCTATTGGATGTTTCATTACAAATTGCGCAAATTTACGCCATGCCTTTGCCGGCGTATGTGCTACTTGATTCTTTTTTAATATTCGTTTACCAATTAGTGATAATAACGCCGGAAGAAGTGTGAGTGAGAATAAAATACTCATAATCACAACAATCATTCCGCTAATTGCGACAGACTGAATATAATCAATCTTAAAGAAAAACAAACCAGATAATCCAACAAATACACATAATCCTGAAAATACGATCGCGCGCCCTGCTGTCTGATATGTAATTGCAATCGCTTCTTTTACCGTTCGCTTTGCAACTTCCTCTCGAAAGCGATTTACAAATAATAGTGCAAAATCAATAGATAGCGCGAGTCCGATCATCGGTGCAACATTTAACACAAAGATAGATAGTTCCTTATCGCTACCTATAAAGTATAATATGCCCATCGTACTAATAACACTAAGTGCCCCATTTACAATTGGTAAAATTGATGCTAAAAGGCTACCAAATGAAAATAGTAATACGAGGAATGCAATCGGTAACCCAATCATCTCTGCTACTTTTAAATCATTTTGCGTTCTTTCATTAATCTCTTGATTAATTTTCGGAAACCCTGTAGGCGTTACTTTTAATGCTGCATTACTTTCCTTTTCGATTTTATCAGCAAATTGTAATGTCGTTTCCATTCGTTCCTTATTTGTTTTCCCGGAAAATAAAATTGTCGCATAGCCGATATCATCTTGTAACATTTCTTTATTTTGTATCGGGTGATGGAAAGATTCATATGTCTCTTTCTCTGGTACACTTTTTACAATTCCCTCTACTTGCTTTTGAAATTCCTCATGTGAAACACCCTTATTTTTTTCAAAAACCAGTAGCAGCGTATCTTGAGACCTCTTAAAATCTTTATCTAAAATTTCTTTCGTTTTTTGATAGTCCCCTTCCGTTTGAAAGCCATCGCCACCTAATACTCCCGGTAGCTTTGGAGCGAAAATACCGATTGCTATCGCAACCAGTAGTAGTGCTACAATTACTGTATAACGAAACTGATACAAAAAAGCTCCTAACTTCCCCCACTTATCCACTTTATGTACATTTGTTTTCAAACATTTTCACCTACTTTACATAATTCAATTGTCATTTATACTGTATCACATCTTCATGCAAACAAAAAACGTCTAGAAGAACTATAATAATAGTTTTTCTAGACGTTTTTCTATCTCTCTTTATTAAGACCAAGCCTCTCAGTAAGTAAACGATGGCAATAAATCGCGATAATTAATAGAATACCACCTACGCAGTAACCTGCTAAAATATCAGTTGGATAATGTACATTTAAAATGACTCTACTTAATCCAATCGATACGATTACTATTCCCAGCAAAATCGTTATAACATATTTCCCAGTCACATTCTTCAAATTTGCCGCAATAATATAAGCAAGAAACCCGAATGTCATAATAGATAACATTGCATGCCCACTAGGGAAACTATACCCAAGCGCATCAAATGCTTCATTTAACGACGGACGCTTCCTTTTCACAATTTCTTTTATCCCTTTATTCACAAGATGTGTTGTTAAAATGCCCATTGGATACACGATCATCGCAGCATAATAACGTTTTCTCCAAAAAACAAGTAAACTTATAACGAGCGTAGTTACAATCCCAATGGCAGACCCTAATTTTGTATAGTGTGAGAAAAATGTAAGCGAACCTTCTGTTTGTAATCCTTTTACTAATCCTCGGATATATGTATCCATCACTGTAACGCCACCAGCATGTACTCGCCAAGCAACAATGCCAAATACAGCAAGTAATAAACCGATACACATTCCCTCATATTGATGCAACTTCTTCTTCAAACGATTTCCTCCTACTATGAAAAAATGCGATTTCTACTTTAGAAACCGCATCCTCCTTACTTATTTACCTTTTGTTTTTAGCTCTGTCCAGTAACGATCATAGTCTTTTAACTTATCATCTACATCAACAAGCCATTCTGTACGATCTAATTCTTCTTTCGTTAAGAAAATCATATGGTTATCGCGATATTCTTTACTATGAAGAGGGTGAGCTTTTTCATTAGGATTACTGTATCCAATTGACTCGTAGTTTTTCACACTTACTTTTTCATCTAATAAGTAGTTCATAAACTTCTCTGCAAGCTCTTTGTTTTTCGCACCTTTTGGAATTGCTAACGTATCAGCCCAAATTGTGCCGCCTTCTTTTGGTACAACGTACTCTACATCTTTATTATCTTTTGCGATAAATGCTGCATCTCCAGACCAAACCGTTCCGATCCAAGCATCTTCTGTAATGAACTTTTGTTTAATATTATCTGTATCAAATGCTAATAAGTTTGGAAGTAGCTTCTGTAAATCAGTTGCTGCTGTCTTTAACTGCGCATCGTCTTTCGTGCTGTTTGAGAAGCCGTTTTTCTTAAGACCCATACCTAATACTTCACGAGAATCGTTTAATAAAGTTACATGCCCTTTATATTTCTCATTCCATAAGTCATTCCAGCTTGTAGGTGCTTCTTTGACATACTTTTTATTGTATGCAATACCAGTTACACCCCAAGTGTATACTAAAGAATATTTATTCTCTGGATCAAACGCAGGTGTTTTGAAATTAGAAACCATGTTTTCGATATTTGGGATATTCTTTTTATCTAACGGCGCTAATAAATCCATTTTTGCCATTGTTTTAACCATGTAATCAGACGGCTGAATTAAATCATACTTCGCGCCACCAGCTTGTAATTTCGCAAGCATTTCTTCATTACTTGCATACTTATCATAGTTAATTTTCACATTATATTTCTTTTCAAAATCTCTTAGCACTTGCTCATCAAAATTGTCAGCCCAGCTATAAATGTTTAACTCTTCTTTCTTTTCACCACAACCAGCAAGTACACCAGCAATAAGGCTAAAGCTAATTGCTGCGCCGGCTAATCTTTTCATTAATTTCATCGGTTTATTACCCCCTCGTACTTTCTATATCGTTCGTATTATAAAGGAAGGTGTCCTCCAGAGTTTTCTTCACCATCTGCACCTTTGTTACGGAAGATTTCAGATAGAACCATTAATCCTACGATAGCTACAATTAAAATTGTAGAAAGTGCATTAATTTCTGGTGATACTCCGCGCTTAACCATACTGTAAATGTATAATGGCAATGTTGTTGATCCTGGTCCTGATACGAAGAAACTAATTACAAAATCATCAATTGATAATGTGAATGTTAATAATGCGGCTGAAATAACTCCTGGTGCAATTGCTGGGAACGTTACATAACGAAACGTTTGCCACGGCGTTGCTCCTAAATCATTCGCAGCCTCTTCTAAATCACGTCCCATACCAGATAGACGTGCTGCTAAAATAACGACAACAAATGAAATACTAAATGTAATGTGTGCAATAATAATTGTTGTTTTGCCAAGTTCCATACCTAATTGACTAAATAAGATAAGTAAAGATAATCCCATTAAAATATCAGGAATTAAAATTGGTAAATACACAAGACCGTTAATAGCACCTTCATAACGATATTTATAACGATGTAATGCAATCGCGAAAATCACGCCAAGAACTGTCGTTACAATCGTCGTTACGATCGCGATCGTCATACTATTTACAAACGCATCAATAACATCTTGTTTTTGAAATAAATCTGTATACCAATGGAATGTAAAACCTTCCCATTCCGCGTTAATGCGAGAATCATTGAAGGAATATACCATTAAAACCATCATTGGAAAATACAAGAACAATAAAATTAACCAAGAATAAGAAACTAAAAACTTCTTCATCTTTGCCTATTCCCCTCCGTTCCCATCATATTTATATACTTTCGTTGCACGATAATATAAGTAAATTAACAGAACAGAGAATAGAACAACAATCATAGATAACGCAGATCCAAACGGCCAATCACGCGCTCCTAAGAATTGATTTTGAATTACGTTTCCGATTAACGCTACTTTCGATCCACCCATAACGTCTGATACAACAAACATTCCGATAGAAGAAACAAACACTAAAATAGAACCCGTAGCAATCCCTGACATCGTCATTGGTACTGTAACATTCCAAAATGCCTTTACTGGTGTTGCACCTAAATCATAAGCTGCTTCTAGCTTACGCTTATCAAGCTGCTCAATCGCTGCATACACTGGTAAAATCATAAATGGTAATAAAGAATATACCATTCCGAGTATTACAGAAGGTGTATTATATAGTAAATTTAAAGGTTCACTAATAATACCTAGTTTCAATAGCAATGTGTTTACAAGACCTTGTGAACGTAAAATAACAATCCATGCGTATGAACGAACAAGGAAGTTAATCCAAAACGGGATCGTTGCCAATAATAAAAGAATTGAACGGTATTTACGATCAACAATTGTAATTGTATAAGCAAATGGATAACCAATTACTAAACAGATTACTGTTGTAATAACTGCAATCTTAACAGTTTCCCATAACGTTCCCATGTATAGTGGATCAAACACACGAGCTATATTCTCTAACGTAAATTGCATTTCCACTGTTCCGTATGCTCCGCGCTGCATGAAGGCAAATGCCAATACAAACAGAAGGGGAATTAGGAAGAAGATTAACAGCCACGCGACTGTAGGTAGTGCGAGTAATTTCCCTTTTTTCAATTTAAGGTCACCTCGTCCTCTTGCTCCCAGCCTACGTATACATTATCTCCAATGCTCCACTGCGTTGCTTCTTCAGCAGTTTGATATGCCATTAGTAATTCTGATGTTTTCTCGTCACGTACATACAGCTTTTCCATATTTCCAACAAACTCAATGTCTTCAATATGTCCAAGATGGTATTCTTTTAAAATCGGCTCTTCAACCGAACGTACCTTTACGTTTTCAGGGCGAATTGCTACATAGCCTTCCCCGTTTTTCACAATATTATTTTCACCGATAAATGTTGCAACGAACATCGTTTTCGGCTTATTATAAATTTCTTTCGGCGTTCCGATTTGTTCAATATGTCCTTTATTCATAACAACAATACGATCACTCATGCTCATCGCTTCTTCTTGATCGTGCGTTACGTATATGAACGTAATTCCTAAATTACGTTGTAAGTTTTTCAATTCACGTTGCAAGTCTTTTCTTAACTTAAAGTCTAACGCCCCAAGTGGCTCATCTAGTAATAATACACGCGGGTTATTTACAATCGCTCTCGCAATTGCTACACGCTGCTGCTGTCCACCAGAAAGCTTCGCAGGTTTACGATTACGGAACTCAAGTAACTGCGTTAAACGCATTGCCTCTTCAGCACGCTCTTTCTGCTCTGCTGCCAGTACTTTCTGCATTTTCATACCGAAACAAATATTTTTCTCCACATTCATATGTGGGAATAGCGCATAATGTTGGAACACTAAATTCATATGACGCTTGTACGGTGGCAAATCGTTAATCTTTTCATCATCTAATAAAAGATTCCCTTTAGTTGGAGTTTCAAAACCTGCGATCATACGAAGTAACGTCGTTTTCCCGCAACCACTCGGTCCTAAAATTGTTAAAAATTCTCCTTCTTTAATATCTAAAGAAAGAGGTGGGATAATCACTTGATTTCCAAAATGTTTTTCTACTGCTTCAACTTTAATAATCTTTTTCATTTTCCCGTCCTATCTACCTTAAATTTTAATTTTTATATTCATGAATAAATATTTATGTTCTATAGACTATTTTTTGTTTCGATCCAAACAAAAATGATTATTTAACAAGCGTTCGCTTCTATTCTTTATGTATTATGTTTGATTCATTTTCGCACGATACATAACGTCGAACAGAAAAACCCCTTCCATTGCGAAGGGGCTATTATCATACGGCTACGCCTACTGATAAACACCATCATCATTTTAACAACTTTCGTATGAATTTTAAAGCACTTTTTGTAGAAGAGTAACGAATTTTCATATCAAATGCCGTAGATTGGGCCAAAATACTTTTATAATGTGAAAAAGTCCGAAAACTTTCTTCCCCATGATAACTCCCTAACCCACTACTACCGACGCCCCCAAAAGGTAAATATGGCGTTGCAAGATGATAGACAACATCATTAATACAACCTCCGCCATATGAAATATTACTCGTCACTTTCTTTTGTACTTCTTTATCTTCAGAAAATACATATAACGCTAACGGCTTTGGATGTTGCTGAATTGTGTCAATTACCTCTTCTATGTTGTCGTACTCTACAATTGGTAAAATCGGACCAAAAATTTCATCTTCCATAACCGCATCTTGCCATGTAATGTTCGTTACTACTGTCGGTTCAATATGTAATGTATCTTTCTTATAGTTCCCGCCAATTACGACTTGACCATCTTGTAAAAATCGACATAATCGTTCAAAATGACGATCACTCACAATTCGCACGTAATGATCATTATGCAGTGGCTCTTTGCCATACTGCTCCGCAATTTCGTGTCGTAATGCCTCGATTAACTGTTCTTTCACGGAAGCATGCACATACATATAATCCGGGGCTACACACGTTTGCCCTGCATTTAAAAACTTCCCCCACACAATTCGTCTTGCTGTTACATCTATTTTCGCATCTTTATGTACAATACACGGACTTTTTCCGCCAAGTTCTAACGTAAGCGGCGTCAACCGTTTCGCAGCTGCTTCCATCACAACTTTTCCAACACCGACACTACCTGTAAAGAAAATATAATCAAATGGTTCCTTTAACAATTCCGTACTCTCTTCTATACCGCCTTCTACTACCGCTACAAGCTCTTCTTGGAATAATTCCTCTAACATTCTCGTAAGCACTTTTGAAACATTTGGCGTTAACTCTGACGGCTTTAAAACAACTGTATTTCCAGCTGCCAACGCTCCTACAAGTGGTGCAATTGCTAATTGAAACGGATAGTTCCAAGGTGCAATAATAAGTGTCACACCGTACGGTTCGGGCACTACTTTCCCCTTTGATCCAAAATGGGTGAGTGCTGTTCGAACACGCTTCGGTTTACTCCATGATGAAATATGCTTCAATTGAAAGGAAATTTCTTTTAATACATACCCAACTTCCGTTGTAAACGACTCATGAATTGACTTATTTAAATCTAATTTCAACGCCTGAAATATTTCTTCTTCAAAACGCTGAATGCCTTCATAAAGCTTCTTCAAATTATTCTTTCTCACTGCTACACTTCGCGTATGGCCATTATAAAAATATTCCTTTTGTTTATTTACAATAGAAGAAACGCTCATTCATTCACCTTCCCCCACTATTTTTATCCAATTCTTTCATTATTTATATAGACTTCATATTATAATAAATTTCTATTCGTAAAGTTACATTATATATAATTTCTTCTTTTATATAAAATTCATTGCTCACAAAAAAACTACCGAAAGAAAATCTCTCGGTAGTTTTACTGTATTAACGATATAAGCGAACAGCACCTGCAGAATTATCATCAGCTTGTCCTACTACTTCAAACTTTAGGCCAAGGTTCGGTAAAATACGTCCTGCATCTGGAATCTGTTGATTAATATACGTTTTCGAATCATCAAACTTCGGCACACCTGCTAAGCCATTATACGTATACGTTCCACGCGTTGGAGATACAACTTTCCATGCTGGCGTTTTATCAAATGAGAACGCCGCATCAGCGATTTGGAATCGTGTACTACTGTCAATTGTCGGTTTACCATTTAAAGTTCCTACAATTGCTTCTGGATGAGAGTCAACTACACCAAGGAAACCATGTCCTGGATGTAAACCAACCCAGTTATCTGTGTAAGCTGAGTCTGCATACCATACAACCATACCAGAGTTATATTCTGGACCGCGAGCAAATTTCAATGCGCTATCTGATCCAGTATGATTTCTCCACTCTACATAGTAGTTATGTTTTTTCTTCTCAGTTCCGTTAGAAACTGCGAAACCATCTAATTTAAATTGTGGTGTACCTTCTGCATCATCAGAGAATACTACTTTACCATCTACTGTTAATGAAGCATTATCAAGTAGGAAACCGTTTAATGCTAAACCACCATCTGTAATGTACTCAAATGTTAATTTTACTTTCTTACCTTTGAATTGGCTTAAATCATATGATTTATCAACCCATTTTCCATTTGTCGAATCTGCATTTCCACTATTTGCTTTCTCACCAAGTTTTTCAATTAGCGTTTTTTGCCCATCTTCTGTTACAGCATGTACTTCAAGGAAATCATACTCTGCTTCGATTTCATATAACGATTTGAAATCAAATTTCGCATTCGTTGCATTCGTTAAATCGAACAGCGGTGTTTCTAACGTTGTATGAAGATTGTCACCTTTTGTGCTGTAGTAATACTGCTTACCAAATGCTGGAGCAATCGTTTTTATATCTTTATCAGGTAAGTTTACACGAATCATACCTGGACGGTTCGTTTTCGTAACACTTTGATCTAAATATGTTGCTAGACCGATACCTTTATTTAATTTCTCGTAATCTACTTCTACGATATTCGCCCAGTTACCACCAATTGTTTTTTGGAAAAACTCTTTATTTTGTGGTGAGAAACTCGTTGGCGTTGTTCCTGCAATCTTACCAGCCCAGCTTCCGCCACTCATAACAGACCAAGCTTGAATTGGCTCACCATGACCAGTATAGTCTGTATCATACTCATCTGGAAGGCCTAAATCATGACCATATTCATGCGCGAATACACCAACTGCGCCATCTTCTGGCTCAATTGTGTAGTCGAATGCCGCTATCTTTCCGCCCCAATATGGAACTTTCGCTTGTGTACCTTCAATTGGGAATGGTTTTGGTCCAACTGTCCAGCGATGTGACCAAATTGCATCGTCACCTAATTTACCACCGCCCGCTTCTTGTCCAACACCTGCATGAATAATCATTAAGTGATCAATTAAACCGTCCGGTTGCTTTTGATTTCCATCACCATTTACATCGTATTGATCGAACTGATCAAACTCAGATAAATCAATACCGCTATCTACAGCTGCTTTTAATGCATCTTTTACTAAATCACGTGGTCCTTTTGGTCCTTTATTATCATGACCTGTAGCAGCATCCGCACCGTAATCAGCAGCTTTACCAGGAACTGTTAACCATTTTGTAACTGTTCCGTCTACTGTGTAACTACCACCAGATTGCTCTTCATAATATTGTTTAAACGTTTCGATTTTGCTTCCATCCTCTAACGCAAATGGCTCATCACCGAATAACATTTTTTCATAATGTTCTTTGTTAAAGTCTTCCGAATACATATAGCCAGGCTCTTTATCGATATTGTTATGTTTAAAGTCAGCGTACTCTACAAGTAAAACGAGTACTTTATCTTTACGAACATCACCGTTGTACGCTTTTTCCTTTGCTGGAGATGTTGGTACTTTACCATTTAGACCACCCCTAACTGGTCCTGTCGCTGCAGACGTTCCTGTTGCAGGTTTGTCTAACTTTTCTTTCGTATCTGCTTTCGCATCTTTCACTTTCTTTAAAAAGTCAGATGCTTCTTTCGTAAGTGGGTCCCCATTTGTTACTTCTTTCCCCGGATTTTCACCCTTTTTGTTCTCTACGTATTTTTCGACAGCTTTCTTTGTTTCTTTCTCTGAAGCCTTCGAATCAATTACCCCACGTTTTTTTAGCGCATCCGCTAAACGTTCTTCCGGAATTAAATGATCATCAACTGGGCTCGTAGCTGTCTTATTCACAGGCGTTTCAGCATATGCAGATTGAGTACCAGCTCCGAACGAAAGACCTAATACAGCTGTCAAAGCGATTGAAGATAAAACTTTGAACGGTTTCTTGTTCATCCCTTATTTCCTCCCCTAATAAATAATATGTATTACAAATTGAATTTTATTAAAAATTCAATATTTTTTCAATATTTAGTCATATTATGTAATGTTTTTAATATATTTGTAAAAATTCCATAGTTAGCATACGAGTATATCACAATTCAACAATGTTTTCTGAAAATATTGAAAATATTCGTCAGAAACTTTATAATCGCCATAGAGGGAATTTAATGGGGATTTTATCTTTGTTTTATCTACAAAATATTTGATAATTCACTACATAAAAATACAAAATCCGATTGCATTATCACGTATTCTGTAGCAGCAGTTATGACCGATAATTAGGGAGGAATTACATTTGTACAAAGATAAGACTGACGCATTGGATCAAGAATGGATTGATTTAATACTTGAAGCTCTAGACGCTGGTATCGCTCTACAAGATATCGAACATTTTTTCCAACGTACGAAACCATCAAGCCAGGCTCAATAGGTTTGTTCTTTTTAGCGAAGTTTATGTTATAATAATGACATCATAAGACGACGACATATTGATAGAAAGGTGCGCAAATATGATTGGAGAACGTATAAAACGCCTGCGTTTACAAAAAGGTATTTCATTAACTGAACTTGCCGAAAAAGCCGGTGTTGCTAAATCTTACATTAGTTCTATAGAACGAAATTTACAAAAAAACCCTTCCATTCAGTTTCTTGAAAAGATCGCAGCAGTTCTACAAATTCCAGTTGACACTCTACTTCATGATGAAACAACAAAGGAAAATCACCTAGACTCCGAATGGACACAACTCGTTAAAGATGCGATGAGCTCCGGCGTCTCCAAAGAACAATTTCGTGAATTTCTTGAATTTACAAAATGGAAGCAAGATCAAAAATAATAAATAGAAAGAAGTGCTTACAATCGGCACTTCTTTTTTCTTTATAAAAAAAAGCGGGGGATACCCGCTTTTTTATTATTTTTCTTCTCCAGCTTCTTGGTTAGCATTGAATGTCCATTCTAAATTCAATGAATCACCTTGGAAGATATTTTGTTCTTTTCCATCATCTACAAATTCAAATTGTACCCATAAATAATCCTCTGTACCAGCTTCTAATCCACCCTTTTCTCCCCACTCAGGAGCAAAGATGTCTTTAGCTAAAAGATCTGGGTCAGTTTTTTGTAGGTCTGCTAAAGTTGTTTCATATACAGGCTCACTTTGTTTATCCCAGTTCCAAAGGAATTTCACTTTAACGTGCTTACCAAAGTCTTCACCAGCATTATCACCTTTTGCATCTTTTACAGTATACTTTGTCGCTAGTTTAACATCTTTAATTGTTAATGAACCGCTATTCTTTAATAAGAACTCTTTCTTAATAGAATCCCCTGGTTTTAAATCTTTAATATCTACAAGCGTTTTAGGGTCTAATGTAAGATCTAACGTCCCAGCTGCAAATGTATTGTTCGATACTTCTTTATCGCTAAAGTAAGCGAATGTTCCTCCACCAATTAAAGATAACCCCAATGCTGCTGATGCAACTCCCATACCTAATTTCTTTTTCAGACTCACAATCAATTCCCCCTAGCTGTTTTTTATATTTTTTATTGCTATCTCTTATTTAAAATAAGAGATATAACTAAAACTATATTAGCTTAGCTAATATTTGTTCTTTTTTAAAAACCTTATGTTCATTATAACGAACAAACCTATATAAATACAACACATATTTATTAATATTTTCAGTTATTTTCATTTCTCAATATTATTTTGATTTTTCAGTAAAATGTTGAAAAATCAAAATAATATGAAAAGGACCCGAAAAATAGGCGAGTGATAGTGCTCTCGCACCTATTTGTTTATGATCCCTATCTACTCTGGAATGTTACTATATTTTACTTGCTATCTTTATTTTTCTGTTCTTCTTGTTTTTTACTTTCTTCTAGCTTTTTCGCTTCTTCTTGTTTCTTCTTTTCTTCTAGTTTTTTCGCCTCTTCTTGTTTCTTCTTCTCTTCTAGTTTTTTCGCCTCTTCTTGTTTCTTCTCTTCTAGTTTTTTCGCTTCTTCTTGTTTCTTACTCTCTTCTAGTCTTTTCGCTTCCTCTTGTTTCTTCTTCTCTTCTAATTCCTTTTGTTTCTCAGCCTCACTCACTTGTTTTGCTGTTTCATCTACTAGTAACTTCTCAAAATCTTGAATTTGTTTATCAATCACTTGTAAATTAACTTCTTTATCAATATACTCACATTTTTCTTTCACTATATGGAAGCCAGCATTCACATACGAGAATACTTGCTTATTCGATTCAGTTGTATTTATTTTTAACTCTTCTTGTACTTGATTATAAGGTTCTTCTATTGATTTATACACTTTTTGTAATGATTCTCTCTCAGCAACTATTTTCTCACGCCCTTGCTTCCACGTAACAAGCGCCTGTTCTAATTCTTGAGCGGAGGTAACAGTTACTTTTAATTTCATCTCTTCGTACTCATGCAAAATAACTTCCTTATGTTGCTTAGCTTGTTCTGTTAATTGATCAACTGTTTTTGGAAAAATACTTGCTGTAGAAATAGTAGCCTCAACTTTCGTTTCATGAATAAAAGCTGCTTCTGTATACGTCATCATTTGAGAGCCTAAATAAAAAGTAATAGAACATATACATGGCAATAAAAGCATCTTTTTGAATTTACTAGGTGGCTTCAGCATTTTAACCTCTCCTATCGAACAACTCGTTCTTTATCAAGAACTATATCTTTATTATAATAAAGTGAATTGCAAAATGATATAAAATTATATTTCTTTTTACATTTCTCTTTTAGCATAAAAAGAGACTACCGCTTTTGATAGTCTCTTTTTGGTGTCCTTATTGTTTTCCTTCAGCATCGCCTTGTTGTGCATCAAACGTCCAAGTTAATTGCAGCTTATCACCTTGGAATTCATTTTGATCTTTTTTATTATCAACAAACTCAAATTTCACTTTGAATTTATCAGATTTACCTGCAGAAATACCTTTTTCATCCCAGAACCAAGCAGCTAAATCGTTGTTTACCGCAGTAAGTGTGTCACCCTTCAATTTATCTAGCGTTGTTTCCTTTACAATTGTTTCATGCTTGTCTACATTTTTTAAGAATGTTACTTTAATATGCTTACCAAAATCATCTTTATTATCTTTCTTCACATCTTCTACTGTATAATCTGTTTTTAATAGTACTTTTTTAATATCTAATGTCCCTTTATTTTCTAATTTAAATTCTTTTTCAACTGTATCACCAGGTTTTAAATTCGATACGTTAACAACTGTTGATGGATTTAATGCTAAATCAAGCGTACCAGCCGCAAATGTATTGTTTGACACTTCTTTATCGCTGAAAAATGCAAACGTTCCTCCGCCAACTAATGCAGCCCCTAATACTGCTGATGCGATACCCATTCCTAATTTTTTCTTTAAAGTCATGTCCATATCCCCTTAATCTATATATTTGTCAACTTCCTAACCGGAAAGTATAACCAAACAAACTAGACCGATTGTTCTACTTTTTTCTCTTTCTTTTCTCCGTCAATGCTACGAATCGCACTAAAAATAGTAATAGCGGAATAGCCTAGTAAAAAGACTCCTGGAATAATAAGAAGCAAAGCAGCTCCAGCTTTTGAATTTGCATAATTTAATGCATACCCTGCATAAGGAACTGTAATATCCGCATATTTCCCAATGACATTCTCAGCAAGTACTGGTTCTAAATCAGGACCGTTGTTGTTATCCCCTTTTGTTTCATACATTACTTTTCCATTTGTATCTTTCACACCAATAATACGGTGAGTGATAATTTTTTCATCTTTCTCTTTAAAGGTAATAACATCACCTTTTTGATATTTAGAACCATCTTTCGTCGGCTCTATCGCAATGATTGATCCTGTTAAAAATGTTGGTTCCATCGACCCTGAAAGAACGCTCTTAAATTGATATCCCATTACCGTTGGATCACCACCGCTCGCTTTTGAAGAAATAACTACAAAAGCTAAACAAACCATTAACGCAAATAAAACAAATGAGATAACGTTGCTAATCACCTTCCAAATTAATTTCATCGTTTCTCTCCCTCTCCGTTGTTTTATATTATTTGAAGTATGCAATATTCACTTTAGTTCTTTAACAAGAACACAAATAAATAATATAACGAACAAAACTGAAATGCAATAAGAAAATTTACAATTATTAGTTATTTTAAACAAAAAAAGACTGTGACAATATCTCTTCACAGCCCTTTAAACTAGTAATTTATTTTTCTTCTGATTTCATTCCTTTTGTATTTCGGCGTAGCACTACAAATAAAATGGCTCCAAATAGTATGGCGGCACCTATTCCAATACTTATTATTTTCACGTTTGATTCGTTTACTTCAGGCTCGACCGTATCTTTTTTAGGCATCGCAAAAGTAACATCTTCCTTAGAAAGAACATTTACCGTCGCAATTGTTTGATTATTCTTCATAATATCAACTGCCCCAACTACCTCACCACGATGAATTCCTTTATGATACAAAGAATCTTTATCTAATGCAGCCGCACGGAAAGTCGTTTTCACATTTTTCCCTTCATCTTTCTTAAGCATCAGTTCTGCACTTTTTTCAAGCTCGCTATCAATATCTTTATTTAAATACGTTGTCTTTTGATGCCAACTATGTTTATCCAGTACAGTTTGCTTCACAAATTGACCAAAAGAATAGTCGGCCATCTGCTTTAAATCTTCATAAATTTCAGGTCTTTGAGAAGCCATCACTACATTTATAATACGATTTCCATCCTTCTCATTTAATAAAACGAGTGTATTACGCGCTTCATTTGTAAACCCTGTCTTACCACCAATACTAAATGGATTTTCAAAATAAGTAGATTTATTAAAAATAGACACCGTCTGCCTAGATGTCGTAACTGTCGTCCTTTTCGTATTCATCGCTTGCAAAATCTCAGGGTACTTTTGCACACCTCTCGTAATCATAGCCATATCATATGGCGTAGTATAATGATTCGGATCATGCAATCCATTCGGTGTTACAAAATGACTATCAGTAGCCCCTAATTGCTTCGCTCTCTCATTCATCATATTAGCGAAATTCTCAACACTTCCACCAATACGCTCCGCAATCGCATATGAAACATCATTCGCACTTAACACCATTAAAATTGTAAGCGCTGTATCTCTATTTATCGTCTCACCGGGTTGAAACTCAATTTGATAATTACTCTTCTCTTGATCTAATGCTAATTGTGAAAACGTAAATTGATCCTCTGGCTTCGTATGTTCCATAAGTAAAATCGCCGTTAACACTTTCGTCATACTAGCCGGAAATGCACGATGATGTGCGTTTTTATCATACAAAATATCTCCAGTTTTCGCATCAATCGTAGTTGCAAACTGACTAAAAACATTCGGCCCTTCCTTAGGTGGTGGGGCTACTTGTTCTGGATTCACTCCAATATTTGTCTCAGCACGTAACGTCATAGGTGTGGAAAAAAACAAACAAATAACGGTAATAAAAACCAAAATTTTCTTAAATTTTACCATATGACTCTCCCTTTTCACTATACTCTCACAGTTTAAAAATTGAATCTACCAATCTATATGTAATTTGTATTAAATTGGAAGAACATTCGCTGTTTTTTACTATATCATACTTTTACGATGAAGAACATAAATATACAATAAAAAATAAGAAAGAATTATTCTTTCTTATCCTTCTCATCAATCAATGAATCTATTAGATTTTGACTAGCTTCCTCAGGTGTAATCTCATCTGTCATCCCCATAAACGACCAACCTTTAGAATCGACCCACTCAACAAACTCTTGCAAAAACTCATCATGTGTAACATCCACATCAAGAATTGAGCCGTTAATTGAAATCGTCCTATTTTTAGATACACGCATCTTGAACGTTTTCCTTACCATTACAATAATTCTCCCTCTACTCTTGAATATTTATAAAATAATCTTGTATCTCTGTTATACATGATTTTAAGTAAATTGTAAAAAGGATATATTGGCCAATTTGGATATTGAAGATGGAAATCTCTTATCCTACATAACCCTCGTGCGATATACGAATGGTTATATTATTCAACAATTAGACCATTTAGATGAATAAGAAATCATGGTCTTTTGGAAGATATCATGCAAAATAGTATAATTTGAATAAGAGAACTAAGGCAGCTCCATTTAGCTGGACTTTTACGTTGTAGACTTAGAGACTGATGCGGAAATTACTATTTGGTTCCTATTTCTGCACATAATATCGCTGGAAAGAAGGTAGTACTGTGAAAACAACAGAAAATTTTACTGACAAGGCCGATATATATGCGAAATATCGCCCTAGTTATCCTAAAGAATATATTGATTATTTGCTTTCGGCTAACGAACTGAATAAGAATCAGATTGTGGCCGATATCGGTTCAGGTACGGGGATATTTAGCCACCAGCTGCTTGAAAGTGGTTTACATGTTATTGGAGTTGAGCCAAATGATGACATGAGAAAAATGGCAGAACAATCGTTAAGCCATTTTTCTCGTTTTCAATCAATAAAAGCAACTGCCGAACATACCACTTTAAAAGAAAATAGTCTGGATTTAATAACTGTTGCTCAAGCATTTCATTGGTTTAATAAAAAAGCTTTCAAAATCGAATGCCAACGAATTTTGAAACAAAAAGCAAATATTGCTCTTGTTTGGAATAGTAGAGATGTAACTAGTCCGATTATTAAAGAAAATTCAGAAATTTGCCAAAAAACCTGCCCAAACTTTAAAGGATTTAGCGGTGGAATCGAGGAAACGCCAGAAATTTTTAAAAGCTTTTTTAAAGATGGAAAGTATGAGTTTAAAGAATATCAAAATGATTTACTTTTTGACTATGAAGGTTTTCTAGGAAGAAATTTATCAGGATCATATGCTCCGAAAGAAAATGACGAAGAATATAAAAACTTTATTTCTCTCCTATCAGAGTTATTCGAAAAATACAGTAAGAATGGAAAAATTGTTCTCCCAAACTTAACGCGAAGTTATATGGGCAATGTGTAAACAACCAGACATAAAGTAGAACT
Source organism: Bacillus basilensis (assembly GCF_921008455.1). NCBI lineage: Bacteria > Bacillati > Bacillota > Bacilli > Caryophanales > Bacillaceae > Bacillus > Bacillus basilensis. The sequence continues at coordinate 1,262,132 of NZ_CAKLBZ010000001.1, read as the reverse complement.
TTAAACAGTCCTCACCAATCGGGCACGATCATTGCATAACCCTTAGCTTTATTGTTATATGTTGAGTACACTATATCAAAAATTACACAACTCTATTTTAACCCCGTCCTAAATTCATAACGGGGTTATGCTTGTTTTAGGTGATTAAATGTAATAGCTTTATTATCTTTTTACAAACAAATCACATTTTACCACACCAAATACACTTGACTTTATTACAATGGAATGGAATATATTAGGAAGCAACTATAACGAGGAGGAATTTCATGGCGCGTTGTACGTATTGTAAAACGAAATGGAAAGTAAAAGATGTATGGTCGATACTCATGGCATTTGAAAAAGATTGTCCGTATTGTTTCGGAAGGCAATATTTATCAAAGAAAACCGTAAACGCTATGCCAGAACTTTTAAGCTTACCTTTACACTTCTTATTACCTTTTCTTGTTGATTTGAGTGATGAAGGTCCTTTGGATTGGTATCGAAAAAAATAATATAACCGTTTTATTCGAACCCACTTTTAATTAAACTTTCTATTTATATATTCCTTAATACACTACTAACGTGATTCCAAATACTTTCCTTTCAAAAGATTAATATAAAAATATTGTAAAATTTCAGTCAATTATATATAATTACTTTAGCGTAAACATAAAAGATGCTGTTACATAAGCATTTTTGAAGATCCCGTAGCTCAGCAGGGAGAGCGCCACCTTGACAGGGTGGAGGTCGTGAGTTCGAGCCTCTCCGGGGTCATAAAACCTAATAGTATCAAGGCTTGAGAGAGTATTCTCAAAAGCTAAAACTGTGGAGGTCTCCATCAGACACCACAAGTTAAAAGAGGACTACTTCTAGTCAGCAAACCAGCTGACTCAGGGGTAGTCCTCTTTTTGTTTCCATAAAACTGAGAAAGGACTGAAAAGAAAATGCTACTTAAGTTTGCTATGAAGGATTTCAAGGAGGAAAAAGAGTTCGCTAATCTGTCCCCCTCGTACAATTGTAGTTAGCATACGAGCTGGAAAAATCTCTGAAACTCTTAGTTTTAATCTAGACGAATTAACTGAGGAGGTAAACAACGATACGTTTAATAGATAATACCTGCCGAGCCGACTCGAACATCCTAATTTAACGATACCCTACTTAGTACTTCTATACAAAAATAAAGCAAGGATTTCTCCCTGCTTCTGTTAATTTCTTTTATTGAGAAGATTAGCCACCAATATTCTTATCTGCCATTCTATACAATTTATATCTATTTTGCCCTCTTCTTTTTTCGATTTCTAAATATAATCTCTAACGCTACTACTGTGATGAATCCAACAGTTAGTTGTATGCCTGTAAATAGCAACTTATCATTTAGCGGAATATCAGGTGCACTCCACAGCAGCACTGGAGGAACAAGTATGCCAATGATTACAATAGTTCTCATTATCTTTCCCATTTTGTTTCCCCTATCGTATTTTTAAAATCTATATGTATTTTCCAACTAACCTATAATTCTACTAATTTCTCACGTAGAATCAATTCACTCTCATTCAAATACCCTCTATGTATTTCCTCTACAATCTTATCATGATTAAAGCATAACACTTTTTCATCACCTAAATAACCAACCGGATAAAGAACCCCTACATAATCAAAATCACGTTTATCCGCTGAAATGACCATTCTTCCAATAATCATAACAGGTTGGTTTAGATCTTTTAGCTTTACAACTGAACCAATCGGGAAAAGCTCCATCGTCATTCTCCGTTCTTTTTAGATATATTCTTCGACTTGTTACTCAAAATTTCTAATAGATAGGAAATTCCAATACCTATTCCACCAATAATCAATGCTGCAATAGCTGTTAAAAACCTTTTTTCCATTGGCTGCGGAAAAAAGAATGAAGAAAAAAATAAAACCGCGGTAAAAATATACATCAAAATACGTCCTTGTTTAAACATGTGTGATTACTCCTTTTTTTCAGGTTTCAAGAAAAAACCTCCTCCAAAACCTTCGTATGATGCATAAAAACCTTTCTCTTGACCCATGTGAAGCTTATACCCATAAGTCCCTACTCCCAATTCTAAGCGGATTGTTATATCGTGATCACTGAAATACGGAATAATATCCGGAACATCAATTTTCTCTAAAAGCAATTCATACTTGCGCGAACTATATTCCGCACCTACCTTCACTGTATACTCATCATAACCTACAATACTACTAAAATCGTGCATTTTTTGAGTTACAGTTATATCTTCCATATAAGGAATATCCGTTCTTACATAAGATGTTTCTTGAGCGCGTGCCTCCACTTTTCCACCAATCAAGTTACCACTAGAAGCATCTTCGCGGAGTGTTTCTTTACTATACGGAATATTTAGCTCTGCAGAACCAGTACCGAACTTTGTATTTATTTTACTATCCTTACTTAATTCAAACTCACCATTTACTACTGTACCTTCTAATTTCCCTCCAAGTCGATCTCCTTCAGCACCTTCTGCCTTACCTGTAAGATATTCGACTTTATCATTATTTTTATTAAGAATACCAGAAGCCATCGCAATGGCAACATCCATGTTATCTACTTGTTCAAATTTATTAGCAGAATCAAGAAGAAACTTCTCAAGTGGCTCCAATATGATTATAAATTGTGCCATCTTAAAGGATGAATCACGGAAATCCGTATTAAATTTCATATAGGTTGAGCCCAACCAATTACTAGAAATCATATCAATATCTCGTTTTAGTCGCTCCTGTGTTGCAGTTGCATTCGTGATAGTTGATCTAATAGTCCCTGCCACTTTTCGCAACTGTTCAGGAGTAACTTTTATATCCCCCATAGCCATTCCCCTTTTAAATATTTATATAGAATATTTTACCACAATAGAGTTTTCGCAACTATGAATATTTTATATAATCTTAAAAATCCGAAGTCTTTTTCTCCTCAGGGTTACCCTTATAGCACTTTGAAATTATAACTTATGCATTCGTGCTAACTCTGTAATATAACCTACTTTTTTTATCTTTTTAATAATAATTTCTGCCTGTCCAAATGTTCTTTGATTTATTTCTTCTCTTATTTTCTTCAATATTTCTCCCGTTTCATCTGGTCCTCTCACATCTATCACGACAGTCCTGTGTGAACCTTCGGACAAATGTTTCAATCTATCTTCAAACTGTTTTACTACAATATTTATTAATGAACGTCTACCACTAGATGTCATAGCATTGTAGTTTTTAACTTCTATTAAAACAGTAAACATTTTGGTTTTACTTCGCTAAATCTCTGATAAAATTGTTATCTACTCGCTCCATTCCATTGTGTAGCGATATTCTTAATTTGATTGCATAGGTCATTATGTAAATATTCTAAGAAGTGCCTGATGTTACTTACTGTCTTTGCAGTCTGTTCTAACCGTTCAGACGTTACTTTTATCTATACCATTCCTTCTTTGCATATTGATTTATATGTTTCTTCATTATAAATATCAAAATAAAAAAACCAGCAACTTTAAAATTACTGGCTTATCTCTTATTCATATTCGAAAACACAATCACAATTGCCCCAAGCACATAATGCCCCGCTACCATCCACATACTCCGATCAAAGATCATAAGCGATAACCAAAGCGATATATTAATAGCAGCAAATAATAAGTATAAAATGAAGTCTCTCTTTTGTAGTGCCCCTCTATTCATTGCAATGTAAATGGCACCAATAGGAGGAAGGGTAAAGCAAAGAAAAAAGACAAACATTTTTCTTAACGACCATGGATATGAAATTACTGTCTGCATACGAATCTCCTTTTCACTTTATAGTACCCTTAACATTGGCCTTACTATTCTATATTCGTCACTATAAGGCTCCTTTATCGTTAAAGATGAGTGAAGATCTTTTGCTTCTTCTATCATTGTGAATACTTCTGTTTTTTCTTGTAATATGTTGGATTCACTATTTTTAGTAGGTTTTTTACTTGTTTCAATTTTCTTTGTAACTTCTCCGAGCCTTTGCCCCACTTTTTCAGTTTTAGCAGGTTCATTCGTTACGTAGTATTCCTGCCCCTCCCATACTAACATAGGTGGCACTTGTTCTCGTTTGTTACATATTATATAGGTAGTACTAGCTACAAGTAGTAGACATGTTAATAAAAAGAAGATAGTTTTTTTATTCATATACTATTCTCCCTATCCATCATTTTATTAAATTATATAATATCCATTATATGCAGTAAATGGATTATGCGGGAATTTTCGGATTTTAAACCAAAAAGGAAAAACCTTACTAATAGTAAGGTTCCATTTTTACATTCTATAGTGACTGATTTATTAAAACGATCATTACGATAATCGCTATAAACATAACAACTAAACAGCCGATCATTTTATAAAAGCCTCTTTTCGTTAACGTCCCACCTTGCACGTCTTTACGAATAAATAAGAATACGGCTAAAAATAATACAAGCCCAATGCCAAAAGCATACATCATTTGCATATGTTAATCTTCCTTTCTCTCTTCCATCTTAATATCTTTTTGCCAAAACAACAAACGAGATAAAGACGGTACTCATCGTGAGTGCCATAAGTATATTCAATAGTTCAGTAGCAGATAGTGTAATTATTTTTAAGTTTAAGCCGATAGAGAAAAGAAGATAATATGCTGTTAACGCAAAAAAGCTGAAGAACATGCCTTTATAACGAATTAATTTCATCCGCTCGTCTTTTTCTTTAAATTGTGGGTGTAAGTAGCTTAGGCAGAAACACATAATCATCATTGCAAGAACTGTATAAGTTGGAGTCGGTGGTGCTGAATGCGTCATTATACCTGCTAATACCATAGTTCCACTCATAATAAAAAAAATAATTCCCATGATTAAAAAGTACTTTTGTGAATAGTTCATCTTTACTCCTCCCCTTCTTTTCCTTCATAAATAAATACATGTTCTATCGTTGTCTGAAATGTTTTTGCTATTTCAAATGCTAACGGAAGTGATGGATCATATTTTCCCTTTTCAATTGAAATGATGGTTTGTCTGGAAACTCCAAGTTTCTCAGCCAATTTTTCTTGAGATAGTCCAAATTTTTTTCGGTATTCGACCATTTTATTTTCCAAGGAAATTTCTCCCTCCTTCCTTATACCGAGTATATATGTAAAGCAAACTTTACGTCAAGCTTCCTTTACATTAGTTTTGATTATTATTCACGCTATTTATATAGAAGAAACTTTTTCAATTTCAGTACGTCTATTTTGAAACAAAACACGGAACACTGTAAATAACCGTTACTATATCTCCTCCTCTCTTTTTTTAAAATTTAATATCTCCATATTTGTTTTACCCTTTTAAAATATTTCATTTATCCCTTTATTCTACGAAATGTGTTATTAGTTTTACGGTGTTTTTCGGCATATTTATAGAAACTAACTGTTTATGAAGCATTTTTTATGTTTAGCCACTTTTTTTGTAGAAATCCTTCACTTTCCTTTCGATATTTAACACTATCTAAATAAAGTTTACGATAAATTCATAATTTTTTATTTTTTATACTATATTCCGTTATATTGTTGTATAATATCAATGAAAGCGCTTATTATTTCAATATACATAATTCGAACTCATTTTTATCGAAACATTCTAATTATTATACTTATATTTACGTGCAATAATTTTAGCTATTCGTATAGGTATACCAAATATATCCACCCCATTTTTCTGTAAAATTACTTTATAACATGAAAGATTAACTTGGGTGATAAGTTATTGTGAATGTTTTTTTACAAAACAGATAAGTAATAGTGTTTGGTATTATGTAAATTATTGTAATAACATAAGAGTAAAGAAAACATTTACATTGATTATTGGTTCATTAATTATTGAAAAGAGCAAAATGCACCTTTTTGTATGGAAAAAGGATTATATGCATTGGGAGGTTTAAACAAATGACGAGGAAGAATACAACGACAAACCCTTGGGCCAAGTTCCACGGTCCGAACCTTGGTTATGTTATCGAACAGTATGATCTTTACGTAACTGGAGCAGGTTCTGTTGATCCGGAATTACAAGAGCTTTTTGAAATTTTTGGAGCTCCTTCGTTTCAAGATGATGTCGTAACAGGGGACAACACAGCAACACATTTTTCTCCTCAAAACACAGGGAACATTGAAAAAATTCTTAAAGTCGTTCAGCTTGTTGAGCAGATTCGTTCTTTCGGACATACGTTGGCTCACATCAATCCGATGGAAGATGCTGCAAATGGACAATCTCTTCTTGAGAAAGCAATGAACGAACTGAGCGATGCTGATTTGAAAGCGATTCCAGCAAAAACAGTATGGCAAGATGCACCAGAAGGTATTCACACTGCACTTGATGTAATTCATAGATTAAAAGAAGTGTATACACAATCTTTAGCTTATGAATTTTCTCATATACAAGATAGTGAAGAACGCGCGTGGTTGCATCAAATGGTGGAATCAAATTCATTGCGTCAACCACTATCAAATAAAAAACGAACTGCTCTTTTAAAACGTTTAACAGCTGTTGAAGGTTTCGAGCAATTCTTGCATAAAACATTCGTTGGGCAAAAGCGTTTCTCTATTGAGGGCGTTGATATGCTTGTACCTGTTCTAGATGAAATTGTTCTAGAAGGTGCCAAGGGCGGCGTAGAAGATGTCATGATTGGTATGGCTCACCGCGGTCGTCTAAGCGTACTTGCTCACGTATTAGAAAAACCTTATAGTCACATGTTTGCTGAGTTCAAACATGCAAAAATAGAAGACGCAGTGGCAAATTCTGGCTGGACTGGCGACGTGAAATACCATTTAGGTAGAGAACAAGTCGTTGGTAACGATGAAGTTAGCACTCGCGTTACATTAGCAAATAACCCAAGTCACCTTGAGTTCGTTAACCCTGTTGTGGAAGGTTTCGCACGTGCGGCTCAAGAAAATCGTAAAAAATCTGGTCTTCCAGAACAAGATACTTCAAAATCATTCGTAATTTTAGTTCATGGTGATGCTGCATTCCCTGGTCAAGGTATTGTATCTGAGACATTGAACTTAAGCAGATTGAACGCGTATCAAACGGGCGGAACAATTCATGTTATCGCAAACAATGCAGTTGGTTTTACGACTGATAGCTATGATTCTCGTTCTACGAAATATTCAAGTGACCTTGCAAAAGGTTTCGATATTCCGATTGTTCATGTGAACGCTGATGATCCGGAAGCTTGTCTTGCTGCTGCTAACCTTGCGATTCAATATCGTACATTGTTCAAAAAAGATTTCTTAATCGATTTAATTGGTTACCGCCGCTACGGTCATAACGAAATGGATGACCCAGCAGTTACTCAACCACAAGTGTACAAAAAGATTAAAAATCACCCAACTGTAAGAGCACTTTATGCAGATCAATTACAAGCTGCTGGTGTTCTAAATGCAGATGAGATTGAAACAATTACACAGTTTACGCAAGAGCAATTAAAATCTGACTATGCACAAGTACCACCAGCTGATACGAGCGATGCAACAATTCACGTTAAAGTGCCAGATGTTGTTGCAAAAGGTATTCAGCCAATTGATACTGGTGTTGAGCTTGACTCACTTCGTGCAATTAATGAAGGTCTACTCTCTTGGCCAGAAGGCTTTAACGTATATCCGAAAGTGAAGAAAATTCTTGAGCGCCGTAAAGATGCTCTTGAAGAGAACGGTAAAATTGAATGGGCACTTGCTGAGTCATTAGCATTCGCTTCTATTTTACAAGAAGGTACGCCAATTCGTTTAACTGGTCAAGATTCACAGCGTGGTACATTCGCGCACCGTCATATCGTATTACACGATACTGATACAAATGAAACATATTCACCATTACATCGTTTACCAAACATCAACGCTTCATTCTCTGTTCATAACAGTCCGTTATCAGAAGCTGCTGTTGTTGGTTACGAGTATGGTTATAACGTATTCGCTCCAGAAACTCTTGTTATGTGGGAAGCGCAATATGGTGACTTCTCAAATACTGCGCAAGCATTATTTGATCAATATGTTTCAGCTGGAAGAGCAAAATGGGGTCAAAAATCTGGTTTAGTTCTTCTATTACCACACGGTTATGAAGGTCAAGGACCAGAGCACTCTAGTGCACGTCCAGAGCGATTCTTACAGCTAGCTGCTGAGAACAACTGGACAGTTGCAAACTTAACGAGCGCGGCACAATACTTCCATATTTTACGTCGTCAAGCATCTATCTTAGGAACCGAAGCTGTTCGACCATTGGTACTGATGACGCCAAAGAGCTTATTACGTCACCCACTTACGCTTTCAACTGCTAGCCAGTTAAGCGAAGGACGTTTCCAACCTGCATTAGAACAAGAAAACCTTGGCACAAAACCAAACAAAGTAAAACGTCTTGTTTTAAGTACAGGTAAAATGGCGATTGACTTAGCAGCAGAAATCGAGTCTGGTAAGCATGAGTACAATTTAGATGAAGTTCATGTCGTTCGTATTGAACAATTGTACCCATTCCCTGCTGAAAAAGTTCAATCTATTATTAAACGCTTTAAAAACTTAGAAGAAATTATTTGGGTTCAAGAAGAGCCTCGTAATATGGGCGCATGGCATTACATGGCTCCAATTCTGTTCGAACTAGCTGGAGATAAAGTGAAAACAGGTTACATTGGACGCCCAGATCGCTCTAGCCCATCTGGCGGCGATCCATTCGCTCACAAAGCTGAGCAAGAACTAATTGTTGCACACGCTTTAGACGTGAAGTATAACTTCCGTCAAGATAAACAAGAAATTGAAGTTTTCAGCAACTAAAAAGTAACAATGAAGGTTTCTAGCTTGTTCTTGGGCAGATATTCTGCCCAAGGTCAGGCTAACAAATGGAGATTACCGAAGACAAAAGAAGAAAAAACACACCGTTAGGCAAATAAGGGGAGGACATTTAAAATGATCGAAATTAAAGTACCTGAGCTTGCAGAATCTATTACTGAAGGAACTATCTCACAATGGCTTATCAACGTAGGCGACAAAGTTGAGAAAGGTGGCAGCGTTGTTGAGCTTGAAACTGATAAAGTCAATGTAGAAATCATTGCAGAAGATTCAGGTATTGTATCGAAATTACTAGGCGAACCTGGGGATACGGTTGAAGTTGGCGCAACTATCGCAATTTTAGATGCAAACGGAGCACCAGTTGCAGTAAGTACACCTGCTCCATTGGCTGAGCAACCAAAACAAGAAACAACAGAAGCACCGAAAGCAGCAGCTCCAAGTGCTGAGCAAACTGCAACTCTACAAGGTTTACCAAATACAAACCGTCCTATCGCATCACCAGCTGCTAGAAAAATGGCTCGTGAATTAGGAATCGACTTAAACGACGTACGTAGCACAGATCCACTTGGACGTGTGAGACCACACGATGTACAAGCTCATGCTGCAGCACCAAAAGAAGCACCAGCTGCTCCAAAAAGTCCAGCTCCTGCTCCAGTTGCAAAAACGGAATTCGAAAAACCAGTTGAGCGCGTGAAAATGTCCCGCCGCCGTCAAACAATTGCAAAACGTCTTGTAGAAGTTCAACAAACATCTGCAATGTTAACAACATTTAACGAAGTTGATATGACTGCAATCATGGAATTACGTAAAGAGCGTAAAGATGCTTTCGAGAAAAAACATGATGTACGTCTTGGTTTCATGTCATTCTTCACAAAAGCAGTTGTTGCAGCATTAAAACAATTCCCATTATTAAATGCTGAAATTCAAGGCGACGAGCTTATCATTAAAAAATTCTATGATATCGGTATTGCAGTAGCAGCTCCAGATGGATTAGTTGTTCCAGTTGTACGCGATGCTAACCAATTAAACTTCGCTGAAATCGAAAGCGAAATTCGTAATTTAGGTATGAAAGCACGCGATAACAAACTTTCATTAAAAGAACTACAAGGTGGTACATTTACAATTACAAACGGTGGTGTATTCGGTTCTCTAATGTCAACACCGATCCTAAACAGCCCACAAGTTGGTATTTTAGGAATGCACAAAATCCAAGTACGTCCAGTTGCAATTGATAACGAGCGTATGGAAAACCGTCCAATGATGTACATCGCTTTATCTTACGATCACCGTATTGTTGATGGTAAAGAAGCAGTTAGCTTCCTTGTTGCTGTTAAAGATATGCTTGAAGATCCAAAATCATTATTATTAGAAGGTTGATAGATTAATAATCTATTACAGGCTGTAGAATACATCATTCTACAGCCTTTTTTTATTGCGTTCATACGGGACAAATTGCATGACATAAGCTAATAACGTATGCCTAAAACGTAAGGAGGATTAAAATGCGTAACCTTCCAATTCATGCAAAACTTAAAGTAAATAAGGATACTTTCTTCCTCCCCGACTCAAACGGGGGTGTCTATTTTCGAAATAACGCCAGTTCATTTCGCATGGACGGTGATGGAATTTATAGCTGGATCGAAAAATTAATGCCAATGTTTAACGGTAATTATTCTTTAGCAGAAATAACGGATGGTCTCCCTCTTCCCTATCAAAATCGTGTATTTGAAATTGGAGAGATTTTATATACAAATGGGTTTGTCCGTGATGTAAGCCAAGATGCACCTCATGAATTAAACAGTGCATTACTTGACAGGTATGCTTCGCAAATTGAATTTCTAGAAGCTGATTCCCATTCAGGCGCTTTAAAATTTGAAACGTATCGCACTGCGAATGTACTTATAATTGGTTCTGGAGATATGCTTACCTCCTTAGTTTCTTCTTTATTAAAATCCGGATTACCTACATTTCATTACCTTGTGACAGATTATGCGGAAACGAATTACGACCGTATTCACGAGCTAGTAGAACTTGCACATGAAGTAGATGATACTGTACTTGTTGAAGAAATAGACACGACAATTGATCGTCCCCTGCATGAAGTGTTCGAACCTTTCGACTGGATTTTGTACGTTTCTCAAAATGGAGATATTGATGGCCTAAGAGCAGTTCATACAATTTGCAAGGAAATAGGAAAGAACTTCATACCTGCCGTCTGTTTATCAACACTTGGTATAGCTGGTCCTGTCGTAACAGCTAATCGTGAAGAATGCTGGGAATCCGCATGGCATCGGCTACATGAAACAGCTTTACAAAATGAACATTCATCAGCATCATTTTCACCAGTTACATCTGCAATGTTAGCAAATATAATCGTTTTTGAATTATTTAAACATGTTGCTGATGATTCACATCGAGAAAAGAATCCACAATTCTTTTTATTAAACTATGAAACACTTGAAGGTACATGGCATCCTTTTATAAAACATCCTCTCGCAACTGATGAAAGCTTTACAATTGATACGATAGAAAACCTTTCTGAAACACTTGAGCATCGGTCCAACCAACATACCTCAACTGATTTATTCCGGTTTTTCGATTCATTAACTTCTAAAGAAGCTGGTATATTCCATGTGTGGGATGAACAAGATTTATATCAATTACCGTTATCACAATGCAGTATTCAAGTAGCTACCCCACTATCAGATGGGCCTACTTCCCTCCTGCCTCTTATGACTTTCGGCGGATTAACTCATAATGAAGCGCGACGAGAAGCTGGTTTAGCAGGAATTGAAACATACGTAGCGGAAATTATGCACCGCCTTATTCCTGAACATAATGATATCGGTATTGGTGCTGGAGAAACGATGACAGAAGGTGTATACCGGGCGCTACAACAACATTTAAATAACAAATTGTATGAACGGCAGTCACATATGCTAGAAGAGATTACAACAATCGATTTAACTGAAATTCATGATAAACATTGTAGATTTTATTACGATGCCCTCACTACAATTCATGAAACTCCTAAAATAGCAATGGGTGAAGAGATTCTCAGCTTCCCAGTCGTTTGGATCGGTATAAATAATCGATGGTACGGTGCATCTAATATAAATATGACGTTAGCGTTACGAAACGCACTACAACTATCACTTCTTCACATTCAAAATGAAGAAACTCCTTACAGAGCTAATATTTTGCCTGAATCATCTATTATTTTATATGACACAGATTCTTTTAGAGTGGAAATACAAGCGGAAGAAGGAACTCCAAGTGTGCAATCTTTACAGCTTGCCTTACAACATTTAGAAGAACATAAATTTTATCCATTCGTGTTTGATTTAGCGATTGAATCATTTTTGAAAGAAAACCTAGATGGTGTGTACGGGGTATTAATTGCAAAGGAGGACGGTCTATGAGTCAAAATATATTGCTTATAGGAGATGGCCTACTTGCAGACTATGTACATGATCAATTGCGCGAACAATATTCCATCACTCGCCAACATACAATTGCAAACGAACTCCCTGAAAATATCAACCTTGCTCTCGTATTACATGACGGCTCTCCTTCTACTATTCATCATGATGCTGAGCTAATTTTTCGTTCCAATCATATTCCGTGGCTACGTGCGTTTACTTCATTTGGTGAAGGTATTATCGGTCCTTACATTCATCCCCTTGCAGAGGGATGTACCAATTGCGCCGATGGACGACGCTTTATCGCTGGATTTGATCAACAAGAAATGTGGGAACTAAAGCGGAAATATGCAGTAAAAGAAGAGAACTTGACGAGGCGCGATGTACGCGCCACTCAAAATGGCATTCTGCAAATGTGTCATCTTATTCGTGCAGAAACAGAGAAAATATTAACTCATAACCATTCTTCATTAGAAAATAAACTCCTTTTACTCAACTTACAAACACTGCAATGTACGCGGCATTCTTTTCTTCCAGATCCGCTCTGTCCTGTATGTAGCAATTTACCTGATGATACGGCAGATGCAGCAGAGATTTCTTTACAACCGAGCTTAAAAACAAGTGATGCGACATATCGCTGTCGTTCGATTCATGAACTCAACACATTTTTAACAAAAGATTATTTAGATTACCGAGTCGGTATGCTGAACGGAAAAATGCAGCATTCTTTATTGCCGTTTGCTGACGTTATTATAAACATGCCGTTAATGTTTGGAAATGAAGGTGTTGCAGGTCGAACTCATTCATTTGCAATAAGTGAAGCAACTGCTATTTTAGAAGGTTTAGAAAGATATTGTGGTATGTCACCGCGCGGGAAAAAGACAACTGTACACGGCAGTTTTCATGATGTAGAGGATCACGCACTGAACCCTATCACACTCGGTGTACATACAAACGAACATTACAATCGTGATAATTTTCCATTTAAACCGTTTGATCCTGACTATGACCAAAACTGGGTCTGGGGATATTCATTATCACAAAACCGGCCAATTTTAGTTCCTGAATCAATTGCTTATTATAGCCTTGGTCATCGAGATGCTTTCGTATATGAAACATCAAATGGATGTGCCATTGGTGGTAGTTTAGAAGAAGCAATTTTTCACGGCATTTTAGAAATTGTAGAGCGTGACGCCTTTTTGCTCACTTGGTATACAGAATTACCTCTTCCCCGCCTTGATCTTGATTCAGCAAATGATACGGAATTACAATTAATGATTCAGCGGCTGTACACGATTACTGGATATGAATTACACACCTTTAATGCGACGATGGAACATGGCATTCCGAGCTTATGGGTAATTGCGAAAAATACGCGTAAAAACGGAATGAACGTTGTTTGTGCAGGAGGCTCTCATTTAGACCCAATTCGCGCTCTAAAGAGTGCCATTCATGAAATAGCGGGCATGTTACTAATAACAGACGATGAACTCGAACAAAAAAGAGTGCACTACGAAAACTGCTTACAAGACCCTTATCTCGTAAATAAAATGGAAGACCATAGTATGCTGTACGGATTGAAAGAAGCAGAAGAACGTCTTCACTTTCTTTTACGTGACGATGCACCAGTACAAACGTTCCAAGAAATGAATGTATTACAATCGTTTGATATAGATTTAACATCCGATCTTCATCAACTTGTAAATCGTTTGCATCAATCTGATCTTGAAGTAATCGTTGTAGATCAAACCGTACCCCTTATAGAAAAGAACGGATTACATTGTGTAAAAGTCATTATCCCTGGCATGTTACCGATGACGTTCGGTCACCATCTCACCCGGATTACAGGGCTGGACCGAGTTTATACTGTACCGATGACACTTGGATATACAGCCGAACCTTTAACGAATGAACAATTAAATCCACATCCGCATCCGTTTCCATAGTAAAGGAGGGATTTCATGCAGCTAGATACTTTTTTACATCATCTCCATTTTTCTATTGATGAAATTATGCCAAATCATGAAGTGGATTGGGAAGATGCACCGCTTCCTTATAAAATATATCGAAATATACCTGCAATTCCTCTCTCTTTAGAAATCCCATTATCTTTACCTAACCCTTCTACTACACCTACTTTGGAGGAAATTGGTCATTACCTTTGGTATTCATTTGGTTTAACACAATTGTGCCAACTAAATAGCAAGAAAATTTTATTCCGAAGGTCTATTCCTTCAGGCGGTGCTTTATATCCAAATGAATTGTATATATATTTAAAGATTGACGATTATCCATACGGCATTTACCATTACGACGTCGCACATCATCGACTTATCTTACTACGCGAAGGAAATTTCGACTCTTATATTACAGAAGCACTTGGCAATCGTTGTAACATACAGTCTTGTTTTGGTGCTGCATTTGTATCCACCATGTTTTGGAAAAATTTCTTTAAATACAATAATTTTTCATATCGTCTTCAAGGATTAGATAGTGGTGTTCTCATCGGCCAATTACTTGAATGTGCCAAGCAATTTGGTTACACAAATGGTGTATATTTTCAGTTTTTAGACCGTGCAATAAATCATTTACTCGGACTGTCAGAAAGTGAAGAAAGCGTGTATGCTGTTGTTCCTTTAAGTACAGAACTACAAACTGATTGGTTTCACAATGATTACCGTGAAAATAAAACAGTTACTTCTCATGACCTGTTGCAGCAAATTCCGCCGTTAGCACATGAACATCTCGTTCGCTCAAAACATGTAGATGAATATCCAATGATATCAAAAATAAATGAAGCTTCTATGATTGAATCGACAGCACACTTCCAAACATTCGCTCATGAAGAGCGCTCTCAACATAATGCGCACGCTGTACAGCTACCGAAAGTAGAGCGGTTATCATACGATTTCTTACAACTTTGTAAACAACGGTATTCCCCTGATGCTGACTTTATTTTAACGAAATGGGATGCAACCAGTCTAGCTACTTTACTACAAGAAGCGAGACTCTCCTTCCCTTATTACAACGACCTTGATGGTAAGTATATAAATGAAAATGCACGTGTCTCATTATATGGATGTTTTTATAACGTAAAAGATATAGAAAACGGTGCTTACGCTTATAACAGTAAAACTCATTCCATACAACCTATACGATACGGAGATCTTCGTTATCCCCTTCAATCCAGCATGACGATGGATAACGTAAGCCTTTTTCAAGTACCGCTTTGCCTACATGTAATCGGAAAGAAAGATTACTATACACGCGCATTAGGCTATAGAGGATACCGTATTCACCAAATGGAAGCTGGTATACTCGTTCATAAACTCGTTTTTGCAGCGACCGCGATGGGGATGGGCGGGCATCCTTTACTTAGTTTTGATACAAATTCATGTGATCAGTTGTACGGGATAGATGCTGGAAATGAAACGTCACTTATTCAAATTCCTGTTGGAGCCTATCGAGCGCGGAATTGGTTAAAAGGGGATTTACGTATTTAGAAGCACGCCGGCTATCGGCGTGCTTTTTTACTAGATTAATTTAAAGATACTCTTAATTTGTCTTGCAAATAACCAATTTTTCGTACCGTAGTTATCATTTAAACTATCTAAATTGATAGCTTGTCCGTTAGCAAACTTTAGTTCTAACGTTGTATTTTTGTCATTTGTTTTTAAGTTGCTATGTGTAATGGCATCATACTTTAACTTTTCAATTTCAATATATTCGTCTTTTTCTTGTCCGATCACGACATGGTCTTGGAAGAAGAACAATACTTCTACTTTCTTACCGAAACAAAATACATTTTTCGTATAAATTAATGTCGCATTATCAAGTCCGACACATACTTCTTTCATCTCTTCAACAACATTTCCAAAGTCTTCTTCATGTCTTGCGTTTGATTCAGCAATCCATTCTTCGATTGTTTTCATGTTAATTGCCATACTGTGCCCCCTGGTTCGTTCATTGCTTTATTTAAAAATAAATACTATATGACAATATAAGCCATATGTACTATGTTTTCAAGGGTGAACGGTATATTCAAAATAAAGTTAAATTTCAAAGTAATATACTAGGAGCATCCATCTCATTATATTTTAAACGTTTGAACGAGACATTCTTCATCATCGATTAACTGTGTTTTCTCATCAAATTCGATGTTTAGCTCCCTATATACTTTCTTCCAAAAAGAAACTGCTGGTATATTTTTCACAAGTTCGATAACGAAATATTGTCCTCGTTTCTCTTTTAGTACATTCTTAATAACTTGTTTACCGATTCCTTTCCCCTTGTATTGATTCAATATGAAAATGTCATTAATACCAAAGTCATTTTCCTTCTTTAAGAATGGACGTTCCAGTAGTAATAAAAATCCTACAATATCATTATCACTTTTAATAAAATACGGAGTAATTCCATCATTTACCCAAAACATATGCAAATCTTCGTATTCAAAAAATCCATTTGTCCCAATCGTTATATGAGGAGTGAATGTAGAGAGGTCATGAAGATATAGTGCATACAAATTACGTAATATTTCTTTTTCTGATTCTTGAACTGTTTGAAGTGTTACACCCATTTTTAATGATCCCCTTCCCTGTATGTAACTATTTCCCAATCCTCTCCATTCGACAAAAATGATGATTACCCTTTAACGAAAAAAATAGCACTTAAAAAGTGCTATTCCGCTCGTCTTGCCGCTTGCTGAATTGGATCCCAAACGCTGTTATATGGTGGTGCGTAACTTAAATCGACATCTTCTAAATCGTGAATGCTCATTTTATTGAAAAGTGCCATTGCGATCACATCAATACGTTTATCTACGCCTTCTTCTCCAATTACTTGTCCGCCTAATAATTGTTTTGTGTCAGAGCGATAGAGTAATTTCAAGTAAAGTGGTTTTGCATTTGGATAATAGCCCGCCATATTTGTCGAATCTACTTTGACTGTTTTATATGGGATATGTAGCCCTTTCGCTTCTTTTTCATTTAAGCCTGTTCTTGCAAGCGTCAGATCCATAAATTTAATAATGCCTGTACCTAACGTTCCTTTAAAGGCTCTTCGTTTATCAAGCATATTCAGTCCAGCAAGTCGCCCTTGTTTATTGGCAGTCGTTCCGAGCGGGATATGATCATGAATTTCCTTTATAACGTGGTAATGTGTCGCACAATCACCAGCTGCATATACGTCTTGCACATTCGTTTGCATATATGCATTTACCTCAATTGCCCCTTTATGATTTGTACGTATATTTGTTCCTTCAAGAAAATCAGTATTTGGCTTCACTCCAACAGATACTAAAACAAGGTCTGCTTTATACGTTCCTTTATCAGTTTCAACTGCTTCTACTCGTTCATTCCCTTTAAACGCTTTTACATTTTCATTCGTTAAAATTTCAATATGATGTTTATCTGCTTCTTTATGTATATACTCCGCCATATCTGCATCATAAATCGTACCGATATGATCATTTCGCTCAATCATTCTCACTTTTTTACCAAGTTCGACGAATGTTTCTGCCATTTCCAGCCCAATTGCACCGCCGCCAATAATGGTTACATTCTCAACTTTATTCGTTTCTAGCGTTTTTAATATGCGCTCAGCATCCGGAATTGTTTTTAAAAGATGAATGCCTTGTAACTCTCGTCCTTCCCATTCTGGCATGACAGGACGTACTCCGGTCGCAATTAATAAACGGTCATACGAAAATTCAAAAACATCTTTCGTCTCCGTATGCTCTGCGTACACCATTTTCTTTTCCGTATCTACTTTCGTTACTTCATGTCGTACTTTCGCATCAATTCCGTATTTATCACGAAACGTCTTTACATTACGCGCGATTAATTTTTCCGTTGAAGCGATAGCACCACTAATGACATACGGTAATCCACACTGAGCGTACGAATAAATTTCACCTTTTTCTAACGTCACAACATTTGCATTTTCATCGTTTCTAACAATTTGCATAGCTGCACTCATACCAGCTGCATCTCCGCCAATAATGACATAGTTCACTTTACCACTCCTTCTTTTTTTACATACTCTTTACGCTTTCCATATTTTATAGAAATAACACCTACTTCTATTGTAAAGAAAGATAATTTCATCTTCAAATTTGGTGCACAAACCTATACTTTAATAGGTAACCGTCGTGTCTTATAAACAACATGTTTAATATGCTATAACAGTAACAATTGAAAGTAGGTGAAACATACATGTGCGCCGGCCTTCTCGCTCAGCTTCCAGATGAACCGCAAGAACCAAAAGAACCGAAACCCGCCCTCTCCCTTGACCAAGAATTTTCCATTAATGCAACAATATACAGCGCTCGTGCTTGGTTATCTAACGATGATACGTTTGCGCAAGATATATGGAAAGCTACCCAATTCGCTTCAGCATCACATGCTGGCAAGTCCATCTTTCCAGTCGGTTCTGTTAAAATTCTAAACTTTTCTGACGATACAATAACTGTTACTGCTTCACCAGAATCAGATCATGCGCTCAAAATAGTCGTACCACCCCATTCCGAGGCAGCTTTAACGTGTGGTCCTTTATCCCATATACAAGCTAGTACATCTGGAGGATCAAGTAAAGTCACATTTCTCTTTCACATCTTTTTCTCAAGGGATCCTGGTTCAGATAAATAACTATAAAAAAGGTACAGTTATGCACTGTACCTTTTTCACGTGTTCTATTCTCTTGATTTAATGAGTTCAACATTATAAGATTCAATATCCGTTAGCTTTCCTGTATAATACGGATTTTCTCTATACCAAGACTGTTTTGAAAAATACGCTTGCATATCTTTCGTTTGAAACATATGTCCATGTCTTGCGTATATTTCGTTTCTCGCTATTTTCAATTGTTCTTTCGATAAATATGCTAAGTCCCCACTCGTTAATTTTCGAATATCACTATCAGGAAAGATGAAGCCATTATATACATACTGAGTCGTAGCTGGCGGAGTACATTGTAAACAACTGTTTTTTCTGTACTTTTCTTTTGGAATGGAAGATTATAAGTTGAAAATGCTGTTACCGTTTCTACTTTTGTCGTTTCCCGTCCACTTTCTCCATTTCGCTCTAAATAAATTGTCGTACTTCCATCAGTCGCTACCGGTCCCCACGTAATTTCTTCTCCCACCAGCGCTGTAACTGGCTTTTGATTCACATATAATGTCGCACTAGGCACGTTCGTTTGCACTGTAATATATTGTCCTTGCAACGTTAAATCTATCGTTACGTTATTTTGGCTTTGTTTCATAAGTACAACCTTTTCCTCACGTGATAGTTTTACATAGTCATTTTTATATTCTGATTGAAATACTTGATTTCCTGGAAGAAACGGTCCATATTGCTTCTCAAACTTTTTGTCATCTGTTTTATCAATTTCTTTTCCGTTCATTTTTAAAGTTGTACCTTTTTCATTTGAAAGCAACGTCGTATAATACGTCTTCGCTTTCAATTTATACCGATCAAATAAAAAGAAATACTTTCCGTCTTTCGTTAACGAAAAATCTGCTCTTTCGATTCCGTTCCCTTGTTTTTCACCTATCCTCAAATGTTCTCTCAATTCATTCACGTAGGATGGATTTTCTTTTATATATGAAAATAGAGGCGTTAAACTCTCTCTCGTTACAGTAACTGATGGATCATCTGCGGTGACGATTTCAGCTAACTTTTCCCCGTCCTTCTCTTGTAAAATCGTAATCATCCGGTCCACTTGTGCCGCCTGCTTATAATACGATGATCCATACAAATACAGTCCCACACTCGCTATAACAAATAGCGTTAACAACGTAATGCCAATCTTTGCACCACCGCTCATGTTCTTCTTTACTACTGGACTTCCCCTCTTCATCCCGCAGTTTTGACAAAATTGTACACCACCTTCAAACTGAGTCCCACACTTTGTACATACATTCATCCATTCAACCACCTTTTCATTAGAAGCCAGTTAATCCCTGTGTAAAGGTTTGAATTATCGTACTAATGTAAGACCACAGTACAATGAATGTTGCAATTCCGATTAAAACATTTGCGATAAGAAGTGTGTAAATAGGATCTAATCCGCCGTTATCTAGTTTTACTATAGCTACAATTATACTAATTGACATATACGTTGTAGCCAGACCTAATAAGATTGGTAAGAAAAAGATTAATAAAAAGCTAAACAGAAAAGAAAGTACTAATATAGCAATAGCAGGCGTCGCTATCGTTCCCCATATACCGAATACTTCAAGAAACGAAAAAGATGATTTCATCATCTTCCCACTTACAAAAATAATAAATCCGACAAATAAAGTTAAAATTAATAAAAATAAAAAGACCGTTACAGAGTCCAAAAAGAATGTAGGAGTAGGTATATCTGGTGCAAATGTTTTCGTAACAGCTGCTGCAGCACTCATCATTCTATAAAAAATACATGCCCCTAAAAAACAAATAAGAACAAGACTTACAATTCCATTTCGTACTTCAACCTTGCCGCTTTTCATAATCGCTGTCGGTGCTTTGAAAGCATGTTTAAAAAACTGAAAATACCCACTCGCAAATCGCTTCGCTTGCTCTACCGTTTCATTCGGTCGAGTTTCCTTTGCTTGTGCTACACGCGCTTGTTCCGGCTCTTCTTCTTGGCCACTACTTACCACTACTTCTTCCTTTAACGAATGTCCACAATTCCCGCAAAACCTTGCCTCTGTTGTATTTTCCGTATGACACGCCGAACATTTCATTCTCTCATCCCTCCTTTAAGCATATACCGTATAGGGTGTTACAAATTCAATATATGACTTTGGACATAAAACATGACTACAAGAAAAAGATTATGAAATCCTTCGTTCAAAAGAAAATATATATGCTAGCAATCTTGAGAAATAATGCTATTATGAAACAGAGCAAATAACATTTTTAACAGATTGGATGAAAAACAATGGAATTTGTAAACTCAATTGTTCAAATACTCCTTACAAGCGTAATCCAATTATTTTCTTTAATTGGCATTATTATTGTAATCGGATTTCTATTAGGCTATTTAGAATCTCTCACACGAATGTATTGGTCGAGAGCTTTCGGAAGAAAAGGATTCCTTTTAACAGCGTGGATTGGTGTCCCTATTCACGAACTTGGACATGCCATTATGTGTGTACTATTTCGTCATAAAATTGTAGCAACGCAGTTTTTCCCAACAGATACAAGTCAAGGTGCTTTAGGTTACGTACAACATCAATACAATCAAAAAAGTGTATATCAACGAATTGGGAACTTCTTCATTGGAATTGGTCCTATTATTTCGGGTATTACAGCATTAATCCTTTTAATGCGCTATTTCGTACCAGATTCATATTTCTTATTTAATACAACTCTCGAAAAGACAATCGCTTCTACTTCTATTAATATAGAAATGGTTCAAAACATGCTCTTGTCGACGTTTGTATTGTTGAAAAGCTTATTTACAATAAGCAACTTATTAAATCCTTCCTTTTGGTTATTTTTATTTATCGCCATTTGTATTTCTGCACATATCGCTTTAAGTAAACCAGACATTAAAGGATCCATAGACGGTGTCATCGTCATGTTTATCGTGTTATTTTTATTCAATATAATAGCAGGACTTTTTCAGTACGACAGTAACCAGCTAATTGGACAGGTTATGAAATATAATATGTACCTCATTGCGTTTTCTAGCGTGGCACTGCTTTTCTCTTGTATTTCTACACTTGTTAGTTTTGGGTTTTCTAAAATAAGAAGAGGGCGTTCTTTTTGAACGCCCTCTTCTTATTAATTATTTCTCTTATAATCACAATGCTCAACCGGAACTCGAGCATGCCCCTCTTCATCCGTACACCATGACTGTGATTGGAAGGCAAGAAAGATACCGATCCATTTTTCTTCCTTCTCAAAGTGAATGAGTATGCCTCCATCTTGCCATATACCATTATCACCTTTCCATTTCTCTACGTTCCCTTGATTCATATGAATATCGTGTATCCCGTTTCCTGGTTCAAAATGAAAGTAAGAATCAGGTGTATTTTCTTCTGGTCCCCATCTTTCACCAAACGCATAAATAATTGCTATTTCTTCTATTGCTCGTTTTATATAACGTTCTATTTTTTCATTTAAATCATTATCTACTCCTGCTTTTTCAGCAGGTAAAGGAATCATTTGTTTCGAATCAAATAAATTATCTCTTACATAATCTAAAGCTACTTCTGGCTCATTGTTTTTTATTTCTGTAAAACCAAATGGCAATGTCTTTAAAATATGAATCGCCTCTGACCTAATATCGTTACTCGCAAAATATAAAACTTCTGACGGATAACTTTGCGACTTTACGTTAATTGCAATACGGTAATCTACTTCTGCTTCATCTTGTAAATGAACTTGATAATGAGGTGTTTTCCCTTTTCCAATCTTTGATTGTATAACTGTACCTTTTAACACACCGTAGTTTTTTAAGGGCATACATTTCATCTCCTATTCATTTAGTAGAAGCTTTTCATATTTAAAACATTATCCAATCACAAAAAAAATCCTCCTATGTTAGGAAGATTTTTTAATTTCTCAACATATACCAGAAAATAACTTCCACTACTATAAGTAACACCGCTCCAAAAATCATTAACGTCGTCTTCTTTAATAGTTCATTTTCACGATATGGTATGTTACATAAATACGCCCCCAGTGTAATCCGTGACGGGCAAGCGATTGTCGCTACTGACGATGCGGTGTTTTGCAGTGTTGTGACGTATTGCCACGGGAGTGCTACGTTTTGCGCGGTTTGCATTTGTAGTTTTATGAACATCGCATTTGATCCTGCATTGCTACCTGTTAAAAAGCCACCGATACCACCGATGAATGGAGCAACGAAAACGAAAAATGTTCCAAATGTTTCACCAGCTGTTTTTGCTAGTAATGAATGCATGCCAGATGCACCCATTAGTTCTGAAATGGCGATAAACATTGTCGTCGTAATAGCAAAAGGAATCCATTGTTTTATCGTTTGTGAGAGTGATTGTTTCATAATATTAGATGGAATGCGGAAGAAAATAATAGTAAATAAACAAGTCATACCGAGCCAAAATCCTGGCGAATACAGCATTTCTAATTTGTAAGAGTATGATTTTAAATCAAGAACCGCATATGATCTGAATACATCATGGAATGCTGGAACGAGGCGAGAAAGCAAAATACAAACGGTTAAGAATATATAAGGGCTAATAATTTTTATAATAGATACTTCTCTCTCCGTTGCCGCAGCATGTTCTGTCATTAGATTTTGCCCACTTTTTCCTTTTAATTTAATGATAAGAAAGCCAAATGTAATGGTAACGATAGAACTTAATATACCTGCTAGTTCAACACTTACGTACGCATTAGACAGATAGATTCCGAGAGAAAATAATAGAAAGAAACCAAGTCCTTCCTTCCACTTTTCTATAACCGCTTGCCAGCCGCCAACAACGTGTAAAGAGAGAATGACGAAGTAAGCAAACATTGGGATACTTAATAGTGCTGTATTTGTACCAAGTATTGTAAGCGGCATATTGATAAGCTGCGAACCAATAATCGTACCAGTTGCCATTGCGCCCCACGAACTAGCTAGTAAGCCGATAAAAGAGAGCAGTACAGCTTGAAACGGTTTATAACCTAATGAAAGAAAAATAGGTGCTGCAACCATAAAGCCGATTCCGAATCCACTTACTGATTCAATTAGTGGGCAAATACCGAAACACATAAGAAGCATTTGTAATAAACGATCATGCGTAACCTCTTCTAGAAAACGTGCTACTTGGTCGATGTACCCCATTTTGTTCATGAGGTGAAATAAAAAAATACCGAAAAATAAAACGTACCCGACAATAAAACAAATTAACCATCCTTTAATCGTTGCGTGCACAGTTTCACTTATCCCTAGTTGAAACGTTGGCGAGAGTAAAACGATTCCAACACATACCGCATAAGAAATTAACGAGGATCTTAATGACGTTTGTTTAAATAAAAATAAACAAATGAAAATCATCATAATTGGGATAAGTGCCAACAATATGGCCATGTTATCATCTCATTTCATTTAAAATACAATTTTTAACTATTATATAACAGATGTCATATTTTTCAATTGTTTTTACAACAGATTCAAAAAAGGAGCTGTTTAGCTCCTTTTTGAATCACTCCCATTTTCTATTATCCTGAAAAACTGTTTGCTTCCCAATTATTTTTCCTAACACAACAAATACAATATAAACACATATTGCTTGCATTACAATATTCCCAAATTTCATTAATTCAAATGAATGAATCCATCTGAATAATTCATTTAATAATACAATCGAAACGATACTAAATAATTCTATACTAATCGAAAATATACATATTTCTAAAATAGATTGCTCTTGAATCCGATTTAAGTTGGAAAAGATGAATACATATCCTAAAAATAGAGCCATCAACTCTATTTTCGTCATGCTAATAAGCCAAGCGTATAGTGGTACAGTTAAAAGTAGATATAGTAGTTTACGTCTTAGCATGCCTTCTCACCTCTAAATTATATGTATTTTCTGTATATTTTAACATTTATTACTCAAAACAAAAAGAAGAGACTCATGCCTCTTCTTTTTGTTTTACTGCCTGTATTAATTCACATATTTCTTCTCGTTTTTCATTTTCTAAAAGCTCAATAACTTTACTTCCAACGACAACACCGTCACATATTGTAATCATTTCTTCTACATGTTCCTTTGTTGAAATACCGAACCCTGCCACTACCGGTAAATGCGTATGTGATTTTACTTTTTCTAAGTAACTATGAATCTCATCTTTAAAGTTTTGACGTACTCCTGTTACGCCCGCTACTGTAACGGCGTAGACGAACCCTTCTGATTCACTCGTAATTTTTTTGATTCGCTCAATTGGGCTCGTAACGGTAACGAGTGGGATTAAAGCGATATTTGCAGTGCGGAGAAGCGGTGCAATAATGTCTTGTTCTTCATACGGTAAGTCTGGAACGATAATACCATCCACACCGGCCTCTAAGCATCTCTCAATGAATCGTTCTTTTCCGAATGCAAGTACTGGATTTAAATATGTCATGAGTACAAATGGAATTTGTAATTCTTTCCTTACTTCTGCTAGCGCTTGAAAGATACCTTTTACTGTTACACCACTATCTAACGCTCTTTTTCCTGCTCTTTGAATCGTTGGACCGTCTGCAACTGGATCTGAAAATGGAATGCCAATTTCAACGATACTTGCCCCTGCTTCATCTAGAAATCGAATTCTTTCTTTTAGTTTTTCAAGGCCACCATCTCCACCCATTACATACGGAATAAATGCTTTTTTACCATTTTCAAACGCTGCTTTAATTTTTTCTACTCCCATTTTTTACACCTCTTCCATATAACGTTTTATACTCTCTACATCTTTATCACCACGGCCAGATAAGCAAATGACAAGTCCTTCATCTTGCTTCATTTTCGGAGCTAATTTTAATGCATATGCAACAGCATGTGAACTTTCTAACGCTGGGATAATCCCTTCTTTTTTCGTTAATAATTGAAATGCTTCTAACGCTTCATTATCTGTAATCGAATGATAAGAAACACGCCCAATATCTTTTAATAAACTATGTTCTGGTCCAACGCCTGGATAATCTAGTCCTGCTGAAATAGAATGAGCTTCTTGAATTTGTCCTTCTTCATTTTGCAGAAGATACATCATCGATCCGTGTAAAACACCGACACTTCCTTTCGTTAAAGTGGCTGCATGTTTTTCTGTATGAACGCCTTTTCCAGCTGCTTCAACGCCGTAAAGAGCAACTTCTTCATCGTGTACGAACGGATAAAACATTCCCATCGCATTACTACCACCGCCAATACAAGCAACGACCGCTTCTGGTAACTTTCCTTCTAACGCTTCATATTGTTTTTTCGTTTCTTTCCCAATTACACTTTGGAAATCTCGGACAATTTGCGGGAATGGATGCGGTCCGAGAACGGATCCCATAATGTAGTGCGTATCATGCACATGTGAAACCCAGTAGCGAAGCGCCTCGTTCACCGCATCTTTTAATGTACCGCTACCTGCCGCTACACTTTCTACTTTCGCTCCGAGTAATTCCATCCGGAACACATTTAATTTTTGACGTCTCACATCTTCTTCTCCCATAAAGATGACGCATTCTACTCCGAGAAGGGCACATACAGTAGCTGTTGCAACTCCGTGTTGTCCTGCCCCCGTTTCAGCGACAACTTTTTTCTTACCCATTCTTACTGCAAGAAGTGCCTGACCGATTGTATTGTTAATTTTATGAGCTCCTGTATGGTTCAAATCTTCACGTTTTAAATAAATCTTTGCACCGCCGCAATACTTCGTCATATTTTCAGCGAAATAAAGCGGTGTTTCTCTCCCTACGTACGTTTTTAAATAATGATTTAATTCCTTTTGGAACGCTTCATCTTGCATCGCTTCTTTATATGCTTCTTCTAGTTCCAATACAGATTGCATTAACGTTTCTGGAACGTATCGTCCTCCGTATATACCGTAATGTCCTTTTTCATCTGGATATGCGTAGTTCATTTGGAACACTCCTTCGCTTTTATAATAAATTGTTTTATTTTCTTTAGATCTTTTTTTCCTTCAGTCTCTACTCCACTACTCACATCCACCATATATGGCTGAATAGCTCGAATTGCTTCTTCTATATTAGAGATGTTTAATCCACCAGCTAATATCGTTTTTGATCGCAACTCGTTTGGCATATGTGCAAGTAGTTCCCATGAAAATTTCTTTCCATTTCCTCCGTGAAACTTTTCTTTTGGGCTATCAAACAATATATAATCCACTTCATATGTTTGAGCGTTTTTCATATCCTCTTCTGAAGTTACTCCGAGCGCTTTTATAGACAGAATATTCAATTTTCTAATCTGATAATTATCTTCATCCCCATGTAGTTGCACATGTGTTAACCCGCACTCATCTGCAATTTTTTGAATTACTTCAACTGATTCATTTACGAAAACACCGACCTTTAACACATTTGCTGGAAGCTCCTGAATGATTTCTTTCGCTAGCTCTGGAGGGATTTTTCGCTTACTTTCTGCAAAAACAAATCCGAGTGCATCTGTTCCGTATTCGCAAGCACGTTTTGCCGTTTTCATATCAGTGATCCCGCAAATTTTCACTTTCATACGTTCACCTTACAATCTTCAAAAAAAGTGCGAATAGAAGATGATGTCATAAGCGCTTCTCCAACTAATACACCTTTTGCTCCTGCTTTTTTAACACGAATAATATCCTCTTTTGAATGGATACCACTTTCGCTAATCCAAAGTAATTTCTCCTCATTTAATCGTGTTCCAAGCTTTTCTGTTTGGCCTAAATCGACTTCAAATGTTTTCAAATTACGGTTGTTAATACCAATAACGTGTGGATTTAATTGGATTGCAATTTCTAATTCCTGTTCATCATGAACTTCAACGATCGCTTCTAATCCTTTTTCTAGTACGTAGCTATACAGCTCTTTTAATTTCTCTTTCGTTAAAGCGGCTACGATTAGTAAAATAATATCTGCACCAGCTTCATACGCTCTATCGATTTGAATCTTATCGATTATGAAATCTTTACATAAAAGAGGAATGTTACTTTCTTCTCTTGCCGTTTGTAAATCATGAAAAGATCCTTTAAAAAATTGTCCGTCTGTTAAAACCGAAACTGCTCCTGCGCCGCAATCTTCATATGTTTTTACTTGTTTTCGTACATCAACGTGTAAATTAATATCTCCTTTTGATGGTGATGCTCGCTTTACTTCTGCAATGACAGTAAACTGCTGTAATGCTTCTACAAGTGAATGTGTCTTTCTACTTTCTTTTATTGGTGTATACGTTTCATATAATGCCGCAACTTCCGTTTTCTTTTGGTCTACAATTTTGTCTAAAATCGTCCCCACTTTAATTCACCCTTTCTAATTTTTCATTACTTGCTGTAATTAATAAGTTTAGTTTCGCTAATGCTTTTCCAGAGTCAATGCTATGTGCTGCGAGTTTAATTCCTTCTTCAATTGTTTCTGCTTTTCCATTTGCGAAAAGGGCCAGACCTGCATTTAATAAAACAGTATCGCGATAGACGCTCTTTTCTCCGCTTAATACTCCAAGCGTAATCTTTGCATTTTCTTTCGAATTCCCACCTCTTATCTCTTCGTTTTTCACTATTGGAAAACCATATTTCTCAGGTTCAATACTCGTTTCTACTATTTCATTATCTTTTAAAATAACAACATGATTTTCTCCTTGCAATGATGCTTCATCTAAAAATCCACTTCCGTTTACGACAAGTGCTTGTTTTCTTCCTAGTTTCTGTAATACTTGTGCAACTGGTAGTAACATATCTCGTTTATAAATGCCGACAAATTGTGTTTCTAAATTCACCGGATTTGTTAAAGGGCCTATTAAGTTAAAGATCGTCGGAACATTTAATTCTTTTCTTATTTTCATAATGCGCCTTAATGCTGGGTGCATCGCTGGTGCGAATAAAAATGCGACTCCGACATGCTCTAATAAATAATCAATTTCGTTTGGCGTACTACTAATATTTACACCGAGTTCTTCTAATAAATCCGCACTTCCTGTTTTACTAGAAACAGCACGATTACCATGTTTTGCAACTTTTACACCTGATCCCGCCAGTACAAATGCCGATGTTGTGCTAATATTAAACGTTTGGGCACCGTCACCACCTGTCCCGCAATTGTCCATCGCACCTTGTATATGATTCGAAAACGGTAATGCCTTTTCGCGAAGAGCTCGAACAAGACCGTATATTTCTTCTGCTGTTTCACCTTTCGCTTTCAGTAAGACTAAGAAAGCTGCAATTTCACTTTCCAATATATTTTCATTTAATAAAAGAAGCCCTGCTCTATACATCTCCTCTTCTGTTAAATGTTGCCCCTCCACTAATTTACGAAGATAGTTATTCATACTCTTTCCTCCTCTTTCACTTCGCCTAAAAAGGCACGTATTAAATTTCCGCCTTCTTCTGTTGCGATTGATTCCGGATGAAACTGTAATCCAAAGAGCAGATAATAATTGTGACGAACTGCCATAATTTCTCCGTCTTCCATCGCTGTCGCTAGTATGTCAAAACACTCTGGCAAGCTCGTTTGTGCTGCAACAAGCGAATGATAGCGCATCGCCGTTAATGGCTGTTTTACATATGAAAAGATTGAAGTCCCATTATGTTTCACACGTGATGTTTTTCCATGTTTAATGCGTTCCGCTCTAACAATTTCTCCTCCAAATGCCGATATAATTGCTTGATGACCAAGGCAAATACCTAATATGGGAACGTTCTTATAAAAATGACGGATGACATCAATACAAATCCCAGCATCTTCTGGTTTTCCTGGTCCTGGTGAAAGCACAATTCCTTTTGGGTTCATCTCTTCTAACTGCCCTATCGTTATTTCATCATTTCTTACGACTACAATTTCTTCTTCGTATTCCCCTAACAATTGATACAAGTTATATGTGAATGAATCATAATTATCGATCAGTACAATCATTTCATTACCTCCAAAAGCGCTCTCGCTTTATTTAATGTTTCTTCATATTCAGCTACTGGATCTGAATCGTAAACGATACCCGCTCCTGCCTGAACGTATGCTTTTTCATCTTTTACGACCATTGTTCGAATGGCAAGCGCCATATCAAGATTTCCAGAAAAACTAACGTATCCAACTGCACCGGCATATACATTTCTTTTTTCATTCTCTAGTTCATTTATAATTTCCATTGCCCTAATTTTCGGTGCGCCTGAAACTGTCCCCGCCGGTAAGCAGTACGCTAATGCATCAAATCCACTCATCCGTTTTCGCAATGTTCCGTAAACTTCAGATACAATGTGCATAACGTGAGAGTATTTTTCTACTTTCATATATTTATCTATCGTAACTGAACCGATTTCACTCACTCTACCAATATCGTTTCGCCCAAGATCTACAAGCATCATATGCTCCGCTCGCTCTTTCTCATTTTCTAGCAGTTCTTTTTCAATTTCCGTATCTTCCTGCTTCGTTTTCCCTCTCGGCCTCGTACCGGCAATTGGATTCGTCATCACTTTCTCGTCTCTTACTGATAACAAACTTTCTGGCGAAGAACCGAGTACAACATAATCTTGAAAATCGATATAAAACATATATGGTGATGGGTTTGCAATGCGCAGTTTGCGGTATAAAGCGAAAGGATCACCAATACATTCACTTTGCAAACGCTGAGATAATACGACTTGGAATATGTCCCCGGCTCGAATGTGTTCTTTCGCCGTTTCTACCATCGCGCAAAATTCTTTTTCCGTTATAGAAGAAGTGAATGATAATGTTGATTTTATTTCAGTTACTTCAGCTTCTTCTCCCTGTAGCAATTCCTCTTTGTATGCTCGTAGCCTTTCGTATACTTCTTCATAAGAAGCTACATCATCTTCCCTGCATACATATACAAATGATAATTTTTGGCGTAAGTGGTCATATACGATAAACTCACGATATAGTAAAAGGTGTACTTCTGGAATATTTAATGGGTCGTGTAAATCCACGCCTATATTTTCATATTGCCGAATGACATCATAGCCAATATAACCAACTGCTCCTCCGCAAAATGGAAGTGGACTGTCTACTTGTGTTGACGCGATTACTTCTTCTAACAATTGTAGTACGTTACCTTGCAATTCTTCTGTTTGACCGTAAATCGTTCGTTCCACTTCTGTACCGATACTTTTCACTTCACCATACGGATTACATCCTAAGTAAGAATAGCGTCCTTTATCTTGATGAAGTTGTGAGCTTTCTAATAAGAACCTCTTCTTACCTTTCATACGTCTATATAAAGAAATTGGCGTAATGCTATCTCCTTCTTCTTCAGCGATTACTAAAAATGTTTTTCTTTGTTCTTTCTGTTTTATAAATTCCTCTTTTGTCATCATGTCTTTCACCTCATCCTGAAAAATAAAAAAGTCCTCTACATATCAAAAATATGTAGAGGACGATAAGTTTACCGTGGTACCACCTCATGTTGGACGCAAAAGCATCCCGCTTTATTCAGGTACAAAATATATACCTTATCCTTGTAACGGCGGAACCCGGGTTGCCTACTGAAAATAATTGTTCAGCATACCTCTCGTAAGCCCATTCCGCATATGGCACCGCACCGGGCTCCCACCTATCCCCGGCTCTCTGTAACGTCTCCAATATACGTACTCTTCTTACTTAAACGATTTCATTTATTTAATTTTTTATACACAAAAAGGGAGTACTCATCCTATAGAAAGGACGGGTACTCCCGTGGTGCCACCTTAATTCGTTACGAACGTAACGCACTTTACCGTATCAAAAACAATACGTGTCTCTTGTATCGATGAGATCATGTCGCCAAAGCCTACTTCTTTCGTTTCGGTTTGGAAGCTCCGAAGCCCATTCCACATCAATTCCATACTGATTCGCACCAACCATCAGCTCTCTGACATGTTCATCATGTGTACTCTTCTTCATCAACGCTTGCATTTTTTTAAGTTGCACTCATTATAGACCTAACTTTTTTCACAAGTCAATACTTTTTAAAAAATTTTATTTTTCTCTCCTTTCAATATTATATTGACAAAACAACCTCTTTTTATGTAAATATAATAAATACTCTATTAAAATTAAGTTTTTTTGTCTGAATGTTATATATTAAAAAAGTAAAATGACGTCAAAAAACGCTTACATTTCTGAAAATTCATATTTCTGTATGGATTTTTCAGAATAATCATGATAGATTATAAATATGCATAACGCATCAAAAGACATGACAAAAGGAAGGGGAACTACATGAGTACGCAGATGTTAACTTTAACTTCAATCTCTATCTACATGCTCGGGATGTTAGTAATTGGCTATTTCGCCTATAAACGAACGTCCAACTTAACAGATTATATGCTTGGCGGGCGTACACTAGGCCCCGCAGTAACAGCATTAAGTGCTGGAGCAGCTGATATGAGTGGTTGGCTTTTAATGGGCTTACCCGGTGCAATGTTTAGCGTTGGATTAAGTAGTAGTTGGATTGCGATCGGCCTCACATTAGGCGCATACGCAAACTGGATCTATGTCGCTCCTCGCTTACGTACCTACTCTGAAATTGCAAACAACTCTATTACTATCCCAGAATTTTTGGAACACCGTTTCCACGACAAATCCCATATGCTACGCCTAGTATCTGGACTTGTTATTATGATATTTTTCACGTTTTATGTAGCTTCAGGATTTGTCTCTGGCGCTGTATTATTCGAAAATTCATTTGGACTCAATTACCATGTTGGTCTTCTTATCGTTGGTGGAGTTGTCGTAGCTTACACATTATTTGGTGGATTTCTAGCTGTAAGTTGGACAGACTTCGTGCAAGGAATCATTATGGTAGTCGCTCTTATTCTTGTTCCAGTCGTAACAATTATGCACGTAAATGGACTTGGTCCAGCATTTGAAACAATTAAATCTATCGATCCGGCATTATTAGATATTTTTAAAGGCACTTCTGTATTAGGAATTATTTCATTATTCGCATGGGGCCTTGGTTATGTTGGACAACCACATATTATCGTACGTTTTATGGCGATTTCTTCTGTGAAAGAAATTAAAAGCGCACGACGCATTGGTATGAGCTGGATGATTTTCTCTGTTGCTGGAGCTATGTTTACTGGCCTTATCGGTATTGCATACTATTCAAAAGCAGGTTTAAAACTTTCTGATCCAGAAACGATTTTCGTTGAACTTGGCACTATTTTATTCCATCCACTTATTACTGGATTTTTATTAGCAGCGATTTTAGCAGCGGTTATGAGTACAATTTCATCTCAGTTACTCGTTACTTCTAGTGCTATAACAGAAGATTTATATCGTACATTCTTTAAACGTTCTGCTTCTGATAAAGAACTTGTATTTGTCGGTCGTATGGCTGTTCTTGTTATTGCATTAGTTGGGTGTGCATTAGCGTTTAAACAAAATGATACGATTTTAGCTCTTGTTGGATACGCTTGGGCTGGATTTGGTTCTTCATTCGGACCTGCTATTTTATTAAGCTTATATTGGAAACGCATGACAAAATGGGGCGCACTTGCTGGCATGATTTCTGGTGCTGCGACTGTTATTATATGGACACAATTTAAATTCTTAAAAGACTTCTTATATGAAATGATTCCTGGTTTCGCTATTAGTTTACTAGTGATCATAATTGTTAGTTTACTAACGCAACCTTCAAAAGAAGTTGAAAAACAATTTGAGGATTTTGAAAAACAACATAATCTATAAAGGGAAAGCTCTGCTGTTATCGTATCAGCAGAGCTTTCTTTTTATCAAAGTTCGACAATCTTCTGTTCGAATTTAACAATTTCTTTATGTTTCGTTAAATTAAACATAACACTACTCCTTTATAGTAATACTATCAGCACTTATACAGAAAGGGGACTCCAACATGTTAGCAGCTTTCCAGCAACAACAAACACGAAAATTTTCACCTATCACAAATACTTCTGCGTCTTGTTTGAACATACAACCTAATCCACCTAAAATTTCAATTGCTCCTTCTGTTATTTCAGTCATCGGTGTTCATATGGAAAAAAATAAGTTGAAAGTAAGAACGGGACAAAGCATTGAGTTATCAGCTTCCGTTTTGCCAGTGCAAGCAACGAATAAAGAACTTATTTGGACAAATATGAATGCTGATGTCATCACGATGTATCCAAAAGGTGATACGGTAACGATTACTGGAAAAAGTGCCGGAAGAGCAGTCGTAATTGTCACAACTGCTGAAGGCAAATTCCGTGACCTTTGTATCATTCATGTACAACCTTATATGACAAATCCAAAGTAAAAGAGTGGCTACGAAACCACTCTTTTACTTTGTTTCAATGTGTGGATTTTTACTTTTAACTAAATTGATGAATTGTTTCTTATCTTTAGGAGAAATAATTTCTGTTTTATGTGTGCAGTAAACAATTTCAAGTCGGTCAAATGATAAAGCATGAGCTGCTATTGGATTTTTCGTATTTGAAATTTGTTTTATATCTCGTATAAATATACGTTTTGTAACGAGACCCGATCTAATCGTAATTATTTCTTCCCCGACAATATATTTTGTTGAAAACCAACTCCAGCTAAACAATATTGCTAATGGAATCGTAAAAAGCAAAAGAAAATATTCTCTCCCTACAAAAATTGGCGCAAAACAAGCACCCAAAACAATGAAAAAAATTGGATATAACCATGTATCTTTTTTTGATGGAAATTCCATTTCCCTCCCCCTTCTACACCCGTATTTCTATAAAACAAAAAGAGAAGTATCACAACTTCTCTTTTCTCCCCTAACACTATAATTCCTGTGTATACACCGGCTCGTTTACGACATTTTTTGCTGTTCGCTTTTGTTGCTGTAATAAGAAAACAGATACACCAAACAATACGAGCATGCTACCGATCATTTGCATTGCATTTAATTTTTCTCCAAGTAAGAAGAACGCAAGTATAGATGCTCCAACAGGTTCTCCTAAAATACTCATTGAAATTGTCGTTGCATTTACATAATTTAACAGCCAGTTATTAATTACATGTGACACTGTTGGCACAACCGCAAGTAAAAGAAAAACGGTCCAATCCCACTTCGTATAACCTGTAAAAGGTACTTGCAACACTATATTATAAATCCCCATAAAAATACCTGCGAATGTAAAGACTGTAAAGCTGTAAATCCAGTGTGATACTTTCTTTACTGTCGTTTGCCCGATAAATAAATAACCGACAACCGCTATTACACTTAAAAAGGATAATATATCTCCATAAATTGCTTGTTCACTTAGTCCTAAATCTCCCCACCCAATACACATTACGCCTAGTATCGCAATTCCCATTGTCGCAATAGCTGAGTATGTTGTTCTTTCTTTAAATAAGAAAAACCCCCCAACTAAAGATATGATCGGTTGAAGCGCTAAAATAATCGTCGAACTAGCAACTGTTGTATGCTTTAAAGATTCAAACCATAAAAGAAAATGAAGTGCTAAAAAGAAACCAGATCCAATTAAAAAGCCCCAATCTTTCATTTGAATCCTATTAAATTCCTCTCTTTTTTTCCATACGATAGGCAGCATAATAAATACGATAATCCATAAGCGGTACATACTTAATATTGAAGATGGTGCTGAGGACATCTTTACAAAAACTGCTGCAAAGGAAATGGCAATTATAGAAATAGCCAATGGTAGTGCGATTGATTTTTCTTGTTTCAAATCCTGTCTCCCCTCTCACCTGTCAAAAATCCCACTTCATTATATCCGTTTTCTTTCGTAACTTAAATACTAATTTTTTAGATTCTTCGTACCATTATGGTAAAATAGAAATTAAGGCACCAATTAGTGAATATTTCTTTCCTTTTCACTACAAGCGTCGCTCTTACAATCGTTACAGTAAATTTTTATTTAGGGGGATCTACATGAGTCAAACAATAGGGAGAATTGAAGAAATTTCATTTTATAGCGCATCACTTCAAGAAGACGTTACACTTCTCGTTTATTTACCAGTAAATTACACACCACTGCACAAACATACAGTTGTAATTGCACAAGATGGTAGAGATTATTTTCAGCTCGGTAAAGCGCACCGTGTAATTGAGCGCCTTCGTGAAACCGAAGAAATTGACCGTACAATTATTGTCGGTATTCCATATAAAAATGTACATGATCGTAAAGAAAAATATTTTCCAAATGAAGTGAAAAATGCTGCATATATTCGTTTCCTTGCTCATGAACTTGCACCATATATTGATGAAAATTATCCAACGTACCAAATGGGAAAAGGTCGTGTGTTAATTGGTGATTCTCTTGGCGGAACAGTTTCCTTTATGACTGCACTTATGTATCCGCATACATTCGGTAAAGTCGTTATGCAATCACCATTTGTGGACGAAACAGTGATGACCTTAGCAAAAGACTTCAAAAATCCAGAGGCACTAGAGCTTTATCACGTCATTGGGACAGAAGAAACAGCTGTAAAGCGCACTGATGGGCAAGTATCTGATTTCGTACAACCGAACCGTGAGCTCAATACACTTCTGACAGATAGAAATTTCATCACGCATTACGAGGAGTTTGAAGGTAATCATACGTGGAAATATTGGCAAACTGATTTACCGAAAGCTTTCTCTCGTATGCTATCAATGAAATAATAGAGAGCAGTATTCAGAATAATTTGATATAATAGGTTAAGAGAGTTATTTTCTCAAAATCTAACTAGACTTACAAAGGGAGGAATTGGAACATGAAATTAGGCATTGTAATTTTTCCATCTAAAATGATTCAAGATAAAGCGAACGGATTGCGTAAACGTTATGATCCGCACTACGCATTAGTTCCGCCACATATTACATTGAAAACACCCTTTGAGACGCAGGATGATCAACTAGAATCGATTGTAAACGAGTTACATACAATCGCAAGTAAAACGAACCCTTTCACCCTTCATGTCGGAAAAGTTGGTTCATTCGCACCTGTTAATAATGTTCTTTATTTTAAAGTAGAAAAAACACCTGAACTTACTTTCTTAAATGAGGAAATGCATAGCGAATTCTTCACACAAGAACGCGAATACGCTTTCGTACCTCATTTAACAATTGGACAAGGCCTATCAGATGCAGAGCATGCTGATGTATTAGGTCGATTACGTATGAAAGATTTCTATTATGAACAACCAATTGACCGCTTCCATCTTCTATATCAATTAGAAAATGGAACATGGACTGTACATGAAACATTCCGCCTTGGAAAGGGGAACAACTAATTTGCACGCACAGATCGTACAAACAGACGAACAACTAAGAGATGCATTCTCTGTACGTAAGCAAGTATTTGTGAATGAACAACAAGTTTCTGCCGAAGAAGAGTATGATGAGTTTGAAGAAACTTCGATACACGTTGTTATATACGATAATGATATTCCCGTTGGTGCTGGTCGTTTTCGCACCCTCGATGGAATGGGAAAAATGGAGCGCATTTGCGTACTAGCTTCCCATCGTAAAAAAGGCATTGGAAAAATTGTTATGGATGCACTTGAAGCACATGCGAAGGAACACTCGCTACCAAAATTGAAGCTCCATGCCCAAACACATGCTGAAGACTTCTATAAAAAACTTGGATATGTAACGAATTCTGATGTATTTATGGAAGCAAATATTCCTCACATCGTTATGATAAAAGAATTATAATTTGAAAACAGGAGGTATCCCCTCCTGTTTTTTACATTGCTATTTTCTTTTTCTTCCGCTAAAGTTAAATGTTGATGCTATAGTTTTGAAGGTGAATATATGACACAAGAAAAATTTTCACAAAAATCATTAACGCACGCTGATATTCCACGTGCAACATATCATATTCCGAAAACATCTACCCATTTAATTATGGAAGAAGATGCAGATGCGGCGTATTTCCGCGCGCTCGAACAGCAAAATGTATTTTTAAACGAAAAACAGTTAGAGGCCGTCCGAACGACAGAAGGTCCTGTTCTTACATTGGCTGGTGCTGGAAGCGGAAAAACATCTGTTTTAACAACCCGCGTAGGTTATTTAGTAAATGTAAAACAAGTTCATCCGCGAAATATTTTATTGCTTACATTTACACAAAAAGCGGCTGAAGAAATCCGAAATCGTGTAGCGAATTTACCGGGTATGAATCATGCGGCAAGTAGCTACGTTGTTGCTGGTACGTTCCACTCTGTCTTTTTAAAATTGCTTCGTAGTCAAGGATATAATCAGCAAATTTTAGCAAACGAAAAACATAAACAAATTATGATAAAGAAAATTTTAAAAGAGTTACGTTTAAAAGATGATTATGATGCTGAAACGATGCTCGCGATGATTTCACTTGAGAAAAACAAATTGAATCGTCCGAAAGATGTAAAAGCAAAAACACCCGTTGAACAAGAATTTAAAGAAGTATATGAGCGTTTTGAAGAAGTGAAACAACGATATAATTATATCGATTTCGATGACATCTTATTAGAAACATATTATATGTTAGAAAATAATGCTCCTTTGCTTACTCAATTACAACAACGTTTCCACTATATTGAAGTAGATGAGTTCCAAGATACATCGTATGCACAATATGAAATTGTAAAATTGTTAGCTTCGCCAAGAAATAATTTGTTTATCGCAGGTGATGACGACCAGGCGATATATGGCTGGCGAGGAGCAAGTCACCAAATTATTTTATCTTTTCCAAAAGAATTTGATAACACTACGATTATCGCACTTAATACGAATTATCGATCCAATCCTTTTATCGTCGGACTTGGAAATGAAGTTATCAAACTAAATCAAGAGCGTTTTGATAAAGAGCTATATTCTGTGCGCGAAGAAGGTGTACAACCTTTTTACGCAAGACCGGCTACGACTCTTGATGAAGCAAACCAAATTTTACAGCTCATTCAAGAAAAGGTAGATAGCGGTGAACGAAACTATAAAGATTTTTGTTTACTGTATCGCACACATTCTGTAAGCCGTTCGTTACTCGATCAGCTTACAATTCATAAAATCCCATTTATTAAGCACGGTGCGAGTCAGTCATTTTATGAACATTCTTTAATTAAGCCTGTATTAGACCATTTAAGACTGGTGATTGAGCCGTTTCGATTAGAATCCCTTTCAAACATATTGCCAACGATGTATATCGGGCGTGATGATTGTATTTCATTTATTGAACGTGAACAATGGAAATATGGTGAAGGTCGTTTTCCTTCTCTTCTTCATTTCTTACTATTAAATCCAAGCTTGAAGCCTTTTCAAGTGAAAAAGGTAAATGAGCGTATCGATTTTATTAAATTTATTAAAGAATTAGAACCGAAAAAAGCATTAAAAGAAATTATTCATGGTAAAGGAAAGTATTTAGAGTACTTACAAAGTAACGATCGTTCTTCCTTTACGATGCATAAAGATATACAAGAAGAAATGTTAGAAGAATTAATAGAGTCCGCAAATCGTTTCACCGATATTCCAGCTTATTTACAATTTATTGGTGAAGCAATTCAAGGTCAAAAGGAAATGGAAGCATTAAAAACAATGCCGCAAAAAGATGCTGTTTCGCTTATGTCTATCCATAACGCAAAAGGCCTTGAATTTCCATGCGTCTTTTTACTTGGAGCGAGCGATGGTATTCTACCCCATACTTCTTCTTTAAAAGATGCAAATGATCGTGTTACAGAGACTTCTGAAGCGTTAGAAGAAGAACGCCGACTACTTTATGTCGCAATTACACGTGCGAAAGAAGAACTTTACATTTCCTCTCCGCAATTTTTCAGAGGAAAAAAATTAGATATATCTCGTTTTTTATATACAGTGCGAAAAGATTTATCTGAAAAGACATCCACTAAATAAGGATGTCTTTTTTTATATTGCATTATGTACATCTCTACTATATAAATTCCCTGCTTTTATCGTAAGAATTAACGTAATATCAACCATATCTCACTCATATTGTAATAGTGTATGTCAGAACTCAGGATAAGGAGTGAACATAATGAGCTGCAATTGTAACGAAGACCATCATCACCATGATTGTGATTTCAACTGTGTATCAAATGTCGTTCGTTTTATACATGAATTACAAGAATGCGCAACTACAACATGCGGATCTGGTTGCGAAGTTCCATTTTTAGGAGCACATAACACTGCATCAGTAGCGAATACACGTCCTTTTATTTTATACACAAAAACTGGAGATCCTTTTCAAGCATTTGCACCATCAGGAAGTCTTACTAGCTGTAGAACTCCAATTTTCCGTGTTGAAAGCATTGATGATGATGATTGTGCTGTGTTACGTGCATTAACTGTAGTACTGGGTGATGGTTCCCCTGTCCCAATTGATAACGATCCAATTTGTACGTTTTTAAATGTACCAAATGCAAGGTTAATATCGACATCTATTTGCCTTACTGTTGATTTAAGCTGCTTCTGCGCTATTCAATGCTTGCGTGATGTTACAATTTAAAACTAAATAATGAGTTAAGCATGGATTGGGTGGCAGAATTCTCTGCCACCCAATCCATGCTTAAAAGGTATTATTATGTATTTTTTATAAAATTGGGAACTTGTCTAGAACATAGAACCTGTCCTTTTCATTAACTGAAAGTAGAAACAGATAAAGGAGTGAAAAACATGTACTCTTCTGATTGCGAATTTACGAAAATCGATTGCGAGGCAAAACCGGCTAGTTCACTACCTGCCTTCGGTTTTGCTTTCAACGCTTCTGCACCTCAGTTCGCTTCACTATTTACACCATTACTATTACCTAGTGTAAGTCCAAACCCCAATATTACTGTTCCTGTAATAAATGATACAGTAAGTGTTGGAGATGGTATCCGAATTCTACGAGCTGGTATTTATCAAATCAGTTATACATTAACAATTAGTCTTGATAACGCACCTGTTGCACCAGAAGCTGGTCGTTTCTTCTTATCATTAAATACACCAGCTAACATTATTCCTGGATCAGGTACAGCGGTTCGTTCTAACGTTATTGGTACTGGTGAAGTAGACGTATCCAGTGGTGTTATTCTTATTAACTTAAACCCTGGTGACTTAGTTCAAATTGTACCAGTTGAATTGATTGGAACTGTAGACATCCGTGCGGCAGCATTAACAGTTGCACAAATTAGCTAGTAAAAAGCGGTATTTCTTCACTAGAAATACCGCTTTTTATATGTATAATAAAAAACACTCACAGTAACATGAGTGTTTCATTCTTCATAGTGTTTTATTGTATTCTTCTTTTTCCCACAATTACATCCTTTTTTCTTTACAAATCCTTGTTGTTGCAATTGTTCTTGATATGCCTGTTGTTGCAATTGGTGTTGTTGCTGTATATGATACCATTGCTGCAGGTCATATGAATTTTGCCTTGGATTATTGCTCACAGCAAACATCTCCTCTACTGTCAATTCTGTCTATTTACTATATGAACAACTCTTTATTTCCGTTCCCTCATTCTTTTAAACTCCGCTTTTTCTCGTATTATGCAAATATACTATTCTCCCATAAAATATCCTGTAATCGTTTCAATGATTGCTGCGGCTCCTGCAATAGCTAATAATGCAAGTAACGGTTCTGCAACGATAGGAATCCAATTATATAAAACTAATAAAAAAGCACTAACCCATACACCTGTACACCAATAACAACTTAATAATTCGCCAATCCACTTTCTTAATCCTTTCCCTTTTACTTTTGTAAACGTTGATACACTCCCATCCGGCTCTGTAACCTCTAACTCATCAATAAATGGTCTTCGCAAAAAAGCTGTAATTTTATCATAAACAATTAAACGAGTGAGCCTAAAAGCAGCTAACGCGAAAATAAAAAATAAAAGCCAGCTTGTAAACAGCATAATTCCACCTTCCCTTATCTTCTTTCGCCTATTTAAAAAAAAAGGTCTTGAGATTGTGACCAAATCTCCTCGACTCCAATATCTTATTAATGTAAATACAAACAAGAAGATAAGGAGTGACATTAATGAGTTGTAACGAAAATAAACACCATAGCTCTTCTCATTGTGTAGTTGACGTTGTAAAATTCATCAATGAATTACAAGATTGTTCTAGTTCAACATGTGGTTCTGGTTGTGAAATTCCATTTTTAGGAGCTCATAACACTACATCAGTAGCAAATACACGCCCTTTTATTGTATACACAAAAACTGGAGACCCTTTTCAAGCATTTGCACCATCAGGAAGTCTTACTAGCTGCAGATCTCCAATTTTCCGCGTTGAGAGTGTAGATGATGATAGCTGTGCTGTGCTACGTGTGTTAACTGTAGTATTAGGTGATGGATCCCCTGTACCAATTGATAACGATCCAATCTGTACGTTTTTAAATGTACCAAATGCAAGATTAATATCAACATCTACTTGCATTACTGTTGATTTAAACTGCTTCTGTGCTATTCAGTGCTTACGCGATGTTACTATTTAACAAGTAAACTAAAAAACTATTGGGGTGGTAGAAGCTTTCTACCACCTTTACATATTTAAAAACCGGCCATATCAATCGATTTGATGTCTTCTATAGATAACCTAATATCTCTCATACTATTTGGCGGCATAATAGCTACAATTCCACTACGATACGA
The DNA here is from genome assembly GCF_921008455.1 of Bacillus basilensis. Taxonomy (NCBI): domain Bacteria; kingdom Bacillati; phylum Bacillota; class Bacilli; order Caryophanales; family Bacillaceae; genus Bacillus; species Bacillus basilensis. The sequence goes on along the minus strand of NZ_CAKLBZ010000001.1, from coordinate 1,219,728 downwards.
TATGATTGATCCAACATATGAGACTGTAGCCGTTTTTATTCTGCACCTTACTTTCGGAATGTAATGAGGGCGATTTAATAAAAAATGAATTTTCTCTTCATTATTCATGTCCTTAAATGATTTATTATACGGAACAGTTCTCACTGGCTCTTTCTGTACTTGTTCTTGTACTTGTTCCTCTTCTTCTATTTTTTCTTCTACTTGCTGCTCTTCTTGTTGTTCCTGTTCTTGTTCTATTACCTCTTCCACAGCACTACTTACAACATTTTCATTTCCATTACTTTCCTCTTTCCGATCCTCATTTTCAAAGTTTGTTAAAATAATTCTTTTTATTTTCGGTGCAGCAAGTTCCAAATTTACTTGTGCAATATATAACAACGGTTTTCCAACTGTTGAACTTTTATTTTTATTCTTCACACTCGTCCCTCCCACTTCCATACGTAGCTGAATAAATCGTGTACTATTATAGTTATATTCATAACGTGGTAAGAACTTTCGTTAAAAATCGTTCTTTCTAAGAACAAATAAAAAGGACAATCTCAACATGTAGAGATTGTCCTTTAAAAATTAATATTATATTTATCCTAGGATATGATACCCTGAATCAACGTGAATGTTTTCTCCTGTTACGCCGCGTGCTAAATCACTGAATAAGAATACTGCCGTATCCCCAACTTCTTCTGGAGTTGTTGTACGACGAAGTGGTGCGCGTTCCTCAATTTCTCTTAAGATTGAGTTAAAGTCGCCTACACCTTTTGCAGATAACGTACGAATTGGTCCTGCAGAGATAGCGTTAACGCGAATGCCATGTTGACCTAAATCATTTGCTAAATATTTCACGCTCGCTTCTAATGAAGCTTTCGCAACACCCATAACGTTATAATTTTTCACAACGCGCTCGCCGCCAAGATATGTTAACGTTAAAATATTTCCGCCTTCTGTCATTACTTTCTTCGCTTCTCTTGCTACAGCTGTTAAAGAGAATGCACTAATATTTTGTGCAAGTAAAAATCCATCGCGAGAAGTATCTACAAATTCACCTTTTAAATCGTCACGATTTGCAAAAGCAATACAGTGTGCAACACCGTGAATTGTACCAACTTCTTGCTTGATTGTTTCAAAACAAGCTGTAAGTTCTTCATCATTTGTTACATCACAAGGTAATACAAGTGATTCTTGTCCTTCTAATGTATCCGCTAATTCACGAACGTTTCTCTCTAAACGTTCTCCTGCATATGTGAAGATTAATTTTGCACCTGCATTATGCAAAGAGCGAGCAATTCCCCACGCAATACTTCTTTGGTTCGCAACGCCCATAACAACAAATGTTTTCCCTTGTAATAGTTCCATGATATATCCTCCCAGAAATACTTATACTTGTTATTAGTACCTGATACTATAATTATAGTACCATAAAACCTCTTAAAGGCAAACAAAAAAGTCATTAACGTAAATTTTGTTAATGACTTTTTGTTTCTATAAAAAACCGCTCTAATCCTTCCTCCCAAGAAGGCATTTGTAAAAAACCATTTAATCGTAGCATGTTATGTTGGAAAATAGAATATTTTGGCCGCGCTGCTGCCGCCCCAAATTCTTCGGTTGAAACAGGTAATACATTCACTTTCATTTTTGCATACGAAAATATTTTTTGGGCAAATTCAAACCAAGAACATGAACCTCTATTTGATACATGATACGTACCGTATAAAGAAGTATGAATGAGCTTATTAATCATTACATTTAAATCCGCCACATAAGTAGGAGAACCGATTTGATCCGCTACAACAGATACTTCCGCTCTTTCTTTACCTAATCGCATCATCGTTTTCACAAAATTATTTCCATACTTACCATATAACCACGATGTACGAACGATAAAGTATTTATTATGTAACTCTTTGACAAACTGCTCTCCCGCATACTTAGAAGCTCCGTATATATTGATCGGCGCCGGATTATGAAATTCATCGTATCCCTCCGGTCTATCGCCCTGAAATACATAATCAGTACTAATATAAACTAACTTCGCTCCTACTAATTGTGAAGAAACCGCTACATTTCGAGCTCCTATTGCATTGATTCTATAAGCTAGATCTTGTTCTTTCTCAGCATGATCAACCTTCGTATACGCCGCACAATGAATAATTATATGTGGCCTTATTTCTTGTACCACTTGCTGCATTCGGGATATATTTGTTATATCTAGTAACTTTTTATCAAATGGATATATGTCATATTCTTCAGGATTTAACTCTTCTTGTAGTTGCTTTCCTAATTGACCATTTGCTCCTGTTATGATAACCCGCTCTTTCATTTATATGCCCCTTACTGTTTTAATGGTTTCCACCATTCCTTATTCTTCTCATACCATTGCACTGTTTCTTGTAATCCTTGCTCAAACGTATACTTCGGTTCCCAATCAAATTCATTCTTCATTTTCTCTGCATCAATCGCATAACGACGATCGTGTCCTAAACGGTCTGTCACATATTCAATATCTTTTTTCGTTTTTCCTAAGAGAGTAATGATTTGTTCCACAACATCTATATTTGTTTTTTCATTATTTCCACCTATATTATATACTTCTCCTATACGCCCCTCATGCAGAACAACGTCAATCGCACTACAATGATCCGTTACATGTAACCAATCTCTTACATTTAATCCATCACCATATAACGGTAATTTTTTTCCTTCCAGCGCATTCGTAATCATTAACGGAATTAATTTTTCAGGATATTGATACGGCCCATAGTTATTGGAGCAACGCGTTACTATAACTGGTAATTGATATGTTTTATAATAAGATAAAGCTATCATGTCGGCGCTCGCTTTGCTTGAAGAATATGGACTATTTGGAGCTAACGGGGTTTCCTCGGTAAATCTACCTATCTTACCTAACGAGCCGTACACCTCATCTGTTGATACTTGCACGAGTTTAATATGTGGATATTTTTTTACTAATTCTAATAAGGTGACTGTCCCAATTACATTTGTATCATAAAAAGGAATCGGATTCTCAATACTACGGTCCACATGTGATTCAGCTGCGAAATTTACAATTACTTGCACGTCACGTTCCTTAATAACATATTCCAGCAGCTCTCCATTTTGAATTTCCCCTTTTACAAAATAGTAATTCGGATGATCTTGAATAGACTTTACATTATTTAAGTTTCCACTATATGTTAATGCATCAAAATTAATAATCTTATGTGTTTCATAGCTTTGTAACATGTAATGAATAAAATTACTTCCAATAAATCCGGCCCCACCTGTTACTAATATATTCATAAGCAACTCTCCTACTCAAAAGCTATCTTCATATTCCTGAAGTAACGGTAATATTCGATCTTTATCAGACAAAATAGGACTTGTTACCGGCCATGGAATTGCTAATTCTTTATCGTCCCAAATTACCCCTGAGTCATGATCGGCACTATAATACTCATCTACTTTATACATAACAATAGTATGCGGGACAAGTGTACAAAAACCATGTGCAAATCCTTTTGGCACTAATAATTGCCAATGATTATCCGCACTTAAAATATATCCTCTCCACTGTTTAAACGTTGGTGAATCTTTTCGTAAATCAACGATAACATCATAGATTGCCCCTTGCATAACTTGAATAAGTTTCGTTTGTGCTTTCGGATTTTTTTGAAAGTGTAATCCCCGAATCGTTCCCGCTTCTGTTGAATAAGAAATATTATCCTGTACAAATGAATACGTAACCCCTAATGTTTCTAGCACCTTCTTATTATAACTTTCAGTAAAAAAGCCACGCTCATCTCCAAATAACCTCGGTTCCAACAATTTTGCGTCGGTAAAGTTTGTTTCTAGAACTTTCATATTCTCACCTATTCTCCGTTAAACTGTTTACCAAAGTTTATATCCCGCGCTAACGTATTCGCCCTTTGAAGAGAAACATGAGTTCCCGCATCAGTCCACCAACCACTCATTTCATTATAAGTAAGTACCCCTCGCTTTAAATACCAATTATTAATATCTGTAATTTCAAGTTCTCCCCTTGCGGAAGGTTTTAATTCTTTTATATAAGAAAAGACTTTCGGGTCATACAAATAAATTCCTGTAACTGCATAGGAACTTTTCGGCTCTTTCGGCTTTTCTTCAATTTCAATTATTTTTCGGTTTTGAATATGCGCCACGCCAAATCTCTCCGGATCATCTACAGATTGCAGCAGTACTTTCGCACCTTCTTTTTGGGTTGCAAACTCTTCCACGTACGGACGAATGTCATCTGAAAAGATATTATCCCCTAATATAACTACCATACGATCTTTCCCAACGAAATCCTCACAAAGCCCTAATGCTTGTGCAATTCCGCCAGCCTTATCTTGCACACGATACGTAAAGGACACCCCAAACTCTTGACCGCTTCCTAAAAAACTAACAACATCTCCCATATGCTCTTTACCTGTAATAATCATAATATCTGTAATTTCGCATTGTTTTAGCTTATATACCGCATGATAAATCATTGGATAACGTCCAACAGGAAGCAAATGTTTATTCGTTACTTTCGTTATTGGATATAGCCTCGATCCAGTACCGCCTGCTAAAATAATCCCTTTCACTCTGCATCTCTCCCTTATGATGGAGATAATATATCTTTATACTGTTCTACAAACACTTTTCGATCTTTCTCATATGTATCCGCATCAAATTCATCTCCGTTATAATGAATACACCATAAATTTGATTGATTTGGGATACCAATTAAATAACCAGCCCTTTGAAACTCTAAAGACTGTGATACATCATAAAAGTGGAACCCTTGAAACAAATCTTCTCGCCACGGAATATCATACTGCGTTGCCATGAATAGGCCATCAATTGCCTGCACCGACATAAAAGATTGGCTTCCATAAAACCCCTGATCTAAATTTAATAATTGATAATTCCGTCTTCTATACTCAATCACTTTTCCTACTAAATTTTTCCCTTCCCACCATATCCCGTTACTCGGTAAAAACTGTGCACCAGCTACCCCAATTAAACCAAGTTTTTCGTTATCTTTAAAAAGAGAAATAAGTGTATAAAACATCTCTCGATTAATAAGATAAGTATCCTGATGTATATAAACCTTATACTTCGCGGGATATGAAAGTGCTCGGTTATATGCACTTGCCATACTTTTTGCATCTCGTATCGGAAAAATTTGTACGACATAATCAGGGGGAACAAAAAGATTTCTTATTTGTCTCTCGCATTGTTCAAATAGCTCTTCATTATTTACACAAACAACAACTAATATTGTACGATCCTTCATTTTGTAGCCCCTCTATTCGTCTTGATTTACATCTGACATATAGTTCTCCACAAATATCTTTCTATACTTGTCATAGTTGGTCATATTCACATCAATATGATAGTGAATGCACCACGCATCACGTTGTACAGGAACCCCAACTGTATAGCCAGCTTTTCTAAATTCAAATGACTGAGATACATCATAATAGTCAAACCCATCAAACAAGTCTTCTCGCCACGGAATATCGTATTGCGTTGCCATCAATAAACCGTCGATACATTCCACAGGCATAAATGTTTTTGACTCATGGTACGGCTGTTCTTGAGTTGCCATATAAAATAAATCGTTCATATAACCAATTACTTTCCCAACAACTCCTCTGCCTTCATTCCATATCCCGTTTGGAGGAACATATTGGGCTCCAATCATTCCAATCATTCCAAGATGTTCATGTTCGTTAAATAATTGAAGTAATCCATATAAAAATGCCACATTCATAATGAAAACATCTTGGTGTATATATACTTTATATTTCGCTGGATGCGAAAGCGCTTGATTATATCCGCTCGTCATACTTTTCGCATTCCGAATTGGCATAAATTGTACAATATATCCTGGAGGCACTCCCAATCTCAATATATGCCGCACGCACTGTGCATACATTTTCCGATCATTTATACACGTAACAAATAATATTGTTTTTTCAGCAGCACTCATAACTGCGATTTTTCTGCTTCAATAATATACTGAAATACGACCGTCTCAGCCATGAAGCCACTTCCAAGACGATATTTCTTACAAATTCCATATAACTCCTCAATTAACGGTTCATACATTTTATGATCAATATATACACGATCTACTTTACTAATCGAATATCCTGCTTTTAAAAACATTCGGAGCATTTCATTAAATGTAAAGAAACGAATATGCGTTTTATCTAATAAACCATATTCTGTATACGTCCAATTTCCAGCAAGTAACGGCGCTAATACTGAAATATGAGCAACGTTTGGTATACTTGCTAAAATTACACCATTTTCTTTTATATATGGCTTTACTTTATCTATTACAGCCCAAGGATCAAATAAATGCTCTAATACATCCCCAAATATGACGCAATCAAATTGCTCCTCCTCATAAGGAAGATCTATTTTTTCTATATCCCCTAAAATCACATGATCAAGTCTTTCTTTTGCTTTTTCTGCCGCCTCTGGGAATGCCTCAATTCCAGATACACGTGTGCCATTTTCTTTTATAGCTGCTCCCAATGCACCGCCCGAGCAACCAATATCAAGAACTTCTTTCCATTCCTTTTTTATGTGCTTTAATAAATTCGGATTCGCTGCATTGTAATAATGCTCGGACTTTTCTTCATATAGAGAACTTTTTTCACGATTCATTTTACACACTCCTTATGCAAATTGAATTTGAAATATAAATCTCATTCACCTAATATTGGTTCCATTTCTGATACACTAATATATAACCAATCTATTAGAGTTAGAATAACGATAAACCATTTCTAACAAAACGAAACTTATTACACTTTATATTGTTTATCAAAAACATCCCGAAAATATTTGCGGTTATATTCGATTGCAGCATTATTTGGAACATAAGCAGCTGCTAATTCGTTGTAATAATAAGCTTTGTCTTGCTCTCCTAACTTGCTATAACAAATACACATTTGTAAATAGGGAAGCCATGTGTAGCTCGCTGGACTATGAAATGGACTCTCCGTTGCCATTGGTACTTCTGTTGCAAGTTTAAACCAAAATATCGCTTCATTATATTTTTGTTGTTCCATATATATATATCCTATTCTTGTACAATTCTCTCCTCTAGGGACATCATACCGAAACGACTTCACGCAAGATTCAACTGCCTTCTCCCACATTCCAATCTTTGCATAGCAATCTCCTAACTTGCCACATGCATAAATTTTCTCTTCATACCATCCTTCGTCTTGATTAAGGAATGTTTCATATAGAATAACTGCATCATCATATTTTTGGTTATCCATAGATTCATTTGCGTAATAAAATAAATCTCTCGGACTCAATTCTTCTCCAGCTGCTACAGCATTTTGAAAAATTTTCAAATTACGATTTGTTACCTTTTTTTCTTTTTTATGTGTAATAGCAACATTACTACTAAAAGTTTCACCAGAAATAGCTAAATACTCATGAACCTTTCCAAACCATTGAAATTGTTTTTCACGCTTTACAAGTCGATTTCTTTTTGTACAATATAAAGGTTTCCCGTTAGAATCCATTGCAAGATGATAAGGCATCGAAACAGCATCAATTTTAGGATCTAATTCTCTTTTTAAGAGTTTCAATGCTTCTTGAGCATCTTCTAATAATACGTCATCTGCATCTAGCCACAATATATACTCTTGCGTTGCTTTTGAAAAAGAAAAATTTCTCGCTGCCGCAAAATCATTAATCCATGGAAAGTCATATATGTTAGAGGTATATTGAGCTACAATTTCTTTCGTTCGATCAATAGAACCTGTATCAACTATAATAATTTCATCAACAATTTTTTCGACTGCATCTAAACATCGACCTATTGTATCTTCCTCATCTCGAACAATCATACATAAACTAATTGTAATTCCTTGCTTGTTCAACATAATCACCCTCTTCCAAATCAATCATATGTTATACATACAATAAACTTTCCACTTTTTTAACTTGCACAAGCAGTTTAAGATTTCTTTTCAATAATTCAAATGTCCGTGTCATTTTCTTCCGGTTTTGCATCTACTATATAATGAACGCTTTATGGAGGTGAATTTATGTCAAATAATAATTATTCAGATGGATTGAATCCCGATGAATCTTTATCAGCTAGTGCATTTGACCCTAATCTTGTAGGACCAACATTACCACCAATACCACCGTTTACCCTTCCTACCGGACCTACTGGACCTACTGGACCTACTGGGCCGACTGGGCCAACTGTACCAACTGGGCCGACTGGGCCGACTGGACCGACTGGACCTACTGGGCCAACTGGTGACACTGGCGCTACTGGACCTACTGGGCCAACTGGGCCAACTGGTGACACTGGCGCTACTGGACCTACTGGGCCAACTGGTGACACTGGCGCTACTGGGCCAACTGGTGCTACCGGACCTACTGGACCTACTGGACCTACTGGACCTACTGGACCTACTGGACCTACTGGACCTACTGGACCTACTGGACCTACTGGACCATCAGGGCTAGGACTTCCAGCAGGATTGTATGCATTTAACTCCGCTGGGATTTCTTTAGATCTTGGAATTAATGATCCACTACCATTTAATACTGTTGGATCTCAGTTTGGTACAGCAATTTCTCAATTAGATGCCGATACTTTCGTAATTAGTGAAACTGGATTCTATAAAATTACTGTTATCGTATATACAGCAGCGGTAAGTCTATTAGGAGGCCTTACAATCCAAGTAAACGGATTACCTGTACCAGGTACTGGGGCAACTTTAATCTCAGTTGGAGCGCCTATCGTTGTTCAAGCAATTACGCAAATTACGACAACTCCATCATTAGTTGAAGTAATTGTTACAGGGCTTGGGCTATCATTAGCTCTTGGTACGAGTGCATCTATTATTATTGAAAAAGTTGCTTAATTTTTTACTTAGCAGTAAAACTGATATCAGTTTTACTGCTTTTTCATTTTTAAATTCAATCATTAAATCTTCCTTTTCTACATAGTCATAATGTTGTATGACATTCCGCAGGAGGCACTTATATGGAAAATAAATCGGCTGTCCAGCTTTATCTTGAGTTACTAAAGAAAACAATTTTATTTGAAATATGGTTAGAATACGAACCATACTTACCTGCTTCGTTACATATATCTAAAGAACTATCATATGAACCAGTTACGGTTCCACTTCCTTTATTTCTTAAGCAGTATGTAGAAAATCACAATTTAAAAATCGTTAATCCTAACGTTTCAGACAATGAGCGTCAAGGTGGCAAGGATTGGCCAAGAGCTGCACACAGTATGGTTGGTCGAAAACGTATGAATCAATTACAAGAGGCTATGGAAACTGTAGTCAGGGAAAATATAGAAGGCGATTTTATTGAAACTGGTGTATGGCGCGGAGGATCATGCATTTTTATGAATGGATTTTTACAAGCAAACAACATTAAGGATCGTACTGTATGGGTTGCCGATTCATTTGAAGGTCTGCCCGCACCTAACTTAGAACAATATCCGAAAGATTATGGTGATTATTTGCACACATTCGATTACTTACGAGTTTCTTTAGAAACAGTACAAGAAAATTTTAAAAAATACGATTTATTAAATGATCAGGTGAAATTTTTAAAGGGTTGGTTTAAAGACACACTGCCTTCAGCACCGGTAGAAAAAATTGCAATTGCTCGCCTTGACGGTGATATGTATGAATCAACGATGGATAGTCTTGTAAATTTATATGATAAAGTTTCAACAGGTGGCTTTATTATTATTGATGATTATGGATTGATAACATGCGCAGAGGCTGTAACAGATTTCAGAAGTGAAAGAAACATAAAAGCTCCTATGACTCAAATTGATGATTTCGGTATTTATTGGCGAAAAGAATAGAATACAATTTTATTCTTTTGAGGGGTTCTATCACACTACTGATTCGTAAGAACCAATCGTGTAAAGTTCCCCTCACTACAAATGATTAACTTATATATGCAATAAAAATCTCTTACTTTACTACAAGGACGGAGTGAATGTATGAACGAAAATGAGAAAAAAATCACATTAATTCCACCCCCAGAACTCGTTCAATATGTAGGGGGTGACTTTGAAGAAGTTGGAAAAGAGTTTATGCAGTATTTTATTGAAATTGGCAATTTAAAATCAAATGAAACAGTGCTAGATATAGGCTGTGGTATCGGCCGGATGGCGGTTCCATTAATGAACTATTTAAGCGATGATGGTACTTATTATGGATTTGACTTATTTAATAAGGGAATTACATGGTGCAAAAATAACATTTCAACACGCCGTAACAATTTCCATTTTGAACATGTCGATATATATAACCAATTCTACAATCCCGATGGAAAAGAAGATGCTTCCCAATACAAGTTTCCATATGAAGATGAATCATTCGATTTTATTTTTTTAACGTCTGTATTTACCCATCTCCTTCCGAAAGAATTAGAACATTACGTATGCGAGATTGCACGAGTTCTGAAAAAAGATGGGAGATGTTTTATTACTTTCTTTTTAATTAATCCTGAATCTTCCTATTACTTAAATGCAGGGCTAAGTACGTTAGGTTTTTATCATCAAATTGACAATTGTTATGTTCTAAATAAAGATATCCCGAATTTCGCAGTTGCCTATCCTGAGGAAGATATTCGTACTCTATTAAATAAATATGGGCTAGAAGTACAGACTCCTCCCCATTATGGTTCATGGTGTGGCAGAACTGAACACACCAGTTATCAAGATATTATTCTTACAAAAAAAATTTCTGAAAGGTAGTTGTATATGGATACTATAAAAAATCCACCTCTCGTTTCCATCCTTATTCCCACCTATAATCGACCACATTATTTTAAAATTGCTCTAGAAAGTGCATTAGCACAAACGTATTCAAATATTGAAATTATTGTAGGAGACGATAGCACAAATAATGAAACAGAAAAATTAATATACAGAGATTATTTACATAAGCATAAACATATAACGTACATTCGAAATCCCTCTACTTTAGGACAATTTCATAACGCCCTTACGCTCTTAGAACATTCAAATGGAGAGTACATAAATTTCTTAATGGACGATGATATATTTTATAATAATAAAATTGAAAAAATGATGTTTTATTTCCAACAAGACTTAAATAAAAATCTTGCACTTATCACATCCTATCGTACTTGGATCAATGATGATGGAGATATAATTGAACAACACCCCTCCATGAAAAAATTATATGATGAAAATACTCTACTAAATGGGAAAGATTTTGGAAACCGTATGCTTTTAGCGGGACAAAATATTATCGGCGAACCTACAATCGTACTCTTTAGAAAAAGTCTATTAACAGAACCTTTCGGCACTTTAAATGGCAGAAAATATGGTTGTAGTGTTGATATGGCCTCTTGGATCAATTTACTTTCAAAAGGTGATGCGATGTATATCACTGAGCCTTTAAGTTCCTTCCGCGTTCATACTGGACAGCAAGTACGTCACAAATTCCTTGAAGGCTGTGAAGATTTTTCTCATCTCGTTTTAACCTCAAAAAAGTATGGTTTCTTACAAGACCCCAAACATTATAAAAAGGGTTTGATAAGAGCTTACGGATGGTATAAAAATGCGTTCAAATATTACAATCTATTTCCGAACCTCATTCCAGATATAAATACACATACACGTCTTTCCTATTGTTTAAATATAATTACAAAAGAACTCCGTGCCATATAGTCCATCACAAGGAAGGAGCTATTCCTTCTTTGTGATGTATGACTTCCCACAAATAGTGGAATAAATGTATGCATAGTCTGCTTGTATATTATTTTTATCATGACATGATTCATACACTTACTAGGCGATAGAAAGGAATACATACATTGAAAGATCCAAATTCTCAATATCAAATAGACTACGTATTACTATTCATCTTATTTGCCATTGGGATTGTTAGTTGCTTTGCAATTGCAAGTGCACAAGCCTCTTTACCACCATTTTTGCAAAATGTAAATTTTGTATTAAAGCAAATCCAATGGTACTTCATTGGATTTATAGCCATTGGCATGATTATGATTATTGATTTCGATCGTTATCAAAAAATTGCTTGGTATTTATATAGCTTTGCATTGATACTACTTATTGGACTAGAACTTCAAGTACCAGGTGCCATTACAATTAAAGGCGCAACAGCTTGGTACAGGCTCCCAGGCATCGGAAATTTCCAGCCTTCTGAAATTATGAAATTGTTTTTAATTATCGTCACCGGACGAATTATAGCAAATCACAATGAGAAATATTTTTGCCGGACAATACACGATGATTTTTTATTGCTCGGCAAAATATGCGCAACAAGTTTGCCACCACTACTACTTATTGCAAAGGAGCCTGATTTAGGAAACACAATGGTAATTTCCGCTATGCTCGCAGCAATGATACTAGTTTCTGGTATACGTTGGCGTTTTATTTTCGGATTAGTTTCCGGTATTTTTGCAACTGGCGTTACATTAACGTATATTTTTTTTACTCATACAAAATTCTTTAAAGCACACATTTTACAAGAATATCAACTAAATCGCTTCTACGGCTGGTTAGCGCCCTACAAATATGATGCGCAAGGCTATCAATTAAGACAAGCTTTCTTAGCTACTGGATCAGGGGAAATGCAAGGAAAAGGTTGGGAAAATGGACAAGTATACTTTCCAGAACCACATACAGATTTTATTTTCACTAATGTCGCTGAACAATTCGGCTTTTTAGGCGCAAGTGTCATTATTGCACTTTTTTTCCTACTTATTTTCCGCATGATTCATATCGCTTTAGAAAGTAATGACCCTTTCGGTAGTTACATCTGTGCTGGTACAATCGGAATGTTTACTTTTCAAGTATTCCAAAATATCGGGATGACCATCGGATTACTGCCTATTACAGGAATCACATTACCCCTTATGAGCTACGGAGGAAGTTCCTTACTCACATACATGATAGCGATTGGATTTGTTTTAAACGTTCGCTCAAGAACGAAAATCTTTATGTTCAACTGACGTACAAAAACGGTATATTTTTATCTCTATCCTTTTTTAGATATACTAATGAAAAATATGATGGAGGTTTAAATATGAAATATGACATTATAGGGGATATACATGGATGCTTCCAAGAGTTTCAAGATTTAACGACGAAACTCGGATATAACTGGAATAGTGACCTGCCAATTCACCCTGATCAACGCCAAATTGCGTTTGTTGGTGATATTACTGATCGAGGCCCTCATTCATTACGTATGATTGAAATTGTATGGGAACTTGTCATAAATAAAAAAGTAGCTTATTACGCTCCGGGAAATCACTGTAATAAACTATACCGATTTTTCCTTGGGCGTAATGTAACAATCGCTCATGGACTCGAAACAACTGTTGCTGAATATGAAGCACTGCCTTCTCATAAACAAAACATTATAAAACAAAAATTCATCACACTTTACGAGCAATCCCCTTTATATCACGTACTCGATGAGAAAAGGTTACTTGTATGTCACGCCGGAATTCGGCAAGATTATATAGGAAGACAAGATAAAAAAGTACAAACCTTTGTATTATATGGCGATATTACAGGAGAAAAACATGCTGACGGCTCACCTGTCCGTCGCGACTGGGCGAAGGAATATAAAGGACAAGCTTGGATTGTATATGGACATACACCCGTAAAAGAACCTCGCTTTGTAAATCATACAGTCAATATTGACACTGGCGCTGTATTTGGTGGCAAACTAACTGGGCTACGTTATCCCGAAATGGAGACCGTTTCCGTCCCTTCCTCCCTGCCTTTTGTCCCTGAGAAATTCCGCCCAATTTCATAACGCCTCTTATTTACGTACCATCCATAAATTACGAGGGATTATCGTACCATTTAGGCGGCTCTCATATAAAAACTAGGTAAAGTAATGAAAAAAAGATGCAATAAAGTGCATCTTTTTTTCATTACACGGCATATACTGTCGCAGGAGGTGACAGAATGAAGAAAAAATCTTCTAAACAAAAAAGAAAATGCCCGCCTTTTTATCTGCCCATGTACGGAATTAACAACTGGTGCAGCATTCGAGCTGCAGCTTTAGAAGAATTGGAAGGACAAGAAGCTTCCCCCAAAAACAAAGCTAGACCAAAATATGTCTCTTTAGAAAATGCTGTAATGAGCCGCATAATTGATAATAAAAAAACAAAGATGCAGCAAAAAAACAACTCTCTGCCTACTCATAATGAACAGATTGTATCTTCTGAACAAACAGAGAAAAATACAGAAGAAAACATCCCTGTAGCAATAAATAAAAAAGCGGAATCAGAAATTCCAGCTGCTATTATAAATCAAGTGAAGAAAATAAAAGAAGCATTAGCACCATCCAATGATATACAAACAGAAAAAACTATCATAATTCAAACCCCTACACCTGAAAATACAAAAGTAAAAAAAGGGGGACGGTATGCACATGCAGAAGGACTTCACTCTAATGCAGAGGGTACAGCTTCACACGCAGAAGGGCTTCTTACACACGCAAAAGCTTCTTTCTCCCATGCAGAAGGATCAAAAACAAAAGCAACTGGACATAGTTCCCATAGTGAAGGAAGTGAAACGATAGCAGGTGGCTCTTATTCTCATGCGGAAGGTAAACATACGATCGCTTTAGGCGAAGCAGCACATGCAGAAGGAACCGCTACTATCGCTAACGGATTCTCTTCTCATGCGGAAGGTAATCATACATCAACAGCTCATTTTGCAGGTAGCCATATTATGGGACGCTTCGGCACAGCAGAAGAATCATATTCTTGGTTTATTGCAAACGGATCAAATGAAATCGATCATAATATCGGTGCAAAGTGGCTTGCTCATAATGGAGAAATGTATATTGATGGCGCTTCTTATAATGCAAGCGGAACCGATTTTGCACAAATGTTTGAAACAGCAGACAATACTCTTATTGATGTCGGTTATTTCGTTACATTTAGTAGCGAAGAAAAAATTCGAATCGCTACTTCAAATGATTCATTCATTTTAGGAATATCTAGTGCAACCCCCGCTCTTATAGGAAATAGCGGTGCTTTAAGTTGGCAAAAACGCTACAAAACAGATAGCTTCGGAAAACGCCAATATGTACATTCGGAATCGCAAGACATACAACCACTTTTAAATACAGAATGGGATCCAGCTTGCAAATATATAGCAAGGAAAGATCGTACCGAGTGGCTTCCTGTCGGATTAATTGGACAAATGTTAGTACGTGATGACGGCACTTGCGAAACCCATGGATATTGCCGTCCAAATGACGATGGCATTGCTACAAAATCCGAAAGTGGTTTTTTCGTTATAAAGCGCACGGGTGAAAATCAAATTTTAATATTATTCCGCTAAGAAAAAAGGGAACAAAATTCTTCATTACAGAAGAATTTTGTTCCCTTTTTAATCATGCTTTAATACCTCTTGCATATCACTTGGAATCGTTGTAGCGAAAGACATTTCCTTCTCTAAAATAGGATGATAAAACGTCAAAGATGTACTATGAAGTGCTTGTCGTTTCATTTCATCCCTTTTTCCACCATATAAATTATCGCCAAGTAACGGATGCCCTATATGCGCCATATGCACACGAATTTGATGCGTTCTTCCTGTATCAAGCTCAAGCGATACATGTGTCTTATGATTCGCACTATCAATTACTCTAAAATGAGTAACTGCTCTTTGCCCATCTTCACAAACCTTTCGCTCAATAATGCTATCCGATTTTCGTCCAATCGGTGCATCAATCGTCCCTTCTCGTTCTATCATCTCCCCATGAACGATTGCTTCATACGTTCTTTTCACAGCTTTTTGTTGATGCTGTTTCGATAAAAGGTGATGTACGAAACGATTTTTTGCAATAAGCATAAGCCCTGAAGTGTCACGATCTAATCTTGTTACAATATGCACCGTGCTTGCAAGATGCTGTTTATCATAATGAGATAAGAGCGCATTCGCAACACTCCCTGATGGATGTTCTCTAGACGGAATCGTTGACATGTTCGCCTCTTTATTAATGACAAGAACTGCATCATCTTCATATACAATACATAAAGGGATATCCTCTGCAATCATCCCTTCACTTCTTTCCTCCACCGGAAAAAAGACACGTAATTCTTCACCAACTTGCAACTGATGACGGACACTCGTATGTTGACCATTTACTTCAATAGCTCCGCCGCGAAACTTTATATCCGTTAATGCGGCTTTAGAAATCCCTTTTGTTTTTAAAAATTCTCTAACTAAAGTTCCCTCTTCAGCCGATTCTATATCCCATTTCAATGTAAATCTGTTCAAATATATAAACCCTTTCTATTTATCTGCAACAAACGAGTCACGAACTCGTTTCCAGAACGGGAATGGACGGAAACGAACAAATCGTACTTTCTCGTTTGCAACGCGATACTGAATTGATTTCACATCTTGATGAACCATCGTTAAATGGTCCACCGTAATTTGTAAGTTCATTCCTGCAGCAGGCTTCAACACACATGTATGATGCTTTGGCAGTACGAGCGGCGAACCTACCGTACGAAACACACGGTTATTAATAGATGCCATTTCTGCAATTTGAATCGCTTCAATAGAAGGGTGAATAATCGCTCCACCAAGCGCTTTATTATACGCAGTACTTCCTGAAGGGGTAGAAATACAAAGGCCATCCCCGCGGAACGTTTCAAAGTACTCTCCGCGTATTTCCACTTCTGTTACTAATGTACCTTCTGCACTTTTTACAGTCGCTTCATTCATCGCCAAATACTGTGACTCTTTACTCCCATTCACATAGCGAATAATCACTTCTAAAAGCGGGTATTCCACCACTTGGAATGGCGTTTTAGCAATTGCAATTACTAATTTCTCTACTTCTGTCGGTAACCAATCTGCATAGAAACCTAAGTGCCCTGTATGTACGCCAACAAATGCTGTTTCATCTAATCGATTATAATAACGATGAAACGCATATAAAAGCGTTCCATCTCCTCCAACAGAAATTACAATATCGGGTTCCTGTTCATCCATTATAAATCCAAAATCTAGCAAGTATTCTTTCATCGTGCTTGCCAGTGTATCTGATGATTGATCTCCCTTTGACATAATTGTAAATTTCATCGCCCAACACCCTTTAGTTTATGATTCGGAATCTTTCGTTTCTTGCTTTCTTGAAAAAGCTTTCTGCGCTTCTTGAATTTCAAGACGGATAGAAGACATTTCTTCATCTAATAAAAATGCTGCTTCCGCTGCACGTTGCAAGCGTATTTTAATATCTTCAGGAAAACGTCCACTATATTTATAATTTAAAGAATGCTCAATTGTTGCCCAAAAGTTCATTGCTAACGTGCGTATTTGGATTTCTACCAATACTTTTTGTTCTCCTTGAATCGTTTGAACAGGATAACTAATAACAACGTGATAAGAACGATAACCGCTATCTTTCTTTTGCGTGACATAATCACGTTCTTCCACGATTTCAAAGTCATTTCGTTTTCGAAGATATTCTACAACAGGCTTAATTTCGTCAACAAATTGACACATCATTCGAAGACCCGCGATGTCTTGCATATCTTCTCTCAGCCGGTCTAACGGTACATTTCTCTTCTCCGCTTTATCAATAATACTCGCAACCGACTTTACCCTTCCTGTTACAAACTCAATTGGAGAATGCTCTGTTAACATTGCAAATTGAGTACGCATTCCTTTTAGTTTCACTTTCAGCTCTGCCACCGCTTGATGGTAAGGTGCTAAAAATTCTTCCCAATTTCGATTCATTTCAACCACCACCAAAATCAATCCATTTGCTTATAGAAATACCTTTTCTACAGCAGTTACTAATTCTTCTCCATAATTTGCATTACCTTCAATATTTTCAACTAAATATTCTACTTCTTCTTTTAATCCTTCTAATTCCATTTCAATGTCATTTACGCGAACGAACATTACCACATCGTTATTCATCGCTTCATGCATTGCTTCCCAGCATGTGTGCGGAATACTTACATAAATGAAAGATGATTCGTTTTCTAAGATATATAAAAATGATAAATTGTCTGAGTCTACAAGTACGTGATTACGCGTACTTAACTCCTTTACCTCTATTTCACTATTTTCCGCACAAAAAATAAGAGCATTCTCTCTCTTTTCTACGCTCTTAACTTGGATTTTATTTTGCATGCTCTAACTCCTCCATCTCAACTTCCTGTCTTACTTAACAGTATTATTGTATCATAACATGGACGCAAACAAATAAAACATTGAACCAAATTTGTGAAAAAGCGATAATGTGTAAAGAATTATTTATCAAAGGGAGTGCATACAATGAAACAAGAAATTGAAATTGAATTTAAAAATATAGTTACAGAAGAAGAATTCGTTACATTATGTAAATCGTTTTCTATTGAGGTATTTACGAAACAAGTGAATCACTACTTTGAAACACCGAACTTCTCATTAAAAGAAGCTGGCTCTGCACTTCGTATTCGTCATAAAGAAGAAACTTATACATTAACATTGAAACAACCTGCAGAAGTTGGCTTGTTGGAAACGCATCAAGTCGTAACAGAAGACGAAGCAAGAATGATGATGGAAACAAACGTAATTATTTCAGGGGCTGTAATGGATCAACTACGCAAACTACAAATTCCTGTTTCTACTTTAGCTTATATGGGTAGTTTAACAACTGAAAGAGCTGAAACGTTATTTGAAGACGGAACGCTTGTCTTTGATCATAGTTTCTATTACAATCACGATGATTATGAAATTGAATTTGAAGTGCAAGATGAAGAAACAGGAAAAGCTGCATTTATTCATTTATTAAAGCAACACGACATACCCATCCGTCATACAAATAATAAAGTAAAACGCTTTTTCCTTGCCAAACAAAACAAAGCACGCTAAAGTGAAAATTCCACTAGTGAATACGTTCTACTAGTGGATACATCTCACTTTAAAAAAGAAAAGATTCTTTTACATCTGTAGAATAAGCAAAGAATGTTATGAAGGCTGTTTATTTGCCCTCCCTAACATTCCATTGCTACAATAGATATACATTTCATGGAAAAAGGAGTTTATAAAGGATGAGCAAGCAACCGATGACACCATTTGAAGCAATTGGCGGTGAACAATGCATTGCAATATTAGTAGACACATTTTATTCCTATGTCAGTAAGCACCCTGACCTATCTCCCATCTTCCCGGATGATTTAACAGAAACCGCTAGGAAGCAGAAACAATTTTTAACACAATATTTAGGTGGTCCTAATTTGTACACTGAAGAACATGGTCATCCTATGTTAAGAGCACGCCATCTTCCGTTTGAGATTACGCCAAAACGAGCAGAGGCTTGGCTATCATGCATGGAGCAAGCAATGGATGACACAGGAGTGCACGGTCATATAAGAGAGTTCGTTTTTGAACGTTTAGCATTAACTGCTCAGCATATGGTTAATACTCCAAACGAAACAGGTGAAATATAATGGATAAACAGGAAGCAAAGCATATCAATATGCCATCTCCTTCCGCATGTGAGCATAAGTCTGTAGAAGCATATTTATTTATTGATCCACTTTGTAAAGATTGCTGGGAAATTGAACCCTTTATTATTAAACTATGGCTTGAATACGGGAAATACTTCTCTATTCGTCATATTGTAACTGGAAAAGTGGACGGAACGAACGCTTCCTCACACAAATGGAATAAACCTGCTAATATTCGATTTGTGTGGGAAAAGACGACAAGCTTACAAGGTTTTTCATGTGATGGAAAAGTACATATGCAAGAGGCATCATCAACACCATATTTAGTTTCGATGGCAATTAAGGCAGCGGAGTTACAGGGTCGAAAAGCAGGTTCGAAGTTTTTGCGAAAACTCCAAGAATACATTTTCCTTGAAAATGTATCAAACCCAGACTGCGAATTATTACTTGCATGTGCAAAAGATAGCGACATTGATGTAGAGGAATTTAAAAAAGACCTATATTCCGCCAGCGCAAAAAAAGCTTTCCAATGTGACTTGAAATTCACAAATGAGATGCATATTACCGAAATACCTTCTCTCGTATTTTTTCATGCGAATTCAGATGAAGAAGGTATTAAAATCGCTGGAACTTATTCCTATGATGTATACGTACAATTATTAAAAGAACTTGTAAAATGTGAAATCGAGCCAGAACCATTACCGCCTTTAGAAGTGTTACTAGAAGCAACGCAATTTATATCTTCAAAAGAAGTAGCATTTATATACGACTGTTCGCAGCAAGAGATCGAGCGTGAACTAAAAAAATTACAACTGAAACGAAAAGTACAAATGATTGACGTAAAATGTGAGCGTTATTGGAAATGGATAGCAAAAGAAAAAGACCTGGTGTAAACACCAGGTCTTTTTCTTTACGGCTTATAAAAATATTAAAGGGGATGGGAGAAATTTTCACGTTCAAACAAAGGGGTATATGTTTGTATGTGAATTCGTTCACGCTTATTATATTACAAGATTCGACGTCAGATGACAACCCCTTTTGTCGAATTTCACACTTTTGTCACATTCTAAACGTTTTCATTTCTGAATAAGCTATAAAAAAGCTCTTTTGGAGGTGTTCTGTATGAAAAAAACGTATATTTTACTAATCTTACTAGCTATCATCGTTTCTTTTTTCTTGTACATCCTCTCTCTACTACAAGCTTTCCCTAAAATTATTGCCTTCCCTCTTTTATTTGGAGTCATTGTCATCGCTCTCTCTTATTTCAACCATAAAAAACGCTTTAAAGGGTTTTAACTACAAAAACCAACTGCAAAACTGCCTTCTAATTTAGAAAAAAGAAGGAAATTCGTTTTATTACATCGACAAATATCGACAAAATTATATCCAAACAAAAAGACGAGGTAAATCCCTCGTCTTTTTTATTACTTCTCTTCAAATAATAATGCTTCTAATTCATTTAATTTCTCTTCAAATACTTGTAGCGCTTCTTTTACCGGTTCTGGAGATGCCATATCTACTCCAGCCTTTTTCAGCACTTCAATTGGATAATCCGAGCTTCCTGCTTTTAAGAACTCATTAATGTAACGTTCTACTGCTGGTTGCCCTTCTTCTAAAATTTGTTTAGATAGAGCCGTTGCAGCACTAAATCCTGTTGCGTATTGGTATACGTAATAATTATAGTAGAAGTGCGGAATACGAGACCACTCTAAACCAATTTCTTCATCGATTACTAAAGCATCACCGAAATATTTCTTATTTAAACCATAGTAGATCTCCGTTAACATGTCTGGCGTAACCGCATGTCCCTCTTGTACTTTCTTATGAATAATATGCTCAAACTCTGCGAACATCGTTTGACGGAATACAGTACCACGGAATCCTTCTAAATAATGATTTAATAAGTATAGACGCTCTTTCTTATCTTCTGTCGTTTTTAATAAATAATCGTTTAGTAACGCTTCATTACAAGTTGATGCTACTTCCGCAACGAAGATTGAATAATCACCGTATACGTGCGGCTGCGTTTTTCTTGTATAGTAACTATGCACGGAATGACCAAACTCATGAGCAAGCGTAAATAAATTATTTACATTATCATGCCAGTTCATTAAAATATACGGATTTGTTCCATATGCACCAGATGAATATGCTCCACTTCGCTTTCCTTTATTCTCATACACATCTACCCAGCGATTTTCATATGCTTCTTTTAAAATGTCAACATACTCATCACCAAGGACATTTAGAGACTTTAATAACATGTCTTGTGCTTCTTCATACTTCACGTTCATTTTCACTTCTGGTACAAGTGGTGTATATAAATCATACATATGAAGCTCATCAAGTCCTAGTGCACGCTTACGAATATCAATGTAACGATGTAGCAAGTGTAAATTATCATTTACGGATTCAACAAGTTGATCATACACCGCTTCAGGAATATTATTATTACTTAATGCAGCTTGACGTGCAGAATCGTATTTGCGAACGCGCGCATTGAAATTATTACGCTTCACCGCTCCGCTTAACGTACTTGCAAATGTGTTCTTATATTTTCCGTACGTTTCATATACAGCTTTGAATGCATCTTCGCGTACACGACGATCATCACTTTCTAAAAACTGAATGTAACGACCATGTGTAATTTCTACTTCTTCTCCATCCTCACCTTTAATAGATGGGAATTTCAAATCCGCATTATTCAACATACCAAATGTATTACTTGATGCACTCATTACTTCAGATGCTTCTGCTAATAGAGCCTCTTCTGCTTCAGATAATACGTGCGGGCGTTGACGCGTAATTTCTTCTAATGCATGTTCATATATACTTAAGTCTCTATTTTCTTTCAAGAATGTTTGCAGTGTATCTTCTGAAATCGATAAAATTTCAGGCACAATATATGCTGTACTACTGGATACTTGTGAATATAAATTTGTCGCGCGATCATTTAATGCTTGATACACAGAGTTTGTTGTATCTTGATCGTAACGCATATGTGCATATGTATATAGCTTACCTAATCGCATTGAAATTTCATCTTCATATTGCAATGCTTCAAGTAAATTGTTCGCAGAGTCACCAAGTTTCCCTTTAAATTCAGTTAACTTCGGTAATAGATCTTTAATAGCTTGAAATTCTTTTTCCCATTCTGCATCTGTTTGGAAAATATCTTCTAATCGCCACGTACTTGATTCTTCAATCTCGTTGCGATCTGGTAATGTTTTTGCTGTGTTTTGTTCAGACATCCTTTAAGCCCTCCTTTAAATATCTCTACTTACATACAATTCGATTTTTTCTTATGTAATTCCTTCACGATCAGTCTTTATTATATCCCCTTTTCCTTCTCTCATGTTGTACTTTGCCTCAAATAAAGATAAGGCATACGCTAAGCAAACTTCATCATATTTCATAACTTCCTGCTCTGTTTTTAACATAGTTATCCCCCTTATTTTCCGGTACTTATAAGTCCCTACTTTCTGCAATATACCTGTATAGCATAAAAATGTCATATATTCAGTAACCGCCACTTTCCATATATGCTGTGAAAAGTACGGGAGCATGCGCCTTTTCGTATACTTTTTCACATAACTACACACATATTGAAGGGAAAGGCAATCTCCTACCATAAGCTCACCTACACACTTCATATATAGAAAAGCTTGCCATATAAATGGATTTGTTTGAAAAGCAAATGAAGACGGGAGCGGCACACCGATTTCAGAAGGAAAATTTGCTGGGGTACATCTACATTGATATAAGAGGCGTAATAATGACTTATGATTATAATTCCAAATAGGCAGAGCGTTTTGACGAAAATAGTCCTTTCGCTTCTTCCATTCTCGGTCTAATATTTCCTTTTGGAAAGGAACAGAAGAAAAGAGCATTTCAAAAGTAGTCGTTTCAATTGGTAAATATATAATATGCGAGAAAGAGACGCTTGTAGAAAATGAAGTGATAAATGCGCATTTCATAAATGATTTTTGTTTTGAACAGAAGAAAATAAGAAGTGGCTGAGGATAAGATTGTAAGGAGAAAGCCATAAGTGAGGAGAATTTCATCCAATAGGCAGAGTGCTTTTTCAATTGATTTCCACCAATGATCCAAATGACCTGTATACCAACTTGCCAATACGAATAGGTTCGTTTGTACAACTGCTCTATAGAAAGATTTGCACACTGGTATTCAATCGCAATTTTTCTCCCTGCTCTCTCTATGAAAATATCTGGTCGTTGCTGAATCTCTGGAAGATAATGCTCTATATCTACATGAAAATTTTGCTGTTCGAACCACCTATATAACAATTCTTTACCATGCATATGATATATAGATTCTGCTTCATAAAATGCTAAACATGAATCCACTTTCTTATGAGCAAAATGCCACTTTTTTTGTTTCCCTAATTTCATTTGCACTTCCTTCCCACAAGCTATGCAAAAGAAGCTCTCCATTTTACGCATACGGTGTAAAAGCTCTTCATCATGATGATAGAGTAGATGAATTTTTTCTCCGTTTTCTCTTTTGGCGATAAACATCGGAATCACACCCTTTCAGCTCCTTATATTCTACAATTTGTTACAAATTCCTTTAAAAAAGAGATGTCCCAATTTCGGACATCTCTTTTTATAATAAAGGCGATAATAGGCGATACGTTGATTCAACAATTCGTCTATGAAGACGCCTTTTATGAAAACGATCGACATGAATTTCACTGGATTCTTCTAAATCGTCTTTAAAATCTTGAACAAGTTTTCGAATGCTATCTGTATCATATAAAAAGGCATTTACTTCAAAGTTCAAATGAAAACTTCTCATATCCATATTAGCTGTCCCAATTGAAGCTAAATCAGAATCGACAATGACAACTTTACTATGGAGAAAACCTTTTTCATATTCATATATCTTTACCCCTGCATCTAAAAGCTCTGGGAAGTACGATCTCGATGCGTAAAAGACAGTGCGCTTATCAGGCTTACTCGGCATTAACAAACGAACATCAATACCAGCAAGTGCAGCTACCTTTAATGCAGATAAAATATCATCATCCGGAATGAAATATGGCGTCGCAATCCAAATGGATTTCCGCGCTGAAGCAATCATGGCAAAATATAAATGTTTAATGGTTTCCCATTTATTATCCGGTCCACCTCCAACGAGCTGCACACCTCCCCAATGATCCCCCTCAACTGCTTTCGCTTGTAAATATTCAGGGGCTAGCACAGCCTCACCAGTCATATAAAACCAATCTTGAAGGAAAATAAGCTGTAAACTTTGTACAGCTTCACCACGCAAATATAAATGCGTGTCTCGCCAAAAGCCGAAGTACTTATCCTTCCCTAAATATTCATCACCAATATTTAAACCTCCTACAAATCCTTCATTTCCATCAATAATAACGATTTTTCGGTGGTTTCTATAATTAATCTTATCGTTTAAAATCGGAAAGCGCACAGGAAAGAACGGGATCATTTCGACACCTGCATCGTTTAATTCTGCAATATACGATTTGGATAATTTAAAACTACCAACCGCATCATACAAAAAACGAACGACTACGCCTTCTTTTGATTTTTGTATTAAAATATCTTTAATTTCTGTTCCAAGCTTATCATCACGCACAATGTAATATTCCATATGAATGTGGTGTTTCGCTCGTTTTAATCCATCTAAAATGGCCTGAAACGTTTCATCTCCATTTGTTAATGTTCTCGTTTCAGTTTGAAATGAAATATTTAAAGCGCCTAAGCGATCCGCTAAACGAAATAACAGCTCTTGATGCTTATGATTGCGCAAAATCCGTTCTTCGTAATCTTCATGCCCCTTATATTGTAAAAACGCTTGTTCATCGAGCAGCGCCTTCTTTTGGAACATTCTCTTCCTCCGAAAGTTCTGTCCAAATAATAAATAAGCGAAGAATCCAAATACCGGAAAAATACCTAACACAATGAGCCATGTAAGTGTTTTAGACGGATGACGGTTCTCTAAGAAAATAACGCAGCCAATTAAAAATGCAGATACCGTAAATAAAATACTAATAATACCTAAAATCGAAACATCTTTTATCCCAATTACATCCGAATAAAATGCAACATCAATAAACATACGTAACGAAACAAATAATGCGAACAATAGTAAAACAAAGAAAATCAACTTTAACGTATTTTTCATCTCTTACCTCCTTACTAAGAAAGCTTTCCTATTCTTCATATAAAAAGCCGATTTCATACTACAGAAATCGGCCTACGTTTTAGCAGGAAAATTATTGCGAATTGTTTCAAGCGCATGCTCTTTCACAATTTGTTTCCCATACTCACTTACACGATGAATTGTTAAAGTTGATTCTTCTCCGTATTCTAAAACAATACTTAAAATACGATCAATTTCTTCTTCATCATGTAGCACTTCATCGAATTCCACATATACATAATAGCGGTTCTCAAATGAATATAGCTCATCTTTTATATCCTCAAAGATAAGACGATGACTTAATGAAATGACATCTTCAAAATCATTAAACTTAATTAAAAAGCCAAACGTACCATCTTCGTTAAAGTTTGTTCCTGCTTGTTCTTCTACCTCTTCCACTAATTCTTGCTGGAATAATGATTCAATACCTTCATCTAGAGGAATGTCTATAATTTTATCTACACCTATCGGTAGTTCTAACTTTTGTCCATCCTTTGAAAGCTCTGCTTTCGTGACAAGTACTTCAATCCCTTTATCGACTGCTTGCACTTGAATCCATAACGGCCCATCAATAAAGAAATCATCATGATCACGAGCTTCGTCCATCATCTCCCAAAAGAGCTCTTCACTTCGTTCGCGGTCGTACCAAATCTCTTCACGATTAAACCCTCTGTCCTCTATATCAATGTACGTAATAAAAAATTTCATCGTATGGTCATTAATTCTTTCAATATCCAAAATACAACTCTCCCTTCCTGCTTAGAATTGTTATGAAGGGATTCCCCACTCATATGACAAATCAATAGATTCTTGTACTCTCATTTTATGATAAGATTCTCCAGAATGGAAATAAAATCGATTTATTTTACAAAAATAGTTATATGCCTATCTTTATTCGACCATCTACACAAATATATCATTATAGCGATTTCTCACTCATAAAAAATTTGGACATACATTTCCACCTTCCCCCGTACACTGTAATAAAGTGAAACTGTTATTAGAGAAGATTATTTAATCTCTCTCTTCACAACATACATATAGTTCGCTTATTAAAACATCATAAATGGAGGCAGACGAATGGACTTAGAGTTTTTAACATCTGTACTAATGATTGTCGGTATCGATGTTGTATTAGGTGGTGACAACGCAATTGTCATCGCACTAGCTAGCCGAAATTTACCTGAATCAAAGCGAAATAAAGCCATTTTGATCGGTACTCTTTTAGCAATCGTACTAAGAATTGTCCTTACTATACTAGCTGTCTATTTACTCGACATTCCATTTCTGCAACTGACCGGGGGCGTTTTACTTACATTAATTGCAGTAAATTTACTAACTGATAATAGCAACGATCTTTCTTCTATTCAAGGAAAAACAACTTTATTTCAAGCTGTGCGTACAATAGTATTCGCGGATCTCGTTATGGGATTTGACAACGTTATTGCCATTGCAGGAGCAGCTCACGGAAGATTTTCACTCGTAATAATCGGCTTACTCATTTCTATCCCGATTATTATTTGGGGCAGCAAACTCATTTTAATACTTATGGAACGCTTTCCATTCCTCATTTATTGCGGGGCAGCGATTCTCTCCTATACAGCAGGAAAAATGGTCACACATGAAGACCGACTTGCAACCTTTTTTCATAACAACCCGAGTTTCACTGCAAGCATTCCGTACTTGTTTATTTTCACCATTTTATGCATCGGCTTTATCGTTCAACAAGTTCGATTACGCAATGTGAAACATTAAAAAAAACCTTCTACTATATAATAGGTAGAAGGTTTTCATATTATTATAATTAATTTACAAGACGCTGTGCTTCACGCAATTGGAACGTTCTTACTGTACGGGGTAAGAAGCGGCGGATTTCGTCTTCATTGTAACCTACTTGAAGGCGTTTCTCGTCAATCATAATTGGACGACGTAAAATCCCTGGATAGTCACGAATCATCTTATATAAATCTTGAAGTGGTAAAGACTCTAAGTTTACATTTAATTCTTGGAAAACTTTCGAACGAGTAGAAATAATCTCATCCGTTCCGCTTTCTGTCATACGTAAAATCTCTTTAATTTCCTCAATTGTTAATGGATCTGAGAAAATATTACGTTCTGTATAAGGAATATGATTTTCCTCTAGCCATAACTTCGCCTTTCTACAAGACGTACAGCTTGGAGAACTATATAATGTTACCATACAAAGCTCACTCTCCTTAAAGAGTACAAATTCTGTACTAATTACAGTTTAAATTTCTAAATCCAGCAATTTTTTGCGATACCTTGTCTTAAAACAAAGTGCAAAAATCGCATTTCATGTAAGCAACAACTTTTAGCAAACAACAATTACTTTTAATAAGTAACTTCTATAATCATTATACAATAGATTTTGCAAGAAATATACAGTAAATTTCCTTCTAATTGAGAAAACTCTTCCGTGTATTCCACTGCTATGTAACATGACCACACTTACATTAACTGTTCTTTAACACTAATCTCCAACCCTCTTAACGCTTGCTTTTCATAGATTTTTCATGTGATATATAGTTATTTTCTCATAATCTTTCCTATGAAAAAGAGAACGTTTTCTTACCTTTTCCTGATAAATCAATTAAGAAATGTAAGACTATATAAGTGAGAATTAAAAAGAACATTTGTTCTCATTTTAACAAACATTCTCATTCATGTCTATACGATTTCTAAAATAAATCAATTATTTTTCTGACATTTCTTTCTTTATTATCTTTTATCTCATACAATAAAAATACAGACAGGCAAAGGGGGAATTTGCAAATGATTGCTTTTTTTATTGATTTTGTCACTGTTGCGGCCCTCATCATCGGAATAACAGCATTGATTGGTGTCATTACAAATAGCATCGGTGAAAAACTCTTTGGCGGAAAAGAAAAGATGAAGTTTGTTAATAAAAGCTTGGATGTCCAATCCGGCTGGAATCAAGTTGGCGGGAAAGGCATTTATAAGAAACGTACGTATTAAAAAAAGCAGGCGGTTAGCCTGCTTTTTTTATTTTTCTACAGATGCCCACTTAAAGCTTAATTCGCCGCCATATTTGTGGATATATACATCTTTAATTGTTTCTCTTTCTAATATAGATCTACCACGTTGGAATACTGGTGCAATTGCTGCATCCTCAAATAAGATTTTTTCTGCTTTTAACAGGTCATTCCAACGTCCTTTTACATCCGAACCTTCTTGCTTTGCCTTTTTAATAAGGTCATCATACTGGGCATTAGAATAACTCATTTTATTTTGTGAACCATCTGTTATAAACATATCAAGGAATGTGATTGCATCAGGGAAATCAGGTCCCCATCCAGTAAATGAAATATCAAACTGTCCACTATCTTCAAGTTTTAATTTTTGTGCAAATGGCTGCATCTTAATTGTTACTGTTAGACCCGGTAAATTCTTTTCTAATTCTCCCTTTACATACTCACCAATTTTCTTAGATTCTTCATTATCAAAGTTTAAAAATTCTATTTCTATTTTATCTTTACCTAATTCTTTCTTTCCTGCTTCCCAGAATTTTTTAGCTTCCTTCACATCGACTTTTGAAAGTTTTCCATTTTCTTTTCTGAAATCCTGCTTATCTGGTCCCTTAACAAAATCAGATGGTACTAAACCGTAAGCTCCCTTAGAACCGTTGTTTAAAATAACCTCACCAATACCATCTCGATCGTATGCACTAGAAATAGCCTTACGAATATTTTTGTTAGCTAAAGCTGGATTTTTTTGATTAAAACGTAAGAAGAATACAGTTGGATCATTAATTGTTTTAAAATCTTGTTGCCCTTTATACTTATCAACTAATTCCGCAGATAAACCAACTCTGTCAATCGCATTCGTATTATACAAATTAACAGCTGCTCCTGTATCTTTTACAACATTAAAATTAACTTCTTCTAATTTCACTTCTTTTTGATCCCAATAGCTTGGATTTTTCTTTAATCGGAAACTTTGTTCATGTTTCCATTCATTTAATACAAATGGACCGTTATACAAAGTTGTATTTGCTTCCAAACCAAATTTTTCTCCCTGTTCTTTCATATACTTCTCATTTAATGGGAAAAATAGTGGGTACACCGTTAAATCAAGAAAATATGGAACTGGATTATCCAATTCAACTTCAAATGTATAATCATCTATCGCTTTTACACCTAATTGATCCGGTGATAGCTCTCTTTTATTAATTTTCTCTGCATTTTTCACATCAAGCATAATATATCCTGATTTCGCTGCCGTATCAGGGTTAACTGCTCTTTGCCATGCATATACAAAATCTTTTGCTGTTACAGGATCACCATTCGACCATTTAGCGTCTTCTCGCAATTTAAATGTATATTTTTTACCATCTTCAGATTTCGTATGGGATTTCGCTACCCCCGGAACTAACTTATCGCCTTTCCCAAGTCGATATAGCCCTTCCATTGTATTATTCATAACTTTTGAAGAAGCAGCATCCGAGGCAAGTGTTGTATCCATTGTCGGAATTTCAGACACTTCTGTTAGATTAATGACTTGCTTCGCACCGCTTTTCCCGCTATCCCCTTTTGCGTTCGCTTGCGGCTCATCTTTTTGGTAGCTACATGCCCCTAACATCATGCTCATCGCTACTGTTGATACTACAAAAACTGGCATCTTTTTTTTCATACTTCCACCCTCCACAAAAATGTTAGCCCTTTCATTTTCAAACAAAAAGAAATATATATATGTTCTAATAATTCATATTATACACACAAATATATTTTTTGTATATTTATATTTCTATTTCATTAAAATTTTCTGTTAAAAAATAAACCTTTGTAAACGTTTCATATTGCTGGTTTTCCTTACTAAAGCGTTGAAAATAGTTATTTTTATATTTTTCTAAATTATCAGAGAAAAACAAAATTTATATCTCATAATACTTTTCGCATAATTATCCTTCTCTTTTTATCATAAAATAGCGCTCCCTTCATAATAAAGATATGTAGGTTAAAATGAGTGCAAAGGATAAGAAAGTATGTTACGATACACTTTGCTAAAAATAGATATCGGTAAAGAGGGGACGGACATGACAGCAATTCAGGCAAAAAACGGGCCTACTGAGAAACTAAGTTTATTCTTATTAACATGGCCTATTTTTCTAGAAGTTTTTCTATTTATGTTAATGGGGATCGCTGATACTTTCATGTTAAGTGCATTATCAGACGATGCTGTATCTGGGGTTGGTGCAGCGAATCAATATCTCCATATCGCTATTTTGGTACTAGAAGTCATCGGGAACGGCGCAGCTATCGTCGTATCTCAATACCTCGGTTCCAAACGTTTTATGGAAGCATCTAAAATATCAGCTTTAGCCGTCACATTAAATTTAGTGGTCGGACTCGTTATAAGCGCTGGTTTTCTTTTATTTTCAAAACATATGATGATGGCAATGAACTTACAAGGCGATGTACTCATGTATGCACAAAGCTATTTATCTATCGTCGGAGGAGCTATTTTCCTTCAAGCTATTATTAATTCATTAGCCGCAATTATCCGCGTACATGGCTTCACAAAGCAAGCGATGTTTATTTCACTTGGAATGAATATTATTCATATCGCTGGAAACTACGTACTCATTTTCGGGAAATTCGGTTTCCCAGAACTCGGTGTACAAGGGGCTGCCATTTCTTCTGCTGTCAGCAGGCTAATCGCACTTATCGTTTTCTTCTGGCTACTGTACCGCGTTATGGAATACCGTGTGAAATTACAATATTACTTCACCTTATCAAAAGAATACATCGGGAAAATTTTAAAGATCGGGATTCCATCTGCATTTGAGCAGGTTATGTATCAAGCTTGCCAAATTGTCTTCTTATACTATGCAACATACTTAGGAACAGAATCATTAGCGGCTAGACAATACGCTACTAACATCTCTATGTTTACTTATTTATTCGCTATTGCAATCGGTATGGGAACAGCAATTATTATCGGGCGCCTCGTTGGCGGTGGTGAAAAAGATGAAGCGTATGAACGTGTATGGAAAAGTGTAAAATGGGCAATTGGAGTCACTTTATGTATGGTTGCTCTCGTTATTACATTCCGCACACAATTAATGGGGCTATTTACAGATAATCCGCACATTATTACATTAGGTGCGTCAGTTCTTTTACTAAGTGTACTACTTGAAACGGGACGTACGATGAACATCGTTATCATCAATTCACTTCGTGCAGCTGGTGATGCAAAGTACCCAGTTTTAATCGGTGCATTCTCTATGGTGTTAATGAGTTTACCACTCGGTTACTTTTTCGCCTTCCATTTAGATATGGGGCTCCTTGGTATTTGGCTAGCGATTGCTATTGACGAATGGACGCGTGCCATTATTATGTTCTTCCGCTGGAAAAGCAGAGCGTGGGAGCGTTATACACTCGTTACACCTGAAGAAAAAGAAGAGACTGTTTCTGTTCAGGTGCAATAACACTCGTTTAATCAAGATGAATTCATTGGTAAATAACATTTATATTCACTTACCGACAAATGTTAGCAATACAACTGTTTATATAGTAGAAAAAGAGCCATCCTTCTGTAACGGAAGAATGGCTCTTTTGATTATTGATAAATCTCTTTATATTTCTTATATTCCGCTTCAGAACATAACACGAAATGTCCTGGGCGAATTTCACGCATTGTTGGTGCTTCACTACCATAATCATGCTGTGACGGATCGTATACAATACGTTTACGATTACGCTCATAATCTGGATCTGGAAGTGGAATTGCTGATAATAGTGATTTTGTATATGGATGAATTGGATTCGCATATAACTCATCACTTGTTGTTAGCTCAACGATTTGACCACGATACATTACGCCAATGCGGTCACTAATGTATTTTACCATTGATAAATCATGGGCAATGAATAAGTATGTTAAACCTTTTTCTTTTTGTAATTTTTTCAATAAGTTTACAACTTGCGCCTGGATTGATACGTCAAGTGCTGAGATTGGCTCATCGGCAATGATAAATTCAGGTTCTACAGCAAGTGCGCGTGCGATACCGATACGTTGACGTTGTCCACCTGAGAATTCATGTGGGAAACGGTTTGCGTGCTCTTTATTTAAACCAACTGTATTTAACAGCTCATGAACACGTTCCATACGCTCTTTTTTGCCTTTTGCTAATCCGTGAATATCAATACCTTCTGCGATAATATCCCCTACTGTCATACGAGGATTTAATGATGCATATGGATCTTGGAAAATCATTTGCATTTTACGGTTGAACTTCTTCAGTTCTGCGCGTGATTTTTTACCATGTACATTTTCACCATCGAACAATACTTCACCAGCAGTTGCATCATATAAACGAATAATCGTTCTTCCAGTTGTCGATTTACCACAACCTGATTCTCCTACAAGACCAAATGTTTCTCCGCGGTAAATATCAAATGAAATATCATTAACCGCTTTGACAACACCACCACTCACGTCGAAGTGCTGCTTTACATTTTTTACTTCAATTAATTTCTCACGTTGTTTAGTCATGTTGTTCACCTGCTTTCATTTGAAGAATGCGTTTTTCAACGACTGCCGGCGGTTTTACTTCTGGAGCTTGCTCGTGAAGTAACCAAGTTGCCGCATAGTGTGTATCACTTACTTTAAATAAAGGTGGGTCCATTTCAAAATCAATTTTCAGTGCCTGTGGGTTACGTGGTGCAAAAGCATCTCCCTTTGGCGGCTTCAATAAATCTGGAGGCGTTCCAGGGATTGCATATAGCTCTTCTTCTGAACCATCTAAACTTGGCATAGATGCAATTAAGCCCCAAGTGTACGGATGTTTTGGATTGTAGAAAATTTCATCTACAGTTCCGATTTCAACAACTTTACCAGCGTACATAACTGCCACGCGATCAGCAACGTTTGCCACTACACCTAAGTCATGCGTAATGAAAATGATTGCCGCTTCTGTTTTTTGCTGAATGTCTTTCATAAGCTCTAAAATTTGCGCCTGAATTGTAACGTCTAGCGCTGTTGTCGGCTCATCGGCAATTAATAATTTTGGGTTACAAGCTAACGCCATCGCAATAACTACACGCTGTCTCATACCACCTGAGAATTGGTGAGGATATTGTTTTAAGCGCGCTTCCGGATTTGGAATACCTACAAGGTCGATTAATTCTAATGCAACTTTACGTGCATCTGCTTTACTCATTCCTTGGTGTTTAATAAGACCTTCCATAATTTGATTTCCAATTGTCATCGTTGGGTTTAATGATGTCATTGGATCTTGGAAAATCATCGCGATATCTTTACCGCGCACTTGTTGCATTTCTTTTTCTGTTAATTTCGTTAAGTCACGACCTTCAAATATGATTTCACCGTTTTTAATACGACCTGGAGGATTCGGAATTAATCCCATTAACGCTTTAGAAGTAACTGATTTCCCAGAACCAGATTCTCCTACAATCGCTAATGTTTCTCCTTTTTTCAAATCAAAAGTAACACCGCGTACAGCTTGTACTTCACCTGCATGTGTATCAAAGGAGACTTGCAAATCTTTTACCTCTAGCAATGTTTTCATTTTTACTTCTCCCCTCTTTTACTTACGCATTTTTGGATCTAACGCGTCGCGTAATCCGTCTGCCATTAAGTTGAATGCTAAGATTAACATACTGATGACAACCGCTGGGATGAACATCATATGTGGATACGTTTGAATTGATTTATAACCGTCATTTACAAGAGAACCAAGTGATGCGAATGGTGGCTGAATACCTAAACCGATGAAGCTTAAGAACGCCTCACCAAACACCGCTGTTGGAATTGTAAACATTGTCATTACGATAATTGGTCCCATTACGTTCGGGATTAAGTGTTTTACAATTAATTGTGTATTTGTTGCACCTAATGTACGAGATGCTAATACATATTCTTGGTTTTTTAATTTTAGGATTTGTCCACGAACGATACGCGACATCCCTATCCAACCTGTAATTGCCATTGCGAGTGTAATTGACCATATACCAGATCCCATAATGATTACCATTAAAATAACGATGATTAAGTATGGAATACCGTTAATAATCTCCATAACACGTTGCATAATGTTATCTACTCTACCGCCATAGAACGCTGAAATACCTCCATAAGCAACCCCAATTACTAAGTCAATCGCTGCTGCTAAAAGAGCGATATATAACGATACACGTGTACCTTCCCATGTTCTTGTCCATAAATCGCGGCCAAGATCATCTGTACCAAACCAGAAATACTCTTTAATATCACGTTTTTCATATTGGTCAACGCCATATTGATCTGTACCGTCAAATGGTAGCCAATGAACATTTTCAATAACTGGAATTTTCGGTGGTAATTTCGCACGACCTAAGTCTTGCTCTTTATACGAATGCTTACTTACCATCGGTCCTAAAATTGCTAGTAAGATAATAAGCGCTAATAAAACTAAACCGAACATTGCCCCTTTATGTTGGAACAAACGTCTTCTTACATCTTGCCAAAACGTTAAGCTTGGACGGGCAATGACTTCATTATCAACATTATTTTGATTGGCTTGTTGAAATAAATCTGGAGATAATTTTTGTACATCTTTCATCATTTTTTCCCTCCCGCTAAACGAATACGAGGATCAATAATTCCGTATAAAATATCAACAATGAAAATAACTAAGATGAAAATCGCACTATAGAAAATTGTAGTTCCCATAATAACTGTATAGTCATTCACTGTAATAGATTTAACGAACTGTTCCCCTAGTCCTGGTACAGCATAAATTTGCTCAATAACTAATGTACCTGTAATTAATCCTGCAACCATTGGTCCTAAAATTGTTACAACTGGAATTAACGCGTTGCGAAGTGCGTGTTTGATAATGATAACGCCTTGGCTAATTCCTTTCGCTTTCGCTGTTAAAATGTAGTCAGCTTGCATAACTTCAATCAACTCCGCACGAGCGAAACGTGCAATTGTTGCGATAACTGCCATCGATAAAGCGATTGTAGGCATTACTGTAAACTCTGGTCCTTTCCAGAATGCTACTGGGAACCATCCAAGTTTTACCCCTACGAAATATTGTAGTAATGCGGCGAATACGAACGATGGTACCGACATCCCGAGTACGGAAATAATTGTCGCCCCATAATCGACCCACGTATTGTTACGAAGTGCCGCAATGATTCCTAAAATTAAACCGATAAATGTTCCTAATATAATCGCTTGTAAACCAAGTTGTGCTGATGGTCCAATGCGATCCACAATCATATCTGTTACTGGACGGTTATCATATTGGAATGATACCCCTAAATCACCTTTTGCTAAGTTACCTAAGTAACGTGCATATTGAACTGGCACTGGATCATTTAAACCATATTTTTCAAGAATGATTTCTTTTTGTGCCGGTGATAACTTCTCCTGGTTTTTAAGCGGAGAACCCGGAAGTAATTTCATCAAAAAGAAAGTCAGTGTAGTAATTAAAAATAATGTCAAAGCCATGTACACGAAACGTTTTAATACATAACGTCCCATAGTCAAGCACCTCCCCGTTTTTCTCAAAAGCAATAAGATAGTTTGAAATATTCTTACTTTTATTTTTTAAAAATAAGAGCACATGCCCATCATAGGCATATACCCTTATTCATGATGGAAACCATTTTTAGTTTTTGAGTTCAACCCACTTATAGCTAAATTCCCCGCCATATTTATGTTCTAATAGACCTGTAATAGATTGGCGTTGTAAATAAGCTTTTCCTGGTTGATATACTGGAGCTATCGCTGCATCTTCAAGCAGTTGTTTTTCTGCCTTTAATAGAGCATCCCAGCGAGCTTGTACATCAACTTCTGTTTTTGCTTTTTTAATTAAATCATCATATGCTGGATTTGCATAATTTACTTTGTTTTGTGCATTACCTGTCGTATACATTTCAAGGAATGACATTGGATCCATATAATCTGGACTCCATCCCGCATATGACATTGCATAATCTCCACTTGCTTCAAGTTTTAATTTTTGTGCAAATGGCTGCATTTTAGTTGGAACTGTTAAACCTGGTAAGTTCTTTTCAAATTGGCCTTTTAAGTACTCTCCGATTTTTTTCGCATCATCAGTATCAAAGTTTAATAGCTCTAACTCTACTTTGTCTACACCAAGTTCTTTTTTACCAGCTTCCCAGTATTTTTGAGCTTCTTTAATATCCTCTTTTATAAGCTTTCCGTTTTCTTCACGGAAGTCTTTTCCATTCGGACCTTTTGCTAAGCCTTTCGGAACAAAACCATATATACCCTCTGAACCATCGTTTAAGATAACTTTTCCGATATTTTCACGTTCAAAGGACATTGCAATTGCTTTTCGGATATTTTTATTTGCTAAAAATTTATTCTTTTCATTTAAGCGAATAAATTGTGTAGATGGTCTCTTAATCGTTTTGAAATCAGCATCTGATTTGTATTTATCTACAAACTCTGATGTTAACACTACACGATCAATTGCTTTCGTTTCATATAAATTTATAGCAGTTGAACGATCCTTAACAATATTGAAGTTTATTTCCTCAAGTTTTACTTCTTTATTTTCCCAATACGTTGGATTTTTCTTAAGTTGGAAACTTTGTTCATGCTTCCATTCATTTAATACGAATGGACCATTGTAAAGTGTCGTATTGGATTCTAATCCAAATTTCGCTCCTTGTTCTGTTACAAATTTCTCATTCAAAGGATACAATGTTGGATAGACTGTTAAACTTACAAAATAAGGAACAGGGTTATCTAATTCCACTTCAAGTGTATGATCATCAATTGCCTTTACACCAAGTTCTTCAACTGGCAATTCTTTTTTGTTAACTTTCTCCGCATTTTTAACATCAAATAGTATGTAAGCAAACTTGGCACCCGTGTTGGAATCTACAGCTCTTCTCCAAGAATAAACGAAGTCTTTCGCTGTTACAGGTTCACCATTAGACCATTTCGCATCTTCACGTAACTTAAATACATACTTTTTGCCATCCTCTGATTTCTCATAAGATTTAGCGACACCTGGAACAAGTTTATCGTCTTTCCCCAGACGATATAATCCCTCCATTGTGTTATTCATGATGTTAGAAGATGTTGCATCTGTCGATAACGTCGTATCCATAGTTGGAATTTCAGCTGTCTCAGTTAGATTTAAAACTTGCTTATTTGAGGATTTTTCTTTTGCGCCTGCTTTATTATCCTCTTTTTGGTAACTACAAGCCCCTAACATACTGACTGTCAACGTCGATGCAAGTATTAACGGTATCTTTTTCTTCATGTTGTGTTACCTCCCCTAATTGCACTTCCTGTACCCTCACTTGTAAAAAAGTAGAATTGAAAGAATAATCTCCAAGTTTCTACAATTTTCATTATACATATAATATAACAATTGTGAATATAGTTTTTTGTTTTTTTGTTAAAATTTTTAATAAAATGTTTATTTTTTAATTTTTTTGTAAAGGGATACGTTAACATTGCTACTATCATCTTGAAATCAGACCTTTAATTGCGTATAATTTTCAAAAAATTAATTCTAGTACATATTATAGCTTTTATAGTATAATAATTCTAGTAATATTTTGACGGAGGGGAACATTTTGAATAAAGTTTTTTTTCATACTTGTATACTAATTTTCATAGCGATAATCGCTTCTAGTATTGGCGCATTCCTCGTTTCATCGCAATTTTTGTTGAATTTTGTCAACATCTCGTTTTATATCGCACTATTTTTTATTCTTATAGGCGGTTTTTTATTCATATTTCAAAATGGATTTTTTAACGTAACAATTTACGCTTTCCAAAGAGTATTTGGTACGAACAAAAAAATTGACTCTTTAATTGAAGAAGTAGAGGAACCTACCGATAAGAAAGAACGTATTTATAAAACATATTCATTCAAATGGACGTATCCAATTTGCATTACCGGTATCGTTCTTGGGTTGTTCTCGACTCTCATTAGCTTTACTATTTTGATGTAGTTTGCAAACACTATCCCATATGATATAATAATCAGCAAAACATTTTGTTATAAAACTTTAGTTCTTTCATATTAAAAGAGCTCAGGTAACAATAAATAAATTTATATGTATGCGATGATAAAGAAGAGTACATATTGAGGCAATTTCAGAGAGCTTGTGGCTGGTGTGAACAAGTAATTGTACAATGTGGAATGGGCTTTTGAGCACCAAACCGAACCGAAAGTAGTAGGCTTTGGCGTTATATCCAAACGTTATTATGGATTAGAGAGATTTCACAGTAGTGAAATAATTAGGGTGGTACCGCGGTCCATTCGTCCCTATAGTTTTTGGGATGAATGGGCTTTTTTGTTTGCCTTCTCTTCCCCCATCACGCATTCAAATTTAGGAGGAATTACTTATGTCAGTTATCTTTTCTGGTATTCAGCCGAGTGGAACGATTACACTTGGAAACTATTTAGGAGCTATGAAGCAATTTACAGAGCTTCAAAATGAACACGACTGTTATTTCTGTATTGTAAACCAACATGCGATTACAGTACCTCAAGATCCCGTACAACTTCGTAAAAATATCCGCAGTCTTGCTGCACTTTATGTAGCATGCGGTATCGACCCTGAAAAAGCTACTTTATTTGTACAGTCAGAAGTGCCAGCACACGCTCAACTAGGATGGATTATGCAATCAGTTGCTTACGTTGGAGAATTAGAGCGTATGACGCAATATAAAGATAAAGCATCAGGTAGAGATTCAGTTCCAGCTGGATTACTAACGTATCCACCATTAATGGCTGCTGATATTTTACTTTACAACACTGAAATCGTACCTGTTGGTGATGATCAAAAACAACATATGGAATTAACACGTGACCTAGCAGAGCGTTTCAACAAGCGCTTCCGTGAAGTATTCACAATTCCTGAAATTCGCATTCCAAAAGTAGGGGCTCGCGTTATGTCACTAACAGAACCTACGAAAAAAATGAGTAAATCTGATCCAAATCCAAAATCAATGATCAGCATGCTTGATGAACCAAAAACAATTGAAAAGAAAATTAAGAGTGCCGTAACTGATTCTGAAGGTATCGTGAAATTCGATAAAGAAAACAAACCTGGTATCTCTAACTTATTAACAATCTACTCTTCATTCTCTGGAAAAACAGTTGAAGACATCGAAGCAATGTACGAAGGCAAAGGATACGGAGACTTCAAAGGCGACCTAGCACAAGTAGTCGTAGAAGCAATTCGTCCAATCCAAGACAAGTATAACGAACTAATCAGCTCACCAGAACTAGACGAAATTCTAGACAAAGGTGCCGAAAAAGCAAACCGCGTTGCATTCAAGCAACTACGCAAAGTAGAAAACGCAATGGGACTAAGCAGAAAACGGAGGTAATTTATAAAGCGGAAGCGGCTCGTTCAGAATGTAAGGGGGATGGAGCTCCTGACGGAGAGGCGGGTTTTGCCTCGCAGGAAGGCGCGAAGCCATCGAACATTCTTGCCGCTGGAGCT
The DNA here is from genome assembly GCF_921008455.1 of Bacillus basilensis. NCBI lineage: Bacteria > Bacillati > Bacillota > Bacilli > Caryophanales > Bacillaceae > Bacillus > Bacillus basilensis. Next base: position 1,179,535 of record NZ_CAKLBZ010000001.1, on the reverse strand, counting down.
GGATTTCTATAAAAAGCGGAGGCGACTGCTTAGCCCTGACGGCTAAGGTTCTTTCCCACAGAAGGTGCTTTTTACCTTCTCGTGGGGAAGGTTCTTAGACGCGAAGGGCTAGGAGCCGGAGCTAAGTTGTACCAATTAAAAAAACCGCCAATTGGCGGTTTTTTTAATTTACCTTTTGCTCGTTTTCCATTTCCCATAACTTTTCAAAAAATGGCTGTCCTTTTACGAGACGCTCGCATAATTGTTCGTGCTTCTCAGACCAGCCTGTTTTCGCTTCATCATACAGTTTAGCCCAAATATCTTCAAATTCCATATGTTGTACCATTCCGTATGCTGATGGATCCCACTCTGTGAACCAATAGCGAATTTCTGCTGTGTTTTTCGTTGTATGTAATTGATCTAACGCCATAAATAATAATTGTTTAAGCTGTCTTTCTTTACGAGTTAAGCCATTCATAATGAAAGGTGATGGTGATAAAATATGATGTTCTTTTTCCATTTCTTCTACTTGGAACTCATACTTTTCTGCTTGTACGTTTTCTACCATCTCATATACCATCTGCTCTTGGCGCGGTATAAGTCTGCTCTTTCGAATTGGCACATTGTAACCAATTGTGTCGATCGCAATAATTCCTTTTCCATCTGTAACTACAAAGCAATACTCTTGCTGCAAACGTTCATGATTTTTACGAATATAAGCCTTATGATGTACGTCTTCCAACATTTTTTGCGGAAGCTCTAACAATTCGTCCTCGATGTAATGATATAATGTGGAATCTACTTTTAATAATGGCACTTGATCTAATAGTTCAATCGTATCATCTTTTCGCCATTCGTAAAAATGACAAACGTTATACCCATTCTCTTCACCTTCAAACCAATTTACCCATACATCATGTAGATATAACATTCACTACCCCTCACTTCACTACTGTTTGTATCAATCATTATGTTCAATTTTCCTTAACTTTATTCCACCTAAGGAAATATATTCTAATTATTATTTTTTCTTCTATTAATACGAAAAAAACAGGAAATAGAGCTCCTGTTTTTTATATATGAAATGTATTTGCTTTATTCAATATTTCTTTCGCATCTATAGATAATAAAGAAAGTGTATCTTCTCCTTCAAAAGCTACACAGTCTTTGACAATATGAAATCCAAGTGCATAGCCAAGCATCTTCGGGTAAGAATGAAGTCCATTTAATAAGATGTCGTGCTCCCTTGTTCCTCGTTTTATACTTATTCTTTCATGTACAACGTTTTTCCAATAATACATAGCCTCTTCCTTTGAAAGATACGTCGTCCACGGTGCATTGTATTTTTCTGAATATCTTTCCGTTACTGCTTGCTCAGCTAGCCCTTCCATAATCATCGTATCAAGCAATGTATATTCTGTTTCTTTCGTCTCAATTTGATGTAACCTGCATATGTGGTGATATTCATGCGCCAATAACACTTTTAATTCTTCTACCGAATTCCGTCCACATACGAATAAGAAAATAACGTGACGCATAGATAATCCAGCCCTGCCGTTATACTCTTCTTGTACAGTTCGATTATAAGAATCTGATAATAAAATAAAGACAGGGACATCTGGACCTTTTAACCAACTTTTTAGTTTCTCATACTCCGCACGTAACTCTTTCCAAATTTCCTTTTTCTCTAACTCTTTAATTTCCTGTTCTCCTCGCATAACCGGGCGATACATACCTTTAGAAATTAAAAAGCGATACAACCTTTCTTTTGGCAGCGGGATATACTTCGTAAACTTCTCACAAAGCTTTTCTGGCCGTCCATAATATAGATGTAACCACTCAGCTGTTTCAATAACCCCCATCTTTATCCCTCCTTTTTCTTATGTATATGCAAAAAGAGAAAAAGACGTAAAATAAATAAGGAGTTTTTTCGCAATATATTGCGAAAAAACTCCTTATTCCATCTATTATTTATACGATTTAAATACTAACACTGCGTTATGACCACCGAACCCTAGTGAGTTACTTAATACTGCATTTACTTCTTGTTGTCTCGCTTTATTCGGTACGTAATCTAAGTCACATTCTGGATCTGGCGTTTCATAGTTAATTGTTGGAGGGATTACTCCGTCTGTAATTGATTTAATCGAGAAAATCGCTTCAACAGCACCAGCCGCTCCTAATAAGTGACCTGTCATTGATTTCGTTGAGCTAATCGCTACTTTATACGCATGCTCACCGAACGTTTCTTTAATTGCCATCGTTTCATACTTTTCATTCGCATCCGTACTTGTACCATGCGCATTAATGTAATCGATATCTTCTGGCTGTAGACCTGCATCAGCTAACGCTTGACGCATTGCACGCACGCCTCCTTCACCACCAGGAGCCGGCATTGTAATATGGAATGCATCACCAGTTGCACCATAACCAGCAATTTCCGCGTAAATGTGAGCACCACGAGCTAATGCGTGCTCTAATTCTTCAAGAATTAAAATACCTGAACCTTCACCCATTACGAAACCGCTACGATTTTTATCAAATGGACGGCAAGCTGTTGCTGGATCTTCATTAAATGTTAATGCTTTCGCTGAGCTAAATCCTGCGAATGCCATACTTGTTAACGGCGCCTCTGCTCCGCCTGTAATCATTGCATCTGCATCACCGCGCTGAATTGCTTTAAATGCATCACCAATTGAGTTTGCACCAGATGCACAAGCCGTTACAGAACAAGTGTTAATTCCTTTTGCTCCTGTTGCAATCGATACTTGGCCTGCTGCCATATCTGGAATCATCATCGGTACGAAGAATGGGCTCACGCGGCGCGGGCCTTTCTCAGTAAAAATCTTAAATTGTTCTTCGTATGTTTCCATACCGCCAATACCCGAACCAATCCATACACCAATTCGAGGTCCGTTTTCTTCTGTAATTTCAAGCTTTGCATCTGCAACTGCCATTTTCGCTGCTGCTACTGCATATTGTGTAAAGCGGTCCATACGGCGCGCTTCTTTTTTATCAATATATTTCTCGACTTCAAAGTCGTTAATTTCTGCTGCTACTTTTGCTGGAAACAGTTCTGGATCAATTCTTGTAAGTCGTCCGATTCCAGATACACCCTTTTTAATGTTTTCCCATGCTGTTTCAACATCTGTACCGATCGGTGTAACAGCCCCTAGTCCTGTAATTACGACCCTCTTTTTTTCCATACAAAATACACTCCTTTTTTTCTCTCAGTCCTTATTTACCCCAACGAAGAGCGACTGCTCCCCATGTTAATCCACCGCCAAAACCAACCAATATAATTAAATCACCATCTTGAATACGTCCATTTTGCAATTCCTCTACCATTGCAATTGGAATTGAAGAAGCTGATGTATTACCGAACTTCTCAATTGTCATACTCATTTTTTCTTGTGGTAGATTTAATCTCTCTCTTGCGGATTCCATAATACGAATGTTCGCTTGATGTGGTACTAAGAAATCCACATCTTCTTTCGTAAGACCAGCTTTATCTAAAACGCGAAGGCAAGAATCACCAAGTTGACGAACGGCAAATTTAAAGACTTCTCTGCCATTCATCATAACATACTCGTCTTGATAAAGATGCTTACCGCCACTTCCGTCTGCTCCTAATTCAAAGGATAGAACGCCTTTACCTTCTGAAACAGCTCCCATTACGATAGCACCGGCTCCGTCCCCAAATAGTACTGCTGTATTTCGATCGTTCCAGTCTACAATTTTAGATAGTTTATCACTACCAACTACTAATACATTTTTATAAGTTCCCGTTTGAATAAATTGCTGTGCTGTAATCATTCCGTACATAAAACCAGCACATGCTGCACTTAAATCCATTGCAGCTGCATGCTTTGCGCCAATTGCTTCTTGAATGACACAAGCTACTGCTGGAAAAGCACGATCTGGCGTTACTGTTGCTACTAAAATAAGATCGATATCCTCTCCGCTAATCCCTGCGTTTTCAAGTGCTTTTTTAGAAGCCTCTACGGCCATATATGAAGTATCTATTGTATCATCGGCAATGCGTCTTTCTGCAATTCCCGTTCTCGTACGAATCCATTCATCGGATGTTTCCATTATTTTCTCTAAATCGTGATTTGTGACTACTTTTTCTGGCACATATCTTCCGATCCCTAAAATGCCCACGTTCACATCGCAGCCCTCCGTTTTATATCAATTATTATGACTTGGTACTAATTTTAAAACATAAATGTATTTTTGTCTAGAATATATTTCAGCTAAAACATAAAGCTAGCGCATTATTCACTTTATTGTTCATTAAAAGAAACAGAAAAATACCTTTCCCTGTCTTTTCAAAATATAAAAAGACCCGAACCGCTTATACTTACGGTTCGGGCCTCTCTCCCCTCAAAAAAGAAGGGTTTTATTCTTGATCTGCTTTCCCAAGCTCATATGCTTCGTTCATAACTTTCATCAATAACTCTAACACCGGCTGCGCTTTCTCCATATCAAGCGCAATTCCATTATCATCTAAAATGGCCTTTGCTTCTGGTAAATGCTTCATTGCGATTTGTAAAAATTGCATGCTTTTCTCATTCATATTACGTTCTTCCTCTCCATTAAAACTTTTACATACATAGTGTAACACGCTCGCTATCCTTCGTATAACTCTTTATATTTTTTCATATGTGCCAATTGTTTATTTAAACCGTATTCTAACGGGGTATTTCTTTTTATCGAAATAACCTCTACAGCTTCATCTCTTTCTTCCTTATTCTCTTTATTTACTTTATCCTCTGCACGTAAAAGGTTCATACCTTTTTTCCATAATGACTTTTTACCACTAATTAAATTGTATATGCCAAGATACTCCTCGTTCATTCCATTTTCCCATAAGTATTCACATACATCTTCAACGTATAGTAGATCACTTCCGTTTTCCTCACTCGCATAATGGCACTCTTTCTCACCAAGTTCTGATAAAATAAGCTGATGATACATCATAAAAGATGGTTGCCATGGTCCATATAATGTAGGAACTCGAAATACACTATATTGTACCTCTCCTTTTTTTAACCCTTCTTCCACTCTTGAAAATAGACGTTTATTTTCGGATTCATCTGCGTTTCCTACTTTAATAGAAGAAATTAGATTTAACTTCACTTTATGCTCTTCACACAGTCTTATAATTCGCTTTAAATACTGCAATATAACTCTTTCATTTCGAAAGCCGCTTTGTTGATTTGGTTCATACAAACAAAAGTAAACTGTATCGAACTTCTCTCCTTCTACTGATTTCCAGCCATCTTCATCTCTTATCGAATAATACGTAAATAACGCATTTCGCCCAATTAACAATAACTTCTCTTCATTAATTTTTTTCATATTCTCGAATTCATCAAAATCAAGACCGTACACTTCTACTTCTTCTGCAATCATTTTATTCACAAGGTGATAACCTACAAATGTAAGTGCACCTATAATTAGTACGCGCTCCATACCACCAACCCTTTCTCCTTGAAACAAATAGCTCCTCATTTATGTATATGGGAGCTTCACAATTCTTCTTCATATTTTTTAAAGAAATCAGTCGTTTGCCTAACCATTTTATATTTCACATCTTGCAGATGGAATAAGACAGAAGTATCGCATTGATTAAATTGCCTCATTTTCTCGTATTTACGTAACAGCTGTTTTCTTCCTCTTTTTTCTTGTGTTGATACGAAAACTTTAACAGGTACACAAGACGGAAGAAGCGTAAATGATTTCTTATTTATTTTTGATTCTAATTCTTCTTCTTTGGAATCATACGCCAAACTTAATTCCTTCACGAGCCTCTTGTAAAAAAACTTATGCTCTTTCTCAAACTCCACATACTCTGGTAAATCTAAACACGGATTTAACATAATGACAGAGCGTATACATTCAGGGTATTTGTTCATCATTTCAAGTGCTACAAGCGCACCCATACCATCTGCCATAATGTGCATTTTCGCATTTAATGTCTCTTTTCTCAATACAACATCATATAAGCGTTTTGCTAGACGAACAGATTGGTCGTTTCCCCAGTGTCTTCCGTATAAATTAGAAGAAAAGACCGTGTAGCCTTTCTCAATAAGGCCATTTAAAAAATAAGATCTACCCGCATGCTGTGTCCATAAACTTGTACCATTCTCAATAAAGTAGTTGTAATCACCAAGAAGCATGACAGAAAATCCATTCGGCTTCTCCGGTAAATAAATGACGCATGGTTCTTTTTCTAAGTAAAAAAAACGTTCCGTAATACTCATTTTTCCCCCGCCTTATTTTCTAAACGTATAAAAGTACTCTTTTATAATGTATGAACGGAATGCAAATTTGCGTTGAAAAATCTACAAATATTTTTCTATATTCTTTTTTCAATTGTGTTACAATAAGGACAGATTGAACGAATAGAGGTGTAAAATATGCGTTTCATTTGGGCATTAATTTGGTCGTTCTTGCTTGTACATATGATGAGCTATGTAATCGGCTCTATGACTGGCGGTACATACGATTTTAACCAAGCGTCTATTTTCTCAGTTGTTCTTGCGGTATTGGTACTAGCAATTGCAGCTGCAATTCCAAACGAGCCAGTAGAACAACACTAAAAAAAGAGTCCGGATTTTATCCGAACTCTTTTTTTATTTTACTTCACATAAACGACTAACTCATTATTTGCTACATCAACAACTACATGACTATTGTCAGTAATCGTTCCTGCAATTAATTCTCGTGCTAATTTTGTCTCAACTTGACGCTGTACATATCGTTTTAACGGACGAGCTCCGTACATCGGATCAAAACCAGCTTCTACAACAAACTCTTTCGCAGCATCTGTTAATTCTACCGTAATGTGACGATCATCTAAACGACCTTGTAATTCTTTTACAATTTTATCAACAATACCTTTAATTTCATTCGCTGTAAGAGGCTTGAATAAAATAATTTCATCGACACGATTTAAAAACTCTGGTCGGAAATGCCCTCTTAATTGTCCCATGACAAGTTCTCTTGATTCCTCTTTAATTGAGCCATCTGCTTCTAGACCATCTAATAAATGAGCAGATCCAATGTTTGAAGTCATAATAATAACCGTGTTTTTAAAGTCTACTGTACGGCCCTGTGAATCTGTAATGCGTCCATCATCTAACATTTGTAATAAAATGTTGAATACTTCTGGATGTGCTTTTTCAATTTCATCTAACAAAATAACGGAATACGGTTTACGTCTTACTGCTTCTGTTAATTGACCGCCCTCTTCATATCCAACATATCCAGGAGGTGCACCAATTAAGCGTGACACAGCGTGTTTCTCCATATACTCAGACATATCAATACGAATCATTTGCTCTTCACTATCGAATAAAGACTGCGCTAATGTTTTTGCAAGTTCTGTTTTACCAACACCAGTCGGTCCTAAGAAGATGAAGGAACCAATTGGACGGTTCGGGTCTTTAATACCAGCACGCGCACGAAGAACTGCATCTGATACTAAGCTTACCGCTTCTTCTTGTCCGATTACACGCTCTGATAAAATTTGCTCTAGGCGTAATAATTTCTCGCGTTCACCTTCAACGAGTTTTGCGACAGGAATACCAGTCCAGCGTGAAACAATATCAGCAATCTCTTCTTCACTTACTTCCTCACGTAATAAACGATTTTCTTGTTTATTATGCGCGCCCATTTCTTCTGCTTCTTTTAACTCTTTTTCAATAGCAGGGATTTTCCCGTGACGAAGTTCCGCTGCTTTATTTAAATCGTAGTTACCTTCTGCTTCTTCTAATTCACGGCGCAGACGCTCCAAATGTTCACGTAAGTCACGAACTTTGTGAATATCTTCTTTTTCTTTCTCCCATTTCGCTCTCATACCACTTGCAACTTCTTTTAAATCCGATAATTCACGTTGCAATGTTTTTAGACGTTCTTGACTACCAAAGTCCTTTTCTTTTCCAAGAGCTGCTTCCTCAATTTCTAACTGCATAATGCGGCGCGTTACTTCATCTAATTCTGTTGGCATAGAATCAATTTCCGTACGAATTGTTGCACATGCTTCATCAACAAGGTCAATCGCTTTATCTGGTAAGAATCGATCTGAAATATATCGATCTGATAAAACAGATGCTGCTACAATCGCGCGGTCATGAATATTTACACCGTGATAAATTTCAAAACGCTCTTTTAAACCACGTAAAATGGAAATTGTATCTTCAACAGTTGGTTCTTCTGCTAATACTTGTTGGAAACGTCTTTCTAGCGCTGGATCTTTCTCAATATATTTGCGATATTCATCTAGTGTTGTCGCCCCGATACAATGCAGTTCACCACGCGCAAGCATTGGTTTTAACATATTTCCTGCGTCCATTGCGCCTTCTGTTTTACCAGCGCCGACGATTGTGTGCAGTTCATCAATGAATAATAAAATGCGGCCTTCACTCTTTTTAATTTCATTTAATACAGCTTGCAGACGCTCTTCAAACTCACCGCGGAATTTCGCGCCAGCTACAAGTGCACTCATATCTAACGCAAAGATTGTTCTATCTTTTAATCCTTCCGGTACATCCTTTTTCACAATACGCTGCGCTAATCCTTCAACGATTGCTGTTTTACCAACACCTGGCTCACCAATTAAAACCGGGTTATTTTTCGTTTTACGTGAAAGGATACGAATGACGCGGCGAATTTCACTATCACGCCCGATAACAGGGTCAATTTTCCCCGCTCTTACTTCCGCCACTAAATCACGACCATATTTTTCTAACGCTTCATAAGTTGCTTCTGGATTTTGACTAGTCACTCTTTGATTCCCCCGAATTGTCATTAAAGACTGTAATAAGTTATCTTTCGTAATATGAAATCTTGTGAATAATTGGTTTATATCGCCTTTTTCTTCAGAAAAAGCAAGTAATACATGCTCGACTGAAATATAGTCATCTTGTAATTTCTCTGCTTCTTTTCCTGCTCTTACAAGTAGTTGTTGCAGAGCACCTGTTATATATAATTTGCCTGCTTCTGCACCGCTTCCCGTTACAGAAGGCTTTTTCTTAATTAAACTTTCGGCGCCTTGTTTTAACGCTTCTATATCGACATTCATTTTTTGAAAAATACGTACTGCTAACCCATCTTGCTCTTCTAATAATGTAAACAAGAGATGAACAGTATCTACTTCTTGATGATGATGAGATACCGCTAAAGATTGGGCACTCATAATCGCCTCTTGTGTTTTTGTTGTCATTTGATTTAAGTCCATCTTTACAGTCCTCCAAATGTTTGACTTTCTTTGACCTTTGATTTGATTATACGCCAACTGACTTTTTTATACAATAATTTTGATTATGTATTTTCAAACTTATTATTGGAAAAAGAAAAAGGGAGCATGCATGATACGACTGAAAAATATACGGTAAATGAAATTATAATGTGTGATGACAAAAAAGCCGCAATAACGATTGCGGCTTCTGTTACGGTTTTCTTTTATATGTCCACTGACGGTTATGATTCGTATTATCTGGAAACTTGTCACCGGCAGTTAACTTTACCATTTGCGGATCTTTCACCATACTTCCCGTTTCACCAATTTCTACGTAAATGCCATCATTCGGCGCTTTTTGTCCAGAACGAAACCTGCGATTTTGTCCCATTTCCATTCTCCTTCCATGACGTCTTTGCCTCATTAGTATATCCATTTTAAAAGAAAGCTTTTCTGTCATGTTTAGGAAACAAGTACTACATTTCGTTCTTGTACATATACATGAATGACACAAGCTTAAAGCAGGGATTCCCTTCCTATTTGTAGAAAAAAGAAACCAACCTACTATAGGCCAGTTTCAAAGGAGAGTCAAACATATACGAGAAGATTACATGTTCATTATAAGCATCATCATACGAGCAATGTAACCCTTCTCACAATTTATACATAATGAAAGAAACATTGTTTGAACTTTCTAAAAAGATGTTGACTTTTCTTAATTTCCAGCGAGAAATAGTAGACACCGCAGCACTTTGCGACGTAAGATGGATATATAGTGAACTTTCCATCTTTGGTGGTCTCACTCAGTCTAACCTCTTATTTCTGCATATTAAAAACGGAAATACAGATAAAAACAAAAAATTATTATAAGAGGTGAAATTATGAACAAACAACATTTAATCGCATTAGACTTAGACGGCACATTATTAACAGACAACAAAATAATTTCCACTCGAACGAAATATACAATTGCAAAGGCAAAGGAACAAGGACATATTGTCGTTATTTCAACAGGACGTCCATTCCGCGCTAGTTATGATTACTATAAAGAACTTGGTCTTAATACACCAATCGTAAACTTTAATGGCGCTTACGTACATCACCCTCTTGATTCAAAGTGGGGAACACATCACTCTCCTCTTGAGCTAGCAACAGCCCAAGAAATTGTCCGAGCTTGCTTTGATTTTGGTGTAAAAAATATATACGCTGAAGTAATGGACGATGTGTATGTTCGTGAAATTGATGAAGATAAAAAACATATTTTCGAATTCGGTTCTCCAAAGATTTTTACAGGAGACTTATTAAATATTTTAAACGATCATCCAACTTGCTTATTAATAGACGCACATGACGAGCATTCCAGTGCAATTCGTCAACACTTAACTGATATGCATGCTGAAGTAATTGACCATAGAAAATGGGGCGCACCTTGGCCGATTATTGAAATTGTAAAAAGTGGGTTAAATAAAGCTGTCGGATTACAAAAAATTTCTAGTCATTACAACATTCCACAAGAACGAATTATTGCTTTCGGTGATGAAGATAACGACTTTGAAATGATTGAATTTGCTGGTCACGGCATCGCAATGGGGAATGCAATTCCTGAATTAAAATCACTTGCAAACCATACGACGTTAACGAACGAAGAAGATGGTATTGCACTATATTTAGAAGAGGTTCTTGGGTTGTAATCTAAAAATTCCCTACTTATAGTTTCTCGCCAAACGCACATACTATGATTAGACGCAAAAGTCAGCGCGTCGATTGTTTCAGCTAAATAAAGGGGGTTTTTCGAATGGGTAAAAAGAACAAATCAAAACGTTTTATCCAACAAGGAGCCGATGCTGTTATGAAGCATGATGCAAGATTCCCGTACCGTGGTACATTAGCTGAGGCAGAAAAAGCGAGAAGCAACTCTTCTTTTGGAGGGGTCTAAATGGGGAACTTACTATTCCAACAAGCTAGAGATGCTGTTGCAAATGCCGTATCTTGTTCAAGCGGTGCTGAGCAACAAGATCTCGTATACAGAGCCAAAAACGCTTTGCACTCTGCTTACGCAAACTCTTCAACAGCTGAAAAAGTTCAGCTACGCGAAATGCAGGAGCAGTTGCAAAATATTACGAATTTACATTAAAAAAGAGGACCAGCTTTGGTCCTCTTTAATCTTTTCGGAACAGTCCAAACACCCCAACAGTTTGCAGTACGTTTGTAAATGCACCTGGGTCCACTTGTTTAATAACCCTCTCTAATTCATACAGTTCATAACGCGTAATAACAATCATTAACATTTCCTTATTTTCATTTGTATAAGCACCTGTTGCCGGTATAGTTGTAATCCCCCTCACTAAGCGTGAGTGAATTGCCTTTCTTACATCTGCCCCATTCTTCGTAACAATTAATGCTGTAATCTTCACATGCCGCGTATGAATCGCATCGATGATTCGCGTTGACACATACAAAGTCACCAAAGTATATAATGCTTTTTCCCACCCATACACATAGCCAGCAGCAATAATGATCAGTGCATTAAAGAAGAAAAAATACGTACCGACAGGCTTATCTTTTATTTTGGATAAAATCATGGCGATAATATCTAAACCACCTGTAGAAGCCCCCCACTTTAACGCGATCCCTACTCCAATTGCCGAAATAAGCCCTCCAAAAATTGCATTCAAGATGATATCATTCGAAACAGCTCGAACTGGGATAATTTCTAAAAACAACGTCATAAATATAACGCACAAAAAACTAAAAAACGTAAAAGCTTTCCCAACCTTTTTCCACGCTAAAATAACGACAGGAATATTAAATAAGCTAAACAATACTCCTGTAGATATATGAATAGATAAAAAATCTCCTAGTATTTGTGATAATAATTGAGACAATCCAGCAAAACCACTCGCGTACACTTTCGCTGGTGTTAAAAATAAATTCATTCCAATCGCATTTAATAAACCTGCAATGATTACAACGATTAACTTCTTTATAAGTTCGGTATAATTCAACTTCAAATCCATTTCTAATCCACCTTTATTATTCATGAATGCACCACTATACATAGTCTTTACGAAAAAGGAAATGATAAACGTACAACGTTTAGAAATGGAGTTGATACATATGCCACATACGAGTGATAACGACAAAAAAGCACGCGATAATAATGCAAAACGCGCACAAAAAAATGAACAAGAACAAAAGAATATAGAGCAAGGTAAGCGTGCCTATTCCAAAAAGACCGATCACCTTTAATTCCATCGTACACCGACAATATTGTCGGTGTACTTTTTTTACATTTTACAGGAAAAAAACATTAAAAATTCACTTCATGTTCACTTCTATATTCTACAATAGCGATAACATATTCGGATGAGGTGTTAGCGTGAGAGGGAAACACATTTTCATTATTACTGCACTAATAAGTATATTAATGCTAGCTGCTTGCGGACAAAAAAATAGTTCAGCTACAGTCGCTACAGCAACAGACTCAACCATTACGAAGAGCGACTTCGAAAAGCAGTTGAAAGATCGTTACGGAAAAGACATGCTATACGAAATGATGGCACAAGACGTTATTACGAAAAAATATAAAGTATCTGATGATGATGTGGATAAAGAAGTACAAAAAGCGAAAAATCAATACGGCGATCAATTCACAGCAGTATTAGAAAACAATCGTTTAAAAGATGAAGCTGATTTCAAAAACCAAATTAAGTTCAAACTTGCTATGAATGAAGCAATTAAGAAAAGTGTTACAGAAAAAGACGTGAAAAATCACTATAAACCAGAAATTAAAGCGAGTCACATTTTAGTAAGTGACGAAAATGAAGCGAAAGAAATAAAGAAAAAATTAGATGCTGGTGCTTCATTCGAAGAATTAGCAAAACAAGAATCACAAGATCTACTATCAAAAGAGAAAGGCGGAGACCTCGGATACTTCAATTCAGGTACAATGACACCTGAATTTGAAACAGCTGCCTACAAACTAAAAATTGGTCAAATTAGCGATTCCGTCAAATCACCAAATGGCTATCACATTATTAAACTAACTGGTAAAAAAGATTTAAAACCTTACGATGAAGTGAAAGACTCCATCCGTAAAAACTTAGAAGCAGAACGTATTGCCGATCCTACATTTGGTCAAAAATTATTACAACAAGAATTAAAAAAGGCAAATATTAAAATAAACGATAGTGAGTTGGAAGATACGTTTACTCTTGCACATGAGCAAGGAAATTAAAAAAGCACCACCTTATATTTTACAAATATAAGGTGGTGCTTTTTATTTACTTTATTTCTTAAAGTACGTCCAACCTTCTTCTTGGTAAACCTTTTCTTCCTTCATCAACTTACCAAGTGCACGCTTAAATGCAGCTTTACTCATATTGAAACGTTCTTTAATATCTTCTGGGTGGCTCTTATCCCAAAACGGCATTGCTCCGCCTCGTTCTTCCATATATGCATAAATTACAGCAGCGTCATCTTCCATTCCTTCTTCTTTACGAGGAAGAAGTGAAATGTTAATTGTACCGTCATCTTTCACGTCAATAATACGGCCCGTTACACGCTCACCGATGCGGACTTGTTCTTTTCTTTCTGTATGGTGTAAGAAAGCACGGAAATGCTCATCCGTTAGTATGAATGAACCAACTTGAAGCGAACGATACACACGTCCATTTACGTTTTTATTACGCATAGATGGCGTCGCATCTACGATAATTTCTTGCATATCACTGTCTCTTGCCGGAAGAGCGATAAGGCGATCACGATTCGTTAATTTTAACGTACAATATAATTCGTCTCCAACCTCTGGCCATACTGGCATATAAATCGGGAACTCATCAGCTGGGATTAGTATATCTTTTGATACACCAATATCAACAAACACACCTAAACTAGGAATAACTTCTACAACCTTTACCCAGTTCCAATCAAAAGTTGTAATAAGCGGCTCCTTCATTGTTGCTGAAACACGATTTTGGTGATCAAGGTATAAGAATACATCAATCGTATCGCCTTCTGCAATTTCTCCAGCTACTTCGTTTTTATGTAGGAAAATTTCTTCTTCTTCATTCCCAACCATATATCCGATTTCCGTTTCGCGTAAAACAGTTACCTGTTCAATCGATCCTATTTGCAAATACATATTTTTTAATTCCCTTCTATATATATAAAATTATCTTTTTTATCATTCCAAACAAAAGTTAATTATAACACGATTCTTTCTTTATTTGTCCAACTGCCTAAAATTCACTATAATAAAATGAGGTTACATCATTATAAGTATGAAAACACTTAAGTCTAAGCTCGTTTTCAGCTATACTTTAGTATGTACAGTACATAAAAAGATTAGAAATTTATTTGGAGGTGCTAACTATGGCAAAAGACAGTTCTTTTGACATCGTTTCGAAAGTAGAATTACCTGAAGTAACAAACGCAATTAACATCGCATTAAAAGAAATCCAAAACCGATATGACTTTAAAGGAAGTAAAAGTGATATTAAATTAGAAAAAGAAGTACTTGTTTTAACTTCTGATGACGAGTTCAAATTAGACCAAGTAAAAGACGTTCTAATTTCTAAACTTGTAAAGCGTAACGTTCCAATTAAGAACTTAGATTACGGAAAAGTTGAGGCTGCTACTGGTAACACAGTTCGCCAACGCGCAACACTTCAACAAGGTATCGATAAAGATAATGCAAAAAAAATTAACAACATCATTAAAGAAATGAAATTAAAAGTAAAAACACAAGTACAAGATGATCAAGTACGTGTAACAGCGAAAAGCCGTGATGACTTACAAGCAGTTATCGCAGCAGTTCGCAGCGCTGATTTACCGATTGACGTACAATTTATTAACTACCGCTAAAAAGAAAAACTCCTCTAATTAGAGGAGTTTTTCTTTTTGTCATGTAGGAACAATATGACAAGGACAAGAGGGTATTTGCGGTGAAAATTGCTGAGCGAACAGAGTCTATTCATACGAATATCTTACAGGTGACCGCGTAGTTAGACTAGGTCTCATTGTAGAATTTTTTTATACATGGAATTGAGCATGCCCTTTTAAAAATAAGGAAAAGACTTCTTAGGACGGTTCCCTTCAACTTGAATCACTTTCCTTATCAATTGAATCCCAAACCAAAGTCACCACAACTACCTCCATAAACCAAAATCTCTCTCCCTAATCAAGCGTAACAATTTATGAGTATAAGAATATTTTCCACCCTTCAATGTAATGTAAAATTAATAAGGGATCTTATTTTGTGAAAAAAAGTTAATTATAAAAGAGTTAGAAGTGGTTATTTGAAGAAATTAATATTATGTTTTTTATTGGCTATATTCTCTCTAAATATTAAAGGATGTTCTAATAATATGACTACACTAAAGGATAAATCTAATTGCATTCACAAAGCTTGGTACAAAAAACCTATGTTATGTAATAATTTAAAGAAACACTAAATAGTTGATGATAAAGGTCATAGAAAAGACACTTTAAGTTGCCTTCCTCTTACTTGAACCATCTTAATTTTAATATGGAAGGAAAAGAAGTATAAAGTGTTAATAAGGATGCAGATTTCAAAATAGAAAGTACGTTAAGTAAACTTTCATTCAAAAATTCATATTAAGTAATAATATTTTAGCATCAAGTTTATAAAAAATATTAAGAGGTTTATAAGTGTAAAACCTACAGGAACTTTTCCTGTGGGTTTTATTGTACTATAAGTATTTATTTAGCAATTATGTTTTTCGAAATATTCTTCTTTAATTATTTGTAATTTTTTTTCGTTTTTTGTTAATTCAAATATAAATAACGCTTTTTTCATGTTATTAGCAACTTTTTCTTTATTAGATTGTTTAAGCTTTAATAAATTCGAACCTTTTTCATAGTATAGTTCACCCAATAAGTATAAAGTATTTAGATTAATAGCTAATTTGATACCCTTATCAATGTATTTTTTTGCTTCTTCGTATTGATATGTGTAACTTAAACATTTTGCTAAATTATAAATGATTTTTAATTTAATTTCTTTATCTCTAGGAAAATCTAGCTTATTAAAATTATTTAAACATCTTTTTAATATATTAATACTCTCTTTATATTCTTTATTTTCTGCATGAAATATAGCCATTGTCTGCATAATATCTATTTCTCTCTCTGTTAAAAAATCAATATTCGTTACAGTTATTTTTAATGCATTATTTAAAAGAGTTAAAGCCGTTTTTACTGAGTTATTCACACGATATATAGCAATTGCTTCATGCCATATTAGAAATTGTTTATCCTCTTTTATTCGAAAATTATTTAAGTTTTTTTCTTTTGTTACTATTTCATAAAGCTCTT
This sequence comes from Bacillus basilensis, assembly GCF_921008455.1. Taxonomy (NCBI): domain Bacteria; kingdom Bacillati; phylum Bacillota; class Bacilli; order Caryophanales; family Bacillaceae; genus Bacillus; species Bacillus basilensis. The sequence goes on along the minus strand of NZ_CAKLBZ010000001.1, from coordinate 1,162,971 downwards.
TATATTGATGTTGTCTTATGCAATCCTTCATTACACATTTTACATTTTCTATATATTTAAATTTTTTGTTTTGAGTTAGTGCAAATATATTATTTGGATCAATACCAAGTCTTTCTGATAATTGATATAACAATATGCTAGATGGATAAATCACACCTTTTTCGATCTTGCTAATTTGACTTTGTGAACATATTCCATGACATAATTCGGATTGTGATATATTTTTTTTAATTCTAAGTTCTTTAATGGTAATACCCAAATCGTAAAATTCCATTTTTCCTCCTACTATTTAGTACTGTATTAGTATAAGAGTATTCTCTAAATTTTAATGTAATGTAAAATTAATATAGTTGCAATGATTGTTTATTTCAAAGGTCTTTTCCTCCCACTATAAGAAGCCTTTCCCTTCTCTTTTCCTATCGTTGTTGACAAAAAAACTGGCTAGGAAGAAGACTTTCTCCCTAACCTGGAAAACTTCTCTCATTAGAGAAGTTTTTAGATTTATTAAGAGCAACACCATATCGCTTTATCAAACGATTTTTCAGAAATGTATACTTTATCATTTTCGATTTTGTATTTAATATTATTTCTCTTTAGAATTGCTGTGTCAACAGAATGAACACTATCGCCCCACCGAACAAATTCCCCATCGTCACCGTTGTCCCAGAAATACAGAATTACGAATACGATAAGAAGACTCAAACATATAGCGAACAACTTCTTTCCCCTCAAACATCTCACCTCATCACGCACTTTTAATTGCACACAAAAGAGAATGTTCCCTTATTTCCGCCTCTTTTTAACCGCAATTAAAAAAGCAATAAACAATACGTTCACACCGACGATTAAAGAGATAAATAACCAATTCACACCTGTTTCTCCATTAACTTTATACACATTTGATTCTTCGCGCTTTAGAACGAGATAAAACTTTCCTTTTTCTTCTCTTATAATTTCATCTTCTAACAATCCTTTTAACTCTTGTTTTTCACCAATCACACTTACAGGTAAAGCAACTTTTTGTGTTTCTTTCGTATTATTAATCGCTACTAATGTCACTTCATCTTTATACTTCCGTTTCAGTATACTCATTCCATCTCTATCATATAAAAGTTCAAACGTACCACGCCTTAGAGATGGTCTCGTTTGTCTAAGTTCACCAAGTTTCGTTATGTGCTGCATAAATTTTTCATCTGATTTGAAATCCATTAATCGTCTATTATCTGGAGTATCCCCTCCATCTAATGCGATTTCAGTTCCGTAATAAAAATTCGGAATACCTGGTGATGTTAATACATATGTAAGAGCTAGTTTCAAACGAGATGGCGGATAATTCATATTTTCTTTTGCAATACGGGCAAATCTTTTTGTATCTTGATTATCTAAAAATGTAACAGATTCCCCTTCTTTTTTACTCACATCATATAAAGATTTTACCGATACGTCCACTTTGGAAAACGATTCTACTATTTTTTCGTTGTATTCAATATCTTCTTTTGTCATAACACGAAAATCTTTCTTTATCACTTGCATATCTTTTTGCACGCCATCCCAAAAAGCAGGCGACTTTTTTTCACTATGCATTACATAACTTCCATCTAAATCGGCTTCTTTGATCCACCATTTCATCGAGTCGATTACTTGTTGTTCGTTTTCTCCAAGTGGAAATTGAAATACAACTTTCATTCCTTTTACATGAGCTTCTTGCACAAGTTCTTTCACATCATTTTCTGTTCCGAAATGTTCATTTACCTTCTGAAAATTGCGCACGTCTAACCCATCGTATTTTACACTTTCAAAAAGCGGCGAAAGCATAACAGTGGTAAATCCCATTTCTTTTATGTAATCCAGTCTTTTTATAATGCCTCTTATATCTCCACCCTGATATCCTTCTAAATTGCCAACTTCTAACTGTTTGTCATTTTTCGGTTCCCCATTATTAAAACGATCAATCATAATGGAATATATAACTTCGTCTCGCCACTCTCTTTTTTCGTCTGCAAATGTATGTATCGGTACAAACAAAACGACAGCTAAACAAAAACAAATGAATAGTTTCCTAGTATGTATTTTCCCCACACGCATCCCCCATGTTTTTAATTGTAAGAATATTATACCAATTTTCCGAACGAATCGCATACGTTGATTTCATTCTTATCAAATTAATCCATGTTAGATTTTCTAACATAACACATAAAATTTTCTGAATTTTTAGTTGATTTTTCATTTCATTTCGAATATGATATGAAACATAACAAATCAATGTTATTTTTTCTAACATTATAGGGGGAGAGAGAATGAATACGGGAGATACGGTTTTTATGTTTGTAGCGACAGTAATGGTCATGTTAATGACACCAGGATTGGCACTTTTTTACGGGGGCATGGTTCGCAGTAAAAATGTACTCAGTACAACAATGCATAGTTATAGTGCAATGGCTATCGTTTCAATTCAGTGGATTGTAATTGGTTATTCTTTATCATTCGGACCAGATTGGCACGGACTTATCGGTACACTCGATTGGTTCGCTTTAAACGAAGTTACCTACGCACCAAATCCAGACTACTCATCTACTATTCCTCACAATTTATTTATGATGTTTCAACTCATGTTCGCCATTTTAACTCCAGCTTTAATTTCAGGTGCATTCGCCGAGAGAATGCGATTTTCAGCTTTCCTTATTTTCATCCTTCTATGGACAACGATCGTTTACAATCCTGTTGCTCATTGGGTATGGGGTGTTGGCGGATGGCTAAGAGAACTTGGCGCGTTAGACTTCGCTGGTGGTAACGTCGTTCATATCACATCTGGTGTGGCCGGTCTTGTATTAGCTATTTTCCTCGGAAAACGAAAAAATATAAACGGTCCATCTCCTCATCATTTACCATTTACGATGCTTGGTGCTGGCTTACTATGGTTCGGTTGGTTCGGCTTTAACGTCGGAAGCGCATTATCTTTAAACGACGTAGCTTTAACTGCATTTATTAATACAAATATAGCCGCCGCTGCCTCAGCATTAACTTGGATGCTTTCAGAATGGTTCTTCCAATCAAAACCAACTGCGATGGGAGCTGCTTGCGGAGTTGTTTCCGGTCTAGTCGCAATTACACCAGCTTGCGGGTTCGTTACACCTTTCTCCGCCCTTCTTATCGGAGCAATCGGCGGTATATTATGCTTCGGAGCGGTCTTTTTCTTAAAAACAAAATTCGGATACGACGATACACTTGATGCTTTTGGATGCCATGGCATTGGAGGAACTTGGGGCGGTATTGCGACAGGACTATTCGCAACTACTACTGTAAACGGCGATGGTGCTAATGGATTATTTTACGGAAACGCTACTTTACTTTTTAAACAACTTGTAGCAATTGGAGCAACCTATGCATTTACAATCATAATGACGTACGCCATTATTAAAGCAATTAACTTCTTCCTCCCTGTTCGCGTCGATGAGCACGAGGAACATATGGGGCTTGATATTTCGATGCACGGCGAGAAGGCTTATGAGTATACAGAGCGAGTAAACTAAAAAAGAGATGCAATCTATTAGTAGTAGATTGCATCTCTTTTTACTAGACTTGTCGGCGGCATACCCTAGTTGGTATATTCGTGAATATATCAGCGATTATTTGGATATATCGACGATTTTTTAAATATATCAGCGATTCTTCCAATATATCGACGTTTCGACACAGGATATCGATTTACCAACAAATTCTGACATGACCTAAACGTAAAATACCCCCGAGTAACTTTACACACAAAAAAGACGACCGAAATCCGGTCGTCTTTCCCTATTTATTTCGGAGCATTTCCTACATATTGCGTAATATCAACATTTAACGCTTGCGCCAAACGCATACCGTACTCTTGATCTGCACGGAAGAAGTTACAAACAGCTAGTAATTTCGTGCGTTCATTTACGTCTTTTAAGTCATTTGTTAAGTTTGCAATTAAGTTTGCTTGCTCTTCTTTAGAGAATGAACGGTAACGCTCACCTGCTTGCTTGAAGTCATTTGGTTTGTCAATTTTTTCACGAGATACATAGCCTTCTACTTTCATAGTTGAATCGCGGTAAGTTGGGTCTTCAACTGGATTTTCAGTATGACGACTCGGTTCATAGTTGATTGTAGATGGGTTTTGATTCATTTGCATCGCACCATCACGTTGTTGGTTATGAACAGCTGCGTATGGGCAATTCACAGGAATTTGTAAGTAGTTTGCCCCAAGACGGTAACGCTGTGTATCTGGGTAAGAGAATAAACGACCTTGTAATAATTTATCTTCAGATGGTTCAATGCCATTTACAGTTGCGCTTGGAGAGAACGCGACTTGTTCTACTTCCGCAAAGAAGTTTTTCGGATTACGATTTAACGTCATTGTCCCTACTTCAATTAATGGGAAGCGATCTTCTGGCCATACTTTCGTTGGATCTAATGGATCGAAATCTAAAGAATCCGTTTCTTCTAGTTGCATCACTTGTACGTGTAAATCCCACTTCGGATAATTTCCTTTTTCAATTGCATCGAATAAATCGCGAGTTGCATGGTTGAAGTCTTTTCCTTGTACTTCTTGCACTTCTTTTGCGCTTAAATTACGCACATCTTGCTGCGGTTTCCAGTGGTATTTAATATAAACGATTTTGCCTTCTGCATTAATCCATTTGAATGAATGGACACCGAAACCTTCCATTTCACGATAACTTGCTGGTGTACCGTAATCAGAAAACACCCATGTCATCATATGTGTAGATTCTGGACTTAACGTCATGAAATCCCAGTAACGATCTGGCGTTTGAATATTTGTATCAGGTGCCGGTTTTAAAGAATGCACCATATCAGGGAATTTAATTGCATCACGAATGAAGAAGACCGGTAAATGGTTACCTACGATATCGTAATTTCCTTCTTCTGTATAAAATTTAACAGCGAACCCACGTGGGTCACGAGCTGTTTCCGGAGAACCTTGACCATGAATAACCGTTGAGAAACGAACGAATACAGGTGTTTCAGTTCCTTCATTTTGTAAAAATGCTGCCTTTGTATATTGCTTCATGCTATTTTTCGTTACGAATACACCGTGAGCACCTGCACCACGCGCATGCACAACGCGCTCTGGAATACGTTCACGATCAAAGTGAGCCAGTTTTTCTACCAAATGATAGTCTTCTAATAATACCGGTCCACGGCGACCAGCTGTGCGAGAATTTTGGTTATCTCCAACTGGAGCACCTTGGTTTGTTGTTAAGCGATTATTTGGATTCATCTAGGGGGGATCCTCCTCTTTATTTCATAGTAATTATTATTTATTTAAAATTATTATAAACTAATTATTATTCAAAACTAAATCTTTGTCAACTATTTCCTTCATTTTTTTGGAAACAATTCCAGCTAAGCATTCGATAAAAACAGATTGTGCATTCGGCATATTTGGTCTAAAATATTTGGCATTTAGTTCATCCGTTACAACTTTACATTCATAATCGTTGTCATATAAAACCTCTAAATGCTCTGCCACAAAGCCAACTGGACAATATATGAAAGATTCATATCCATGCTCTTTATATAAATCTTTTGTTAAATCTTGCACATCTGGTCCAATCCATGGATCTGGAGTATTTCCGGCACTTTGCCAACCAATTGTATAGTTTTGAATATTTGCAGCTGCTGCGATCAAATCCGCTGTATGCTGCAATTGCTCCACATAAGGATCACCTGCTGCAATAATTTTTTCTGGTAAACTATGTGCAGAAAAAATTACGACAGTCTTCTCTTTATCTACAATATTAGTAAACGTCTCTTTTATTTGATTTGCCCAATACAAAATAAATTTCGGTTCATCATACCATTGTTCAATTGGTTCAATAACAGGCCCACCGATTTCTTTTGAAAGACGAATAGCACGGTCATTATACGCTTTAATGCTAAAAGTAGAATAATGCGGCGCTAATACGATACTAATCGCCTGCCCAATTCCATCGCGCTTCATCTCTTCTACTGCATCTTCTATAAATGGAGCAACATGTTTTAAGCCTAAGTAACAAGTAAATTCATACTCTGTAAATATGTTATTCATTGCATCTGTTAATTTATGCGCTTGCTCTTTCGTAATTTTTGCAAGTGGTGAAATTCCGCCAATTGCTTTATAGCGACTAATTAAATCTTGGAGTGCTTCTTCAGATGGCTTACGCCCATGGCGAATATGTGTGTAATACGCTTCTACATCATCTAATGATTCTGGCGTCCCATACGCCATTACGAGTAAACCTATTTTTTTCTTTGTCATCTATATAGCACCTCAATTTTATAAATGAGAATCTTTTTCAAGAACATTTGTTTCCAATTATAACAACTAATAATAAGTACGTCAAAATAATTATTATAAATAAGTATTATTTCTAATATGATTTTAAATTTTATATGACAATTCATTTAATAAAAAGCGACTTACATAAATGTAAGTCGCTTTTCTCCTATTCTTTAATATTTACCCCGTATTCTTTAAACCAAACATGAATTTGCGCTAAATGAGCTAAAAGTTGCGGCCCAGTCATTAATTGACCAAACCAAGGCGTTTGAAATGCACTGCCGCCTGACTCAATTAATCCACTCAGCTGTTCCTTATCGAATAGTTCGTGTAAAATCGAGCCTTTACCTGTTAATAAATCTTGTAGCCATACTGTTACTGCTTTTGTGTAGTGTGGATTATGTGTTTTCGGATACGGGCTCTTCTTTCTATATAAGATGTCATTTGGAAGTAACCCTTCTAACGCTTTACGCAATAGACCTTTTTCGCGGTTTTTATACATTTTCATTTCCCAAGGAATATTCCATGCATATTCGACAAGTCGGTGATCCGCAAATGGAACGCGTACTTCTAAACTTGCACCCATACTCATACGGTCTTTTCTGTCTAATAATGTTGTCATAAACCATACCATATTTAAATAAAATAATTGTCTTCTTTTTGCTTCAATCGGGCTTTCTCCCTCTAAAATAGGAACTTCTTGAATGGATTCTTCATAGCGCTGTTGTACATATTGTTGTAAATTTAATTTATTTCTCCATTCTTTCTTTAGCAATTGTTCACGCGCTTCTGTAGAACGCATCCACGGAAATACACTTGATTGTAAATCATCTTCTCTATAAAACCACGGATATCCACCAAATATTTCGTCTGCACATTCCCCAGATAAACCGACGACAAAATCTTGTTTAATTTCGCGGCAAAACCATAATAATGACGAATCAATATCTGCCATACCAGGTAAATCACGAACGAGTACTGCTTCTGTTAAATACTGTGCTAATTGTTCATTTGAAATGACGCAGCGATGATGAATTGTTTGAAACGTTTCAGTCATCAAATTAATAAATGGTGCATCTGAATTTGGCTGAAACGTATTTGCTTTAAAGTATTTGTCATTATCTTCGTAATCAACCGAATACGTGTGTAATTGACCTTTTCCTGATCTTGCGTATTCTTTCGCAGCAATTGCTGTAATCGCGCTCGAGTCTACACCACCTGATAGAAAAGTGCACAGTGGTACATCAGAAACGAGCTGCCTTGTAATCGCATCTTGTAATAAAAAGCGTGTTTTTTCTACTGTTTCTTCAAAGGAGTCTTCATGCTTTTTACTTTCCACATTCCAATATCTCCATATACATAAACCGTTCTTTGAAAATGTCATCGCATGACCTGGACGTAATTCTTTTATACCAGCATAAATACCGTGACCAGGCGTTCTAGATGGTCCAAGACCGAATACTTCTGATAAACCTTCTAACGTTACTTCTGCCTTTACATCTGGATGTGCTAATATCGCTTTTAACTCTGAACCAAATAGTAATCGTCCACTATCGTATTTATAAAATAGCGGTTTTACACCTAATCGATCTCGTGCAATAAATACTTGTTCTTTCTGTTCATCCCATACCGCAAACGCATATATACCGTTTAAATGATCGACACATTCTTCTTTCCATTCAATATACGATGCTAATAGTACTTCCGTATCAGAATGACCTTTGAACGTATATCCTCTTCTTAAGAGTTCCTTTCGAATATCTTCCGTGTTATACAGTTCGCCGTTATAACAAATTGCATAATTCGTTTCGTCTTTTAAACAAGTCATCGGCTGTTTACCACCCTCAGGATCAACAACGATTAACCGTTTATGCCCAAATGCGACATTGCCTTTAATCCAAACTTTATTATCATCTGGGCCACGCTTCGCTAACGTCTCAGCCATCTTCGTAACGACGTCCCGTTCTCCTTCTAATGAGCGTTTATAATCCACCCATCCTGTAATCCCGCACATATAAATCATCCTTCCATCTTATTTCTTTTCTTGAACGTGCAGTAATCCCCACCCTAAGAGGTGCGGATCAAAAAATGAAAAACTTGACGATAACCTACTATCCACATATGGAATAGCATTTTCACTCAGTAAAACGTGTTTTATTGTATGCCCACCTATATCCAGATGTGTCTAGTTATAAAGAATGCACGAACTGTCTATAACAGGAATAACTACTTTTCATAAAGGAGAAATCGTGTATGATACAACGTAAACATATTTTGTATAACCAGCCTCGTGCTCATACGGTCGGTAATGTAGAATACATAAACAATGAATGGGTATTCTTTGATGATGAAAATGAGGAAGCATTTTTATTAGAAGATATTGCCGAAGATGGATTTGAGATTTTATATAACAATAACTGGCTACCAGCTCGTTTCTATGAACAAGATATATTACAAATCGCCAACGAACAGCACCATTTGCAAAATGGTGAAATGATACGTATTCGTAAAAAATTACTTCTTAGCTATACAGAATGGCTTGAAGAATTACCTGACTCTGTCTTTGCCTTATTAACAGAGGCATTGCAATCACTTCACTACTCTTTATATGATTGCATGTATTGTCATAATTATTTATCTTTCTTACCGAAAGAGGAAGCACGTGCAGGAGTAAATATTCTATTGTTCGATAATGAAGAAATGATTTGTACACTGCAGCACCATTTCGTTCGTCACGCTACGTCAAATAAAAATATGTTTCGTTTTACGAAAGTAAACGGAGAAGAGTTGCATATTGATGCGACATAAAAATAAAAACCACCTTATCTCCCAAACATTTGAGATCATAAGGTGGTTTTATTTTTATTTGAATACGTACCAGCCAATCGGTAATTTTAGTCCTAAGTATAATACCGCTACTAGCGCGACAATAAATAAGCCCCAAACCGCCCCTGTTGGTTTGTTTTTGCTCATTTTTACAAGAACCATTTCCATTCCACCGATAACTAAAATACCAGCTAACATTTTTAAGCCATACCACATGTGCGTGCTACCTGTTGCTGTCTTCACAATACTCATGTACAACATGAAGCCTGTCACAATAATGATAATGTACATTAGGCGAAGCCCCATATGTACACCTTTCCCTTTTCTCCCTGCTGAATAAAGTGAATACGCCACAAAGAATAAAATTAAACCTAACGCCCATGCTGTAATATGCATATGTACCATCGTATCCCTTACCTCCTCTTTTCACACTTTTTCACTCTATATGATAACATGTTCATTTATTTTCAGGAAATGTTTCGCTTTTTTACATTTAAATGATATAATATTTAGAGTATTTACAAACTTCTTGTAATAACAAAAGGGGGAACAATCATGATTCAAACTAAGGATATTATCGAACTTACAGACACATACGGAGCAAATAACTATCACCCACTTCCAATCGTTATTTCTAAAGCAGAAGGCGTTTGGGTAGAAGATCCTGAAGGAAACCGTTATATGGACTTATTAAGTGCATATTCTGCAGTAAACCAAGGTCATCGTCACCCAAAAATCATTAACGCTTTACTTGACCAAGCTAATCGTGTTACGTTAACTTCTCGTGCTTTCCATAGCGATCAATTAGGTCCTTGGTACGAAAAAGTTGCGAAACTAACTAATAAAGAAATGGTACTTCCAATGAATACAGGTGCAGAAGCTGTTGAAACTGCAATTAAAACAGCTCGCCGCTGGGCTTATGACGTGAAGAAAGTAGAAGCAAACCGTGCTGAAATCATCGTTTGTGAAGATAACTTCCACGGTCGTACGATGGGTGCTGTTTCTATGTCTTCAAACGAAGAGTACAAGCGTGGATTCGGCCCAATGCTTCCTGGCATTATCGTAATTCCTTACGGTGATTTAGAAGCATTAAAAGCTGCTATTACACCAAACACAGCTGCATTCATTTTAGAACCAATCCAAGGTGAAGCAGGAATTAATATCCCACCAGCTGGTTTCTTAAAAGAAGCTCTTGCAGTATGTAAAAAAGAAAACGTTTTATTCGTAGCAGATGAAATCCAAACAGGCTTAGGCCGTACTGGTAAAGTATTTGCTTGTGACTGGGACGGTATAACTCCTGATATGTACATACTTGGTAAAGCTCTTGGTGGCGGCGTATTCCCAATCTCTTGCGTAGCAGCAAACCGCGACATTTTAGGCGTATTTGAGCCAGGTTCTCACGGTTCTACATTCGGTGGTAACCCACTTGCATGTGCTGTTTCTATCGCAGCTCTTGAAGTGTTAGAAGAAGAAAAATTAACAGAGCGTTCTCTTCAATTAGGTGAAAAATTAGTTGGGCAATTAAAAGAAATTGATAACCCAATGATCACTGAAGTTCGCGGTAAAGGTTTATTCATCGGTATCGAATTAAACGAGCCAGCTCGTCCTTACTGTGAACAACTAAAAGCAGCTGGTCTTTTATGTAAAGAAACACACGAAAACGTAATTCGTATCGCACCACCTCTAGTAATCTCTGAAGAAGATTTAGAGTGGGCATTCCAAAAAATTAAAGCGGTATTATCGTAATAATAGAGAGGTTGTCCTACATGTTAGGACAACCTCTTTCTTTTTATATTGATTTATACTAAAATAAAATTGTAATTTTCTGTATTTACATTCTGTAAAGGAGGTACGATATATTGTTATTAAGATATGGCAAACATATTAACTATTTAGCTACGTCTTTTATTTTAGTTACATTCTTTGGCTTCCTACTTTCCACAACTTTGCTTAGTCACTACTTAACTTCTACTACATTCACACTACTGAAAGCATCATTTTGGACTGCTGTTATTCTTACTATTATTGGATTTGGCCGAGAAAAAAGCGCACTTACGGTTATACTATTGGGCATTTGCACGCTTGCATTTATTGGTCTTTACACTTTTTCCGTTATCGATTATCTCTATAACCCAAGACCATAAAAAAAGCTATCTTCGATAAGATAGCTCTTTTTTTCATTTCACTATATTTCGCAAAGTACCAATTCCTTCTACTGTAATGACCACTTCATCACCAGCATGCAAAAACTTCGGTGGTGTGAAACCTTTTCCGACACCAGCCGGCGTTCCTGTTGCGATAATATCTCCTGGTTCTAACGTCATTCCTTTACTTATCGTTGAAATAATTTCTTCTATTGAAAAAATCATTTTATTTGTATTTGAAGTTTGTCTTACTTCCCCATTTACTATCGTTTCAATGTGTAACGCATTCGGCTCACTAACCATTGATTTATGAATTAAATACGGTCCCATCGGACAAAATGTATCGAAACTTTTTCCAAGGAAAAATTGTTTATGCTTCCTTTGAATGTCGCGAGCAGTTATATCATTTATAATGGTATAACCAAAAACATGCTCAAGCGCTTTTTCTTTTTTTATTTGTTTCCCACGCTTACCAATGATGATAGCTAGTTCGCCTTCATAGTCTAGTTCATTTGTTGCGTGAGGATGACTATTAATTTTTTCATCCATTCCAATAACTGTCGTTGGCGCTTTCGTAAAGATCATTATATTTTCTGGAATTGACTCTACTCCGCCCATTTCTATCGCATGCTCACGATAATTTTTTCCAACGCAAAGAATATTCTTCCTTGGCCTTGGAATGGGTGCTAATATTTTCACCTCAGTTAACGGATAATACGCCGTTCCTTCATTTTCCTTCGCCCAATTTACAATATCACATATTTTTTCAAAACATTCGGTTCCTCTTTCAATACACTCTAACATTGTAATAGGAATTGTAACCTTTTCTCCCTTTTGCCTTTGCGCTTCCCTTAAGTGCAATACCTTTTCTCTCTCTTCATCTACAATACCTACAAATACCTTTTCTTCTTTTTTCGCCGTTACCAAACGCAATATTTCCACTCTCCATCCTAAAACTCATACCTTTTAATTGTATTCGCATCTGCAAGAAAAAAACCTTCTCATGCACGCTAATTTTCACAATATTCTTCTCATATTCTATTCGTTACTCCTTTATCATTTGGCATAAAATGTAGAAATTTTACTTTTTTTAGCGAAGACGTTTCTTTTTTATGGGATTTTTGTATAATATGTACTACATATATACTAAAAATTTCATTTAGAGATGGAGCCGATTTCAATGTTTGAGCAAGCGATTGAAAAAAAACGTGAAAAAATGATTTATTTTGCTGAACGCTATGGAATGACTTCTCAAAAAACAGTAGATTGTAGCCAAGAACTGGACAGGCTCTTAAATGCAATTTGGCATGTACATACGGATTTTAACACTAATCAAACACTCGATACACACACGCAATAACGTGTGTGTTTCTTTTATTTCAAAAAAATACACATTTTATTGAAAACGCCCATACAATAGTAGAAAAGAAAATTTTAAAAACGAAGGGTGTTTTGTATGCCAGCTATGGTCGGACATATTCGTATCGTCAATATTGGATCAAGTGGTATTTTTCATATTGGGGATGTATTTGCAATTAGGCCTATTAGTTATTCACGTGCTTTCGCCGGGGCCGGCTCTTTTAACGTTGGAGATAACGTTTCTGTCTACAATTATCAAAGCGCAACGACTGTTAATGATTCAGATATCGTTGATCAAGCGATAATTGGTTCAACTTAAAGGAGGCGATTGTGTTGAACTTTTATGTAAACCAAAGCATTATCATCAATAGCATTAAAATCGATAGTATTACAACCTCTTCTGTATTCCAAATTGGTACTGCTGGAAGTATTAAAGCTCTATCTAAATTCTCAAATACTGGCGGATTTACAGAGCCTCTTCGCCCATTACAGTCGAAAGGACAAATTATTTCTATCAAACCATCAACTAGTTCTTCTTAAGACATCCTTGTCATAAATATATAGCAGGAATATATTTACCCTCCCTATTGAAAAGGAGGTTTCACAAATGAATCAAGATATATATACTTACTTACACCAACTTCAGCAAGCTCTTCAAACACAACAAGCAGCCATCCTGAATTTAGAAGATCAAGTGCGCCTATTACAAGAAGAGCTTAATGAACTAAAAAATCGCCCCTCCTCTTCTGTAGGAAAAGTGGAATACAAATTCGATCAATTAAAAGTAGAAAATTTAAATGGTACTTTAAATATTGGTTTAAACCCGTTTTCAGCAAAAGGACAGCAAATTGAGGATTTTCAAGTTGATACAGAAACTTTGAAGGTCAATCCTGAAACTGACACAAATCCAGACTTTTACCAAGGAATTCTTCAAGAAATGCATCGTTACTTAGATGAAGAAGCATATAATCGAATTCTCCATTTTGAACAAGAAGAGAGAACGCCGCTCGATGAAATGTATCGACAAATGATGGTTGATGACATAAAAAAACAGATGGAGCATAGACTTCCTTATTATTTATCACAAGCGCAATCATATGAAGGAATTTCAACAGATCCAGATTATTTACGAGATATCATTATTCAGGCAATGAAACAAGATATCGATAAAGCCTTCCTCTCCTTTATTCAACACATACCGGGCAATTTCCGAAAGGAGTAAGTATGTATGAATGTTAATGTTGTAAATCGCGAGTTAAAAGTCGGACAGATTAAAATGAATGGTGTATCGTCGTCCGCACTCTTTTTAATTGGAGATGCCAATCTTCTCATTCTATCTTCTATTCTCGATACACCATTTGAAACTGTTACAGAGGGGCCATTTGTACCATTAGTAACAGATGTCCCTCCTACTCCAGGTTAAGGAGACTGAGAAATTATGTTGCATCATGTGTCTGTTGTCCAAAATGTTTCTATTATTTCTTTAGGGATTACTGCCGTGTTTCAAGTGGGAGACGCAAATCAAATGGAATTAAAAAGTAGGGCTCTTGCCGTCCACAGGGAATTTCCTTGCTATATAAAAGACGAAGGTCGCTTAGATGCATTTGAAATTTTTACAGATGAACACATCACAATCCCAAAACGTTCGACAGATGTAAAACTAAACATTGTAAATGAATGTCCCTTTATTGAAGTGAAGGATGTTGAATTACGAACACTTTTAAATTCCGGTTGCTTTCAAATCGGAAATGTTGATTATGCTTTCAATAACTCTCGTATTATGCAAATCCGCCAATATATTACGGATGAACCTTCCGCTCAATAATTCATATAGTAATTAAAAAGCTGAGTAAAGTAGGTGGATGGTATGCCTTCTGTTGTTGGAAATCTCGTCGTTCAAAACAGTAATGGCTCTTTCAATTTAGGAGATTTTTATAACGTGTCTCCGAAAGAAAACACGAAAGCGTATAATGGATCTGGAGCTTCTAACGTTGGATTTGTCGTAAATACGTTTAGTGGTGTTAGTGCAACAAATACGTTCGATTCTGATGTGGCCGATCAAGATCAGATTGGAACAGCATAAAAAAAGTAGGAGATATCTCCTACTTTTTTCTTCTTTCTACACGAAATTACAATTTTATTTAAATGATAATCCTTTTTCCTCTAGAACCGCTCTCAATTTAGGTAAAGATGCGGGTCCCATACCATGTAGTTTTAAAATTTCTTTCTCGCTATACTTTGAGAGTTCTTCTACAGTATAAATTCCGTGATGCTCTAGCGCCCTTCTTGCTGGCGCTGAAAGAAGAGAAAGAAAACCTTCTTTTGGCATTTTCTCTTTCTCACAGGTTGGGCAAGTTGGACAATCGCTACTTTTATAGTACTCATGTCCCTTTTCACAAGTTCTTAACGTTTTTTCCGTTGCCATTTGCAAGTCCCTCTATTCTTCAACTTTTATAACGTGATTGCCATCAAAGAAGTATAAACATTTCTCTTTCACAGGATGTTGTAAGCTTTTCTCGAGTGCTTTTGCATATAGCGAAAGCTGCACTTTATATCGCTCTTCTAAAATTGGTTTCGCTTGATCGAATCCACCTGGGAACTTCCCTTCAATCGTATCCGTTTTAAAGTCGATTAACGTGATGCCATCTTCCTCTTCAATCATACAGTCGATAACACCTTGGACAAGAATCGTTTCGTCGCTCTTCCCTTGCCAATCTTGATATGCTTCTTCTGCTGCAAGCATCATCGTAAAGGGTACTTCACGCTCAACACTTTTTGCTGCTAATACCCTTTTACCTAGGTCACTGTCAAAGAATGAAATGACTTTTTCAATCGTAATTTCTTCCGCCTGCTCAAATGTTAATAATTCCTTATTCACCATTCCAGCAATTTGCTCTTGAAGAACTTCAATCGTAATCGGCTTCTTCAAATCAACATGTTGCATAACAGCATGGACTGCTGTTCCGCGCTCTGCGTACGTTAGCCCTTTCTTCTCCATAAAGCGTGGACGTGTTTTAATTGGCGCACGTAGTTTTTTAATAAAGGCGTTATCGCTACCTTCTTCAGATTGATAATTTCTCTTTATTTCTGTAACAGATTGCTTCGCACGATGAGATGTCGCTTCCTCATATCCGTACTTCCACATTAATCTATCGTACACTTCTTCTTTCCGTTCACTTTCTAACGGAACAGCCTTTTTCTCACGAAGTGCTTCTAACAACTCTTGCTTCTCTTCTTGAACTGGCTCTGGTGCAAGTAACGTGTTACCGTCTACAACTTCTACTTTCCAGCTAGTGTCATACCCATAAACTTCATTTGGAATGCTTCCTTGTCCTAATTCAAGAAGCATTTCACTATCACGATGTCTATATAATGAAGGTGCAATCCAGTCTAAATAACAAGATGCTCCGGCACGTATATGATCTGGTAATAACCATTCACTATGCTCCCTCGCATCAAGCCATTTCTCCATTTCCTTAGTTGCATCTTTCACTGTTCCGATTAAAATTAACTTCTCTTTTGCACGCGTTAATGCTACGTATAATACGCGCATTTCTTCCGCGATTAATTCCATTTTCATTTTACGCTTAATTGCTAGTTGCGATAATGTCGTATATTTAATTCGTTTACGGGGATCAATGAACTGCGAACCGAAACCGAAGTCTTTATGCAGTAAGAAACGTTTCATTAAATCTTGTGTATTAAAACGACGACCAAGTCCAGCTACAAATACGACTGGGAACTCAAGTCCTTTACTTTTATGAATCGTCATAATGCGAACGACGTCTTCTTGTTCACCTAAAGCTCTCGCTGTACCCATATCATCACCGCGTTCTAAAATACGCTCAATAAAGCGTAAGAAGCGGAATAACCCTCTAAATGATGTTGCTTCATACTGTCTCGCGCGGTCATATAGTACACGCAGGTTTGCTTGCCTTTGCTTTCCAGCTGGTAAACCGCCAACGAAATCGTAATAACCTGTCTCACCGTACACTTTCCAAATCAAATCAGAAAGTGACTGTTGGCGCGCGAATTCACGCCATCCTTGCAGTAAGTTATAGAACCACTCTAATTTATCATGTAGTTCTTGCTCTTCTTCAAGTGGTGCCCCTTTTAAGAATGAGCTCATTACTTCATAAAACGAACCTTTCTTTCCGTGAGCACGAAGCGTCGCAAGTTCTTCATCATTTAATCCAACGATCGGTGAACGAAGCACTGCTGCAAGCGGAATATCTTGCATCGGATTATCGATAACGCGGAAGACGTTCATCATAATATTTACTTCTGTCGCTTCAAAGTAACCAGTCGCAAGATCAGCGTATACTGGAATTCCTTGCAGTTTTAATTCCTCCATAATTTGCGGCGCCCACGGCATGGAGCGAAGTAAAATAACGAAGTCGCGGTATTGTACAGGGCGCATACTATCCGTTTTACGATCATACACTTCATAACCTGAATCGACCATCGCTTTAATGCGCTGCGCCATAAGACGAGCTTCAAGCTGTGCCTTTTCTACTTCCGCACCTTCTTCACCGTCTAGTACTTCTTCTTCGGTTTGCTGAATACATAATAGCTCAGCCGCTACATCTTCACCTTCTGGGTAGCTAGCACCTAGCTTTAATTCAGCGTCAGCATCGTAATCGATTTCCCCAACTTCTTCGCCCATAATTTGTTTGAAGATGAAGTTCGTGCCTGCTAGCACTTCATGACGACTACGGAAGTTTTTCGCTAAATCAATTTTCATTCCGCCGTCCAATCCTTCTTGCGTGAAACGTTTATATTTTCCTAAGAATAGTCCTGGTTCTGCTAATCGGAAACGATAAATCGACTGCTTCACGTCACCTACCATGAACAAGTTTCCTTCACTCTCTGAATCTTTCGTTACGAATTTAATAATCGATTCTTGTACGAAGTTCGTATCTTGATATTCATCGACTAATACTTCAGCAAATTTATTACGATATTGAAGCGCTACTGCTGATGGCTTCATTTCACCATCTTCACTTTGTTCACTTAAAATTTGTAAACAGAAATGCTCTAAATCTGTGAAATCGACCATGCCTTTATCTCGCTTCATCGCTTGGAAACGCTCTGTAAATACTTTTACAAGCTGTACGAGTTTTTCTAATACAGGATGCATATCTTGAAAATCTCGTAAGAAACTTTCAGGTCTGCGGCTAAATAGCTCTTCTTGCAATTTCTTCACTTCATCTTTCGCTTTATTACGAAGAGAGTCTACTTGTTTTACAACATCCTCGTTGTAATCACTTTTCTTAATACGTTTTAACGTTTGCCACGATACACTTTGCATCGCTTCATACACACTTGTCCATGACTCACGAGCAGCTGATGATAACGTTCCAAGTAAAGCTAAGTCTGTTTGCAGGGTTTCAACGCGAGGTGCTGGACCGTCAGGAAGCATTGCAAGTTCAGTCGCTTTACGAATATGCGCTTCCGCCGTTTCAATCTGGAATTTCACATCTTCTAATAAATACGAAGCATATACTAAATCTTCAATTGTCTTTCCTTCCACATCGTATGCCTCTACTAATTTATCAAGCCATTTTTCCGGATTTGGATGTGCTCTTGATTCTGT
Organism: Bacillus basilensis; assembly: GCF_921008455.1. Lineage (NCBI taxonomy): Bacteria > Bacillati > Bacillota > Bacilli > Caryophanales > Bacillaceae > Bacillus > Bacillus basilensis. The sequence continues at coordinate 1,144,739 of NZ_CAKLBZ010000001.1, read as the reverse complement.
ATGAAGCGCTAAAATCATACGCTGTAAATCATCGTCACTACGGTCACTCGTATAACGATCAACGAGTTCAAAGAATATCGCATTATCTTCAATTCCATACTCTTCTTCTAATATGTCATCTAACACTTCTTCTTTTAATAATTCGTTTTCTGTTTGATTCGCAATGCGGAAACGAGGATCCACATCAAGCATGTAATAGTATCCTCTAATGACTTGTAAACAAAATGAATGGATCGTCGAAATAGAAGCTTTATTTAATAGGCTCAGCTGCTTTCTTACGTGCTGAGATCCTGGTTCATCAATTAATACTTTTTCTAATGCTTCTCCGATTCTATTTTTCATCTCTTGCGCCGCTGCATTTGTAAATGTTACAACGAGCAGGCGGTCGACATCGACTGGGTTTTCTTCGTTTATAATCTTTTTAATAATACGTTCAACTAATACTGCTGTTTTACCTGATCCGGCTGCTGCTGCGACTAAAATATCACGTCCGTTCGCTACAACGGCTTTCCACTGGTCATCTGTCCATTGACTTCCTTCTGGTTTTTTAGGCCAATTTTCTATCATTCTCCGCCAACCTCCTCTCTAATTTTCTCCATCGCTTCACTATCTTTCATATCTTTTAACGTACGGAATTGATTATCTTCAAGTGATTCATCGAACTGACAAACCGATTTGAAGTTACAGAACGTACACGCCGCTTTATTCCCCTTTTTGTAAGGAGCAATATCGATTACACCTTCTGTAATATCTTTTCCGATATTTTCAAACGTATGGTGTACGTATTTTTGGAGTACGTTAAACTCTTGTTCACTTGCAATGCTAGAACGCGCACTAAAGCTACCGTCTTTTTTCAAACCAGCAGAAATAATATCTGAGCTTCCTGTTGAAAGTTTGTTATCCATTAAACGAACAACGTCAGCATCTCCTAGTACGAGCCCTTTCATTTTGAATTTCTTTAAAATTTCCTTTTCAATTTCTGCTTCAGATGCGTCACCTTTCACCTCAACGATCGGGTTATGAATGTGGAAATACAATACACCAGCTGGTGATGCTGTGCCGCCTTTTTTCATCCACGTCTGTGCATTTGAAGTAACAACATCTAAATACGTTAACATTTGAAGAGCTAATCCGTAATACACTTCCGTTAAGTCTAACGCTTTTGAACTTGATTTATAGTCAATAATACGTAGGAATGTCCCGTTTTCGTCTTCTGCCTTATCAACACGGTCAATACGACCAACTACTTCCATCTTCACACCATTTGGTAATGAGAATTCCATCGGCGGAAGTGATCCTGTACCACCCATACCGAATGGCACTTCTAAATCAACTGGTACGAAACCGCTCGACTTCGCATGTTCACGCAGAATAATTGACGTACGGAAAATAATTTGTTGTAGTTTTTGTTTTAAATAGAAATGACGATTTGAACTTAATAAAATTTGTCTTTGTAATAACGGTGCAATTTCTTCTATTACTACAGCAGAAAGATGTTCACACTCTTTTATTGATAAATCCGCCCAAGTACGGTTCTCACGTAATAGCCTGTCTGCAATTCTCTTCAGCGCTGCATGGAATAATTCCCCGATATCCGGCGCATCCAATTTGAAAATATCACGCTCTCTTAATGATAAACCGTGCTGCGCGAAATGAGCGTACGCACAACGGTTAAATAGTTCCATACGAGAGACGCTTCCCTTAATTGTATCTCCGTATAAATCTCTACTTACAACTGTGCTTAATTTCTGCGCACGATTTCGGTAGAATAAACTTGATAGCACGCGGCTACTTTTTTGCTTCCATTCATCTGAAGTGACGTAGAAATTATATACATCCCACCAAAAGTCTAAATTCCCTTCAAATCCATATCGTTTCCACGTTTGAAGTTGCTGCATAACATATGACAACGTTACTTCTGGCGTTGCTACGTATGAAATTTGTTCCGAACGTGATAAATCATTTACGTCATTCGTAATAAACGATTCTTTCACATCAGGGAACATTCTTTTTATTTTCTTAATAAAGCTAGACGCAAGTAACGTCTTTCCTTCTTCGTCTGCGAGCGGACAGGAAATATATAATTTCTCAGTTGCTCTCGTTACCATTTGGTACATAACGAACTGTTCTTCTAATAAAGTTTGTCTCGTCGTTGGTGCTAATTCAATTCCTGCCGCACCAAGAACATCTCTTTCCTCATCAGAAAGCATACCTTCATCCATAGGTGCTGCTGGAATGACACCTTCATTTACCCCAATGACGAATGTTGCTTTCACATTTGATAACCTAGAACGATCAATGTTAGCAATTAACACTTGGTCTAATGACGGCGGAATGTTTGCGAATTGAAGCGCCTCAAGACCTGTCGACATAACGTCTGTGAACATAGAAAGTGACATTTTCTCTTCGCCAAGCATCTCAACAAACGTATCAAGAAGACTCATTACTTCTTCCCATACTTGCTCATGATCTGTCGCAAATAAGAAATCGCCGCTCTCTTCTGCACGAATACGTAATGCTTCTAGTTTTTTCGGAACATCCAGCTCTTCTAAAAATAAGTAAACAGCTTCACACATTTGCATAACTGTTCCCGCACGCTTCAGTCTTTTTTGCATACGAATAACAGGCGTTCTTACAACGTCGCGCAATCGATTTATTTTCTCTTCCATTTCACGTTCACTGTCTGTAATCATCCCATTCGTATCGTCAAGAGAACGATAGCGTCGGTACATCCACGGATCCTCAGAAGTCCATCTCTTCCCTTGTACACCGTACGCTAAACAGTAGTTTTCAAACTCATCCATCTCTTCGCGCATTGCTTCTTTTCTTACGTCTAATGGATATAAAAGCTCTGTTTTCACGCAGCGAAACACTGCATCATAACGCCAGTTCCCGCTAATAATCTCGAGTGCTGACCGAATGCATTCTACTAGCGGATGATGTGACATCGGTCGTTTTTCATCGATGAAGTGCGGGATATTATAATCTGTAAATAACGTTCGCATCACATCGTAATAACTTTCCCCGTTACGAAGAAGAACTGCAATATCACGGTAACGATAATCTTCGTCCGCCACAAGTCTACGAATTTCACGAGCAACACCTTCTACTTCAGCTCGTAAATTAGCTGCTGTACTAATCGTTACACTTGCTTCACCGTGAAACTTTTCATTTGGACGTGCTTCGTAATGCGTTTCTAAATGCGCTAATGCTTGCGAATGAAAACGCGGCTGTTCCATAAGCGGAATCGTTTTTTCAATTTCTATCTTCTCTTCACGTGCTACTTGTTTTATTTTTTCATACGTTAACGTCGTTTCATAAAATAGATCTAGTTCATTTACTGGCTGTGCTAACGTCTTTTCATCTATCGTTAACGTAATCGTAACTCTCGCTCCGCAAATCATAAGCTGTCTTACAATTTCTAGCTCTTGTGGTGAAAACGAATGAAATCCATCTATATAAATTTCAGCCTGATTTACATACTCAGACTGCGGAAGCTTTTCCACTAGTAATTGCAGGTAGTCTTCTGAATCTAAATACTTTCCAATTAAAGCACGTTCAAAATCATCATATAATAACTGTAAATCATACACTTTATTCGCTAATAGCTTTTGTTCTGCACTGCTACTATGTGCATCTAATTGTTGCCACATTTCATATACGTTAGATGGCGTCACATTATATCGTTTAAACTCCGCAATCATGCTGCCAAGATGTTCAAAAAAACCGTTTTGCTCCGCTGCTTTTTGGAACACCGATAATCCATCTTTACGAGACTCTACAATTTTACGAAGTAACATATGTACGCCCGCTTCATTAATGTGAAGACGACTCGCTCCACCAACTTCTTGCAATACCTTCCACGCTAACCGTGAAAAACTAAAAACTTGTGCCCGAATAGAACCTCTAACATCCTCACTACCAATTAACGCCTGCTGCGTTTGGAATGTCATCTGTTCTGGCACAAGATATAATATTGTTTTCCCTCTTGGACGCTGCTTTAACTCTTCTTGCACTTCGTGTAAACAAAGTGTACTTTTTCCACTTCCCGCTCTACCAATCACAAATCGAAGTGACATGTAACCCCACCTTTCACTTACATAACGAACGTTAGTTTGCTACTATAATTGTATTATAGGACACGAAAAAAGACAAACGGAGTAGTTTGTCTTTTTCTATACTTCTACCTATTATATCAACCTTTTGAAAAATTCGTTTGCACCTCTTGAAGTGGCCAATATCGTAAATCAACTTTACCGACAACTGTATCAGCTTTTACAAACCCAAAGTGTCTACTATCCCAACTCCCGAGACGATTATCACCTACTACAAAAATATATCCCGGTGGCACCGATTTTTCTTTCGTTAACTCTTCTAGTTTAAAATCACCTGTTAGTTGTCGTCCATCTATCTCTTTCTTATACGTTTCTAAATAAGGTTCATCCACGAATTGTCCGTTTATATATAGTTTATCATGCTTATATTCAATTTGATCCCCAGGTAAACCGATAATTCGTTTTACGTAATCCTCTTTTTTATTCGCATGAAACACAACAACATCAAACCTATTCAAGTCCCCCACTTGATAACTCACCTTATTTACAACGAGCATATTGCCATCTTGTAATGTCGGCATCATTGACTTCCCCTCTACAACGTACGTTGAAAAGAAAAACGTTCGAAAAAATACAGCTAATAATACACCAATTAAAATTGTTCGTATCCACTCTATGCCTTCTTTTTTCAAAGTTTTCTTCATCCGCTTCTCCCCTTATCCTTTAATCATGAAGCTTTCCTTTACAAAGAAGACTATTCTTAATGTAGTTCTAACTTTACTTCAATTTTCTTACCGACATACCACAAAATAAAAATACCAATTGCTACAATAACTGATTTCAGCGGATTATGAATAAATGACATTAAATCATGACCGATATACGTTAAAATAAAAATCATCACAAGCTTTCCGAACGCAAGCGCGAGGCCAAACTGCTTTACACTTATGCGAGATAAACCAGCGACAACGTTTATAAGCGCAGACGGTGTAAACGGAAAACAAAATATGACGAAAATCGGTGCGAACCCTTTCCTTTCAATCCATCCCATTGCCTTTCGTACTCTCTCATGCTTATTTACAAAAGAAAAGAAACGACTTCGGCCAAAATGGCGAATAATGAAAAAGACAAGTAAGGCACCCATTACTGATCCAAGCCATGAATAAAGAAAACCGAGCCAAAATCCAAATGCAACAGCATTCGCCAATACAAATACGATAAGTGGCAATGCCGGAATTAGCGCCTCTATCATCGGTAAGCCAATACCAAGAAGTGGTCCGAACGCTTTATAACTTTCAACAATATAATCCATATTTTCTGGTGAAAAATACTCTTTGATTGTCTGAAAATCCATTCTACACTTTACCCCTTTACTCTAAGTACTACCTCTACTGTATCATTGCTTATATGAAAGAGGAAATGGTAGATACGACATATGGAGATGTAATTATTAAGTTTCCATACCTTTCATAAGAATTCCTTCATTATTATGCTATGATAATCTATCAATATTCGACAGGACGTGTCGTACGTTTTGTTATTTAGGGAATGGCAGTTTTTTTGCATGTGCGATTTCTCCAATATATCGACTTACTAACAAATAAAAAGGATGGGAGTTCCCCATCCTCTCACACCTCGTCTTCTTTCACAAAATACACTTTCTCATATGCTGGTCTTAATCTAGATTCTTCATTTTTATCAATCTCTTTAAAACAAGGATTCCCTTGTTTTTTTCTACGATCTTCATATTCAGTACGCAATTTTGCTGTACGATTTTGTTGATTTTCAAAACTAGTTTTAGATATCTCTAACTTCACCGCAAAGCCATTTATAAATCTAATAATAAGGTTTCCATCTTTTAATTCTTTATTACTTTCAATATAAAAGTGCGACAACCACGAGCACTCTTTTCTAGAATAAGAATAGGTAGGGAAAAAATATAGTTGATCGGTCGGACTAATGGCAATCGGCGCTTTATGTGTAATATGAGTTAACTCTTTCGTTCCTTCTTTTCTGCCTAAAAAACTAGAACCATGCTTGCGGCAACTTCTTTCTATAATATCTAGAGGCTTTTGAAATACGAAAAAAGAGTCTTGCACTTCAACAACTCGCGTAACAATTTTCTTTTCACTGAGAATTACAGGAAGTAAGGCCATTGTATTTTTATTAACAACGTAGTTTTCGACATAGCGTTCCACTTTACTTTCCATATTCCACTATCTCCTTTTTTCCATTTATTTTAGCAGCTGCATATATAATTTTAGCATCTATGAAAAGGAAATGGCTTACAGATTCCGCTTTTTTACAATACTTTATCATTTATCAAATTTCTTTTAAATTATAAAAAATAAATATAGTGATTAAATAATAAAAATCCACATAAAATGTATTTATACTATTAATAAATATTTACAATTGCTTCCTCATTTCGTATCATTACGACAATTAACTTTGCTATAATTAAAAGAAAAATCCAATATATGGAGGTCCACTATGGAAGAAAAAGAAATTCAACCCACGATTCAAATGAAAAATAGTAGCATAGTGATTGTGAAAAACTCAGCTAGTATTATTTTCGGCTTATTTTTCATACTACTATTCTTTGCAAAACCTTTTCGTAAATCGAAATGCTCTGAATGTAAAAAACGCGAGAAGAAAAAAGTTGAAAAAGAAGAGTAAAAGGCCTTCCATTTTTGGAAGACCTTTTACTCTTCTTCATCCTCAAAAAAACCGACGATTTTTTCTTCTTCATATTCATATTTTCTTCCAAGATTCTCTGTATCTCTTTTAATTTGTAAGAGAACTATATATCGCTCCTCATCCAAAACAGAAGAATGCGATTTCTTCAAATCAATTAAGGTCACTTTATCATGTTCATACGTTTTCGCATATGCTTTTATCTCTTCAATCGTATTGTGTAAGTCTTCTTTATTTCCCCTGCGAACATCGAGTATTACTTCATTTGTATACCTCTCGATCATATATATCCCCCGTTTTCTCCTAATATAATCATTATGCTCGTATATGACAACAAAAAAAAGGATGGCAGCAGCCATCCTTTTTTCCATAATAAACTATAAAATTATAGTTTGATTACGTTTTTAGCTTGAGGTCCACGGTTACCTTCTTCGATTTCGAAGCTAACTTTTTGACCTTCTTCTAGAGATTTGAAACCTTCAGTTTCGATTGCAGAGAAATGTACGAATACGTCGTTTTCGCCTGGAACTTCGATGAAACCGAAGCCTTTTTCGTTGTTAAACCATTTTACTTGTCCTGTTACTGCCATGATTATTTCCTCCTAAGAAAATACATTTTTAATTTTTTTTAGTTTTCCTATCTAAAAAAAGAATCCACACATTATCAAATACGAAACATAAACTAGTTCTCACATACTTTTTCTCGTTCGTTTTCAGCACTTGATAATATATGGATTGCTTAATTTAACTATTCAACTGACATTATCATAGCATATTTAAAATGAAATGTACAATCTTTTTTAAAAATAGAATTTCTAATTTTTAGTATTTCTTTTAAAATATAATCATCTCTATTCCAAATAAGGAGGAATTCATGACAGCCAAAATCACTAAAAAAACATTAAAGAAAATTGAAGAGGATATTGAAAATAATAATCTTGGTAAGGCAAGAGATAGACTACATGGCCTCATCTCTACATATCCAAATGAATTATATCTTCGAAAACAACTCGGAGACATTTATTATAAATTGCAATATCCAGAAATGGCTGGACGTTACTGGTATTTAGAGGAACATAAAACAGACATTATGCATGAATCATGTTTATTATTTGAAAAATCAATGGGAAATGATCCTTATCATATTTCACGTGCTTTAAAATTCAAAGGAGATTCTATCCATATAAAGGGGTTAGATAAAGATCAAAATTTATCTTTAGTACAGAAAACAGTAGTAGAAGAATTAGTTTATGAGTATCAGGAAACATGGCAAGATAGGTTAGTCCCACTTAGCTGTCTAGTATTTCTTGCTTTCCTTCTTTTTTCTGCCATTGTTGGTATATTCACTATATGGAATTGGATTTTTTAATTATAGGAGGAATTTTCACATGTCAAACTACGCTAACGAAGAAAAACTAACTGGCGGAAACGTCTCAAACGTATATCGTTCTGAAAATACTGTGAGGCGAGAATTGAAGCCAGACAGTGCAAAAATTCATAAGTTATTACAGCATCTAGAAAACAAAGGTTTTTATCATGCTCCAAAGTTTTTAGGTATAGATGAGAAAAATAGAGAGATTTTATCTTTTATTGAAGGAGAAGCTGGGAATTATCCTTTAAAAGAATACATGCGGTCTAATGATACGTTAAAAGAAATAGCAAAGATGCTTCGCCTTTATCATGATGCTGTAAGTGACTTCCCGTTATCCAATGATTGGAAAACGATGGATCATACCCCAAATAACATTGAGGTTTTATGCCATAACGATTTTGCCATATACAATATTATTTTTAATCAAGAAAAACCAGTAGGCATTATTGATTTCGATGTTGCTGCTCCTGGACCAAGAATTTGGGATATCGCTTATACGCTGTATACTTGTGTACCTTTAAGTAGAGTGTATTATACAGAATCGGGTGAGGCAGTTCATTATGAATCGGCACAACATGCTGACTCTATAAAAGAAAGAGTGAAATTATTTGTCCAGTCCTACGGTAAAAGTATGAACGAAGATTACTTAGGAATGGTGCTACTACGTCTAGAAGCGTTATGTACATATATGAAAGGAAAAGCACAAGAAGGCGACTTAAATTTCAAAAGAATGATTGATGAAGGACATCTGGAGCATTATGAAAAAGATATGCAGTTTATTCGTGAGCATAGAGCTGAGTGGATTTGATACTATTGTCTTTTTTGTCGGTAAGTCGATATATTAGAAAAATCGTTGATATCATTTCATTTACTCTCGCATCTCAAACAAAATAACAAGAGGCACCCATTCAAAAGGTGCCCCTTCCTTTTATTTCGTAAACTGTGCTTCTTCGGTAGATCCTTTTAATGCTGTCGTTGATGAAGTACCGCCTGTAATAACTTGTGCTACTTCATCAAAGTAACCTGTTCCTACTTCTCGTTGATGACGAGTTGCAGAGTAGCCATGTTTTTCTGCTGCGAATTCTGCCTGCTGTAGTTCAGAGTACGCTGCCATGCCGCGCTCTTTATAGCCTCGTGCTAATTCGAACATGCCGTAGTTTAATGAGTGGAATCCAGCAAGTGTTACGAACTGGAACTTATAACCGTAAGATGCGATTTCTTTTTGGAAGCTCGCAATTGTTTTCTCATCTAGTTTTTGTTTCCAGTTAAATGAAGGTGAACAGTTGTATGCAAGCAATTTCCCTGGATGCTCTTTATGAATTGCGTCCGCAAATCGTTTTGCATCTTCTAAATTTGGTTCAGATGTTTCACACCAAACGAGGTCTGCATAAGGAGCGTATGCTAAACCACGTGCAATCGCTTGATCAAGACCTGCTTTCGTACGGTAAAATCCTTCTGGTGTTCTTTCTCCTGTAATAAACGCTTTATCAACAGGATCTATATCGCTCGTAATTAAATCTGCCGCATCCGCATCTGTTCTTGCAACGATAATTGTCGGCACTCCCATTACATCTGCAGCAAGGCGTGCAGAAATTAAATTACGCACCGCTGTTTGCGTTGGTAGTAATACTTTTCCGCCTAAATGACCGCATTTCTTCTCTGAAGATAATTGATCTTCAAAGTGCACACCAGATGCACCTGCTTCAATCATACCTTTCATCAGTTCAAATACATTTAATTGTCCGCCAAATCCAGCTTCTGCATCTGCTACAATCGGCACGAAATAATCTGTATCACCGCTTCCTTCCATATGCTGAATTTGGTCCGCACGTTGAAGCGTTTGATTAATTCGTTTTACTACAGCAGGTACACTGTTCGCTGGATATAAACTTTGGTCTGGATACATATGGCCAGAAAGATTTGCATCAGCCGCTACTTGCCAGCCACTTAAATAAATTGCTTTTAACCCAGCTTTTACTTGTTGCATCGCTTGGTTTCCTGTTAATGCACCAAGTGCGTTAATGTAATCTTCCGTATGAAGCGACGCCCAAAGCTTTTCAGCACCGCGGCGCGCTAACGTATGTTCAATATCAATTGACCCGCGCAGGCGAATTACATCTTCTGCCGAATATGGACGTGTGATCCCTTTCCAGCGATTATCTAGTTCCCAGCTCTCTTGTAATTTCTCGATTCTTTCGTTTTTCATTTGTTCCATCCCCTTTTCACTTTTTATAAAATTTCATAACCCGGTAATGTTAAAAATGGTACGAATTCATCATTCCGAACGAGATTTGTAAACAACGTTGTCGCCTCTTGGAATCTCCCTTTCTTAAAGGCTTCTTTACCAATCTCTCTTTCTATTTTTGCTAATTCTTCTTCTTTTAGCTCTTCCACTAGTTCAAGCGTAATATTACGGCCATCATTTAGTTTTCCACCTTCATGACGAATCCATTGCCATACTTGTGCCCTAGAAATTTCCGCTGTTGCCGCATCTTCCATTAAATTATAAATGGGTGCTGCTCCCCGTCCGCTTAACCAAGATGCAACATATTGAATGCCTACACTAATATTCATACGAAGGCCTTCTTCTGTAATCGTTCCCACTGGCACTTCTAGTAAATCTTTTTCTGTTACATGTATTTCTTCTCGTTTTCTAAAAATTTGGTTCGGTGTTTTCATAATGTGATTAAATACTTCCATTGCGACTGGTACAAGTCCCGGGTGGGCAACCCAAGTCCCGTCATGACCATCTAAAGCTTCACGTTCCTTATCAGCACGCACTTTTTCAAAAGCAGCTTCATTTGCTTCCGGATTATTTTTAATCGGAATTTGCGCTGCCATTCCTCCAATAGCTGGTGCATTACGACGATGACACGTTTGAATTACTTTCAAAGAATACGCGCGCATAAACGGCGCCGTCATCGTGACTTGCGCTCTATCTGGAAGTAAAAAGTCGTTATGATTACGGAATCCCTTTAGAAAGCTAAAAATATAATCCCATCTTCCGCAATTTAATCCAGCAGAATGATCTTTAAGCTCATACAAAATTTCATCCATTTCAAACGAAGCGTGAATCGTTTCCAGTAATACCGTTGCTTTAATCGTTCCGTTTGGAATACCGATATATTTTTGAGCAAATACGAAAACATCATTCCATAACCTTGCTTCTAAATAGCTTTCCATTTTCGGTAAGTAAAAGTATGGCCCGCTTCCTTTTGCTAAAAGAGCTTTCGCATTATGGAAAAAATAAAGTCCGAAATCTACTAAGCTACCAGACATATTCTTCCCATCAACTTGCATATGTTTTTCTTCTAAATGCCATCCTCTTGGGCGCACAATTAATACTGCTGTTTTACTATTTAAACGATATTCTTTTCCGTTTTCATTTTTATGTGAAATCGTTCCCTTTACTGCATCTCGTAAGTTTATTTGACCTTCAATCGCATTTTCCCAAGTTGGTGAATTCGAATCTTCAAAATCCGCCATAAAAAGATGTGCTCCTGAATTTAAAGCGTTAATAACCATCTTTCTATCTACTGGTCCAGTAATCTCTACGCGGCGATCCTCTAAATCTTTTGGCAATTTAGCAATTGTCCAATCCGCTTCACGTATGCGCTTTGTTTCTTCTAAAAACTTCGGAAACTCTCCTGCATCAATTCTCTTTTGTTTCTCCGCACGCTTTTGTAAAAGTTCTATGCGGCGCTCATTGAAATTTTCATGTAGTTCCTTTAAAAAACTAAGCGCCTCAGGTGTCAATATTTCGTTGTACGCTGATAACATTTCTCCGACGAGTGTAACCCGTGAAGTTTGCGTCGACATATTAGCATCCCCTTCTTAAACTGTTTTATAACAGATTTGATTTTATGTTTTATATTATATAACAAATCTTCAGAAAAGGAAGTTTTTTTTGAAAATTTAATTGATTTTTTATAAAACTGTATTCTGCCACCGGCATTACACATAAAAAAAAGGCCAGTGTTATACAACACTGACCCCTGTTTATTAAAGCGCTCTAAATAAGAACTGCGCATATTGTTCACGTGTTACTTTCATATTCGGAGCGAAGTTACCATTCCCATCTCCTACTGAAATACCATTTGAACCTACTGCATTAATTGCATTTTCTGCCCAATGTCCCTTTGGTACATCTTTAAATCCTGCTGGTCCTTGTACCTTTAATCCAAATGCTCTCGTAAGAACTTGCGCCATTTCTGCACGTGTTAACGTATCTTTTGGTCTGAAGTTTCCTTTCTCGTCACCTGTAAAGATACCTAATTCTGTTACTGCTAACACTTCGAAAGGAAACATCGTTGAGTTATCATCAACAATATCATTATACGGGCTTTCTAATTCCTCATCTTCACCAAATTCTTCATCAAGATCCAGTGCACGATAAATTAAAGCGGCTACCTGTTCACGAGTTACGTTATGTCCAAAACCGAACACACCATTTCCATAACCAAGCATAATTTCTTGTTCTGCTAAAGTTTGAATTGCTTCATAAGACCAATGTCCTGCTGGTACATCCTTAAAGATTGCTTGACTTGCTTGTTGTGGCTTTGCAGCTAATTCAGCTTTTGCTGTAGTCCCTTCAGCACTAAATGCTATTCCACCCATAATTGTTAAAGCTGTTGCTACTTTTAAAATTTTTTTCTTCAAAGTACTCTCTCCCTAAAAACATATTTTTTTCTAATATAAAGAATTAACGAAAGCGTAACAATACAATTCCCATGTGATTTTTGTCTAATTTATGAACTATATTTCATATACTTTTATTTACACTCTATTAATAATAAAGTTACTAAATCGCATATTTAAGCAAGAAAAAGTTACTTTATTCAATCTCTTCTTATCCACTAAATTCCAACAAATAAATTATGAACAGAACATCGATATACTTATAAATAATATAAAACAAGAAAAAAGCGTGGGATTCCCGCGCTTTTTTCTTGTTTTATATTATATTGATATAATTTAAACGTCCTTATATTTTAACTTTCATTCATAATCTTCATCTTTTACAGGAAAATAAAAAACAGCTCTATTTAAAAACGTTGCATATTGCTCACGCGTTACAACTTTACTCGGTTCAAAATTCCCATTTCCTGTCCCTACTATGACATGATTAGACTGCAGTGCACTAATCGCATTTTTTGCCCAATGATTATTTGGTACATCTTTAAATGTATGGTTCTTCTTCATCTCAAATGTAAATGCGTTTGTAAGAATTTGCGCCATTTCTGCGCGTGTCACTGGTGCGGCTGGTCTAAAGTTTCCTTTTTCATCACCTTTAAAAATACCATGCTTTGTCAATACTAAAATTTCATCTAAAAACATTGTTGCCCTCTCAGAAATATCTTTGTATGGATTTTTTAAAGGTCCTTCTTTTTTCAAATTCAATGTACGATACAGTACTGCTGCTACTTGTTCTCTTGTTACATTATCACCTACACCAAACTTACCATTTCCATAGCCTAACATTACTTTATTGTATACTACGTCCATTATATCGTCATATGCCCAGTGGTTTACTGGAACATCATCAAAAACAATCATTTCTGGATATTCTTCTGCTTTTACGTTTGGAACATTTGTACTTACAAACAAGCCGCCCATAATAGTTACCGTTGCCATTATACGTAACATGTTCTTCTTCATTGCCCTCTCCCCTTTATCTCCATTTGAAAAAACGGAAAATAATAGACTGAAATCCTTTCCAATATTACATATGTTGCCTTTGCACCATTTATGCAATATATTACATTTAAAAAATCTATTATTGTGAAAATCACTACTAAAGGAGAGCCAATTCGCTCTCAATTTCAATTTTTATACCGAATTGTACGCAAATCATTTCCCTTTCCTATGGTCATTTAAAGGTGTTTCTATACATTAAATATTCTACTTTTTTCAAAAGAAATCCTTCACATTTTAAAAGTTCATTTTCTAGACAAAAAACGCAAATATATGTTGTTACTCCCTATATATCGACGTTTCGATAAAGGATATCAACTTAGCTGCAAAATAAGAAAATAATAACCTATCTACTAATAAAAGCTCATAATAAGCGGAAGATATCTCTTCTACACATTATGAGCTTTCTCTTTATCTATTCCATTTTCCCTGTAGCATTATCAATTGATCGTTGTAAAAACTTCGCAAATTGCCCACGTGTAACGAGCATTTCAGGCTGGAACTTGCCATCTCCCGTTCCTACCGCTACTTTATTAGACTGTAATGCGCTAATTGCATCCCTTGCCCAATGGTTTTCTGGTATATCTGTAAATGTATGCGGACTCTTCGCTTTCAACTCATATGCTTTCGTTAAAATTTGTGCTAATTCTGCACGAGTCAGTGTATCTTTCGGACGGAAGTTTCCATTTTCGTCGCCTTTAAAAATACCGATATTTGTTAAATGTAAAATTTCGTAAGGAAACATTGTTGACTTCCCGCTAATATCCCCATATGGATTCGCATCAAATACACTTCTTTTTAAACCAAGTGCACGATGTAGTACTGCCGCTGCCTGTTCGCGTGTTATATTATCTTCTGTCCCAAACTTACCATTCCCATAGCCATACATAATGCGATGATATACTAAATTCGTAATTTCATCATATGCCCAATGATCTGTTGTTACATCATCAAATTCTATCATAATATTAGGACCAGATTTTTCGATAACATCTGTATTTGCAGACACACCATTTGCACCTACAAATATTCCTCCCATTAAAGTTAACGATGTCGCTACCTTTACTAGCTTTTTCATCTCTCTCATCTACCTTTTCCTTTATTTTCCTATCTTTTATATTGTACAAAAAATAAGAAAATTATCAATAGAATATGATCTAATTATTTACAATTATGAATACATTTTTTCTTTCAACGCTATTTTTTCATCCTTCGTTTTCCGAAAAGTAAAGGCCATTCCTACAAATATAAGGATAATCCCTACTACTTGCATACTAGTCGGTCTAAATCCGGTAAAGACTGTATCTAATAGTATCGCAACAGCAGGATCCAAAAATACTAATACAGAGATCATTCTAGTCGATAAATCTCTTAAACTGTCAAAAAATAAGTAATATACAAATCCAGTATGTATAAGACCTGTCGCTGTAATCATCATCCAGTTCATCTCTGTTAATCCTTGAAACTTGCCAAAATCTACGAATGGTAGCAATAAAAATATACCTAAAAATGTTTGTAAAAATGTCATCGCATATGCGCTCGTATGCTGAATTCCTTTTCCTAATAAAGTGGTAAAAGCATAAAATAATGCTGCAAGAAGTGCCCATACCATTCCAGACGACATCATTTTTTCGAGCGATAGACTTCCATCTACTCCAGCTACTAAAACGGTACCGATAAAACAAATGACAATGGACATAACCGCAAATACTGTAAGTCTCTCTTTAAATACGATACTACCAATCATTAATACAATAATGGGTGCAAGATGATAAACTGAAATCGCAATTGTAATCGACATAACTTCAAACGCTTTAAATAGAAATACCCAGTTGAAAACGAGAAATACACCGCATGCTAATATTTGTACAACTTCTTTTTTATTCCATTGCTCACTTTTATACTGCCCTGTTACGAGCCAACATAATGCTAAAAATATAGTCGCACAAATGCAACGAACGAATACTAATTCAAAAGACGGTAAACCCGTTTGAACAGAAAAGAATCCAATTGACCCGAAAATAGACATTGAAAGGATCATTTTTATAGCCGGCATTGATTTTGAATGAAACAAAATATTAACCTCCTAAATATTTCACTGAATATTCCATATATTATACACTATAATTTTCCAAAACTCGAATACCCCATAAAAAAAAGAAGCAGTACACTACTGCTTCTTTTCTTTTTCATATTGTTCAAACGTATGAATTCTTTCGAAAATTGGTGGATGTGTGTATAAGAAAAACTTCACTAACGCAGGCGGATTTACTTGGCTTAAACTCGTTTTTGATAAATATTGAAACGTCTTTACACCAGATTTCCCGTCTTTCGTCATGTCTAAAGCATATTGATCTGCCGCTCGTTCTTCTATACGAGAAACATAGTTTGTTGCTGGCTGTGATGCAAAAGAGAGTACAGAAGAAATTAAGAAAAATAAAGGTAAAATTGAGAAACATGCTACTTTTGAAATTTGCAGCGTATCTCCCCATTTTCGAATACACATATTTATAATACGACTAATGAAATACATCCCTATAAACGATAGCAACACATAACTCGCCACGCCCCAATATATATGTTTCATAACATAATGCCCCATTTCATGAGCCATTATAAATAAAATCTCTTTATCTTTTAATTGCTTAAGCGTTGTATCCCACATTACAATACGCGAGTTAAGTCCTATTCCTGTTACATATGCATTTAACGCATTCGTTTTTTCCGACATATTTACTTCATATACATGTTTAGCCGGAATATCGGCTTTGTCTGCCATCTCTAAAATTTTCGTTTCTAATTCTTTATTTTTCAGCGTCGAGAAGTCGTTATAAAGTGGATCAATAACGACAGGCTGTATGAATGTTAAAAAGATTGTAAATGGAACAGAGAGTGCCCACCCTGCTAGCCACCATCTCTTTGGGAATTTACGGATAAGCCATAACAGAACGGTAACTACGATTAACATAGTCGCATAACTCTCCCAAAAACCGATAACATGATCTTTTATCCAGCTTTGTGTACTTTGCGTTGAAATGCCGTAATCAACGGATACTTTTCGGCTAATCCATTGCATTGGCAGGGCAAGAACTGTTGTAAGTAATGATAAATAAAAGAAATAAATCGCAACTTGCAGGACACTTATTTTCGTCGTTTCCTTCGACCATTTCTCAAACTTCTTTGAAATACCGAGCACAAGCACAAATAATAAAATAATCCATTCAAGAGGCGTCGCTAAAAAATACAGTAAATTTTTCACGCGCGAATAATCTTGGCTTAGCGTAAGCTCTCTTGCATTCATAAACGTTTCTGGATCTGCACTCGTTCCTTTATACATGTCCGGAATAAGTTCATGACTCCATCCAAATAAATACCAGTATATAAGCAATGCAAACCCAACGTACAAAAAAAGCGACCACCCAATAACCTTCCTCACGCTATTCCCTCCTCTATGCTGCCTGTCTATTATTATTGTAAGTTCGTACATGCTAAATTAGAACAAGCTTATTACGCGAATTGCTCGAGAGCCTTCTAGTTATATAAAAAAACTCTTCTACAAAAAGAAGAGTTTTACCTACCTTTAGACACTTTCTTCGGTTCATAATCTGGGATAAGAAACGTACTTACAACCCAACATATTAAACCAGCGCCTTTTATATAGCGTATATATTCATAGTCTTGAAAAAATAAAGTCGTTACAATAAGCGTAAAAAATCCAATTAAAACTAGTACGTATCCTATTTGCTTCTTAGATAACATAACGCGCCCCCTTAAGGAAGTACATCCACTAATAAACTAAAATCTTGTAAAGAAAAAGTACTATATTTCATAATACCTTGTACAGCTAATAGTAAAATAAGACCGGTCACACACATATAATTAATACTTTCTTCACTCTTTTTTTCAGCAACTATTCCGCCACTTATACATAAAATCCCTAATAAATGGAGCGCTAAATACATGAAGAAATAAGCTTCCTCCCAGCGAAGAATAACATTGACTGTCGTTATCAGCACAATACTAAGCAAAATCAAATAAAAAAACTTATTTGATGATATTGTTTCATTCATATAATTTTATACATCCCTTTCAAATTTAGAATTAATGATGTTTCAAAGCTATAAAGTAAATGATTGTTTTCATACTATAAAACAAAAGGAAAGCCACTATTACTTTCACGAATACTTTATGAACCCACATATACTTCTCTTCATTTTTTCTGAAGATGCGCTTCATCATTTCTTCTACAATTAGACCAAATATTAGTAAAACCCCTAACACAATAAGAAGAGAAATAATATTTTCTTTTAAATGAGTACTAGAAAATAAGTAATACTCTGAAAACACAATCGTATCTACTACAGGTTGAAGCCAATGGCAAACGTTTCTATCACATATATCTGTAATAGACGTAGAATCTATAATGTCTTTCAATATTTTTCAATCGTCTTCTTCATCTCATTTACTCCCCACTACGTCTGAAAAGCTTTTTTCCTGCTCTACATATATAGCTGGCATTTCTTTACTCCAATATTTGCGGTTAACAAATAAGAAGATGAGTACTAAGTTTAATCCTGTTATAAAAATAATAAGTCCTGGAAAGAACGTCGTATAATTTGAGAAATCTGCAAAACTCATTATCTCTTCTTTATTTATTAGAAAAGAAACACCGATTACAAATGCATTGTTTAACATGTGAATAGCAATTGGCATGAGTAAGCTATTCGTACGAATATATACGATTGATAGTACAACGCTAAATACAACTGCGCCTAGGAAATCAACATGTAACAACGCAAACAACATCGCTACTACAATGATCGCTATACTCGTTCCCCATTTTGCTGCAAAGCGTTGCAGTAAAAATCCCCGAAAAACAAATTCACCAATAATTGGTGCGATGAATACGACCATAATAATTTGATATACATATCCCCCGGTACTATCTATAATCGGTTCACGTAATGCATTCATAATAAATGCTGGTGTAATCCATGCAAAACTATACATGTACAAAATAAGATATCCATAACTAAACACGCATAACATAATCGTAATGTATAAAACTTGCACCAGGTTAAATGTTTCATTTTTATTAATAAATAATGAAAATGAAACACTGTGTTTTCTATACTCAAAAAAAATCCATGTAATCGGAAGGATATAGAATATAAGAATATTTATAAAAGTAGAATTTTGCATATGAAATGTATTTTCTATCAATGCATTACTGGCTCTTGCAACTAACGTTAATAGTGCAAATACAATTAAAAAATATCTAGCTCGCATCGTTTGAAACGGATTCACACTCATCTCCTCCCCTATGTTACTTTTATCATATCATCTGATTCTTAATTTTTTGAGAAAGAAAACCTTAAAATTTCCTTAAAAATTCCATAAGTTACAGAAAGATGATATGATATTCGAGAAAATTAGGAGGGATTTTTTATGTATCAAGCAAATATTTTGCTCGTTGATGATGAAACAGCAATTTTACAATTACTAACTACCATTCTTGAAAAAGAAGGTTTTTCTCATATTACAACTGCAACATCGGCTGAAATAGCATTATCTCTCACTGAGCAAAATGATTACGATTTAATTCTTTTAGATGTCATGCTTCCTGGACAATCTGGTTTTGATATTTGTCCAATCATTCGCCAAAAAACAGATTGCCCTATCTTCTTCCTCACAGCTAAAACATCTGATTTAGATAAAATATCTGGATTTTCACACGGTGCAGATGATTATATTACAAAGCCATTTAATCCACTTGAAGTAGTAGCTCGTATGAAAGCACAACTCCGAAGACATATGAAACAAGCAGTACCACACGAACAAAAAGCACACTCCAGTTCATTTGGCAGATTTGCAATTGATCAACATTCCGCAGAACTTACAGTAAATGGACGTATTGTCGAATGTTCCGCCCAGCTATTTCAGCTATTACTCTTCTTTTGCGAGAATCCGAACTACGTATTTTCGAAAGAAGAAATATACGAAAAAGTTTGGGGAGCACCTGCCTATAATGGCGATGATAATACCGTAATGGTCCACATTCGAAAACTACGTGAAAAAATTGAACAAGATCCAAGTAAACCAGAATATATAAAAACCGTTCGCGGACTTGGCTATAAATTCATTACAAAGTAGGGTGACGATATGAACTTTAATAAACGACTTATTATCCAGTTTATCCTGCAACACGTATTTGTTTTAGTTACATTACTAATTGCTGTAGTAGCTGCTTTCACTTATTTAATTTTTCTTGTTACTAGCACTTCATATGAACCGAACATTCCAGATTCCGATAATTTTATGATTGCAAGATACATCTCTTCAGAAGATGGCGATATTTCGTTAAAAGCTGAAGTAAAAGACTTAATTAAAGAAAAAAATGATTGGATTCAAGTTGTGGAGGAAAACGGAAAAGTTCTCTATCACTTTAATACGCCAAGTGACGTACCAACATCTTACACGAAAGCATCTTTATTCTCATATATACAGAATCATATAGAAAACCCTTATACATTTACATATTGGGAAATTGAATTAGAAGAAAAGAACGTACTCGTTATTTACGGCGGTATGTTAAAAAGCAATGCATTACTGAAAACAATCAAGAAAGAGCACCCTTCTGTATCTACGGATTCGTTCACATTAACAGAAGAAGAACAGCAATTACTTTCTAAAGAAAAAGCAACACTTCAAATTTTTAATAGTAAGGGCGATGAAGTATTCTCCTATCCAAATGGAAAGAAAAAAACATTTTCTGTTATACAAGCCGCTCTTAATGAAAAAGAACCGTGGAATCATAAAGAAAACACGTCTAGCTTTTACGACACAAATAGTAATCATCTTCTTGTTGTAACTGCTAAAAATGAGCACTACTACCCAGATGATGAAATAGACGATGTATTTACTAAAAAGTTTCTAATCGGATGTGGATTAATCCTTCTTATCGTATTTGTTTATTTAGTCATTCTTTCTATTTGGTACGGTAATAAATTCGGAAAACCGTTATTACATGCAATGCGCTGGCTTAAAAACATCGCTGGTGGAAAGTACGAAGAGCCTGTTAGTAAAAAAGGGAAACCTATTAGGTTCAGGAAATCTGGTAAAGAAAAATGGTCATTCCGCTTATTTAGTGATGTTACAAATTCACTAGAGCATCTTTCTATTACACTCAAAAAAAATGATGCAATGAGGCAAGTACTACAGCAAACACGTGAAGAATGGATTACTGGTCTAACGCACGATTTAAAAACACCACTTAGTTCTATATACGGCTACGCATTATTACTAGAATCCAATCAGTACAAATGGACCGATCGTGACATTCAGCAATTCGGCAGCGTTATGAAAGAAAAATCTCAATATATGACTACATTAATTGATGACTTAAGCTTAACGTATCAATTAAAAAATAACAGTCTTCCTGGGCAGCACGTGAACATTGAAATGAATCAATTCGTCCAAAAAGTATTATTACAATTTATTAATAACCCGACACTTGAAAATCAAAATATTGAATTCGTACCAAGCTCAAACAAAATTCAATATTTCATTGAAGAAAAATGGTTCCAGCGTATTATCGAAAACTTACTCGTAAACGCTGTAAAACATAATAATGAAACGACTAATGTCATGGTAAAACTTTCGCAAAACGCTACTTCATTTTCACTCTCTATTTCAGATAACGGAAAAGGAATGGATGATAAAACAAAAGAGCTTCTATTTGAAAGGTATTACCGAGGAACAAATACAGAAGAAAGCAACGTCGGAACTGGACTTGGCCTCGCCATTACGAAACAGCTCGTTCATGCTCATAACGGAACGATTTCTATCGATAGCGAACTTGGAAAAGGAACGACAATTATACTTGTGTTCCCGTTTCGTTCGTAGAAAAGGCGCTATATGGCGTCTTTTCTTTTTCTTTTCTGGGAGAGTTCAGCGGTAAATGAAATTATATCGGCGATTTTCTGAATATATCGGCGCAACTCGAATTATATCAGCGATTTTTCAAATATATCAGCGATTTTCAAGATATATCAACTTACCAACAAAAATCGACAATACTAACCTACTTCCCCTGCTATACAAATTAAAAATAACCTTCCATAACTCACTATGAAAGGTCACTCCATATTTCAGCTATTTCCCTACTAACACAAATACATTCTCATCAGGCGCTTCCATTTCTGTATAAAAAGAAACTGACCTTTCTATATCCTTCGTATGTATAGATACACATTCTAATTTTTTGAACATCTTCCTATTTCCCCCTATATAAAAAAGCGAACCATCTCCCAATGATTCGCTCTTATCCTATTACTTCCTCTTCACCGGTATCCAAAGTTCTACTTGAGCAAACTCACTCTTATCTTCATGGCAACGCTCATCATATAGTTCAAACTCAGTAACGCCGCAATGTTCATATCCTGAATGCGGGAACCATTCTGAGAATACTGCGTTCCACGTTTGGTGAATAGACGATACCATTTCTTCATGAGGAACTTTCGGCGTTGTGAATACTGCGTATGTCGCTGCTGGGAAATTACGCTTTGCAACTTCATTTGGTACATTTTCAAAGTCTGTAACTTCCATTCCGATAATATAAGTGAAGTCTCCTGTTTCTAAATTAAAATCAGTACATAATCCAAGCTCTACCCATTGGCTCGTATCTTTACGATTCGGAATCGTCGTTCCAAGATCTTTTTGTAAATATTCTTGCCAAAATGCTGGAATGTCTTGATGGTTCTTCCCTTCTTTACTTGTCGTCTTCAGTTCATAACCCGCCATTAAAAATTCTGGTTTATTTACAATACGATATTCCATTTGTATGCCTCCTAAATACGGATTTAATTTTCTTTGCTTTACATTCACGCTGTAATACATCGGCGTTTCAATTTCTTGCTTTCGATATTCACTCGGTGTCATTTGAAATAATTTTTTAAAGGCTCTCGTGAACGTTTCGTGAGATTGAAAGCCATGCTCAAATGCGATATCAATAACTTTTTCATCCGTATGAGAAAGTTGATAAGCTGCTCGGGCTAACCTCCTCTTTCGAACATACTCCATTACTGTATCACCTACTAACGCCTGAAATACACGATGAAAATGCGACTCAGAAAAACCTGCAATACGTGCTAAATTACGCAGCGTCTGTTTTTCCATTACATCTTCCTCAATATAATCAATTGACCTTTGAATTTGTGCTTCATAGCTTTCCATCTCTGTTCACCCGCCTTATATGTATTATGATAAAAGAGAATCTTATCCAATTCTTGACGTTTTTTACTATAATTTTAAAAACAAATGTAACTTTTTTATATGTATTTCGTTGTTATGTATGAAGGGAGGGAAATGTAGTGAAACATAAACAATCATTAGAAGAAATTTACTCAGAGCATATGCAAGATTTATTTCGCTATCTTCTCTCCCTAACCGGAGATTCCCACTGTGCGGAAGATCTTATGCAAGAAACATTTTACCGAATGCTCATCCATATTGACTATTATAAAGGAGAAGAAATTAGGCCTTGGTTATTTACAATTGCCTACAACGCCTTTATCGATTGGTATCGAAAAGAAAAAAGATATAAAACAACGACAATTGCAGAATTCCATTTACCAAACGTACCAAGTACAGAGCACTCTTATTTCGTAAAACATGAGATTGCTAGTTGGTTAGACAGTTTATCTTCTCTTCCGCTCGAAAGACGAAATGTTCTGTTACTACGAGATTACTACGGATTCTCGTATAAGGAAATAGCAGAAATGACCGGTCTCTCACTAGCGAAAGTGAAAATTGAATTACACCGAGGACGAAAAGAAACGAAAAGCATAAAGGAGTGATACGGATGGGTTGTACAGAATTTAAAAAACTATGGGAGAAGTACGAAAACGGAACGCTCACGCATGATGAACAAGAACTGTTAGAAAATCATATTGAGACATGTGAAGAATGTGAAGCTTACTTAGATGAGTTGCTTTCGAAGAGTGAACCAATAAAGAAAAAACTACCACCACAAAAGCTGAAAGTCCCGTTTTGGAAAATAAAATGGAAACAACGTTGGCAAACCGTTAGTTTTGTCCTTGCCGTTTGTATTGCAATCTATTTTGTCGATCATTTTTCATCTTCTCTTTACTTCTATAATATGAAAAAGTTAGCCGAAGTAAATGAGATTCCAGCACTCGCACTAGAAGCAACAATTCCAAATAGTCGTTCCACTGGAGGCAGTACAAAAATCAAACCCTTTTTCCGTACAGAAAATGAAATGAATTTAGTTAAAACTGTCGGCAAAAAAGAACTTCCAATTGGCACAGTAACAACGCGTAGTTTCTTATCATCTGTAACTGACACAAATCAATCTTGGGCAAATAAACCCTATTCAAAAAAACTTTCCTTTGTTCATCCAAAAATCAAGGAAGAAGCTTCTTTGAAAGAATCATCTAAAAAAGTTTGGGATACACTTGGAAAGATACATGAGGGGACCGTTGCAGAAGTAGCGCTATCTTTCGATAAAGCTTACACTTTACAAGAAGTCGAATCGATTCTATATAGCGCATTTGAAGCACAAGAAATGCCGCCAACTCCTTTATGGTACGCCTTAGACACAGGACAAGAGAGAATAGATGAGGAAGATTTCATCCTACATGGTGGAGAAATTATAGGATTTTCAGAACATATAAATCTCCCTGATAATGAAGCAATACGACCGAAGACAAAAGAAGATGAAGTGATCGAAATGATGCACATTCTTTCTACACATAAAGAAACTGTAAGTAAAACTACTCGAACTCCTGAAAAAGAGCTGAATTTAGATAAGCGCTATCAGTATGTAAAAGATAACGGCGTTAAAGTATACGGGATTGTCATTACTGGTCCATCGAAAGAGTTATTAAAATTACAAAACTCGTCGCACGTTCGTTATGCGACTCTTGGAGATATTGAGGTTTGGAATTGGTTTGATTATTAATGAGGAAAAGGAGAGCAAAGATATGCTCTCCTTTTTAATCCGAAATCACTTTCACATACATCCCTCTCACCGCTTTTTCATAAGCGACCTCACTCATCTGTCTTATGTTTTCTGATACGAAAGACGATGAAACAACTTCACCTTCACGAAGTAACGACGGATCAATGAGTCGGACTTTATTTTTCTGATACAAATCATAATCATTTCTATCTTCTTTTACTTTTACATTCGGATGAACTTTTCTTAATAAAGCATGTACTTCTGAATCATTACATTGCTGCAATTTCGAAATTAGCTCATCATCTTCAAGAAGAAAATCATCTGCATGAATAACCTTTTTGTGTAGAGCTAACTTTAGCGTTTTTGCTAACATATCATTTCCGTAAATATTCATTGGTTGCATAAAGAAATCGATTACTTCTTTGTAATACGTTTCTGCAAACCATTCAGCTATTTCGATATTTTGAAGGACCATTTTCCCATCTACAGCAATGACATCCTCTAAAAAACTGTGAACTTCTTCTAAAGAAACATACCCATATGTATACATATCTCGTAACGTATAATCAACTCTGTCTGCGCATAATTCTGGTGCTGACCTTTCGAGTAACGTCCATTTTGAATCATCTAACAAAATATCTTCATAGTTATAACCATACTTTGAAAGAATCGCTGGAATTTCTGAGTTTTTCACTACAGAACTAAATATCTCTTCATGATAACTTTCACCCTCATTATGAAAAACATAATCAATCACGTGGGAAAAAGCAGTATGTGATACGTCATGCAGTAAACCTGCAATTTGTTCTTCTACTGAACCACCAAGTTTTTTAACTAATAACATAACACCAACTGAATGATCAAAGCGCGTTACATTCCATTTCTCATTTATTAAGTAGCTTGCGCCATTTTGATGAATACCTTTTAGTCTTTGCACAGACTTACTTACAATTAATTCTTCTAACACCTGATCCACTTCAAACTCACCGTATAGCACATCTGATATAACCACTTATAATCCCCCTTTATTTCAGCAGCGTCTTTTAATCGTACCTTTTTTATGAAATCGACATCAATATAAATATTAAATTCAAATATAATAATGTTATACATGTCTGTTATTTCTTTTAATTCATTTGTTTTTATTGAGTGCTCCTTATATGGAGCCTTTTTTTATTGAAAAATATGGGGACTTTCATTCCAAATCGTGAACAGGACGCTATAAATAGAAACGTACATATTCCGGCGATGAAAAGGATAATATTGCCAGTTTCATTCTTCTTTGATTTAATACAAGTATGGCCGTTAAGGGAAAGAGGGGAAACATGAAAAAGATTTTCTTCACCATTCTATTCATCATTATTGTATTCATTAGTTTAGGATATTGGAAATTCTTCACTTTATCTGGGGTTTCAGGCGGTGAAAAGATTCAATCCATATACTCGCCAGATAAAACGTATACTTTACATATATACAGACATAATGGCGGCGCAACGACTAGTTTTGCTATAAGAGGAGAGCTTATAGCAAATAATAAAAAATTTATGAACACGAAAAATATATACTGGAATTATCGTGAAGAAGATGCAACTGTACAATGGTTAGACGATCATACAGTGATGATTAATAAGCATAAATTACATGTAGAGACGGACACGTATGATTTTAGAAAAGATGAAAGAGAAAAGGACTGACATTTATCAGTCAGCCCTTTTCTCTTTATCCCTCTATTCAAACGTAACTTCCACCTGCACAATCTCAGATCTACTTCCCAGTCTTAATGGCGGTCCCCAGAATCCGAAACCAGAAGAAACAATCGCGTGGAATGCACCTTTTTGTGCGTATCCCCAGTCTAATTCGTACATTCTTCTCGTTACAATATGATTCGGCGCCATTTGTCCGCGGTGCGTGTGACCTGATAATAGTAAATCAACACCCGCCTCCGCTGCTTGTTTCAACTCGAATGGTTGATGATCCATTGCAATAACTGGCATAGATTTATCTACCGTACTCATTAGATTTTCAAAGCTTTGACGATCTCGCTCTGTTTTATCTCTTCTTCCGACGAGGTAAAATTGATCTTCAATTGTAATCACTTCATCTAACAGAATACGAATATCAATCTTGTCCATCTCTTGTAAAAATTCAGGAACTGCTCGTCCGTAATATTCGTGGTTTCCTAACACACCATATACGCCTAGTGGAGCTTTCATTTGTTTCATAATTGGTCCCATATTTTTTTGAATGAACACACCTGGATGATCATCGATAATATCTCCTGGCAGTAAAATAATATCAGGCTCCATCTCATTTACATGACGGACAAGTCTTTTTAAATGCGAAACGCCAGATAATTTACCGAAATGCATATCAGAAGCCATCGCAATGCGTAAGCTTTTACGTCCCTCTACTTTTTTCGGGATGTGCACCTCGTACTTTCTTACTACTGGGCTATATGCGTTGAATATCCCATATGCAAAAATAAAGATAAACGCAAATAACACGGTCGTTCCTGTCCAAATAATTGCCGCTTCTTTCTCCACTGAAAACTGTAAAAGAAAGACCGTAATATTTGCTAACGGCAATAACATAAGCGCATATTGTATGACCGCAAACCAAATTGAACCTATCGTTCGTAGAAATGGCAAGAACTTAAACACTTGCACGAGAATGTACGCATATGAAATAAATCCGACTACGAAAGCGTAATATCCCCAAGATTCCCAGCCAAACACCGCATGAAGCCAAATCCAACCGTTCCAGCCGATGTAAAACATGAGTAATGTGTATACAATTAACATAGTAAATATATTGAAATAACGAAGATTTTTCACAGTCAGCCTCCTTCTTAATTTCTTCTATTATATCTTGTTATGCACGTTTAACGTAAATATTAAGCACAGCAATCTTCACAATAAAAACCTCTAACTGCTAGATGCAAACCTAACAATTAGAGGTGCAATTCAAAACAAAATTACTTTTACAGATTTTCGTTATAGAAACTTGTTAATTTTTCAACTGCAATTTTTACTGGTTCTGGTTGGTCATATAAATCGTAATGACTCGCACCTTCCACAACAAGTAAATCTTTTTTCTCTGAAGCTGCTTTCTCATACAGCTCATGACCATCTTTATAAGAACCGAATGCGCCTTGCTTGCTGCCAACAATAATTTGTAACGGCTGTGTTAATAATATATCTGCTAAATGGAACGCATCAAAACCAATTACCGATCCCATGCTCGTAAAGTTTAACTTATTTGGAGAGTTAACACTTTGCCCACGCGGTGTTGTATAATACTCAACTGCTTCTACAATATCTATATCCATCATACCTGTCGCCTTTAATTCCTCCTCATTTTTAGGAATCCAGTTCGTAATCATCGCCTCTGCTCCGCGCGCTTCAGCAGTACGTTGTTTACCAATCGCCTCTAACACCCCAATCGGATTAGCTTCACGGTTTAATCGCCCAATATTTGCACCAACAACTGTGCCGACTGCTTTAATACGGCGCTCTGTCATTGCGGCATTTACCGCATAACCTCCGCCTGCACAAACGCCTAACACACCGATGCGTTCTTCATCTACATAAGGAAGAGTAGTTACATAATCTACCGCTGAGCGAATATCTTCAACGCGCGCAGCTGGTTCTTCCATATATCTCGGTGCACCTTCACTTTCACCTTGATACGATGCATCAAACGCAAGCGTTACATAACCTTGTTCTGCTAATTTCTCTGCATATAATCCTGCCGTTTGATCTTTACAGCTACTACCTGGATGCACACAAACAATCGCTGCATTTGGTTTCTTTTCCTCAGCACCTACAGGAATATTTAAAATACCTGCAACTCGTAATCCTCTTGCATAAAAATGAACTTTTCTCTTCGTAACTGCCATATATAAAACCACCCTTACTTTATTTTTAATTTACACTTGTGAGAGTTAATACTCACGTGTATATTTATAATAAAGCGAGCAACCACTTGTTTCAATGACCACATTTACGCATTTGGGTGATAATACACACATAACGAAATATGTGTATCAATAACGGAGGAACATCATATGGAGAAAATCGATAGAAGAATTATAAAATCACAAAACGCCATTCAATCCGCATTTATCGA
Organism: Bacillus basilensis; assembly: GCF_921008455.1. NCBI lineage: Bacteria > Bacillati > Bacillota > Bacilli > Caryophanales > Bacillaceae > Bacillus > Bacillus basilensis. Next base: position 1,115,813 of record NZ_CAKLBZ010000001.1, on the reverse strand, counting down.
AATGTTAATTGAAGATGGCTTTGATGAAATTACAGTAAAAAACATTACAGAAAAAGCGAACATCGGAAGAAAAACTTTCTACCTACACTACCTAGATAAATACAATTTATTAGATAAAATTGTGGACGACCATTTAAATCAATTAAGAGAAATATGCGATATAAAACAAACAAAAGGCTATATAGAAGGAACTGTCATATGGTTTGAATACTTCAAAGAACACAAACCATTTTTCACAGCTTTATTTAAAAGCAACAGCACATTATCATTTCAGAAAAAGTTCCTAACGTTCATCATGGGTGAACTAGAGAAAAAACTAAACACAAATACGTCAGTAAATAAAAACATTGATACACACATCGTTTTAAAATTTTTAGGAACAGCTGTCATGGGCATTTTGGAATCTTACGTGTTGGATGAGATTGATAATGATGTTGAGTATGTTGCGACGCAGGTTGGGGAATTGATGAGGAGGAATATATAACGGTTATGAAAAAGTGCACCCAGATTGTTGGGTGCACTTTTTATATTTATTACCTCACATATTAATTGCATCAACAGAATACAGCGTATCGTCCGTCTGAAAATACATAGCAAATCCGCGGCTATAATAAGTACCAAATTGAATTGGTTCTCCAAGTTCATTACGAAGATTCATATCATGCACATGATTATTATTTAAATCATAAACAAATCCGTCCTACATTATTTTCATCATATTTGTACGTTGCAAATACTATATTTTCACCCTTAACTGTTTATATATAAGATATTTATAAAAAAGAAAAGCTGATATCAGCTCTTCTTTCTACAATTTATTTTTCATTTAATTTTCACCATCCATTTCCTCTGCTGTCTCAGATGAAAATTCTTTTAGGTTTTTTCAATATCTCTAGTTTTTTCTTCATATAAATATCCCTTTTTACTAAAAAAGATGTTTTAAGCTCCCCTATAGGAATATATTTCTCCAATACTATTTGTCATCATAGAGTGTAAATGAATTAGCGGGAAGTTGTTGTGTAAAATTAGAAGTATTGAGTTGTTCTATTGGTTCTTGAGATGTTTGTTTCATGTGTCGTTTTTCAAATGCTAATTGTATCCTTTGTAGCATAATATGTGCTGTAATAATAGTCAGGATGAAAAATGTAATAGGAACCATTGGAATCCAAGGTTGAACAGAGAGGGAACGAAAATAGAGACCAATTAAACCTGACCATTCATTGCTAACTGACTCAACTTCATTTCCGTAGAAAAGAATTGTACCACCAAAAAATAATTCTAAAATACCAAAATGAGAGAAAATGATTAAAGTTTGTACAAATTGTTGCATCATGACAATGATTAGAATAGGAAATATATTCGGAAATATGTGTTTTATAGCGAGATGAAATTTGCTTCCTCCTAATATTGTAGCAGCTTCTATAAATTCTTCATTCAGTATCTTTTTTGTCTCTTTTGCAAAATAAAATATAAGAACGGGTAAAGCGAGAATGACTAAGACTATGATTTCAAAGGATGCTCGTTCAAAGAAAGAGGGAACTGGAGACCCGTTTTGAAAACGCAATACTGTATCAAGAATAAAGTAACCAATGAGGGTCATTGGAACAACTGTAAAACAATCAAAGAGAGCTTCAAGTGTCTTAAAACTTTTTCTTACATAAAAAGCGAAGAATAATCCAATTGCTAGCCCGATAAATGTTCGTAGAAATGCTATCAATAACGATATACCAATGGTCCATTTCGCTCCATCTACTACTCTATGTAATAAATCAAATCCCTTCATATCCGTACCTAACAGAAAAGTGAAAGAAGGGGGAAATGGTGCTGCTTGTACATTACCACTTTCATCATATAGAATAGATGTTTGGCGAACTTTCCCATCAAAGAATATGGAATTTCCGATGCTTACTATGATTAATAGAAGCAAAAAGGATATACAAATTATGAAATACTTATCCCTTTTTAAATGGGCCCACATGTTAAGATTCTCCTTTCAGTTCATCAGGTATGAAAATATTGAAAAGCTTAAAGACAATAAAGATAGGAATGTAAATTAAAAACAATGTAACGCAAAATATTTCAGGTGCTGGTTCTAATTCGGTATTATACGTTTTTAAAAATGTGAAAATACCTTGAACATTGAGTAAATATTCAATAATGTATAAATTAGATAACATATACCAAATATTTGTTTTTGAGAAGTAGAGAGTACTTAAAAAGACGTTTCTTAGAACGTGATGATTGAGAATATAAAACGTGTCAAATCCTTTGGCGCGTGCTAGCAAGGTATAATCTTTTTGTAATTCATTTTCAAAACGTAGCAATAGTAGCTTGTTAAACATAAGAATAGTTGGAAAACTTAAGCAAATAATCGGAAATAGTAAGATTGAGTTGTCTTTTGTACCAGCTATATTTGCGATTAAAAAGTTTGTCTGTTTATAAATCCAAACGACAAGTAATTGGAGACACAAAATAATAAAAATATCAGGAATTGCTTCTAATAGTAAAAAAAATGATTTTATTCTTTCTCTTTTTTTTACAGGGAGTAGCAACAAGGCATAAACAGTCATAAAAGAAACTAATACGGAAATAAAAAGAGCAGCTAAAAAGATAATAACCGTGTTTCCATATTGAATTAGAATTTGAGGAAATAGGGGTTTTGCAAATTTCGTGTAAGTTAATGGATCCCACCCTATTAATTTAGAGGTGACGTCCGTAAGTGTGTGCAGGTAATTGTTAAAGTCGATCTTCATCCCAATAAATAAGTGCGGTAATGTGCCGATAAATATAATGATAATAAACGATAAGAATAGGTGGAACGGTATCGTTAAATATGTTTGTGCAAAATTTTTTTTCATGTTAGCCTAACCTTTCCTATAAAGTGAAGCTACCATCAGTAGAGAATCTCTACTGATGGTAGCCTAATGAACCATTTTTTACAACAAATTCAGGAAAAAGAAACACTTCATATACTTGAATTGAAAGGGAACAAATTTTTATTCCTTATTTATTAGGGGTGCTAAATGTTTTTTATAAACAAATTACATCGCTAAACCATTTAAAGTGAACTGTTCTATAAAAGAAATTTAAGTAACTACTTTACTTTCTAAATGTCAAGATATGAAGTTTAGTTTATGTAGACTCAAAGGTTAAAAATTTTTATTTATTAGCTTTTCATTAACTCTGCTTTGTTTATCTCCATATTTGTCTTAGCAGAATTTTTAAATTCGATTATATTTACTTGATTTTGGAATTTATTCAAGAAGTCTGTTACTAACCTAATTAACAAAAAGAAAATAATCATTTGGATAATCATGCAAGCCCAAAGTAAATAATCCGTCCAGTTCATATCTTTCACTCCTTTATTTGTTTTGTAAGATATAAAAAATGATTCATACTACGATAAATTGTGAATGTTGAGTTTAAAATTGCTATTAATAAAACTAAGAATGTTGATAAAAGTATAGAGAAGATTCCATTATGATTGAAAATTAGTGATATATCCTTTTCATATATAAGAAGAGATTGCAAGCTGAAAAAATCTGTTTCATTTTTAATAAGGAAAATAATTAATCCTACTAAAAAAATATTGCGAAACACTAAAGTCCAAGATAAGTTATGATCTCCTACAATTCCACCACATCCGCAAGAAATATTGGTTCTCTTCCTATATAAATTAACAATGATTCCTATTGTATACATAATTAATAAAAGTAAAAGTATAGCGCCTACCCAAAGCTGTAATAATCCTAGAATGAGTGAAATGGAACAAATTAACGCAAGGCTTACTTCCATCCTAGAAAAGAATTTTATGAATTTTTTGGGGAGGATTTTATATTCCCCTACAATGACAACGTGTTTGCTAAAATGTAATAGTTTACTAATAGAGGACGATAGAAAAAGAGTACCTATTAATATCCTTAAAATTAAGATAATTTCATTCATATTAAAACCTCATCAAGTTTATTTTGATATAGAGTTGCTTGGGTTGTGTATAATTCATAGTATTTCCCTTTTTTCAGGAAAAGCTCTTCATGAGTACCGAACTCAACTAATTCACCATTGTCTAATACAACAATTTTATCTGCTAATTTAGCTGCAGACATTTTATGAGAAATCATAATTGTAGTTTTCTGGTTAGTCAGTAATTCAAATTTATCAAAAATTTCTCTTTCTGAAATAGGATCTAACGCAGCAGTTGGCTCATCTAGAATCATGATATTACCATTTTTAAATAACGATCGAGATATTGCTAATTTTTGCCATTGACCTCCTGAGAGCTCTTCACCCTCTTGTAAAAATCTCCCTAATGGAGTGTTGTATGCATTCGGGAATAGTTGGATATCTTCATGGATTCCTGACTGCATAGCTACATTTTTTAGTTTTTCATCATTATTTATTTCGGAAACATTACCAAGAGCGATATTTTCTCTTATGGTTAAATGGTACTGAATAAAATCTTGAAACATTACTGTCGTGTGCTCTCTTAAAGAATGTAATTGAATTTTGTTAATAGGTATATTATCAAAATATATATTTCCAGATGTAAGTGGATATAGTCCAAGCAGGCATTTTATTAATGTAGTTTTTCCAGATCCATTATGACCGACTATTGCTATCTTTTCATTAGGTAATATAGAAAAAGATACATTTTGTAAAATTTTATTTTTATTATTAGGGTATGAAAAAGATACATTTTCAAAGCGTATGCCATATTGTAAAACACTAGGAAATGGTACTTGTTCATCGGTATTTATTTCATCCTCATCTAGTGAATCGATATAATGAAAATAGTCATATATATATAATACATCCTCATATAATTGAGCCAAATTAGCTGAAATGTTATGTAATGCATTTTGTGTATTATGTACTGCTTGTCCTATAGAAACGAAGTCACCAATTTTAACAGCAGATTTTTTAATGAGCCAAATAATAATTCCGGCCGAACCACAATATGAAAGAGCTACTAGCAAATCTAAAAATATTTCCGCTTTACTTTTGGTTTTTAAGAAATTTAAAGAATAACTCATATTTTTATTATATTTTTTTTCCCATCTTTGTATGAAGTACGTATGTAGGTTAAAAATTCTAATTTCCTTAATCGTATCTTTTTGCATTAACAAGTTCTCTATATAATTTGTCTCCCTTAAGAGGGGAGTAGTTTTTTTTGTGAGTTCAAATCCTTGTTTACCAAGATATGATTTTATGAAAAGAGCTGGAAAAAAGGTAATACTAGCAACTACAGCTAAACTCCAATGAATAGAGAGTAAAAAAATAATTAAAGATGAAATGGTTATTAAAGATTGTGCAATTAAAAATAAATTGTTAATTGGTGATAGTAGACGTCTACCAGTATTTGATTTTATTCGATTGGTATAGTTATAAAAATCAGGATTATCAAAATATGAATACGGTATTTTAAATGTCTTATAAGCAATTTCTTCAGTTAAAAATTTAGTGAGCTTAAAGCGCATATTTTCGTCAATATAATACTGTAATTGTTTAATGATAGTTTCAATTAATAATAGCAAAAATTGTAGTACAAGCAGAGTAATAGCTAATGTATAATTTTTATTTTCACTTGTAATGATGGTGGATACATTGTTAACAAGTTCTTTTGTAGTCCATATTGTAGCCACAGGTAACATCCCTAAAATAATCATGAATATGCTAGAAAAGCAAAACCAAATCTTATTGAGTTTCCAAATTAGTTTAATAGTTCTTAGTATGTAAGTAATGAACATATAAAAAACCCTCACTTTTTTTCTTTTAGAGGACATTGTCAGATATTGGAGAGAATTTAGTAATAGTAGCTTCAGAATTTATACGTATAAATGTCGGGAAAACAAATATTTGTAATTGTTTTTTTTGAATCTCAGATAAAGGAAATACTGGAATCTTACAATGCGCCGGAATACTATTATTAAATTGATTGTATAAATCTGGGGTTTCGGAATATAAATATATTATTAGGTTATGTGATTTGTGCTTATTTTTATGAATAATTTCATTTAATTTTTCATGGCATATTTTACATGATGCAGCCATTAACAAGATAATAGATTCATCATGGATGGAATAGGAATTTGGTAATTGTAATATATTGCTAATATCTTTTTTTATTAAGGAGTTTGATTTTTTCTGAATAAATTTTGGTTTGGGTAATAGAGCGAGCGCTTTTTTCAACTTACTAATTTGTATAAGTAGAACTAATAGAAAAAGTAACCATATGAAAAATAATAGAAGATATACAATCATATTAAACGCCTTTCTATCTTTAATTTAATAGGATTCAAAGCTAAGAATTTTATATTCTTATCTTTGAATTTTACACTTTTAGCAACAACCAACAGCAACAAAACGTCCGTTACCATAATGACGAAGTAATGTGCGACGGCTTGTACCACAATAACTATCATAGTCACAACCTTCTTCATAGTATTGTGGACCAACAACCTCATTTTTTACCCCAAATAATTTTGCTAAAACATTACTCATACTAACAACCCCTTTTCAAATTATTGGTAATACATTACAAATTTCAGCAATAAAAGACAGAATATTCAATATAAATAAAATTTTATCAAGTTTTTTAGTTTATAGCACATTAATTATAAAAAGAACCCATTTCACAATTGTTTCTTTTCCTGTTTGCCAGTTTTTCTAGTAGAGAAGACGTTAAATTACAGCGCCGTTCTTCAAAAAATAGTTATAATTTATTTTGAATAGAAAGATTTATAAATTTTCTCAAGTTTTTTCAGTTTATAGCAAATTAATTATTAAAAAGAATCTGTTTCACAATTGTTCTTTTCTTATTTGTTAATTTTTACAAATAAAAGCATTGAATTAAAGTGGAATTCTTCAAAAAATAATTGGAATTCATTTTGAATAGAAGGATTCATAAAAAATGACATCATTTCGACTCTCTAAATAACTTCTCTTCCCCTATAAAATAAACTAATAATTCACCAAAATAATTATATGCAAATATTCCAGGTATTCTATTCTCTATCGTGCCTGTTATATGTTGTCTATCTATTATTTTTTCATCACTCATATATCCGTATATAGAATTAATTCTAATTAACAGTTGCTCAAAAACCGTTACTATTTCCTGTTTATATTTAGTAAAAAGCTTTTTTTGCAAATGATATTGTTAAATAATCGATACTCTTTCCCCTAGGATCTCCACCACGCTACACTATACCAAAAGCCGCTTCCTCTCCCAAGTACTCCACCAGCAGTACCGACCATTGCATCTAGCTCCTCATCATACCCCCCTGGTTCTTCATGCATCTACATTTCAATAGCTTTTTTCAGTTTCAAATACTTTATTAATTGGTTCGTAGTGTGCTATTTTTGTAAACTCCAATCAATTTTTTCGATTGTTTCAAAGAAAAAGCTGACATATCTATACGGAGAAATATCTTTCTTCGTATAGATATCGAATATTATAGACATAAAAACTCTCCATTTTTAATTTTTTAATCTTTCCCATCCATATCCTATTAATCATCTAAATCATACTGTGATGCACTTATAAATAGTTTTAACTTTATACTAGCTACTACTATTTACTCCATAATCCGTTCTTCCGCATAACAAACAAATACTTACTTTTCCGAACATAAAGATACTATATAATACTCATCTTCAAAATGACCTACTATATACCCCATTTCCCCCGCTAGTTCAATTGTTTCTTTATTAAAATATACTCTTGCCCGATTAAATTTCATATGCTTTATGATACGCTCTAACTCATTTTCGTTTACTACCTTTTCAGAGAAAAGAAACACGAGGCTTCCATTCTGTCTTCGCAATAAATTGTGCTGCTTCCGTACGGCTTACCTCTTCACCTGGAACCCAGCCCTTATCTGCTCCAACTGAAATATTTTCTTGAATTAAACTATTAACATACTTCGTACCCCAATAATTTTTTAAGCAGCACATTTTTAGTAGTTTTATATTTTCATTTGTTTGCTCTTTATAAGTTTTAAAAATAACATCATATGTATCAGCTACTTTTATATGAATATACGCAACACAACCAACAAATTGATAATAATTATCAACTAAATACAAAAAATATCATTTCCTGCACAAATACGCCTTCCGCTCATTTTTAAAAAGTAAATAATGTGCCGTATGAACTTTCCGTTCTAAATAATCGATAGAATACGAGCTTGATGGATCAACTAAATCACCTATCGCACCTGAAAGATGATCAATGACTTGCTGCAGTATTTCTAAGTTTTTCTTTTCACTTTCAGAATTCATTTCATCCATAATGTCACAAATAAGGTATTGAACTCTCCTTAAACGTAATTCCTTTTGCTCCACGTATATCTCCTCCTTATTAGTCATATTACGCTTTAAATATATGGGGTTATAGCTTAACCAATTCTAAAAAGTACAAAGGCAACCATCTTCATAAAGATGGTTGCCCCTATTTTTATACTTGCATCGCTTTTTCTCTCAAAGCTCTTCTTAACAATTTACCTGTCGTATTCTTCGGCAATTCTGTTAAAAACTCGATACTCTTTGGTACTTTATATTTCGCTAAATGTAACGTGCAATAATGCATAAGTTCCTCTTCTGTTACGTTAGCTTGTTTCAAAACGACGTAAGCTCGCACTGCTTCTCCTAAGTTTTCATCAGGAACGCCAATTACGACAACTTCTGCTACAGATTCGTGTGTGTACAATACTTCCTCTACTTCACGAGGGTATACGTTATAACCACCAACTAGGACGATATCTTTTTTGCGATCAACGATATAGAAGTAACCTTCTTCATCCCTTTTCGCTAAGTCTCCTGTATACAGCCAGCCGTCTTTTAATGTCGCTGCTGTATCTTCTGGTGCGTTATAGTATCCTTTCATAACGTTAGGTCCGCGAACAATTAATTCACCGACTGCGCCAACAGGTACTTCTTCCCCAAGTTCGTTCACAATTTTATTTTCTACATGCCAAATATTTGTACCGATCGACCCTGGTTTACGCGGACGATCGAGCGGGTTAAAACAAGTTACTGGTGATGCTTCTGATAAACCGTATCCTTCTGAAACGATAACGTCAAAACGTTTTTCAAAGTTTTGCAGAAGAGCAACTGGCATGGATGCACCACCTGAAATACAAAGGCGAAGCGTCTTCACATCTTCTGCGCTTGCTTCTTCAAATAAATATAAATAATTGTACATCGTCGGTACACCAGCAAAAATCGTTGGTTCGTACGTGCGACAAATACGGAATACTTCTTTCGGACTAAATTTCGGTAACATTAAAATAGTTGCCCCGTTCACAATCGGTGCATTTACCGCCACTGTTAAGCAGAACACGTGGAACATTGGCAGTGCTGCAACGACGCGGTCATCAGCCGTATATTGTAAATACGACGCCACATCGCTCGCATTACTATATAAATTTTTATGTGTTAACATAGCGCCTTTCGGTTTTCCAGTTGTACCTGAAGTGTATAGAATAACCGCTACATCTTCTTCATCTAGCTCTGGGCCTTCGTAAGTTAAATCTCCAGCCCCTATCATTCTGGTAAACGTTTTCATTTTTTCGGTTTCTGTATGATTAAAATCTGATGAGGTTTCGCATATGATGATGTTTTCAAGTGAAGGAAGTCTTGTTGTAAGAGATTGTATAACAGGTAGAAGGACGTCGAGTACGATGATTGTTTTTACATCTCCATTTTGTAAAATGTAATGCATTTCGTCTGCTGTATAAATTGGATTAACTGGAATAACAGTTGCTCCAGCTTTCATTGTTCCATATAAACCGACCAAAAAATGTGGTGAGTTTCCAACAACTAATGCGACATTGTCCCCTTTTCCAATGCCCATTGCTGCTAAATTGCTAGAAAACCTTGTGACCATTTTGTTTAATTGGTCATACGAGACCGACTGATCCATAAATATATAAGCCGGTTTATCCCCCTTCTTTTTCGCCGTTTCAGCCAAAGATTGAACGAGATTCACATAAACCCCACCTTTATAAAATTTAGAATATTTAAAAATTCTAAATTAATTATATTAAAAGAAAATTAAAGTGGCAAGTGTTATTCCATTAACTGCATATACACAGGTCACCTCCTCTTAGTTTACTTTGGAAGGATAAGGGAATTTCATTTGCAAGTAATTTATGAAACTAGACCAAAAATCATTTTAGGATAATATGCACTCATCTTTTCTCTAATTTTAGTAAGTTCCTCTTTATTTAACGTCGTATGCTCTCCAAACAAGTTGATTGCGTCCGCTCCATCTTCATGAAAATACACCGTCACATATAATGTCGGTAACCCTTTATTGTCATCTATTGAAAAGACAACATCTGGCGTTTTATTAACAGTGCTGAATGTTTCATTTCTTTTCCACTTCTTATTTTGAAACATGTCTTGTATTTCCTGTATCTTTCGTCTGTTATCTGTATGCGTAAAATATATAACATTATCTTTCGCTGGTTTTCCAATAGATAAAAGTGTGCGACTTGAGGATGTTTCATCGTTACAAGCTGTCATTCCGATGATTAAGCCAAGCAATAATACAACGTACATTACTCTTTTCATCTCGATCCGCCTCCTTTTGAATATATATATTCCGTTATAAGAGGCAGATGTCCTGTGATTTTATGTTTTGTGGTAAATGAAATTATATGAGCGATTTTTCAATTATATCAGCGCATCTCGATTTATATCAGCGATTTTCCAAATATATCGGTCGTAACTCGAAATATATCAGCGATTTTTCAATTATATCGACTTACCGACAAAACATGACAATCAACGCAAAAAAAGAGGCTGCCCGTTATGACAGCCTCCCTTATTTTTAGAAGAATAAATGTAAGAAATCTTCTGTTGTGATGTTACCGAAGTAGCGCGCGATATCCACGCCTTCTAAAGCTGCTGTGAATGCATCTTTATCAAATTGTACGCCTGTTAGACGCTCTTCAATGTCATGAACATCTAGTGAACCGAAGAAGTCACCGTAAATTTTACATTCTGTTACTGTTCCTTTTTTCACTTCAAGACGAACGTCAACTTGTCCAACTGGGAAGCGGTGTGAATGTTGTAAGTTGAACTTCGGAGATTTTCCGTAGTTCCAGTCCCAATTGCGGTAGCGCTCTTCAGAAAGTTTATGGATTGCTTTCCAATCCTCTTCTGTTAATTCGTACATTGGAATTTCTGTTTCTCCTTCGAAAATCGTTTCCAGAAGAAGTTGTCTAAACTCTTCTGTCGTCATTTTTTCGTTTAGGAATTCTGTAATATTCGCAACGCGGCTACGGATTGATTTAATTCCTTTTGATTGAATCTTATCCATTTTCACTTTAAGTGCTGATACGACGTGATCGATTTCAGAGTCAAATAGTAACGTACCGTGACTAAACATACGACCTTTCGTTGAGAACTGCGCGTTACCTGAAATTTTTCTACCTTCAGCTAAAATGTCGTTACGACCGCTTAGTTCTGCATTTACACCTAGTTTACCAAGCGCTTTCGTTACAGGCTCTGTGAATTTTTTGAAGTTGCTGAAACTGTCTCCATCATCTTTCGTAATAAAGCTGAAGTTTAAGTTTCCTAAATCATGATATACTGCGCCTCCGCCTGATAAACGACGAACGACATGAATACCTTTTTCTTTTACGTAATCAGCATTAATTTCTTCTACTGTGTTTTGGTTTTTACCAATGATAATCGAAGGCTCATTAATGTAGAACAGTAAATAAGTTTCGTTAATATCTAAGTTCTTCACACAGTATTCTTCAATTGCTAAGTTTATTCTAGGATCTGTAATCCGATACGATAAACTTAACTAAATCTATACAATTCAATCAAATTTACACGAGTTAGTGCTTCATCGTGTTCTCGCAACCCCGAAGGGACAAGGGGTATAACACTCCACACGAGGCAGTATCGTTACCTCCTATTATCAAGCATTTATTTTACCCATCTTGATAAATTTATCGACGCATTTACATCCCTATCGTGATCGCTATTGCACCCAACACAATGCCACTCACGTATTTTTAAACTCCACTGTCCTTCTGGTTGAACTGAATGGTCGTATTTAACTCCGCAACATGAGCAAATCTTGCTTGAAGCAAACCATTTATCAGCTTTTACATACTCAATGCCGTACTTCTCACACTTGTATGATAAACATTGAAAGAAGAAGTTTAATTTTTGAAATGAAAATGCTTTCGATAGTTTTTTGTTTTTTAACAGGTTTGAGATAGATAAGTCTTCCACAACAATCCTCATTGGTTTGGTTTTCACCAATTTAGCTGTTGCTTGATGGATATGGTTATTTCGGATATTCGTAATTTCCCTAGATAACCGCAGGTGCTCAGTTTTCGCTTTTTCATATCCGGCAGATTGAATTTTCACACCTTTTTTAAATCTCCTAGACATATCTCTTTGTGCTGACTTTTTCCTTTTCAAAAGCTTTTTAACCTTAGCATCTTTGTTTATATTTCGTTCTTTCGTACCATTAGAAGCTACAAACAGCTCTTTTAAACCAACATCCACACCAATCGACTCATTGGTTAGTTCTTGTGCTTCAAAGTCTTCTTGGAACCCTACACTAATCCACCAGTGACGACCATCAAAGGTAACTCTTGGATTGGATGTTTTTTTGTTTCTTGGTAGTTGTTGGCTTGTTTTCACTTCTCCAATGGACTGAATATGAACTACTTTCTTTCCTATAATCAGTCTTTCATAATTGGCATAAAATCCTTGGATTAAATCTTTTTTGGATTTATAAGAAGTGTGAGAACCATTTTTGTACTTTTTGAACGAATGTTTTCTCGCCGTATCAAAATCTTTTGAAGCCTGTTTGGGAACTTGTGCATTAATGTCTTTTAACCACTCATATCTCTTTCGCTTCTTGATCTTTGTAAATCGTTTCTGTAAAGCTAACTGTGAAACAGATTTTCCAAATAGCTTATAGTATCTATCACTCATTCTTTTACAATAGTTATAAGCGAATCTTGCAGCACCGGCATGGTTTCTAAGCACTTTTTCTTGTTCAGGCGTCGGAATTAGTCTGACTTTCTTCGCCACTATCATCAGAATGTAACTCCTTTAATGAAAGATTTGTTCTTCTGAATCGTAGCGTGTTCCACCAGCATTCTCCTTAGACTACTCGGATGCAAACCTGTTAATTCTGATACTTGACTAACTCGTGAAAATTTCATTATTATTCTCACCTCATTGCATTTACCATCATGCATAGGTTCGGTAGATTCAATGAGACTTGATAGATTTAATTAAATTTATCTCGTTCAACTAAGGGCGCAATTCCTTAGCCAGTTCTCTTATGAACTTCTCATGTTTTCACATGAGCGCAGACTATATGTTTATCTACTTAAAGATAGAGGATTTTTCCACCACCATAGGCTTGTGATGTACTCTCGTCAGTTATACGAGATAGTCGTTGAACGTTCATCTTATCCATTTTGACTTAGATGATTCGAGGCGGAAGACCCATTGTTCTAATGTTTAGGATTTAACCTTGCATCATCTGATTGATTTTTTCTGCTTTCGCGACATTCACGCTCGCTATTTCTAGCCACGTTGTAGTTCAATCAGCTTTAGGGATTGCCCGCAGTTAACCCTCACTACTAGCCAATTACTTGACTAGCAGGGCTTACTGATATATTTAATTAACTTTCGTTATAATTGGTTAAATAAATCGTAACAGTTAATTACCCTTTATTATCAATAAATAACATCATATCACCTCATGAGTTCCATACGTAGCCACTATGCGCTAACGTAATATGGCCACTGAAAATTTGTTTTGCTTCTGTTACTAAATCAGATGGGTTGCCTGTATGCGGTAAGTGCGTTAATAAAAGTTCTTTTACATTTGCTTCTTTCGCAATACTTGCTACTTCTGTACTATTCATATGCCCTGCTTTTGCAGCCTCTTGATGTGCATACATATTACACTCACAAATGAAAAGATCAGCATCTTTCGTGAATGGAATAAATTCAGGAATATAGCTTGAATCAGCGCTATATACTACAGCGTCATTCCCTGCTGTAATACGCATCGCAAAGCATGTAACAGGATGAACAGTTTTTAAGAATGAAATCGAGAACGGTCCAACTTGAAGTGTTTCTTCTGGATTGTACGCGATTCCTTTCGTGTGTGGTTCATGCGTTAAAGAGTTGAATCCATTCTCATCAAACGTATGACCGTATATTGGTAGTTCTGGCAGTTGTCCCTTTGTCGCACTCGTAATTAATCTCGCATATTGCAATACCCCAATGTCTGCAACATGATCGTGATGATAGTGCGACAATACAACTGCATCTATATCAGATGGTGTTATATATTTTTGAAGCTGTGCTAGTACACCACTGCCACAGTCTACAAGTAAACGAAAACCATCGTGTTCAAACAAATACCCCGACGTTGCTTCTCCCGCTTCTGGAAAGCCGCCCCAAAAGCCGACAACAGTCATTTTCATATGTATCCATCCTTTCTAAAACCGAGTAGGAATGCATGTTTTACTTACATCCTACATTGTTAACTATAATCCATTTCCTAAACTTTTTCATTAATTTTCAATTTTGTTATAAAACAGTTGTTGACTTTTGTTTTTTGTACTAATACAATGATAGTAAGAAATGGAAATGGAGGGATTGACATGATCGATCAACCAATGGAGTTCTTCAGAAATTTACCGACGAAAACTTGTGCGCACTGCGGGAAAGAAATTGATGAGCAGCACGAAGCATACCATAACAAATGTGATGACTGCGTTCACGAAGAATAGTAGTTTGTGAACAGAAAAAAACCTAGCAGACATAGTCTACTAGGCTAATAACATCGTATTCTTCATCGTTGAACCTTTCACCAAGAGCTCCAGTTCAAACTCATACAATTCTTTTTTTCGATAATTTTTCGTATGGATTTTATCCATCATCAGGTCGACAACTTTTCGGGCCATCTCATCGATTGGCTGTTCAATTGTCGTAATGCCTGGCTCTGTAATCTGTGATAAAATTTGATTATCAAAACCGATAACAGCGAGATCATCTGGAATACTCCAGTCATGGCGTTTCGCCTCTGAGATAATTCCAGCTGCTACCTCATCGCCTCCTGCCAAAATCGCGGTAGGATTTTTTTTGTCCTTTAATACTTCATGGAATATTCGTTTTCCATCCTCCCAAGAGAAAGCGTTTTCAAGAAAATCAATCGCTTCTACTTGGCGGCTCTTCTCCGTTATGGCACGTAAAAAGCCCATTTTTCGCTGTTGGCTAACAACTTTGGTTTCGTTACCACGACAAAAAATAAGATTACGATATCCTTGTTCTAACACATGCTTAGCAGCTATGTATGCTCCTTGCGCATGATCAAACTTCACTGTTGGAACGTTTGCTTCCTCAATATATTCATTACATAACACGATTGGACCGTGCTGTAAGTATGGCTCTACATCTTCCCACGGATTTTCTAGTGAACATAGAATAATCCCATCTACTTGTTTCGTAGATAATAATTGTAAATACTCCATCTCTTTTTCCGGTAAATATCTTGTTTGACAAATAATCAGTTTATATTTATGTTCAGAAGCAGCAATTTCGATTGCTTCAATAAATCTACTGAAGAAAGGATTTGTAATCCTTGGAACTAGCACCGCAATTGTTTCCGTTTTTTGTTTACGAAGCCTTCTCGCCGCAGAATTAGGAACAAAGCCTAAATGCTTCATTGCTAATTGAACCCTTTTTTTCTTCTCATCTGAAACATATGGATGATTATTGATCACCCTAGAAACCGTTGTCCTTGATAACCCCGCTAATTTCGCCACGTCCTCTATAGTCGACACGAAATTCTCCCCCTTTGCATGAAAACGTTTTCTTAAATTGATTATATAGTATATTATTGGAAACTGCAATACGGGTTGTTATGATTTTACTATATTAATATTATACATAGGGAAAAGTATGTTAATGGGAGGGGAATTTATATTAGTTTTAGAAGTTTACAGTAGGCATATTTATAAAAATTGAAGGTGATATTTCATGAATCGGACAGATCGTTTATTAGCTATATTAATTGAATTACAAAGAAAACAAACTGTTACAGCAAAAAGCTTAGCCGAAAAATTTGAAACAAGTATAAGAACTATTTATCGAGATATGGATGCACTTAATGAGTTGGGTGTTCCAATCTATTCAATGCCTGGCCACGGTTATTCCTTAATGGATGGCTATTTCTTGCCTCCCATTCAACTTACGCCTGAAGAGGCTGTTACTCTTTTACTAGGCGGTGATTATATCGAGAAAACTTTCACTTCTTCTTTTTCTGTACATGCGCGATCAGCAAAAGAGAAACTTGAGGTTGTACTCCCTGCTGATCAACAAAAGAAAGCCCGGGAATTACGAGGAACTTTTCGTTTTCTTTCTCCTATATTTTCGCAGCAGCAACCTGAACAAGAAAAACTTGAAAACCAACTGATCCTGTTGCAAGAATCTATTCAAAAAGAACAAGCTATCTCTTTTTCATATCGTAAACCGAGGGAAACTACAAAACTGCAACGAACCGTTTATCCTTACGGTTTAGTCAATATTTCGGGAATTTGGTACATCGTTGCACATTGCTTACTTCGAAAACAAATACGTAATTTTCGTTTAGATCGTATGGAGGAATTACAGCAAGATCAAGAATTCTTTACAAAACCGAAAGACTTTTCTTTACAAAACTACAAACCTGAAAGCAATCGCACTGTTATGATTCATTTATTGTTTCCATCTCATATTGCACATAAGATTATTGAATCCCGCTACTTTTTTATAGATTCATACGAACATAAAGACAATGGCTTTCATGTCTTGTTGAAATCAAGAAACATAGACGAAGTGTTTCAATGGGTATTGAGCTGGGGAAGCCAAGTACAAGTACTTGAGCCAAAAATTCTTTCTGAGAAAATCCGTGATGAAGCAAAAAAAATGTTAAAACTTTAATTTCACTACTGACATAATGTTGTCAGTAGCCCTCCTTTATAGTAGGTATTAACAAATACATTTTCATAAAAAGGAGTTAGTGGTATGAAGAAATTTGAGGAATTAGCAGAGTATTACATAGAAGAATTAGAAAGGTACTCTATAAAACAATTTAGGACGAAGCCGTCTAGCGAAGAATGGTCTCTTGGTCAAATGTATAATCATTTAATTGCCTCTACATATATGCAGTTAGATGCAATCGCGAAATGTAAAACTGAAACACCATCAGCAACTAACAAGAAAACGGATATGGGTGAGAAAGTATATAAACTTGGTGCTTTCCCGGATATACAAATCAAAGTACCAAATCATCCTGGATATACACCTGAAAATCCCTCTAATAAAGAAGAAATACAAAAGCGTATTCTGGAATTAATTACAGTTGTTAACGAAATTGAGCCAATACTTTCTTCTATTCCAAGTGATTGTAAAGTCGAACATCCTGGGCTCGGTTACTTAAATGCAGCAGAATGGTTCCAACTTATTTCTATGCATTTTGCACATCATCTTCGTCAGAAAAATCGACTGGAACTTAAGGTTTGCTAAGTGTAAACATTCCACTAAAAAGAGACTGCCAATATCGGCAGTCTCTTCAATAAAATGTTGACTGACTATACCGTTATTTATAAAGTTCCGTATCTAGGCATGTTACTTGCTAGTAATGGAAGACTCTTTTTAGTCAATATAAAACCCCATCAGTACGTCATCTCCATATGATCCATCTTCATATTTAATTTGCTTTCTTTGTCTGCCTTCTTACACAAATCCCATACGTTTGTACACCTTAATCGCCCTATCATTAACAGAAACTACGCCTAAGCAAATTTTCTCTAAACCTCTCTGCTCTTTAGCCCAACGAATAAGAAATTCAATTAACTTCGTACCAATGCCTTGATTACAGTACGCCTCCTTAATTCCCATTCCCATTGTGCCTGCATGTCGTAAGCGTTCTAGTTCATATCGATTGAAAATTAAAAAGCCGACCACCTTATTATCTACTTCATAAACTATGTAAAGATTGCCTTTCTCATTACTTCTCCGTATCTTTTCTCTTTCTGCATTACTATCATTTGGTAATTTCTTTGGAGATACTATGAAAAACTTTGTAGTAGTTTCCGATAATATAATTTCTTTTCTAATATCCATAATTGCTTCCGCATCAATTTCTTTTGCTAATCGTATCACTAAATCACCTCGTACTTTTTCTAAAAACTACAAAGAAGAATAGATAAAGTGAAATTCATTACTTTAACTCCTCCCACTTTGCCCACACTTCTCTCCCGTTTATATGATACATATTATCCTCGCGATCCATAAACCCGTGTACAATAAACTCGCGTCTAATCGTACAAAAATCATCATGATATTGTTTTATGAATGTATTCATTTCTTTTTCCGTATACTGTTTCTCTGCATCTAACTTGTTAACTAAATGCTCTAACAATACTAGTTTTTTCTTCTTTTGACCTGGAATCGATTTTAGACGGTCCTCTTTATCGAAAAAGTTACGGATCGTTGTATCCCTGAATTTCATTTCACTTTCGGTCAATTTGTTATCCTCCATCGGTTTTTATTGTTTGTCCTTACTATTTTTTCTTCATTCTTTCACTTATACCATCTATAAAGCAATATCCACTGATTAGCACATAGTAAAATAAAAGTATCCCTAGTGTATCTTTCATACTTGTAAATTCCTCTTTATGAAATACGATAGGCGAAAGGGTGAAAACGAGAAAGAAGATTAGTGGATATAAGATAAAATAATAAGTGAGATTTCCTTTCATCATATCAACTCCTCTATTCTATGTTTCTCTGTAAATTGTTGTAATCCCTTTCACTTGGAAAATTGGAGAATAAATAAAAATCTATTTTCTAAAACATTGTTGTTATTGCAAGGGGCTTTTGTATTATAGATGTATAGTTAAAAAATATATAAGGGTGTAAGTAAATCGAATACGAAATTGTTGATGACAAAAAAATTCAAAGAAACATTCGTTGCCATTTATGAAGAGATTTAACTTTCGAGTTAGTTTTAAATATAATGAATGGAGAATACACAATGGACAATTTATTTAATCAGATTGCAACTTTTTTAAACATATCATTACCTCAAGAAATAATGAATGCATTCAAAGATCCAATCTATTTGAAGCACAAAAATGATTTTTCAATACGTTTATTATCCTTTGAAGAAGCTACAGAAGTGTATGTATACCTACATGAAGATGTTAATATTTCAGAAGTTTTCCCATTATGGACCGATGATAATTCCAATTATGTAGGTGTTTACATGTTAGGACCGCTAACAGGAAAAGTTTGTTTTATAGACCATGAGGAAATAGATTTGTCCCCAGTATATCCTCATGTACAAACGTTAATAAACACTCTATTAGAAAGTCCTGCAATTGATTGGTATGAACTTCCAAAGCATTATCCTTGTTCCAAAGAAAATGCGGATGAATTGCAGCTACAACAAGATGTAAACACCATTAAAGAATTGAAAATCCTTCTTACACAACCTGAATTAACTGAAGAAAAAAGAGCTCACTATTTATTTTCAATTATGGCTTTAACTCCTTACGCACACTTACATGAAATAATTCCCTTCTTGGAAGACTCGGATATGTGGGTACAAGAGAGAGCCGCTGAAATTCTAGGTTTCCATAGATACGTATCAGCTAGCGAAAAACTAAATTGGGTTAAAGAACACGGACAACATAACGGGAAAACGGCAGCTGAATTAGCATTAAAAAGAATAGAAATAGAATTAAAGAACTAAAATAAAAAGATACACTAACATAGTAGACTACCTATACAAACAATAAGTTAAAATAAAAAAGCACCGAAAAGGTGCTTTTTTCTACGCTTCAACCGATTGATTTTCAGCAATATTTCTAAATTGTCGTTTGTGCATCCAAGTTAATGAAGCAATTGTTCCAAGTGATAATACAACGATAAAGATCATGAGTATTCCAATATTTTGCCACATGAAATTAAAGTCTCCGCTTGATACGACTGCTTTCAATCCTGATACAGAGTATGTCATCGGTAGCCAAGCATTAAATGGTTGTAAAAACTTCGGAATCAATTCTAGTGGGAATGTTCCAGCACTTGTTGTAAGCTGAATAATTAATGTGATGATGGCGATGAAACGCCCTGCATCACCGAATGCTGTTACTAAACATTGAATTAATGCGATAAACGCTAAACTTGTAACGATGCTAAAGAGTATGAAGTATGGAATGCTTTGTACTTCTACACCTAATCCGAATAGTAATATGATATCTGCTACTATCGCTTGAATAATACCGACTGATAGTAAAACGCCAAACTTACTAATAAACCAGCTAAATCCTGATTTTGGAACACCAACTGTATCGCGTAATGGGTATACGATAGATAATAGTAATGCCCCAACAAATAAACCAAGTGATAAGAAATATGGTGTAAATCCAGTTCCGTAGTTTGGAACTTCCGCCATTTTCTCTGTCTTCACTTTTACAGGGCTTGCAAACATATCATACGTTTTATCCGTTCCTTTTACTTCACCAGTTTTCTCTGCCCCTTCGCCAAGTTTCTCAGCAAGTTCACCTGAACCATCGTTTACTTTTACGAGGCCATCTTTTACTTTTCCTGATCCGTCTGCTAGTTTATTTACGCCATCGATTAGCTGGGTTGAGCCAGTGGACATTTTATTTAGGCCACCATTTAGAGTACCTAAGCCAGTTGTTACTTGACTTGAACCATCCGCTAATTGCGTTATGCCACCTGTCATTTGGTTTGCTCCTACAGATAATGTACCTAAACCGCCTGTTATTTGGCTTGAGCCATCTGCCAGTTGATTTACACCACCTGCCATTTGGTTTGCTCCCGCAGATAATTGACCTAATCCAGCTGTCACTTTTTCAGATCCGCTTTGTAATTGCATTACTCCATCAATTAATTGAACTGATCCATCTTTTAATTTATCGGCACCTATTTTTGCTTTCTCTAATCCCTCACCAAATCCATGAAACTT
Source organism: Bacillus basilensis (assembly GCF_921008455.1). Classification (NCBI taxonomy): domain Bacteria; kingdom Bacillati; phylum Bacillota; class Bacilli; order Caryophanales; family Bacillaceae; genus Bacillus; species Bacillus basilensis. Next base: position 1,094,770 of record NZ_CAKLBZ010000001.1, on the reverse strand, counting down.
ACTAACAAATTCATTTTGTGCGTTCGTTAGTTTCTCAACACCATCAGCTAGAGTTTTCACCCCTGCAGGGTTTGGTAATTTGTTTTTCAATCCATTTGTTTTTTGATGTATTTCACCTTTTAATTGTTTTACTTCTTCATTTAATTTATTTGTTCCACCTGCTACTCCAGCAGCTTTTTGCTGAACTGTCGCTGTATTTTTTACAGCACTTGTTATGAATGGTTGTAACTGCTCTTGATATTCTTTTGGTAAACTCTCAATTTGCTTTTGTAAATTCGCTACATCTTGTGCTGCATTTTTTGCATCTCCTGCTGTTGATTGGGTAAGTTCAGTTAACTGATTTACATTCGCCCCAGCTCCATCTATTTTCTCATTTACTGTATTCAATATAGAAGGAACTTTCGACTGCATTTCCTCTAAGCCTGCAACAGATTTTTGTACATTACTATTTAAATCTTGCAATCCCTTTTGAATCTCTTGAGACCCTTTTTCTAATTGACTTTGCCCTGCAACAAGTTTTTCCATACCATTTGATAGATCAGTTGTTCCTGTTTTTAATTCACCAGATTTACTTACTAGTTTGTTCAAGCCACCGGTCACTTTCTCAGATCCATCACGCAATTCACCAATTCCTTTTTGCATTTCACCCGTTTTGCTATTTAACGTATTTAAACCGTCAGTTACTTTTCCGGACCCATTTAATAATTTTCCGATACCTGTTTGCATCTCACCCGTTTTGCTATTTAACGTATTTAAACCGTTCGTTACTTTTCCGGAGCCATCCACTAATTTATTAGATCCATCTGCTAATTTCCCAACTCCATCCTTCATCTCTCCAGACTTTCCTTGAAGCGTATGAAGGCCATCCGTCACTTTACTTGAACCATCATGCAGCTCACTTGATCCGTCGTGTAGTTTATTTGCTCCTTCTGCCCCATCTGCTAATCCTTTTGAGACGTCTTGAATGGAATCAAACATTTTCTCTGCATATGTTTTCGTTAACGTACTTGATACTTCACCTTTAATTTTTTCAATTGCTGTCCCGCCAATTTGTGAAGATAAGAAGTTTAAGCTTTCGTTTGGAATATATTCTAAGTTTAATGGCTTTGGATCATCTTTTAATAACGTTGTAGCGTTACTTGAGAAGTCATCTGGAATGCGTACTAACATGTAATACTTTCTACCTTCCATTCCTTTTTTCGCTTCTTTTTCACTTACAAACTCCCATTTAAAACTTGTATTATCTTTTAAATTATCAACGAGCCCTTTTCCGACCTCAATTGGTTTCCCATCAAATACTGCACCTTTATCTAAATTAACTACCGCCACTGGTAAATCATCTAACTGTTTATAAGGATCCCAAAAGGCCCATAAAAACATACCCGCATATAAAATCGGTACGAATAGAACCGCGATAATTGGAATTAATATTTTTTTACTTTTTATAATTTCAGTAAACTCTTTACGAAGTAACTGATTCCATTTCATCATTTCTCCCCCTTTATTAAATGACCAAAATGTTCATTTAGTCATTTTTACCCAAACAAAAAGGCTATACTTATTCATACATATGCCTTATCCCCGAATTTATACTATGCAACTGTTCCTTACTATGAAGTAAATATTTTTATTATCCCTCCTAAATTAAATATATGACCATTTTGTTCAACTGGTCACTTTTTATAATAATAAAAGGATTATCTTAGTTTGACAATCCTTTTAATAAATAAAGTTCAAATAATTCTGCGATTTTTTCTTTTTCTAGCGGTTCATGATTTTTTTCCCAATCAAAAATAAGCGATACGTATAAGCGAAGCATAATAAATGCTGTAATTTCTGGATTACATTTGCTAATTTCACCTTTATCAATCGCAATCTTTAAATACGATTGAATGACAGAAACAATCTCCACATCTACTTGTTGCATCACTTCTTGTACTTCTTTCGTTCCCATATCACGCTCTTCTTGAATTAACTTAATCATGAGCTGATGTTCTTTTCTGAATTCTAATATGCTATATAATGCTCTATGTACATTTTCAAAAAATGAAACATCTGAACGAATTGCATTTTCTGCAACTTGCTTCATTTCTGTAATTAAATTAGAAATAATTTCACCAAATAGCTCTTCTTTATTTTTGAAAAAAGTATAAATCGTTCCTTTTCCTACATTCGCTAACTTCGCTACTTGATCCATCGTTGTTGCTTTATAACCGAACGCTGAAAAAGACTTTGTTGCAGCTTCAATAATAGAACGTTTTCGATCTATCGCCACATCGTCACCTCCAAAAATGACCAATTGGATAATATAGTCAATCAGTACATCTTTGATATTACCACACGCTTACATTCTAGACAAGTTCTCTTTTTTATTATTTCCAGTATAAAAAATTCCAGTCAAGTTATATCATACTGTCCATAGTTTATCAGAAGAAAAGAGAAAAGGAAAAGGTGTTCTTGAGATATACAGCTAAACCTTACTTAACGACAACGAAATTCCCTTTTTTCAAATAATCAAATAAAAAAACAAGAAAAACTTTACAATTAATAGTAATATATAAAATAGACAAGTTTATCAAAATAGTGGAGGCTTTTTCAGTCATGATGCGTGCGCTTCGTTTAAATATAAAGCAAGCTTTTTGTAATCGTGTTTCTTTAATTATTATGTTTAGTGGATTTGTTCTTATTTGTATTTATCACTATTATTATGTCATTCGTTATTTAGGAGACGCTGCGAGCGGACCTATATCAACAGATATAAAATGGATTGGATTTCGTGACAATGAAATGGATGTTTATTTATTATTAATGCCAGTTATTGCGAGTTTCCCCTTTAGTACAAGTTACAATTCCGATAAGTCAGATGGTTTTAAACCGTTCGTGAGTAAAGGAATTTCTTTATTTCCTTATTCAGTAACGAAATATATCGTTACGTTTTTTTGCGGAGGATTTCTTTATACATTTCCATTCATCTTATCGTTATTATTTTGCAAATTAACCATTCCAGACGGAGAACCTATAGCTGGTTCAGGCATCATAAATGATGATGGAATGTTCGCAAACCTATATTTAGATGCGCCTCTCACTTACATTACGGTATATATCGGAATTAATTTTTTATTTGCAGGTTTAATGGCCCTCTTAGGACTTGCTGCATCTGCATGGTCACAAAAGGACTATATGGCGATTCTATTTCCATTTGCAGTTAACTCCATTCCGTACGTCCTGCTAAATACAATATTCCCTACAATAGGCGGAGCACCTATTCATTTATATGACCCAAAGCAACCGTTGCAAGGCATGTCACCGTACATTTTAACGATGCAATGTGCTTTCTTCCTTCTCGTTAGCTTATTCATGTATATACAAGGCGTAAAGCGCGATAGAAAAAAATATAAAAGAAGACTGCAAAGAAGAGATCGGTGTAGAAAAGCATTTCAAGTATAATAAACCCCTAATTTCCTTACTATCTTGGAAATTAGGGGTTTTATTTACTATCCTTTTACGGCGCTCCAGCCAATCCCCATAAAATAACGACCGCCGTAAAATAAATCGCTTTAATACCTACCACTAAACATAATAAAATAATTGCATATTTACTTAACTCTCTACTTGCGCCGATTAAAGTAAAAATAACTGCCAAACTAAACGTTATATAAGATGCTGCTGTATGTATTAAGTTATATGTAATATCTAAAGTTTGTGTAAGTCCTGTTACATCAGCTAGAAATTGAAGCATGACGATTGTACTAAAAAAAATTGCAAGCTGATTCATTAGCTTTCCATTTAACCATGCTTGCATCTTTAACCTCCTCACTAAAAACACTGAACTTTCAAATAATTTTAACATGATTTTTACAGAAAAAGAACGCTTAGTATATCTCTAAACGTTCTTTCATGACTATTTAAGAAGCTTTCTTCAAATCAATTTGAGCAAGTACTGGATCGTGGTCGCTTACACGTCCGTGCTCTTTCATAATGTTTGTGTTTAAGTGTACTGGATCTAAAATTGTATGTGGTGCGATGTTGTTGGTTACTAAAATATGATCTAACACTTGTGCATTGCCTTCATGAATGTACGTGTAGCGATTTTCTTTCGGCACTGTGTTTAACATATTTTTTAAGTTTGTTCCTTCTAGTGTTTTTAGTGGTTTAGCGAACTCAAAATCGTTCATATCCCCTAACACAACAACTGGTGCATTCGTGTTCTTTTTCTGAATACCTTGTACGAAATGATTTACTTCTTGTGCTAATTGAATTCGTTTTTCTTCACTCTTTAATACGAGCGGCTGCACTTTTCCAAATGGCGTTGCATCTCCTATTTTTGAGTTTAAGTGATTGGCAACGACAACAATATTTTGTCCTTGGAACGTAAATTCTGCGGCTAGCGGTTTACGTGTACTTTCAAACAATGGATTTTCGTCTCCAATACGAACAACATTTTTATCTAGCAACTTCGGTACTGCTGCTAGTTTTACGCGAGATGGGTTATAGAAGAAACCGACGCGAATATTCGCTCCTGGTGCTCCTCCGTCTAGATTGTTGTTTGGAGCAATTTCTACATACTCATACTTCGGTCCACGAATTTCTAGCACTGCATCAATGATACGTTTTGCGCTTAACGAAGCATCTGTTGTACCGTCATTAAGCGTTCCGTTATTATCTTGCATTTCCTCTACACCGATAATATCTGGCATTTTTAAATTGTATTTAATAGAATACGCTAATGCTTTTACTTTTTCATCTGTTGTTTCTTTTTTATTCGCCGAGAAGTTTTCAATGTTATATGTAGCAACTGTTAACTTATCAAGACGCGGCTGAATATTTGCCCCTACTTGCTTAAATCCGCCGTCTACTACAGATGGTAATTCCGTTATTGGCGCAATGCGGAACGAACCGTAATCATATCCGACTACTCCTGTTATATCTCCAGTGAAAGTATCTCCTACTTTTGCTACATAATCACGAGGTACTTTTACAGAAAGACGCTCAGGATTTAATTGATTTTCATCTAAAAGAGGTGTACCATATTTCGTTACGACTTTATTCCCGCCATTTTTTACTGTTACATATAAATTCCCGTTTTTCTGAGGAGCAATAATTTTTGGCGTTGGCATCGTAACGCGCATACCTTCTACACTTTCATAAAAGTCAATTGCATCTTCACTTGGATCAAATAAACCAAATGCATCATTATCGATAATTTGATCAGGAATTTTCACACCGTTTTCTCCAAGTACAATCGGTGCTGGTAAAGCTTGATTTTTTGCGATTACAGCAACGCGACTCGCTTTAATTTCTGTCGTCGTTAAGTCTGTTTCAAATCGCTCTGCATATCCAGGCCCAACATATTCTTCTACTACCCCATCAGCTTGAATAAGATCTCCTACTGCTACATTCGCATCTTTTTTGTATACGTACATACCTTCTGAAGTAGCTGGATCATTATCTGGCTGATTGTCTTCTATATAAAAACCATTTTTATCAAGCGCTGTTACAACGCCTTCCACATTGTATACTTTCTTCCCGTTGTAAGGAGAAAGATGTGATTTCCCTTGAATATCATGAATACGAACCGGTTCATTGTTTACGATAACAAATGAAAAAGTTGAAATTGCTGAAGAAGTAAGCCCTTCTTTCTCTGCAATTGCTTTAATTACACTATTTTCATTTACTACAATTTGTCCGTTATAAAGAACATTTTTATTTGTAGGGTTAGAGCCATCTAACGTATAGTAGATTGTTGCTCCTTCTGTATTCGTTGTTAACGTTACAGCTGTGCCTTTCGTAATTTCTCCGCCACCAGGTGAAGCTACTACATCGCTAACACGGTTTTGTCCTTCTCCTTGAAACTTATGAGCTGTTACCGATTTTAAACCTGGGCTACTAAAATATAATTCAAGCGTTCCTGTTAAACTAACTTTCTTCCCAATATTTTCAGGATGATCTTTCACGTTTACTGCCGATCTCACATCGCCTTTTGGCAACTGAACAGGCATGATTTTGTCTGGATTTGTTTCATTTGGCGAATCCGCAATTGCTACGTTTGTATCATCAAACTTAGCCGGATCCTTCGTGTACTTAGAAGGACTTTGCGTATATCCGACAATATATCCTTCCACTGTCCCCTTCGTTTTCCCTTGCTGCTTAAATACTTGAATTGCTTTTTCTACTGACATAGAAGTAGCTTCTTCTGCTTGTACTAAAGTTCCAGTAAATGAAAGCAATAGTATGAATGATAAAAAGACACTTATCAATTTCTTCACAGCCATTTTCCTCTCCCTATTTTATATTTTCTCAGCATTTCTATCATAACAAATGATTCGTTATATAGAATGATATTTCGACAAGTTTTACAAAAAATTAATCTAATTTACTCGTTTTCAAACTATAATACAAAATAATAATTTTACACCTTCTATGAATGCACTTTATAATGTTAAAGAGAGAAAACAGAAAATATCGAAATTTTCTTGGCATGTAAATGGATTCATTTGAATAGGAGTGATTGGATGGAAGTGCAAACAGAAACATACCGCGCAGCTATGAATGGAACATTAGAACGTCATTTTTCAGATATGATTGCTGTTATACCAACTAGAATTACAATTGATCAGTTAAAACAGCGGCTAGAAACTGTCTCTACTAAAGTTGATGAGTTAAAAATTGTTTATATTGATGAGACAAGCCTTATTGTTGAGTTACATATGGATGAAAAAGTCATAATACCGTATGAACTGCATATTGATGAAACGGATGATCCTGAAGAATATAAACTGTACAATAGACAAGATTCCACAATCGTAGACCGTACTTTTGAAGGTGCAGCTTATGGTACTGAAATTTTCACTCGCACCCTATTTGTAGGTGATGTACTGGACTGCTTTTTCCAGCAAATACAATTTTTATGGAACCTCGCTCCAGACTTGTTATTTGTAATTGATTCAAGCGCAGCAATGAAAGTGATATCTAGAAACTATATTGAATATCACGTTGAAAATGAATTATTACCTGATATTCCTGACTTATACGTTATTCATTCCGTTTATGAAGACGATAAAGAAGGCGAGCCTACGCAATATTGGTTTCATACACACGGCCTTTTAAGAGCGGGCGTAACAGAAATAGAATTAATTATTCCAAATCGCATTTCTTCTTATTACGGCATTGGAGACCTTTTCCAAACCTTTGCTAATAATGCCGTTGAGAATGGCCAAGTCCCAATGAATGAGCCTATCGTTATCGCACATAGTCAGCAAGGTTCTATACATACAGTAGCTGTTCCGTGGGAAAAAGGCTTATCTTATATCGGACATAAAACGAGTATGGATCAATTATCTTCAATTGAGGATGAAGAAGTGAAGCTACAACCAATTGATGCACAATACGTATTTCTTGGCGGGATGGATGACCGTGATGAATACCATCAATCTCCATCTGTTCTCTTGTTCAAATTTGATACTTCAGAAGAATGTATCGAAAGCTTTTTCAAGGAACACGAAGAAGCTACAGGGCTCATGTTCTATAAAACAAATAGCGAAACAGCTCGTATGGCGTACAACGCGAAGAATACTTTCGGGTATTTCAGTAACATTTTTCAAATTGAACAATCAAATGAAGATTTTCGTTTTCTAGCTAAGTTTGGTGTTTCCTATGAAGAGGGTAAAAGCGAACATATGTGGTTTGAAATGCAAGATATTACGGAAGACCTTATTCAAGGAATACTCATTAATGAACCATATTTTATAGAAGATATGAGTGAAGGAAATAGTTATCATTTAGATTTTGATGACTTAACAGAGTGGGCTATTTATGCAGGAGATGCCGTAATAAAACCAAATAACTTGTATATGTTTATTGGTGAATAAGTGTTTTATATAATAAACGAAACGCCTTCAATATGATTGAAGGCGTTTCACTTTATTGTGCGATTAATTCCGCATCCATTACTTTCTCCAAATGAGATAGTACACGCTTTGCAGCTCTCTCACCTTGATCAATACAGTCCGGAAGACCAGAACCAGCGTAAGAACTACCTGCCAAGTATATACCTGGCAACTCTTTCTCCATAAATGTTGTGAGTTTCTTCATTCGCTCGTTATGGCCTACTGTATATTGGGGCATCGCTTCTTTCCAGCGGCTTACGACTGTAAACTCTGGATCCTCTGTAATATCCATCGTCTTTCGTAAGTCTTCTAGTACAAGCTGAACAAGTTCCTCTTCTGTTTGTTCTACAACTGCTTCATCACCAGGTCGCCCAACGTAACATCGAAGAAGCGTTTTTCCTTCTGGCGTTGTATGTGGCCATTTTTTATGTGTCCACGTACATGCTGTAATTGTGTAATCACTATTCCGAGATACGACAAATCCTGTACCATCAATATCGCGCTGAATGGCTGATTTTGGGAAAGCCATTGCCACATTCGCAACTGATGTGGATGGAATGTTGCGGAAGAAACGAAATTGCTTATACTGAGCAAACATAGACGGCAATACTTTATGTGAGCTTGCCACTACGATCGCATCCGCTTCTATTTCTTTTCCGTTACTAAGAGTAATCGCATAGCCATCACCCTGTTTTGCAACTTTTTCAATGCGGGTTCCCTTTATTATCGTGCCTTCATGCATCTTTGATTCGAGAGATTCTACGATAGATTCTAAACCGGTTTTCACTGTTTGGAAGATTCCCTTTTTCGGTTCAGCTTTCTCTGCTTTCGGAGCGAGCGTACGCATACCAAGTGAAATACTGCGATGTTTCTGCTCAATTTGATACATTTGCGGGAATGTTGACATTAAGCTCATTTCATCAATATCTCCTGCATAAATACCAGAGAGTAATGGTTCTATTAAGTTTTCAACTACTTCGTTTCCGAGGCGATGTCTGAAAAAATGCCCGAGTGATTGGTCAGATACTGGCTTTGATCTCGGCATTAACAGATCAAAACCAGCTCTTAGTTTACCAATTGGAGAGAACAGCCCGGAAAATAGAAACGGCGTAATTTGCGTTGGAATTCCCATCATTGATCCACTCGGCATTTTATGTAACCGATTGTTTACGAGGATAAATGATTGACCGGCCTTATTATTGACAAGTTCTTCGCCAAGTCCTAGTTCTTTCGCTAATCTAGCTGCACTTTCTTTTCGTGCTAAGAAAGAATCCGGTCCGCGTTCAATTATAAATCCATCTTTTCGAACCGTTTGAATTTTCCCGCCAAGTTTACCCGATGCTTCTATAAGTAATATATCAATCGACAAGTTCTTCTCACGAATATCTTTTTGTAAGTTATACATTGTTGTTAATCCTGTGATGCCACCGCCGATGATTACAACTTTTTTCCTCAAGCATGCTCCCCCTTTCTTCTTACAATACAGATTCTTTTTTCTTTAATACAACATCTGTTAAGCAATCAATAAATGCGTCCGATGCGTTTGGCATTTCTGGACGATAATATTTCGCGCCAATTTCATCTGTTACCACTTTACACTCAAAGTCGTTGTCATATAAAACTTCTAAATGTTCCGCAACAAATCCAACTGGTGCATAAACAAATGAAGTATAACCGTACTTTTCATTTAATTCTCTCGTTAAATCTTGTACATCTGGACCAATCCAAGGATCTGGCGTGTTTCCTGCACTTTGCCATCCTACTGCATAGTTTGCTACTTCAGCTCCGCGCGCGATATAGTCCGCTGTTTCATTTAACTGATCTGGATATGGATCGCCCATTGCAATAATTTTCTCTGGTAAGCTATGTGCAGATACGATTAATACTGCTTTTTCACGTTCTGCGTCTGACATACCGTTATATATACCTTTCACTGCATCAACCCAGTACTGGATAAATTTCGGTTCTTTATACCAGCTATCAATGCCGTGAATTGTTAAGTTTCCAAGTTTCTCAGCTTCTTCTTGTGCTCGTCCTACATACGATTTCACGCTAAATGTAGAATAGTGCGGCGCAAGAACAAGTGCGATTGCATCCTGTATACCGTCGTTATGCATATCCTTCACTGCATCTTCAATAAACGGTTCGATATGTTTTAAGCCAAGGTACATATGGTACTCTACTTCATCTTGTACTTCATTTAAACGCTGTTCTAACTTCTTAGCTTGCTCTAATGTAATAGTAGCTAAAGGAGAAATACCACCAATTGCACGGTAACGCTCTGTTAAATCTTCTAGCATTTCAGGACTTGGCTTTCTTCCTCTACGAATATGTGTATAGTAACGTTCAATATCTTCTTCTTTATATGGCGTTCCGTATGCCATTACAAGCAAACCAATTTTCTTTTTCATACAGCAATTCTCCTTTACTTCGCTAACTGCCCTTTAGAGTATTCATGAATAAATGTAGTTAAACGTTTTAATGTATCTGGATTTACTTCTGGGAATACACCGTGACCTAAGTTAAAGATATAACCTGGCTGCTTCATCCCTTGATCTAAAATAGCTTTTACATGTTCTTCAATAACAGACCATGGCGCAAGTAAGAATGAAGGGTCCATATTACCTTGTACCGCCTTGTGAATACCGCGTGCACGTGCCTCTTCAATTGGTAAGCGCCAATCTAAGCCAACTACATCAAGCGGTAAGTCGTGCCATTCATTTACTAAGTGTGCAGCTCCTACGCCGTGCATAATCATCGGAACACCCACCTTACGAACTTCTGCAAAAATACGCTCCATTGCCGGTTTAATAAATACGCGGTAATCTGCTACATTTACTGTTCCAACCCAAGAATCGAAAATTTGAACTGCTTTTGCTCCTGCGTTAATTTGCGCTTTTAAATATGTAATAACCATATCTGCTAGCTTATCCATTAAAGCGAACCAAGCTTTCGGCTCTGCATACATGAACGCTTTCGTATTATGGTAGTTACGAGACGGACCGCCTTCAATCATATAGCTCGCTAGTGTAAATGGAGCTCCTGAAAAACCGATTAACGGTACGTCTAACATTTCAGTCGTTAATAAACGAATCGTATCTAATATGTACGGTACGTCATCTTCTGGATTGATTTCCCCTAGTTTTTCTACGTCTTGTAAAGAACGGATTGGATTATCAATAACTGGACCAATACCTGATTTAATTTCTACATCCACACCAATTGCAGGTAGTGGTGACATAATATCTTTATAAAGAATTGCTGCGTCTACGTTATATTGATCAACTGGAAGCTTTGTCACGTAAGCACATAACTCTGGATTGTGTGTAATTTCAAATAAAGAATACTTTTCTTTTATCTTTCTATATTCCGGCTGCGAACGACCTGCTTGACGCATATACCATGCTGGTACATAATCAGTGCGTTCCCCCCTACATGCTTTTAAAAATGTCTCATTTATAGTTCTTACCAAGACCCTTGCTCCCTTCCTTGCCAATGCTTTTGCTCTAAATACGTTCTATTCCGATATTTATCTTTTTTTACTATACAGCTTGTAAAAACAAAATGCATAATATTATGTACGTTGTTCATTAAATTGACACAAACATTCGTAAAAACGCTTACTATTTTCACAACATTCTTATTATAACACAGAGAAAAACTATGGTTTAGCTACTTTTGACTTTTCTCCTTCGCGATTCGTTTGTGTGTTATATGGCACAACGTAAAAGCTCGGTTTTGAAAAGATGTTAACGAACTTTTCCTCATATTCCCCGGCACCGTTTACAGTACCTACATGCGTATGAATTCCGTTTTCCACTCTATAAATACGATACATAATTCTTTCATCTGGAAGTGGTGTCCAGCTTAATTTCGCTTTAAATAAACCGAAAGGGCTAAACGCTAATTTCATTTTCACATCTTCAATCTTATGCAGCCGAATCGGAGCACCGATTGTTTCCACACCTTCTGGTTTCATAAACTGCTCTTTCTGTTCTACATTTGCTTTCGTTAAAATTTTCTTAAACAATTTCGTTGCTGACGCACTTTCTCCTTGCAGCTGATGCTCTTTATCTGTACGGTCATAACCAATCCACACAGCACCTACTAAATTTGGCGTATAACCAACGAACCACATATCTCTAGCTCCATTATCGTCATTTGGTAAGGAAGTTGTACCTGTTTTCCCAGCTAATGCCCCGCTATATACACCAGCTTTCGCTGTCCCTTCCTTCACAACTCCTTCTAACATTTTCGTCATATACCACGCCGTTTGTTTCGAAAAAATTTTCGTTTCTACTTTTGGCGATTCTCCAATGACTGCGCCGTGTCTATTTAACACTTTATCAATAACGTGCGGCTCAATAATATCGCCATTTGCTAAAAATGCACGATACATTTTTACAAGCTCAAATGGTGAGACACCATTTTTCAATCCGCCAAGCGCTGTACTTAAACCAGCATCAGCAATATGAACATTACCTTTCTCTAAATATTGCTTTCCTTCTTCTACCCCTAACTCATTTAATAAAGAAACTGCTGGTACGTTTGCCGATTCTAAAATCGCATCGTACATGGTCATTTCTTTCGAATACTCATGGTTATAATTTCGAGGTTCATAGCCTTCAAAAGAATTTCGTTCATTCGTCAATAAAGAATACGGATTATACTTTTTCGTTTCGAGTGCTGGTGCATAGACGATAAGCGGTTTTAACACAGAACCCGGCTGCCTTTTTGCAAAAACACGATTAAACCCTCTCGGGACATACTTTCTTCCGCCAATCGCTGCTTTAATCCCGCCTGTACGATTATCCATTAATAAAAATGCACCTTGCGCACCCTCTTCTTTCCCAGGGAAATTCTTTGCATCTTGAAACTGGTTATACGCTACCTTTTGAATCTTTTCATCCATCGGTACGACAAACGTATACCCTCCTCGGAGTACTTCTTGATGAGACAAACCGTACAAACGCGCTGCTTCATCTATGACCATATCAATATACGGCATATATGCTAGCTCATTCTCATCTAAGTTTTTATAGAGAGCAATTGTCTTTCCTTGATAACGAACACTTTCTTCGGCAGTTAAATACCCTTGTTTATGCATCAGTGACAATACGAGATCGCGGCGCTCCTTACTCTTTTCTGGAGAGAAATAAGGTGAATATCCGTTTGGCGACTTTGGAAGACCTGCAAGCATTGCCCCTTCTTCTACTGTTAAATCTTCTACATTTTTATTAAAATACAGCTTTGCTGCCGCTTGAATACCGTACGCCCCATGTCCAAAATAAATATGATTCATATACATTTCAAGAATTTGCTGCTTCGTATATTTTTGCTCGAGTTGAAGGGAAATTGCGACTTCCTTCAACTTGCGCGTAAATGTTTTTTCACGATTTAAAAAGACGTTTTTAGCAAGTTGCTGCGTAATCGTACTACCGCCCTCTACTTTTTCTCCAGCTAACGTATCTTTATAAAGAGCGCGAAGTATAGACGGATAATCAATTCCTTGATGCTCATAAAAACGGGAATCTTCCACTGAAATAAACGACTGCTGCACGTACTTCGGAATTTGCTCGATTGGTACAAGGTCTCTATTTTCTACGTATAATTTCGTAATTTCTTTTCCTTTCTGGTCAACGATACGTGATGAAGAGTGGAAAACGAGCTGTTTTTCATCCATCATATAGCCACCAGCTAACACGATAAGTTTATAGAGTACAATCGCTAATACAAGCGTTGCTAATCCACCTAATAAAGTCCACTTTACTTTCTTCATACATCGGCCTTCTTTCCAAATGATGGTACATTTATTATTTGAAAAAGAAGTATCTTTATGTATATAATCTTCGAAGTTTTTTAAGAGAGTTGATATAATAGAAACAAACGATTAAGGGGGCAATAAAATGAAGGCTATTATTTCATACGAAACACCTCTAGAGCAAGCACATTTCACTGCAAAAAATAATGAAAAAGATATGTTTTATAAAGAAAATACAGAAGAATCTGTAGAAGGCTCTCTTCAATATGACGTACTAGACGCTGTTGGAGAATTTAAAGGACAACCTGGCTATATCGTTTGTAACAACATTTCTGTAACAGACGAAGGTCGCCCTGTATTTGAAAACCGTTTTAAAAACCGCGCAGGCCTTATCGAAAACGAACCAGGATTCCAAGCGATCCGCGTTCTACGCCCATTAAGTAACGATACATATGTCATCTTAACGATGTGGGAAACAGAGCAAAACTTTAAAGACTGGACAGAATCACGTTCGTTTGAAAACGCTCATAAAAAACGCCCCACGCAAGCAGAAGGACAAGCTCCGGCGCATCCACATGCAGAACAGCAAAAGAGTATTTTCTCTCGTCCATCTTTCGTGACTACTTTTGATGTGTTAGTTTAAGTTTTTGGAGTCGGAGTTTGAAGAACACGATATGTGAAATTATATCAACGATTTTCCGAATATATCTATCGTATCTTTGAATATATCAACGATTTTTTCAATATATCGACGATTCGACAAAGAATATCGACTTATCGACAAATGACGACATAAAAAAGGAAACACCATTACACGCCGGTGTTTCCTTTTTCTTTGTACCAATTATATATACGAAGCGCATCTTCTTTTTGCATATGCTTCACTTTGTAAGGATGCCCCGCTACCGATACAACAGCTATACATAGCTCGTCTTTCTTTTGAAAATGCGACTGACTATATCCTACTGCTTGAACATGCCTTCTTCGCATGATCCCTGTATATTTCGCGAGTCCTCGGTACACCATGACTAACTGATTGTCTCGTATCATATAACCACTACTTGTATACCGAGCGTATGCAAGTAACATAAATACAATAAATAATGGTATCAGGCTGAATAACGCAATATTTTGTTTAAAATATATACTCGCACCGACGATCGGCACAGCGAGCACAGCACTTGTAATCCATCCCATGATCACATAACGACGCAATGCTACTTTCGGTAAATGAACGATTTCCTCTTCCATTTCATACGGCAACTGCAAATACGTAAGTAACTGCTGCACATCTTTTTTCTTCATAAAAGGATGTAGCATCACTTCATTCCCTGCCGCTTCTGTACTTTGAATGACTTCTACTTCGACAGAGCAATAACCGAAAGGCTGGCGGAGAATGCCTTCTTTCACTGTAATCGCTTGAATGCGGTGTAATTTTAACACAAACTCTTTCTTATCAAATAATCCTTGCACGATGCGAACTTCATTTCCGTTTCGCTCTATTTTAAAGTTCGCATATTTTAACGCATAGCCAGCTGTAGAAATGACCCACGAGACTGCCATTAAAATCGCCGCCATAACGATTAATTCATATACACCGTTATCCATCACATACGCTTCTACTTTATTGATGAGCCATTCTGGTAGAAATTGATTAAATTCTGTGTAAAGGATGACCAACATAGAAAATACTAATCCAAATCTACCAGATGTAATAGATGCTGCTAAAATTTCTTTCGTTGTTAACTGATAAACCGTCTTACTTCCTTCTTCCGCAGACGCTTCTTCACTCACAACGCTTCTTTCTTTATGTAATAAGGCTATCAGTTCCTTCGCTTCCTCTTCTCTAATACCAGCTAACATCACTTCCGGCTCATTACCGCCGCCCGCTACTTCAATATTTAATTTCGTCAGTCCAAGTATTTGATAAATGATGTTAGAAGACGTACTAATATTTTGCACACGTTCTTTATTTAAGTAACTTTCTTTCTTAACGAACACACCGTGCTTTATATGTAAAATATTATTTTCAACCCAGTACACTTTGAAATACCATTTTATAGCTGAGAAAATAGCCATAATAAATAAAATGGCCAAAAGAACAAGATGAAATAAATACCAAGGTTTCACTTCACCATCTGACTGAAATAAAACAAGAAAAATAAAAGGCAATAAACCCGCAATTCGAATACCTAATAAAATCGTAATCGGATGTTGCCTCTTATACATCCTCATCACTCACTTTCGCAAGTTCTCCAATTTGTCTTTTCAGCTGCTCTGCTTCTTCCTTCGTTAAGCCTGGGATACTATGAGAGGTTGCTGCTGTTGAAATATGTAATTCTGCTAAATTATACTTTCTCATAATCGGGCCTTGTTCAATCGTTACGTGCTGCACACGGATCATCGGAATGAGTACACGTTTTACGACGAACATTCCCTTTTGAATCTCAATCTCTTCTTCATTTAATCTGTAACTATAATAACGTTGACGTAAATTTGGAAACACAAAATAATCAAGTGGGATAAACGTAATAGCTCCTGTTACTAACAAGCCAAACAACCAACCCCACCAATTAAAATTGATCATAAAAAAGAAATACGCAATTACGACTGCTAGTATAACCGCCGCCCCAATTAAAGCGTGAATTCGCCACACTTTCAGCATATTAGAATGAATCTCCCTTTCTAACGGCTGCATCTCATCACTCCAATTATATGAATTTATTACTTATATATTAGTTGTTATATACATTTTTGTAAATTTATAGTTTTCTATATCGTATCGATCATTTCTTTAAAATTCCCTTCATTAATGGAATACACTTGAAACTGAATGTAATCTATCTCATTCGTATCTGGTTTAGCAAATGGCAAAATGTTAAATCTCGCCGCTGATCTTCCTAACATATCTATAATCATTAAAGAAACGTCAATATATTCGAAGTCTATACGAAATACTACTGCTTCTCCCGTAAATTCATAATCTGTAATCGCATCATAGGACTTATTCGCACTAATGAGCATCATTTTTAATAGTTGCTTCAAATTTTCTGGTTTAAAATTAATCATATATACAGCTCCTTTTTTCAACAAAACACTACAAAAATAGTGTAATCTTATACTTTCATAGCTTCACACATCAATTATATTAAAAATAAAGCTAGTTTTTTATAAATTTTTTGATATAATTACTTACGGGAAAAGGGAAGAATTTTGTCTTCCCTTGTGTTTTTATTTGCATCTAGTACTTTTGCTAGATGCTTTTTTTATGCTAAAAAAGCATCCTCACATACTTTGAGGATACCTTTTCAACAATTGTACTTACATAACCTAGCCTCATCTCCTAGTTTATATTATTTCTGAGTATGCTCTAAAGTGCGTTTTCACTCATTCTCTATAAGCAATTGCATTTGGCAACTGTAAGAATCCGTACTAAAAAACTCATCTAATAATTCCACTTCAATGCAATTTTTAATTGTTACATTATTTTTCTCTATATAATCTTTTAATTTCTCCATACTTTCTTCTTTATTATTCTATTTATAGGCCAGCATCAAATAGTTACCTTCTGGTAATATATCTATATTTTGCTCTTTCTGTGTGTAATCATATTTATATAACACAGAAAAAGCATACTTTGGTTCCAATCTGTATTTTGAATGAATGGTATATGCTATACCAATCTCCATCGTTGTTTCTAAATTTCTCTCCTGAATAATTTTATCTACATCCGAATAATAAAGGAATTCTTTAAAATTACCCACTTCTTTGCATGGAGCAGTGACGATATAACGTTGCTCAAAATACTGTATTGTTATTTGATTATGTACTAGTGCCTTTTTAGCGACTTGTACACTATTATCTAGTTTATCAATCGTATGAATGACTGCTTGCATCTCTTTTATCTTTTGCTCAGTTTCTTCTCTTTTTAATGCTAAAAATTTTAATAATTCATCCATATTCTTTTCCGTAAAAATTTTTTGCAATTCTTTCGTACTCGTTCCTAAATCTCTACAAACTTTAATTATATCAATATAAACAAATTGATCTACCGAATAGTATCTATAACCCGTTTTCGTATCAATATATACCGGGACAAGAATACCTGTTTGATGGTAATATCTTAAAGCTTTTATTGTAACACCTTTCATTTTAGCAACTTCACCAATAGAAAATAAATTTCCCAATTTATATTGCCCCCTTATTCTTGACTCTCCTCTAAAGGGAGACATTATTATTTTATCGTTAAAGTTAATGGAAGGGTAATAAAAAATAGATGCCATTACAATCATCGAATTTATAAAAAAAGAGGTTAAAATAGATGATACATTATAAAGTCATTGATGTAGAAAATTTCCCAAGAAGAAACTATTATGAGTATTTCATGATGACAGACACTACGTTTGAAATGACAGTCAAAATCGATGTTACTCGAGCAGTAAAAAAATGCAAAGACGAATCTATAAGTTTTTATGCTTACTCCATTTTTAATTTGACTAAATCAGTTAACAAGATCCCTAATTTGAAGTATGCCCATAGAGATAAGCAATTAGTAGAATGGCAAGAACTAGTGCCGACATTTACGAACTTTAATCAAGAAACAGGGCTATTTTATAATTTATGGTTAGAAGAATTAACAGACTATAAATCAGTTGATCGTGAGTACAAAAGGCTTATAAAAGACTACGCAAATACAACACATATCGTACCAATGGGAGTTGTTCCGCCAAACGTGGTGAATATTTCATCCATTCCTTGGATGCATTTTGAACATTTTTCATCTCATCAAGGAGCTATCAAAAATAATTTAACACCTATGATTACTAGTGGAAAGTACGAGAAAGTTGGTTCACAATTGTTAATGCCAGTGAATATTAAAGTTCATCATGCAACAGTAGATGGCTATCACGTATCGTTGTTTTTTGAAATACTACAACGTGAAATGAACCGTTAACTTTTATTGCTAAAGTTAATAAAAGCGTAGTATAAAAAGAGAGGGAATTTCTACAAAGCTCTTTCTATAGGACATACCATTTTTTCTAGCTAACTAATTCAATGAAAGAAGGATATAATATGAAAATTGATAGACCAAAAATTTCGCCCGAGTTATCTTTAAAGAGTTTTCACGATATTTTTTATGAAGAAGATTCCACATTAGAAATGTGTGAAATTATCGATTCCACTTTTGAAAATGAATCTGTAGATAGAGTGCGTTTATATAGTGCAGTGATAAAGAATTGTAAGTTCACAAATACAGACCTTAGCAATATTGATATTACAGATGTTTGTTTTGAAAACTGTGATTTATCAAATGTTAATTTAAGCAATTCTTCTGTTCACAGAGTCGAATTTAAAAACAGTAAATTAATTGGAGTTAATTTTACAGAATCTAGCTTAGGGAATGTTGAATTTGAAAATTCAATTTTGAATTTAGCTTCATTTGGAAATTCTAAACTAGAAAAGATTATATT
This sequence comes from Bacillus basilensis, assembly GCF_921008455.1. Classification (NCBI taxonomy): domain Bacteria; kingdom Bacillati; phylum Bacillota; class Bacilli; order Caryophanales; family Bacillaceae; genus Bacillus; species Bacillus basilensis. The sequence continues at coordinate 1,075,652 of NZ_CAKLBZ010000001.1, read as the reverse complement.
TAATGAAACTTCATTAAATAATGCAGACTTTTTTGACTGTAAGCTAAAGAAAATTGAATTTGATTCATGCAGCCTTGACGAAGCAAATTTTGATCAAACATCACTGAAAGGAATAGATATTAGTTCTTCTACTTTTGATACACTTACGGTTTCAGTGAACAACCTAAGAGGATGTAAAGTATCACCACACCAAGCTATTCAGTTTGCATCTTTATTGGGATTGATTATTAAAGATTAGTCAAAAAGAACGATTTAAAATGGAAAAAGGTATCCTCATACTTGAAGGATACCTTTTTATTCTCTCTATTTTTATTACTGTTTTGTATCGTATTCTTTTCATCAATTTAGTGCATTTCAATAATTGTACCATCTTCAAATACTTTGAATACACCAGTAAACCCTGATCCAGCTGCACCTTCTATTTTATATGTTGTACGCACTCTAATTTGATAATATTTCTTTCCATTCTCTACTTGCGTATTCTCTAGCGTGTAATCATAGTCTTCTTTATATTCATTTTTGATATATGCTGTAGCTTTCTCAAAAGTAAATGCATCTTGATTCTTTCCTGTCTCTACTTTTTGGTTCTTTTCTGTTACTACCTTCTGATTCTTTTCTGGCTCTGTTTTTGGATTCTTTTCTGTTGTTACCTTCTGATTCTTTTCTGGCTCTGCTTTTTGGTTCTTTTCTGTTACTGCCTTCTGATTTTTTTCTGGCTCTGCTTTTTGGTTCTTTTCTGTCGCTACCTTTTGACTCGTTACTGCATCAGTTTTTTGCGCCTTTGCTGCTGCCGTTACATTCTTTGCATTTTTTTCTTCTTCACCAATTTTAGTGATTAATCCTACAGCCTTTTTATTATATTCTTCAAGGTCCTTGTTATCTTTTGTTTCTGAAACTAGCTTATTTAATGTCTCTTTCGCTTCTGCATAATTTTTCTTATTTATTAGCTCTTCACTTTTCGTCAGTTGCTCGCTATACTTCTTTTTTTGTTCTAAAATGGCTAATAATGTTGTTCGTTCTTCCTTGGCCTGCTTTATAAGTGTAGTATTTCCATCCTTCATGTTCTCTACTTTTTCAAATGACTTAATTGATTCTTCTATCTTTTTTTCTTCTTTTAACTTCACTGCTTCCATCATGATTTTCGTTTGTTCTACAAGCACTATTGTATCTGAATCGTCTTTTTTCTCATCCAGCGCTCGTTCAAATGATGATAAGGCATTTTTATATTCTTTATTCGTTAACGCGGTCTTCCCTGCATCTATTTCTTTTTCAAAATCTCCATTACTACATCCTGCTAACATTAAAAATGTAATTCCAATTACCGTTAATAACTTCCTCAATGTTTCTCCCCCTATGCATTCCTAAAACAATAACGTCATATGTATAAAAGTCTGTGTAGTAATTAGACTGAAAGTAAATATGTACTACAGTGTGTGTGGGAAAGGAAGTACATTTCATTTACTATCATTACTTAAAACTCCTAAATAGTTGGTAGTTGGTTTTCTTCTTCTTTTAAGACAGAAAGGAATTTTAATAATGTGCGTAAAGCTCTCACCAGGCTCTTTACTACACACACTCTTATACACATAGAAAGATTATTTTTAGTTTAGTATTTTTTTAACTTTATATATTCTCGGTTGATTGGTTACGAACCTCGATTCGTAACATACTGAAAAGCAACAGAAAACAAAACGTAACAAAAGTCACGTTTTGTAACTTCTTTGTAACACAAATGTAACACAAGGTTTTTAAACATACAATAGTTTTTTTACATTATTTTCCCCACTTTCTATATTTTAAAACGTTAATCCGGTTCCAATCCTTAATGTAATACGTATTTTCATAACAATTACGCCAAAAAAGAGGGAATTTACATTTCTAAGTGCAAAGGTACAGAGTTATTATTTTCCGGATGTTATAAAATTCTTAAGTTGAAGGATATGAAAAGGAAAAAATACGCTATTCTTTCCTATAAGCCTACAGAAAGAATAGCGTATTTTTCAAAAATGAGTTTTCTTATTCAAACGCTTTGGTTCTATATCACAATTAAAAGGGCAATCAACGCTAATATAGCTGGAAGCCCTTGTTTCACAATAATTGATTTATTAGATGTGAAACCGCCAAAAAGAGCTGCTACTACCACACACATTACAAAAAATAATTGAACCATATAGCCAATTGAATTGAGACCAAGTGTAAGCCCCCAAATGAGACCAACGGCTAAAAATCCATTATATAAACCTTGGTTTGCAAACATAATGGCTACGTTTCGATCTCCTTCTAAATGCTCCGGTAATTTAAAAGCACGTTTTGCCACTTTTGAATTAATAAAAAACATTTCGAGGATCATGATAAATAAATGTTCTAATGCTACGATCCCGACTAAAATAGCTGCGATGATTTCCACACTATTCTGCCCCCTCTATTCCCTAATATCAATTTTATACTATTTCCATTGTGCAATTCTATCAACAAAGAGACGGTATGAAGCATATCCTTTGTCCGCTGTTTTACCGACAGATAGAAATATAACTAGTACATAGCACTCTTTTTCCAATCCAAAGGTTACAGCTATACTTTCCTCTGTATAGTCCCGACTGGATTTATATCATATCCATGTGCACATGCTGTCATTAACTGCCTGGAGACAATTAAAATAGTTTCACAAGTTTCTTGGACTGGAAGCTGTTCAACATGTGCATACCATGCTTTTACTTGTCTGTTTTTTAACCCTTGCAACATGTACCCTAGCTTAACAGCCGTTAAACATATTTCCTCTATCTTCACTTTAACCTTGTAGCTTATATACAATTCCGACATCGTCTGAATAACATGTTTTCAAAAATTCCCCCTTCTTACTTATTAAAACATTAATTGATACATCAATATTTGATACGTCAATTAATATACAACTCCCCTTTTAGTTTTACAAGTTTTTTTGCTCAATTAGTTTTATTTTGTTCCGTCAACTTTAAATCAATTCAAAACCTCTGTTCACTCTCTAGAAACTATAGTGTTTTTCAATAACTACATAAAAAAAATCAGCTGAATCATCAAATTAATAATTAGTTGTCTCCAAAGACGAAAATTTTATTTCTTTTCTATTTTATTTTTTTATCTTATAAGGCGGCGTTAATTCTTTCATCATGGCATAAAAAAATGTTATTACTCCTGTTACATCGAGTAATAACATTTTTATTTTAATCTATTTAACAAATTTGCTTCCAACTAGCATCCTTCACATCTTCACTAGTCGGCTTTCTAACTGATTTCACAAAACATTCCTCACAAGCACCGAACGTAATGAAATTTTTCTGTGCTTGTCTTAACGAAACTTCATTCGCTCCGCCTTCAAAGTCAGAATCATTAAACTGAACCTCATCATCTTCCCAATAACATATATTACAAATTTCATATGTACCTGGTGGTTCTTCTTCTATTGTTTGATATCCGCAGCATGGACAGGTGTATTTCATATAATCACCTTATTTCCCTTCATATGTAGTCCTACTTACTAAAAATGTAATAGAGCAAATTATAGTTAATCCCATAAAGTACATCATTTTAATAATACGAGTATTTTCATATGTTGTAGGAACCCCGTCAGATATAAATTCATAGCAAAAAACAATACTTATGGCTAAAAGAATATATAAAATTAAGGATGGGATAAAATGTAGCTTTATAGGTAAAATAACGCACCTAAACAATATCTCCCCAAGAAGACATCCAACTAAAACAACAGGGACTCCAACTATCAAAGTAGCGGCCAACATTTGGGCCATAGCAATAAAAAGGTTCATAAAAATAGAAAATAGCTCTCCTTTAAAAATCCCCTTCTCATCGTATATTTGAATTATCGTCATTGAAATAAATAAGCTTAATAAAGAATGGGAATACGGAATTAAAAATTTTCCCAATCCTGCTCACCTCACTTTTTTTTTGCGTCACATATATTATTAATTATTTCCTATCATTTTTACATAGAAAAATAACTCGCCTTCCGCAAAAGACGAGCCATTCCATTTAATTCTCACTTATTCTCTTCTTATACCAATCCTGCATTCTCTCCGCATCTTCTACTCTCGTATGCTCTAATTTATAACTCGATGATGCGTTAGAGAACTTATACGTACATAAATCCGCGCGGCGCTGGAAATAGGATTGTGTCTTTTCCATTGATTGGACGTGTCTTCTTCTAACAAGTCCTGTATATTTTCCGATGCTGCGATATACAAGCGTAATTTGCTCTCCATTTACACTGTAACCATTTGTTTTAAATGTTGCGTATCCAAGTATAAAGATGAGGACCGCAAGCGGAATTAGTGCCCACATGATGAAGTGCTTTTCAAAGTATATACTTATTCCAATAAGCGGGATTGCTAGCATAGCGAAGAAGATGAAGCTATCAATGAGATAGCGGCGTAATGCTGCTTTTGGTAATGAAATAATATTTGTATTCAGTTCGTATGGTAGTTGTAAATGCGCGAGTAACTGTTGTACTCGGTCTTTTCGAATGATTGGATGCAGTGTAACTTTTTCTTTTTCATCACCCGTTCCCTTACTTTGAATAACTTCTACTTGCACAGCACAATAGCCGAATGGCTGACGTAAAATACTTTCTTTTATCGTAATCCCTTGAATACGATGTAACTTTAGGACGAGTTCTTTTTTCTCAAGTAATCCTTGTGAAATGCGGACTTCGTCATTTCTTCGATTTACTGTGAAATCTCCATGTTTTAGCGCATAACCGATTGTAGATATAATCCACGAAAGGACGAGCAAAATAGCTACCATGAAAATCCAGCCATATATATCATGTTCCATTACATACGATTTTACGCTATTCTCTATCCATTTCGGAATGTACTCATCTACTTGATGATACACGAAAAAGATTAACCAGAATAATAGTCCAAACTGACCCGATGTAACAGAGGCTAGTAAAATTTCTTTCCAAGTCAATTTATATTCTGTCGTTTGTTTTTCTTCTGTAACGATTTCTTTTTCTACTGCATGTTCTGTTGCTTCATCTAACGTTTCTTCTGCTTTCACTTCTGGAGTTGGCTCATTTAGTAAGGAAATAAGCTCCTTCGCCTCATCTTCCTTAATTCCAGCTAAGCTTACTTCCGCATCATCGCCTCCGCCAGCTGTTTCGATTTGAATTTTCTTTAAGCCAAGCATTTGATATAACACGTTAGAACTTGTATTAATCGTTTGAACACGTTCTTTATTTAAGTAGCTCTCCTTCTTCACAAAGAGACCTTGTTTCACATGTAATACGTTATTTTCAATCCAATATACTTTGTAATACCAGCCTACGATGGCTGAAACAATCGTGATTATCGCAAAACCGATAGGAACTAAATACCAAAATGGGAACTTTCCTTTTAAACTAAAGAGAAAAATAATAAATGGTATAAAGTCTGTTATTTTTAATTCCAATAACATCGTGATTGGATGCTGTCTCTTATACATCCTCATCACTCACTTTCGCTAATTCTGCGATTTTCGTTTTCAACATTTCTGCTTCACACATCGTTAAGCCTGGGATGCTGTGAGAAGTTGCTGCTGTTGAAATGTGTAATTCTGCTAAACCATATTTTCTCATAATCGGACCTTGTTCAATCGTAACGTGCTGCACACGAATCATCGGTACCAATACGCGCTTTACGACGAAAAGACCGTGTTGAATTTCAAGCTCTTCTTCATTTAGTTGGTAGCTATAATAACGTTGACGTAGTTTCGGGAATAAGAAATATGAAAATGGTGCGAATGCAACTGTTAGCCCAATCATCACATACAAAATCCACGCCCACCAATCAAACTTTATCATGAGGAAAAGGTACGCTAACATGACGAGAATACCGATTCCTTCTTCAATTACAGCCCGAACTTTCCACACCTTGACCATGTCAGGGTGAATTTCATTTTTCAATGGATCCATGTAACCACTCCAAATCTAGTAATCTAATATATGAATACTCTCAATCTATATTTTACATAACTTTACAGAAAATTGAAATTTAATTATCTTTCTTCTCAGGAATAAAATATCCGAACCAAAGTAACCAAATGAAACCGATTAACTTCAGCCAACTTCCATCCGCTTGAAAAGCTTCAATCATACCTGGTATTTTATAAATCCCAATAAATCCAAGAAAACCGAGCCACCAGTTTTTTTGCATTTTCAAGTTTACTCCTCCTTCATGACGTTTTTCACATTTCGAATCCAAATCTCTTTATACTTTAACTGAAATCCCATGAGCATGTAATTGCTCATATTATCAATTACAAGCGCTAGTGTATGAGCATTTTCTTCCGTTGCATCTTCTGACACAACGCCCAGTCTCGCGCCTTTCTTCAATAAATCGTGGAAACCATTTAAAAACTCTTCTTGTATTTCAAATAAGCGTTTCTGATACTTTTCATTTCGCGCCGCAGTTACGATAAATTCATTTATAACACGCAGTATTCCTTCTTGTCCTTCATACTCAGAGAGCATATGTAAACCATCTGCGATTAACTTTTCTGCAAAATTTTCTCTCGTATATTGCCCTTTATCAAAATAACTCACGAAATGATAACCAGAAAAAATTTCTTCAAATAAAAAGTCCACTAACGCTTCTTTAGAAGAAAAATGATAATAAATAGCCGGTTTTGAAATTCCTACCTCTTTCGCAATCATGGAAAGGCTCATCTTCTCAATGCCGTGCTCTGCCATGAGTTTAAATGAAGCCTCTACAATGTTTTGCGATGTTTGTAAATTCTTCGTCATACTGTACCTCACTCATTTTTACTTACCGGTCGGTAAGTAAATTGTAAAATAAAAAATTATCGTTTGCAAGTTTGATTCAAAACTACATATTACTTTCTCCATTTACTTTATGAATCGGAATCATATTCCTCCATAATTACTACAGTAATCTTTAATCCGGTTAAACCACAAAAAGCACCTTTGTGAGTGCTTCTTGTAATCTAATATTTAGGCCCCATGTAATCATAACTTTGATCTAGCGCTTTTAATAAATCAATCGCACCCTTTAACTCTCGTTTATCAGACTCTAATTCTTCCATTCTTCTTTCAATATCTTTTTTAAAAGATTCTAAATCGCTAATGGCTTTTTTTTCCTACTCCAAGTTGAGACCAGCTTGATAAGAGTAAATCATGCACCTTACTTACAACCCTTTTATTATGGTTTAAGTCTTGAATCATATGGTCAAATTGTTGTAAGGCTTGGTTCAATGCTTCTTCATTTAAGTAAATTCTCGGCATCCTAATCTTCTCCCTTAATATTGTTGATCCGTCTTCTTATAATCATCGGCTTTCTTCTCAATAAAATCTGAAATTTCCGTTGCTGTTCGTATGCACCAAAAACTTAAATGTTCTACATGTGCACGTATATTATTTACTTTAGCTTCTACCCTTCTACTTTCAGCCGTTTCTAATAATGTCATCATATTTGAAATTAACCTCGGTACTCTATCTTGAAATTCTTGCGCGTTTCGCTTCATATCTCTTACGTCCTTTTCCAAATTCTCTACAACTACACGAATCTCTCCCCCGCCTAATAACGCGCCCGGTGAATCATAAACTCTTTCATTCGTGTCTACATTTAACAAGTATTTATTTGATAAAGACCCATTCTCCCCAAATCGGAAGTTTTTATCTGTTTGATAATGATAACCAGGGCCACTTATCGAATTCAAAAATCGAGTAACATCCATCCCAAGCTTTTGCTGTAATGATAACTCGGACATTTCTTCTTTCGAAATTGGTGGTGTTACCGCATAAGTAGATCCTATATGACTTTCATATGCACCAAATGGTCCATAACCAATCGAATCATTTCCGTGAACAACACTTACAATTCTATTATTAAACTCACCATTATTTGCTTTTTCTTGTAAATCAGGCGGTAACAAATGTTTTGCACTCGGCGCATTCCATGACATACATCTTACATTGTCATTAGATGCCGCTGCATATTCCGCTAACGCTCCCCCTAACGAATGACCCGTCGTATATATCTCCACATCATCCCTATCCTTGTATGTATCCGTTACTTGTTTCATGACCCTTTCAGCTTGTTCAAACTGATTATGTGTTTCCCAGCGCTGATTCTCTTCATTCCAATATTTCTTTGAACCTGCATTCTCAGTTCCTGCTACAGGAGGTGCTGCTGGTTCATGAACACCTTCTCGTAATACAAAATGATTAGTATCCGTTTTTAAATCCTTCATACCTTCCCCTGGTTTCATCGGAATGCCTAAAGAGTTTTTCTCTATAATTTTATCTCCTTCTGTTCCTCGGAAAGATACCATAACTTGCTTTTTCCCATCAACATCTCGTTCAAAGACTACTGCGTCCATTCCGGTTTGTTTGTCGTGGAATGTTTCTCCTACTTTCCATGTTTATAATGTTTCTTTATTTCTATTTTTCACTGTAATTTCGCTTCCCAGCTCTTCATCTGTCATATATGCATCTTGAGCCATTCGATAATAACTTATATCTAATAATTGTTCCGACCCTTTATTCTCCAAAGTATTCCCCTCCTAGATGATTTAGTATATTCTTAATAATAAGAATAACATTTTTGGAGGATATATATGGGAATAAAAATTAAAAAATATACCTTCTTAACTTTATTTATCCTGTTAACTACAATGATTGGAGGATGTAACATGGGACAAAATGAAAAAGAACAACAAATAGTTAATAAAGCAACAGAAACTACAATCCAATATTTTAAAGAAAAAGAAAATTTAGAAGTGACTATTACGAATCATCGATTTCCTTCTAATGACATCGAAACTATTTTTATAACTGGTCATATCAAAGATGATACAAATAAGAAATTTACTACTTCAATTGATTATAAAGATGATTATAATATCGGTTCTATCTCTACCACTAATTTCAGCCTAAAACACTGAATAGACAATCTGAAATTTTCCTTTTAAACATTAATCATTAGAACAAAAAGACATCCTAAATGTGTGATTAGGATGTCTTTTTTATAAAACAAATCAATTCCTATTTGGATAAACGAAAAAAGGTTTCATCTGTATTTTTATTATTTTCTTTCAAAACACTCCCTCCTTGTAAAAAATGATATATCCTAATAACTGGGACAAAATCATTGGAGGGAGAAAATGGTTATCAAATTCAAAAAAATTAGTTTTTATTTCCTTTTAATCTTAGTATTTGCTACTTTAGGAGGGTGTACAATAAATCCAAAGAATGATGAACAACAAATCATTAATAAAGCAACAGAAACAACCATTAAGTATTTCAAAAAAACAGAGGGCTTAGATGTAACAATTACTGATCATGAATTTGGACCAAAAGACTTTCAAACTATCTCTATATCAGGCTATGTGACTAATGATAAAACGAAAGAATTTACCGCTTCAGTTGAATACGCAAATACTTATCATATCGGCGCTATTTCAACCACCAAAAATTTAGAGCTTAAAAACTAATAATCTGGGCACTTTAGAGTGCCTTTTCTTTATGCTTCACCACACAATGTTCAGTGAATATAAAATTTATTGCAGAGGAATATAACGCACTATTAACGGAGTGATTATTCGTGAAAAAATATAGTATAAGATTATTCATTATTTTTACACTTATCCTTTTAGGAGGATGTACTATAGATCAAAAGAATGAGGAACAACAAATCGTTAATAAAGCAAAAGAAACAACCATTCAATATTTTAAAGAAAAACATAATTTAGATGTAGTAATTACAGGGCATAGCTTTCCTCCAAATGATTTTCAAACTGTATTTATAGATGGTTATGTTAAGGATGATAAAAGTAAAGAATTCTCAGTAGATGTAGAATTTGGTGATGGGGAATATAGGGTCGGTTCTATATCTCGTTCTGAAAACTTTAAATTAAATTATTAATAATAAATCTAAAAAACTTTAATAATACTTAAGATTAATATAATATATAGAGTTTGGTTACCAAGCTATTGAAGACACCTTATGGTGTCTTTTTTGCGTAAAGTACTTTAGCATATGAATTTCTTTCTTAACAAAATAATTTGTATCTCTTTTTAAATCCTTCATACCTTCCCTGGTTTCATCGGAATGCCTAAAGAGTTTTTCTCTATAATTTTATCCCCTTCTGTTCCTCGGAAAGCTACCATAACTTGCTTTTTCCCATCCACATCTCGTTCAAAGACTACTGCGTTCATTCCGGTTTGTTTGTTGTGGAATGTTTCTCCTACTTTTTATTTTTGTAAAACTATTTTTTGATCTGTATAATCCTTTATCTCATAATTTTTACCTAAATCATTCCTATATGCTCCCTTTGCCAAATCATAATAAATTCGATCTAAAACTGCACTCTCTTTCATTCTTTTACTCCTATAATAAATAGTTTATTATTAGGAGAGGGTGATTTTTTTGAAAAAAAAGGGATTTTTGTTAATAATAATTATATTTTTTATTGGAGGGTTTATGTATGTGAACAAACAAGAGAACAATGAAGAAATAGCATTAAAAGAAAAAGCGACAAAGATCGCAATCCAACATTTTAAAGAGGATAAAAAACTAGATGTTACAGTGACAAAAGTCGAATTCGGCCCTGCAGATTTTGGAGTAATTTTTGTATCGGGTCATGTAACCAATAATCCAAATCGTAAAATAACTGCAGATATAAATTATAGAGATAAATATAAGGTTGAAAGTATTAGTTATGATGACTGAAAATAATATGAAAATACAATATATTTTTGTTGGGCATTCATATTAATTCTAATTATTTCATGTGTATATAAAGGCTAGGATGACTATTCAATCAGCCTGACTTCTAACATTAAAAACTTAAAAACTAATAACCTTTTTACTTTAGAGTCCCGTTTCTTTATACCCATCCACACCATATTCTGTGGATATACAATTTAGTTAAAAGGAATATAACGCAACATTCGTGGAGTGATTGTTCGTGAAAAAATATGATATAAGATTATTCTTTATTTTTACACTTATCCTTTTAGGAGGATGTACTATAAATCAAAAGAATGAGGAACAACAAATAGTTGAAAAAGCAAATGAAACAGCCATTAAATATTTTAAGGAAAAAGAAAATCTAGATGTAGTAATTACTGGATATGAATTTGCTCCGAGTGATTTTCAAACTGTTTTTATAAAAGGACATGTGAAAGACGATAAAACTCAAGCATTTACAGTGCATGTCGAATATGGAGATAGTGATTATAGAGTCACTTCTAGAACATATTCTGAAAGTCTAGAATGAAAAAACTAGGTCATTAGATACTCACTAGAGTTTCTTTTTTATGGACTAGTTAAAAAAGAGGCTCCTTAGAGGCTCTTTTTAGTTACCATCATACAGTAATGTCATTTCATTATTTAACTTCAGTCTATTTAAAATTAAATTCTCCCCCAAAAATCATTCGTCACAAGCCCTTTAATAGACGATCGTTATAAGTATGAGCGTCCCGTTTGATAGAAAGGAGTTACTGCACCATCTTCTAACAAGATTTTTCCCGCTTGTATCATCGCTTCCCAACATGCTTTTTCATCACTAGATAAATCAGTTTTCCCCTTATGAATTAGTTCATCAATTACCCTTGTTGTCGGTGATCTCAATACTGTTTCCTAAATTCTCATCACCACGATAAGCAAACCTTGACAGCTGATAATAACTAGAATCTAAAACTTTATCATTTTCCTTCAAAACATCCCCACCACCAGATAATTTAATATATTCTAAATATAAAATAACATTAATGGAGGGATTTTGATTGAAAAAAAATGGTATAAGATTATTCATTATCCTTACACTTATCCTTTTAGGAGGATGCGGTATGAATAATAAAACAAATGAAGAAAAAGAAATAGTAGCAAAGGCAGAAGAGGTAACCATTAAATATTTTAAAGAAAGAGAGGAGCTTGATGTAGTAATTACAGGACATGAGTTCTCCCCCAATGATTTTCAAACTGTTTTTATAGATGGACATGTTAAAGGAGATAAAAGCAAAACGTTTGGAGTAGGTGTAGAATATGGGGGTGGAGAGTATAATATAAGTTCTAGATCATACTCTAAAAATCTAAAATTAAAAGAATAATCATTAGACACTCACTAGAGTGTCTTTTTTACGTAAAATATTTTAGCATATGAATTTCTTTCTTAACAAAATAATTTGTATCTGTTTTTAAATCCTTCATACCTTCTCTAGCTTCATCAGAACGCCTAAAGAGTTTTTCTCTATAATTTTATCTCATTCTGTCCCCCAGAAAGCTATCATAACTTGCTTTTCCCCATTCACATCTCTTACAAAGACGACTGCGCCTATTCCAATTTATCGTGGAATGTTCCTCCCTTTTCCTATGTTTGTAAACTTCGACCTTCTTTATTGGTAATAACAACTTCTTCTTCAATATCTTTATCAGATTTATACGTTGTGTCTACTAATTGATAAAAAGTAGAATCTAAAACTTCATTTTTGTTACTCAAAACATTTTTCTCCTACAACATTTGATATATTCTTATAATTAAGATAACATTTACGGAGGATAAATATGGATATTACAATCAAAAAAATTAGTTTTTCTCTATTCTTTATATTTATTTTAAGTATTTTAGGGGCATGTACGATAGATCAAAAGAATGAAGAACAACAAATCGTTAATAAAGCTAAAGAAGAAACTATTAAATACTTCAAGGAGGAGGAAAGCGTAGATATAACTATTACTAAACATAAATTCACTCCAAATGATCTGCAAACAATTTTTATATCTGGTTATGTAACGGATGACAAAAACAAAGAATTTAGTGTTGCAGTTGAATACGCTAATAACTATCATATCAGTACCATTTCAACCACGAAAAATTTTGAACTAAAACACGATTAGTTAACGATTCGTTTTATATTATTTCTTTATAAAAAATAATATAAAGAAATTTCAGGAGATACATATGGATCAATCAAAAAAGAAAAGGGTTATAATTTTAATCATTTTAGCAATTATATTTTTAGCCATAGGCTGTACTACATCCTTTATTCACAATAGAAATACAACAAAAGAAAGAGCTGCTGAAGCTGCAATACAACATATACAAACAAGAGAAAATATAGATGTTATAATAACTAAAATCGATATGAAACCAGCTTTTCAAGGAGGCTTTATTGAAGTTAGAGGATATGCGGAAAATGATAAAAAAAGAAAGTTTTATGTCACAGTAAGTAAAAAACAAAATTACTCTATCATGGGGTGGAATTTAGATGATCCTCAATAAGAAACAAAATATTTTCATATTATTATCCGTAATAATTATGATTTTAATTATAGGTTATATAGCAAAGTTTATTCATGACCAAAATGCTGCAATAGAAAAGGCTGCTGAAGTTGCAATAGAAACTATGAAAAAAGAAAAAAAATAGATTTTGTGGTAACCGATGTAAAAATTCAACAATTAGAACTTGCGGGCTTTATTAGAGTTAGAGGGTATGATAAAAACAATAACAAAAAAAACTTTCGTTGTAATAAATAAATCCCAAAATTATAAAGTCGAATATTGGGGCGACGAATAAAGTGAAACTTTAATCAGTGGGGGTTTTGTTCATCCCCATTGATTATTAGCAAAAGAAGCACTTTTGTAAGCGCTTCTTTTAATTTAATATTTAGGACCCATCATCATAAATTGATTGGAGAAGGGGAAATATGGGTAATTTAAAAAAGAAAAATATTATCATTTTAATCATTGTAACAATTATCGCTTTAACTATAGGATGTACAGCAAAAAGTATTCATGACAGAAATATAACAAAAGAAAAAGCTGCTATAGCTGCCATAGAACATATTAAGAAAAAAGAAAATATTGATATTATAGTGACTAAAGTTGATATCAGGTCTGCCGTTAGTGGTGGTATGATTCGAGTTTCTGGTCATGTAAAAGACCAGAAAAACAGAAATTTCTTTGTTTCAATTATTAAACGTTAAAATTATTCAGTTGTTGGATGGGGATTAGATCATCTAGAGTCATAATTACCTTATTACATGTCAACTACCTCCACCACTAATTTCAGCCTAAAACGCTAAAAAGACAATCTGAATTATACCTTCTTCTTTTGAAGTATTAATCATTAAAACAAAAAAGCATCCTAAATCACAAATTTAGGATGCTTTCTTTTTAATTCCTATTCAGCAATCGCATACGATAACAATTCATCGTTACTTCCCCAAGTCTTTGCAGTAATTGATAGTTCGCATACGCGCCGACCGGGGCACCGATTATTGGTACGAGCTGAAGCATTTTTGCTAAATCGATATAGTCTCGGTACTCTGTTTGGAACTTTTCCCAGTCCATATGATTTTCTTCTTCTGTATCCCACGTTTCGATTGCTTTCCATATTTCTTTTCGATGATCATCACTTGAAAAGGCAAGCTGAAAGACGTGAAGAATAAAAAGGCGCTCTTCTTTGTCGCTCGTATCAAATCCGTACAATGTTGCTGCATCGAATAAAAATTTAATTTTAATGCCGAGTAAAAGCGGAAAGTCAGCAAGGCCAAGGAGAATACCGCCTGCTCCCGTCCCTGCCCCTTCTGCCGCCGCTATTTTTTTGTACTCATCCATTTTTTTACGTACTTCGTCGTCTCTTCTTTGCAATGACCAGTTCGTCTCTTTTAATTTCGGCTTTATAAAGTTTGATCCGGCACTAATCGTTTGCACCATCATCCGAATCGTGTCCGTTAATACTTTTTGCACTTTCGCCGGAATAAGCTGTTGTACTTTCGTCTGCACTTTCTTAGAGAACCGTGTCATCATAGAAGAATCTTTCATGAATGTAGCTTTCCACTGCTCCAATTCTTTTATAACCTTCTCTTCGTATGTAATCATAGGTTCATTCCCTTCAATTTAAACGCTCAATACGTTTCGCCCCGTATTGATAAACGAAACCGATACTAAATATTATGCTTACGACTAGTAAAATTCCCGTCATCATGAAATCTTTCGTCGCAAGAGCAAATATAACTGTAAATACAACGCTGCCAGTAAGAAGAATTGCATTTAATAAAGTAAGAAAATCTTTCTTCTTCTCTTCTCCCCCGACTGGATACAAATCAAGCCAAATCTTCATGCGGTGATGCTTCCATAAAGTTAATAGCTGATAACCGATTAAGTATAGGAAAATAAGGCTTACGATAAATCGTCCATATAAAAACGGAATGAAGTACAAAATAACTCCGCCAAGAGCAAGCAGACGCACATACAAACCGAAATAGTTACCAGATCGTAAAAACGTTCTCGTATATAAGTATAAATATGTACGCTTTTCACCAATCATTGAAAGAATGAAATCGAGCCATTTTCGACGTGCTACTCTTTCTTTTAATGCTGGTACATCAACGAACATATTCGCGATGCGATACAGCAGCATCATCTTCTTACCTTCTTCAGAAATTAAATACTCCCAGTTTAGCGGCTTTCCCTTCACCATTTGATGCATGATAGCGAGGTATAACACCATGAGCAGAACGATTCCACCAATAAACATAATGGAAGTACGTTCTACAAGGAAGTAAACAAATAATCCGTTTAAAATAACACGAATGAACCAATCGGCTCTTTGTATATTTTGGTCTGTTAAAAATGATTTTTCCCATGCGACGAATAAGTTCCACGCTTTTACAATGACAAACGCGAGTACAATCCATATGTAAGCTGCTCCTGTTTGCTTCATTTGCTGGAAGTATAACGGGGCAAGCGCTGCCGCTACGATTGCGATTATGTATAACTGAATCATAAACGTAAAAAGAAATGCCTTTGTGAAGTAAGGTTTTAATTTTTGTTCAACTGGCAGCAAGTAAACGAGATCCGCTTCTTTTAATAACGTTTGAATGGATCCGGCCGTTAATACGAGACCAAGCAACACTGCCATAACGAGTGCTGTCGGAAACGAAGCTGTTAACGTTTGTAACCATTGCTGGTAATAGTACGCTCCTGCGCCGATGATAAATACGAAAATAAATTTCAAATGATCATTAAATACGTATTTACTATATGTACGAACTTCTTTTAGAAAGTGACGAAATCGTTCTTTCCATAATGCTGTGCTATTCATAATCTTCTTCCTTCGTTAATGCAATATAAATATCATCTAACGTTGCACCTGGCATATTAAACTGTGATTGCAGTTCAGATAATGTTCCCTTCGCTCTCACTTCACCTTGATGCAGAATAATAAATGAATCACAATAACGCTCTGCCGTCGCTAAAATATGTGTACTCATTAAAATACCCGCGCCGCTCTTTTTCATTTGATCCATCATTTGAAGGAGTGATTGAATTGCTAACGGGTCAAGCCCAACGAAAGGTTCGTCCACAATGTAAAGAGATGGCTCCACTAAAAACGCACTCATAATCATTACCTTTTGTTTCATCCCTTTTGAGAAATGAGACGGAAACCATTTCAAACGATTTTTCATACGAAATTCTTGTAATAGTTGTCCTACGCGTTCTTCATATTGTTTTTCATCTACACCGTACGCCATCGCTGTTAACTTCAAATGTTCTTCTAGCGTTAGCTCATCATATAATACTGGTGTTTCTGGGATGAATGAAAAACTAGAACGGTACGCTGTCATATCGTCACGAATTGTTTTCCCATTAATTGTGACAGATCCTTTTTTCGGTTCCATTAAACCGATAATATGTTTAATCGTCGTACTTTTACCCGCTCCATTTAAACCGATTAAGCCGACAAGTTCGCCTTTATTAACAGAGAACGAAACATCTTTTAGTACAGGTCGCTTCGTATATCCTCCTGTAACATTTTCTACACGCAATAACTCGCTCATACGACACCACTTTCTTCATTAGTATTCATTCTATATTCATCTTACCAAAAATGGCGCTGTACTACATAGTATCGATGTCTTAAAAAAAATTTAAATTTGTTAGCATATATTTTTACGAAAGCGGACATCATAATTAGTGAAGAAGGAACACATTGAAAAAGCGACCACCAATTGATGAGTACAACAACATAGTTAAGTCATCATGAAATGGGGTGTCCATGTTGGACAAAGAAATTTACACATAACCAGATCATTTGTTTCATTTTAGAAACGGGGTGTCTCCGAAAGAGCATATACTGTTTTAAAAAATAAACAATTTCCTTTTATAAAAGATTGCAATTCATTTCACTTGAAAATGGGGTGTCTACGGCAGAAACTTTAGCCGATTTACCGTGCATTTCTTAAATAAATGAGGTGTCTGCGAAACGTAAATTACGATAATGCTTTTTCAATCCCTCTTCAGAAAACAGGAAGCTGAGTCAGCTTCCTGTTTTTCGTGTTTGTTCTCTTATGTAATTATGGTAAAATACGGCTAAGGATATTTGAAAGGATGAGATCGATGAATCATACAGCAGATAATTGTATTTTTTGCAAAATCATTGACGGGCAAATCCCTTGCTCAAAAGTATACGAAGATGAACATGTGCTTGCATTTTTAGATATTAGTCAAGTAACAAAAGGACATACTCTTGTTATTCCGAAAGTTCACAAACAAGACATATTTGCGTTAACGCCAGAAATCGCATCACACATTTTTTCTGTCGTTCCGAAAATCGCAAATGCGATTAAAGCAGAGTTTAATCCAGTTGGTTTTAACCTACTTAACAACAACGGCGAGAAAGCTGGACAAACTGTGTTCCACTTCCACCTTCATTTAATTCCACGCTACGGTGAAAACGATGGTTTCGGTGCTGTTTGGAAATCACATCAAAATGAATACACAATGGAAAATTTACAAAACATCGCAAGTACAATTGCAAATAGTGTGAAATAGTGACACTATAATAAGAAGTAATACATAACAAGCCACTTTCCTAAAGTGATTAAATATTGCAAGGCTTGTTTCTCCATTCAAGATGCCAGGGAATATGTACAGTACACTGTTCTTTCCCTTGTCTTAAAGATATGCATATTTTTTCACATCATGAATACGAACAAAAAATAAGGAGGTCTCCTTTTATGTCAAAAGCTAAATCCTTTATTACAGGTATCATTTGCGGCGGAGCAGTTGCTGGATTAGCTGTTCTTTTCTCTACTCCTTCTTCTGGCAAAGACATGCGCGGCAAGTTAAAAGAAAAAGGAAATGATATTAAAAAGACATTAGCTGATATTACAGCTGATACAAAATTATTAAAACGTCAAATCGTTGAAACTGCTTCAGAAGGTAAAGAAGTGTTTCAAGAATTAAAAGACGATATGCACGATACGCTTTCTAACTGGAAGCAAGATATTTCTCAAAACAAACGACATATTGAGCAAGAGATTTTGGACATTCAAAAATCAATTGAGAAACTACAAGAAGCTGTTCCGGAAAAAGCGTAAACAAATTCCTGCTTAGTTTTTTGCATATAACAAATATTTTTTATATAAATTGACCTTAACACGGCATATCACATAGATATGCCGTGTTTTTATGCATTTACAATATATGTTATCACTTAACATGTAAGGACAACACATGTATTCACGACTCATAAAACGCTTCCATAGTTATGCATGATTTGTATAGAATGTCATTTTTCCAAAAAATTTTCACAATTCTCACAAAAAGACTTTATTAATTTTTATTTTACTGGCATAATAGATAGTAATGAAAAAGAATGTTAAAGTGGGTGAGTAAATGAAAAGTGGAGAAAAAGATTACTCGGTAAAAGAAGCGATGATTTTCAGCCAACGCATTGCTCAATTATCGAAAGCGTTATGGAAATGTGTAGAGAAAGATTGGCAGATGTGGATTAAGCCTTACGATTTAAACATTAATGAGCATCATATTTTAACAATCGCTTATCATTTAAAAGGGGCTTCTATTTCTGAGATTGCTAAGTTTGGAGTTATGCACGTATCAACGGCGTTTAACTTCTCTAAAAAGCTGGAAGAACGCGGCTATCTTGTATTCTCAAAAAAAGAAGATGACAAACGAAATACGTACATTGAGATTACAGACAAAGGGGAAGAGTTACTACTTCGCTTAATGGAGGAGTATGATCCTGAAAATAATTCAGTGTTTAATGGGGCTCTTGCACTTCGTAATTTTTATGGGAAGTTCCCAGAAAATATCGAACTGATTGCTATCTTGCGTAATATTTACGGACAAGACTTCATCGATATTTTTGAGAAATCATTAGAAGATATTGAAGAGAACTTTACAGAATCCGATCAGAAGTTAGTTAAGAAGTAATGTATTTATTTTTTCGCAATCATGCTTAAGAATTCATTCATAAGCGGCTTAAATAAACCTTGTTTTGCTAGCGCTTCCGCAGTTTCGTGTACTTCGAGCTGATGTGGAAGCGCTTTTTCAAATTGATCTAACAGCGCATCGAACAAAAGAAGCCCCTCTGCTTTCTCCACTACATATTGCTCGTTCAGTATTTCACAAAGATTTAGTATACGTTCAATATCTTTTTTACGAGCTTTTTTCTTTATGATTAAAGAATAAAATGGACACTTTTCTTCATCAATCATTTTAAATAGTAGGTCTACGTAGTATTCAGCTTGTTCTAATCTTCTAACAACGTCCATTTTCTCCCTCGCTTTCTAACACAAAGTCTTCTATTTCTGAATTTTATAACACGAACAAAATATCGTATGATACAATATATAAAGTATATGTATTTTAGCCAAAAGGAGGTCTCGCCTCATGACACTTATAACAGTTGTTTTTGTCGCATTCGCACTTCTTGTTATATTTTACACGAATTTCATGACACATACACTGTGTGAACGAAAACAAATAGCTGCGAGCCGCCAACCCGGTGTCTTTCGGGTTATTAATGTATGTATAACAATTTTATTAATTTCTAGTTATATAGAAATTATATTTCATGGAAAGTGAGGAAGGAAAGCCCCTTCCTCACTTTTTTCCTCTATAAGCAAATTATACCTACTATAACCAATAAAATAAACAGTACAAGTAATAAAATAAGTTGAGAATTCATCCCCATCCCCTCCTCTATTCTGTATATGCGGCATACGCCCAATATGGCACACCTTCAAAATCTGACACGATATGGTTAATTTTTCTTTATCAATATGAAATCTAGTCGAAATATGATATATTAAATTCTGTACATATTGCTTATACTATGAAATAAATGACACGCATCTTAACTTTATCCTAAAGCCTCGGTAAGCCCTGTTAAGCGCGCTTTACCAATATAAAAAGCAAAAGTATCAGTGAGACTTAATCGGGCTCTGATGAACTAAAATTCATTGGTATAGGATAAATTAAAAATACATAATAGTAGGAGTGTTTATCGAATGAAGAAAGCTATGCTTGCCTTAGCCGCAACAAGTGTAATCGCACTATCAGCTTGTGGAACATCATCATCAGACAAAATCGTTACATCTAAAGCTGGTGACATTACAAAAGACGAATTCTACGAGCAAATGAAAACACAAGCTGGTAAACAAGTACTAAATAACATGGTTATGGAAAAAGTACTTATTAAAAACTACAAAGTTGAAGACAAAGAAGTAGACAAAAAGTACGATGAAATGAAAAAACAATACGGTGATCAATTCGATACACTATTAAAACAACAAGGTATTAAAGAAGAAACGTTAAAAACTGGTGTGCGTGCTCAATTAGCGCAAGAAAAAGCTATCGAGAAAACAATCACTGATAAAGAATTAAAAGATAACTACAAGCCTGAAATTAAAGCAAGCCACATTCTTGTAAAAGATGAAGCGACTGCTAAAAAAGTTAAAGAAGAACTTGGACAAGGTAAATCTTTCGAAGAGTTAGCGAAACAATACTCTGAAGATACTGGTTCAAAGGAAAAAGGTGGCGACTTAGGATTCTTCGGAGCTGGTAAAATGGTTAAAGAATTCGAAGATGCTGCTTATAAACTGAAAAAAGATGAAGTAAGCGAGCCTGTGAAATCACAATTCGGTTACCACATCATTAAAGTAACAGACATTAAAGAACCAGAAAAATCATTTGAGCAATCAAAAGCTGACATCAAAAAAGAAATCGTTCAGAAGAAAGCACAAGACGGCGAATTCATGAACGACCTTATGATGAAAGAAATCAAAAAAGCTGACGTAAAAGTTGACGATAAAGATTTAAAAGATCTTTTCGATGAGAAGAAAGCTGACGCTAAAAAAGAAGAAAAGAAATAACGAAATAAAAAGCTCGGGCTTAGGCCCGAGCTTTTTTTATCCCCTCTTCTCCCCTATTAATTTATGTTTAGATTCGGTAAATGAAATTATATAGTTGGTCCTCTGAATAAATTAACCTCAGCTCTAAATTATATCGGCGATTTTTCAAATATATCGACCACAATTCTAATTATATCGGCGATTTTCAAAATATATCGACCGTAACTCCAATTATATCAGCGATTTTCGAAATATATCGACTTACCGACAAAAACTGACAACAAGCATGACTCCCTCTTCAAAACAAAAAAACCTTGATCCACGTAACATGGAACCAAGGTTTATCTTATTATCATTGATTAAATTAAAAAACTATGTTAAATTAGTACAGAAACACGTTTCCGAAAATACAAAGAACGTATTTATCCTTATCTTAATTGTACACCAAAACACATCTTCAGTCAACCTCTATTTTTCACTTTTAAAGGAGTGCTTACCGTATGAACAAAAAACTTGATCTAGAGCAAAAAAGATTGGATACCGTAATCGAAACGATTACGCAGCAAATTGATAAACTGGAAAACGAAACTGGCAGACGCCGGGCAGAAGTAATCAATATTCGTAAACATTTCTGGGATGACGTGAAAGTGAATACTGATACTTTTGATGATTATCTTGAAACAGTTATCAACTTAAGACAACAAGCTCAGTCACTAGCTGTTACACAAATTACCCATAAGCACACCTTTAATCGACTTGCCGCATTAAGACGCATGCATAAAGCACCTTATTTCGGACGAATTGATTTCAAAGAAGAAGGAGAATCTGCTGCAGAGCAAATTTATATCGGCGTAGCTACACTTACTGATGCAAGCGGAGAAAACTTTCTTATATATGACTGGCGCGCACCCATTTCGAGTGTCTACTACGATTATCCACCAGGACCGGCTGAATACAGTACACCAGGAGGCGTAATTCACGGTAATGTGGAGAAAAAATTACAATACATTATTCAAAATGGCGAGATTGATTCTATGTTCGATACGAGTCTTACAATTGGCGATGAAATTCTTCAACAAGCGCTCGGAAAAGGCACAAACAAACATATGCAAAGTATCGTTGCTACGATTCAGCGCGAGCAAAATGAAATTATTCGTCACGATGAAGGCCGACTCCTTATCGTGCAAGGAGCTGCTGGTAGCGGTAAAACGTCAGCTGCCTTGCAACGAATCGCCTACTTACTATATAAATATCGCGAATGGTTAAAAGCGGATCAAATTATTCTCTTCTCCCCTAACTCTATGTTCAATAGCTACGTTTCTAACGTACTACCTGAACTCGGTGAAGAAAATATGCAGCAAGTTACATTCCAGGAATATTTAAATCATAGACTAAGTAAGTCATTTGACGTGGAAGATCCATACGAGCAATTAGAATATATGCTAACTGAAACGAATAGTCCTGCCTATAAAACTAGAAATGCAAGCATTCGCTTTAAAGCATCTACTCAATTTTTCGAGATGATTAGAGCGTACAGACAGTCTCTTGAATCTTCGGGTATGCTATTTAGGGGAATGAAATTTAGAGGAAAGCTAATTGTCTCTGCGAAAGAAATTACAGAGCAATTTTACAATACCGACTCCTCTCTCCGCTTCCATAGCCGAATTGAGAAGTTAACGGATTGGCTAAATAAGCAAATAGATGCACTTGAAAAAGCAGAACTGAAAAAGCCTTGGGTAGAAGAAGAAATTGAACTACTTAGTAAAGATGAATATCAAAAGGCTTATAAATACTTGCAGAAAAAAGGCGAGTTTGACGATAACTCCTTTCATGATTTTGAGAAAGAAACGAAAGTACTCGGACGTATGATTGTCCGTAAAAAATTGAAGCCGCTTCGTAAAGGCGTTCAAGCACTACGCTTCATCAATTTCACAGGCATATATAAACAACTTTTCACAGATGCATCATGGGTTACTGGAGAAAAACCGAAAGGCTGGGATGATATTTGCTCATTAACAGTAAACATGTTAGATGAAGGAAAGCTACATTACGAGGATGCAACTCCATTTTTACTTTTAAAAGAGTTAATTGAAGGCTTCCAAACGAATAGATCGATTAAACACGTACTCGTAGACGAAGCACAAGATTATTCTCCGTTTCAGTTCGAGTTTTTAAAACGTCTCTTCCCTGCCGCAAGAATGACGGTACTCGGGGACTTTAATCAAGCGATATTTGCACACGCGAGTGAAACAGTGAATTTCAATACACTTACTAGCTTATACGGACCAGATGAAACGAACGGTATTAACTTAACTCGTAGCTATCGCTCAACAAAACCAATTATTGAATTTACACGTGCTCTCGTATCAGAAGGAAAAAATATTCACGCCTTTGAACGTGACGGCGAGAAACCTACAGTGACGAAAGTATCGAATTACAGCGAACTGCACGAGCATATTACTGCCAAAGTTGCTGAATTACAAAAACAAAATCACAACACGATCGCAATTATATGTAAATCCGCAGCTGAAAGCGCCGCTGCTTACGAAGCACTTCGTCATATCGAGAATATTAAACTTATGAAGAGTAGCTCAGCCGAGTATGAGCAAGGCATCGTCGTGATCCCTGCTTACTTAGCGAAAGGTATCGAATTTGATGCTGTTATTATTTACGATGCTTCTAAAGATGCATACAGTGATGAGAGCGTTCGTAGATTGTTCTACACCGCTTGTACACGCGCGATGCATGAATTACAACTTTATAGCGTTGGCGATGTTAGTCCTTTTGTGCTTGGGGCTGATTCGGAGAGTTTTGAACTTATTACACCTTGATACGAATCAAGGTGTTTCTTTTTTATGCAGGATTTACACCTTTAAAGTAGAATATATCATTTTAGAAAAAAATAAGGAGTGAAAAAATGAATCATTATTTCATTGCTATTTATAACGGTGAGTTTCCTACCGAAAAATTACATACCCTTTTACAATCTAATCCCACTTTTACTGATCTAAACGTCCGCACCCTTTCAATCTCATCACCAAGACCTTTCACATTATTAGTTGGCGAAGAACACAACGCACTCACAACTGGACTTACAGATAAATACCACTTATTAACGAAAGAATTGCAAACACTTGAGCAGCAAGAGAAATATTATTACGTATATGATTATAAGATTAGAAAAACCATCAAGAATCCCACCCAAAAATGCTTTCCATTAGCACAAATCAATATAAGTGTTACGAAATTCCATCAGATGATTCAAAAAGTAAAAGACTTGAAACGACCTGTATTTGCAGGTTATAACATCATTTCTCATGATGCAGACATACTTACGATTGATGTACTTCTTTCTTCACCTTTATTAGATCCTAACACTTCCGGAAAAAATACAGAAGAATACGCCTATTTACAGCAGCTAGCTGAATCAATTTCTCGTTCTGAATTATGTACTTCTATTAAAGCGAGTTCACTTATTTAAATAGAAAAAGAGGGTTATTTATCATAACCCTCTTCTGCTATCTATTTACGTTTGTACTTAATCATAATAATGAATTCTTTTATATACAACTTATATAAGTATCAAGGTGTTTTTCTCATTCTAAACGACATATCTTTACGTCGATATACACTCAGCACAATCCCCATTATAAATGCATGAAACAGAGTTGGTATCAATCCGTAGCTAATAAAAGGTAATGATATAGAAGCACGTGGTAATATTCCGAGGATCATGCCAACGTTACAAATGAAATGGATTACAAAAAGAGTCACTCCACCAACGAGAAGCAATTTACCATAACCATCATTTATTTTATAAGCTATGTTCATTATTCTTACTGCAAAAAGAGACAGAATCAAGACAAGAACTAGCGCAAGCACATATCCATAATAATAAGTCAAACTCGCGAATACAAAATCAGTATGGGCAGCAGGGATAGACTTTATATTTCCATATGTACCAAACCAACCTGCCGAAGACATCGCCTCTTTTAAACGCAAATACCATTGATCATGTTCTGGGTTTAAAAATCCTAAAATTCTAGCTATCCGATATTCTTTTACGGCAGACCAAGAAAGTAAATCCCTAACAATAAAGAAAAAAATTGGTAACATTGTAATGAGCCATGCCGTTTTCTTTCCTAACTTACTCCACCAAAGCATAACGAATACCATCGTGATATAGATGAAAATTGGTAAAAGAATTGATGTAATTAGAAATAGATATAAAGAAAATACGTACAACATGAGAAGATGTATAAACTTTAACCTACTATTATTGAAAAAAGAAGCCCAAGCTAGAAAGAAGAATGGTATCGTCATTAGACAGTCAATTGCAATTGGGCCGATTTGTATTAACGGTTCTCCAATCATTGAAGCGTTTGGAAAACAGTATAGCATTAACAGGACAACTACTCCGATTATATAAAACAACCATCCCATTCTCTCTAATTTCCGATAATCAAGTAACATCATCCCGATAGCTGTTACAACACCGAGAATAACAAATATCACCTTATTCATGAATAAGTCAGCATGTCCAAAAGTTATAACCGGCAAAAATCCTAGCCCCATCGCAGCCACTAATAAAATAATAAGGAACCAATCAACCTTTGGCTTATACAGTTTGTTAAGTTCTTCGCCAAGTTTAATCGGACTTCCCATTTGCTCAACAGCCTTATCTTCAGCAACTTCCTCACTTAACCCTTTTTCTATCCACATATTCTTCGTCTGTTTCAAGTGAAAGTCTAGTTCCGTTGCCACCAAATCCTTCGCTTCTTTCGATTTAATATGGTTCGTAACTTCCTTTAAAAAACGCTCCCCTTTTTTGTTCAATTTTTTCTCACTCCTGTACTAATCCTTTTAATATAAATCGTGCCTTCGTAGCATTCTTCTCTGCCTTTCGTAGCATCTTGTTTCCTTTATCATTTAATTGATAATATTTAGCTCCCGCGTGATCCCAGCTAGATTGGATAAAGCGATTTTGTTCTAGACGATGTAACAAAGTGTATAGAGAACCTTCATCACCTTCGAATTTTTGAATCCCTCTCCCACGCAGTAACTGCATCAATTCATAACCTGTTTTTTCATTCATAAGAAGTTGCAACACTGCTAAA
The DNA here is from genome assembly GCF_921008455.1 of Bacillus basilensis. Taxonomy (NCBI): domain Bacteria; kingdom Bacillati; phylum Bacillota; class Bacilli; order Caryophanales; family Bacillaceae; genus Bacillus; species Bacillus basilensis. The sequence goes on along the minus strand of NZ_CAKLBZ010000001.1, from coordinate 1,049,374 downwards.
AGGATATCTTCTTCCTTTTCGGACGATTGATTGATTTTTTCGCGCACCCGCTTTCGATGTTGATCAGAAAAACTCAAATATTTAAACGTTGTATTCTCCATTGATTTTCGCAAGCCTTTTAATCGATCTTCCATTTGATTATTCCTCCAATCCTTCCTTCAAAAGTTCCTTTGCTTTTTTCAGCCTTGTTTTTATTGTGTTTTCCTTCACTTCTATTACCGTAGCAATCTCTTTAATTGATAACTCTTCATAATAAAATAGATAAATCACTTCTCGATATTTTATTGGTAAATCCATTACTGCAGAGGCAAGCCTACTATCCTCAGCATTTTGAATAACTGTTTGTTCCACACTTTCTTTTTGACTCTCCATATACGTAAAGTCATCCTCTGTAACGATAACTTTTTTGTTATACCAACTTTTTAAATAGTCCTTACAATGATTAATCGCAATTCTCCATAACCATGTTTTCAAATTCGAATTTCCTTTATATGTATGAAGAGATTTATAGCATTTCACAAATATATCTTGCGTTAAATCCTCCGCAACCTCTTTATTATTCACATATGAATACACAAGCTGTAGGATTTCTTGTCCATACTTGTTCATTATTTCATCGATAAGGTCCTCCTTATCTTCTATTTCAAACGCTTCTATCGTTAATTCATCCACATCATTTCCTCCTTCCCATATATTAGACGACGCATTGTATGGAAAAGTTTTATAAATTCATAAAAAATACGGCTGACAATAACATTTTTTATAAAACACTTCCTCAGCAAATTACATATAATGAACCGAATAGTCGTTACAATACATTCACCTAAAGAGCGTCTTCGTTTTCTATAGTCAAGATTCCCCTCAGCTCTAAATACCGCTAAATGAAAAAGAGAACTCATTTCACCGAGTCCCCCTTCTTCCTAACACTCACTTAAAGAATCTAATATCTCATGGCCATACAAAGAGGGCTTCATAATATCAAAACCGATAAATTCTTCATACTTCTTATCCGAAAAATAAAATACGATATTATGAAATAACACTTTTTGCAAATGAGTATCTTGAGAAAGTCTAAATGAGTATATGTATGTATTATCACTTGACGTTTTCTTTTTATATATTTTACTCTTATTTGTTAATTCTTTTAATTTACTAGCATTGTCTCCAAAAAACTCAATCCCCACTATGCGATCAAATTGATCTATATCTACATTTAGTTTTGGATTTTCTTCCAATTCTTCAGTCGATTCAATCTCAATTTCTGAAGTGAATGGAATTACATACAGATATGCCATCTGAATTTCAGAATCATAAGTAATTAATTTTTTCATGATACACCTCATATCGGTATCTTATTTATTGTATTACACTTATCTCGATAAACTGAATATTAGGTTTTTCGGTTATAAAATACAAGTATAGTATTTAAAATTCTATAAATAACGTACAAAAAACCACCTAAAGGTTCCCCTTCAGGTGGTTTTCTATTTTACGCTAACGCAGCTGCCTGCTCTTGTTGATCTACAGGAATGACAGCATCTGTTAATGCTTTTTCTAATTCAGCTGTGTATTTCATTTGCTCTTCTTTGCTCCAGCCTAGTTTCGTAGCCATGTAGTTGATTACTGCTTCTTTCCACTCGTATACCCAGTGGATGTTGAAGAATACAGCGCCTCTACGGCGTACGAAGAAGTCAACTGGTTTTGCTGTCATTTCGTAATCCATTGCGTATACAAGTGGGATTAGAACGTCAAGCGGCATGTTGTATTCTTTCGCTTCGTCTTTGTGTTTTTTCGCTAAGTCGAACAGTACGTCAACGTTAGAGCCGTAGAATTTCGCGAACTCTTCTGCTTGTGCTTTCGTTAAACCAGATTTCGTACCTTCGTCTGCTTTTTTCGCAACGAATGCTGGGAATCCGTGTGAACCACTTACATGTCCACCAGAGATTGGCATATGTTTCGTATCACTCTTCGGATATGCACTATGACCTTCTTTTTGTAATAAGTTCGTTACGTAGTCTACTACCATTTCAGCCATTTTGCGGTATCCTGTTAATTTACCACCAGCGATTGTAATTAAACCAGATTCAGAAGTCCAAATTTCATCTTTACGAGAAATTTCAGATGCGTTTTTACCTTCTTCGTAAATTAACGGACGCACACCAGCCCAGCTTGATTCAATATCTTTTTCTGTAATTTTCACACTTGGGAACATGTAGTTAATCGCATTAATGATGTATGTGCGATCTTCTGTTGTCATGTGTGGTACAGCTGCATCTTTATCATAGAACGTATCTGTTGTACCTACGTAAGTTTTTCCGCCGCGAGGAATCGCGAACACCATACGTTTATCTGGTGTATCGAAGTAAATTGCTTGACCTAATGGGAAACGTTTTTGGTCAATTACTAAGTGAACACCTTTTGATAACTGAAGTACTTTTCCTTTTTTCGAGTTATCTTTCTCACGAAGTGTATCTACCCAAGGACCAGCTGCGTTTACAATTTTCTTACCGTAAACTTCGTACACTTCTCCGTCTAGTAAATCGATTACACGTACACCGCATACTTTTCCATCTTTATATAAGAAACTGTCTACTTTTGCGTAGTTAACAGCTTTCGCACCATGCTCAATTGCTTCTTTCATTACTTCAATTGTAAGACGCGCATCGTCTGTACGATATTCTACGTAGTAACCGCCGCCTTTTAATCCTTCTTTTTTCACAAGAGGCTCTTTGTTTAATGTTTCTTCACGGTTAAACATCTTTCTGCGCTCGCTTCGTTTTACACCTGCTAAGAAGTCGTATACACGAAGACCAATTGATGTACTAAATGATCCGAACGTACCGCCTGTATGAAATGGAAGTAACATCCACTCTGGTGTTGTTACATGGGGACCGTTCTCATATACGATCGCACGCTCTTTCCCCACCTCTGCTACCATTTTCACTTCAAGTTGTTTTAAATAACGTAGACCACCGTGTACAAGCTTCGTTGAACGACTTGATGTACCTGCTGCAAAGTCCTGCATTTCAAACACAATTGTTGATAACCCGCGTGTTGCTCCATCTAATGCAATACCAGAACCAGTAATACCTCCACCAATTACGATCACATCTAACTCTTGTTCATTTACTCCGTTTAATACGTCTTTACGTTGTTTACTTGAAAATTTCATGGTAATTCCTCCCTTTGATAACGAAAAAAGAGACCACAAACTTCGCTATAGATTTCGCCTCTATAGCGCGTTGTGGTCTCTCCAAATCTCCTACCGAATTATTAACTTGTCACCATTATAACACTGTTTATGATTATTTGAAAGCTTTTGTTGCTTCAATTGCTTTTTTCCATCCAGCATATAGCTCTTCGCTTGTTTCCGCTTCCATCGTTGGTTCAAAACGTTTGTCCATATGCCACTGCGATTTAATTTCATCTTGGTTTTTCCAATACCCAACCGCAAGACCAGCTAAGTATGCTGCACCTAAAGCTGTCGTTTCGTTGATCACTGGACGCTCTACAGGAACGTCTAAAATATCACTTTGGAACTTCATTAAGAAGTTATTTTTAACCGCTCCGCCATCAACGCGTAATGTTTTTAGTTCAATACCTGAATCTGCTTCCATTGCGCATAATACATCTTTCGTTTGGTAAGCTAAAGATTCTAGTGTTGCACGAATGAAATGCTCTTTCGTCGTACCGCGCGTTACACCAAACATAGCGCCGCGTACTTCACTATCCCAGTAAGGTGTTCCTAATCCAACGAATGCTGGTACAACGTATACACCTTCAGTTGATTCAACGCGAGAAGCATACACTTCACTCTCACTTGCATCTTTAAACATGCGCATCCCGTCACGTAACCACTGAATTGCAGAACCTGCTACGAAAATACTTCCTTCTAATGCGTAGTTTACTTTACCATCTATTCCCCATGCAATTGTTGTTAATAGACCATGCTCAGAAGCTACTGCTTTTTCACCAGTGTTCATTAACATGAAGCAACCAGTTCCGTAAGTATTTTTCGCCATACCTTCACCGAAACAAGCTTGTCCAAATAATGCCGCTTGTTGGTCACCAGCTACACCTGCAATCGGTACATTTTGACCGAAGAAGTGATAATCAATTGTTTCTCCATAAACTTCAGATGATGGACGTACTTCTGGAAGCATGCTCTTTGGTACTGTTAACATATCTAGAAGCTCTTCATCCCACTGTAAGTCGTGGATGTTAAACATTAATGTACGTGATGCATTTGAGTAATCCGTTACGTGCGCTTTACCACCAGATAGTTTCCATACAAGCCACGAATCAATTGTTCCGAATAATAGATCGCCGTTTTCTGCTTTCTCTCTTGCACCTTCAACGTTATCTAAAATCCATTTCACTTTCGTACCAGAGAAGTATGCGTCGATTAAAAGACCTGTTTTTTCGCGAACCATTTCGCCATAACCTTTTTCTTTTAACTCATCACAAATTTCAGCTGTTTGGCGAGATTGCCATACGATTGCGTTGTAAATTGGTTTACTAGTTGTTTTATCCCATACAACCGTTGTTTCACGTTGGTTCGTAATACCGATACCAGCGATTTGTTCTGGTTTTACATCTGCTTCGCTTAAGCAAGTTGCGATAACTGCTAAAATAGATCCCCAAATTTCTTGCGCATTATGCTCTACCCAGCCCGGCTTTGGAAAATGTTGTGTAAACTCTTTTTGAGCTGAATGAACAATTTCACCTTTTTTATTGAACAGAATTGCGCGTGAGCTAGTTGTTCCTTGGTCTAATGAAAGAATATATTTTTTCATATCGGTTTCCCCCTTATGCTACTTTTCTACTATTTGTATTGCTTCCACTTTTTTTGCTTGTCATATAAGAGATTGCTAGTACAATCACAGTTGCAATAATCACATAAATAAGTGCTGCGTTTTGTTTTCCTTCAAATACAACTTGATGGAATAATCCTGCAAGTGATCCACCTAAAATCGGACCTACTACTGGAATCCATGCATACTTCCAGTTTGAACCGCCTTTTCCTGCAATCGGAAGGAAGAAGTGCGCGATACGCGGACCTAAATCACGTGCTGGGTTGATTGCGTATCCTGTCGTTCCACCTAATGATAAACCAATACTTACAATTAAGAAACCTACGATAAATGGATTTAATCCATCTGCAAATTTATTTGCACCAATTGCTAATATACCAAATACTAAAACGAATGTTCCAATCATTTCACTTAAAAGGTTTGCAAATGTGTTCGGAATTGCTGGACCTGTTGCAAATACACCTAATTTTGTTCCTGCATCTTCTGTTTCTTTCCAGTGTGGTAAGTAATGTAAATATACAAGAACTGCCCCGATAATTGCCCCAATCATTTGTGCTGCGATATAACCTGGTACGTCACTCCATGGGAACGCTCCCTTGAATGCTAATCCTATCGTTAAAGCCGGATTCAAATGTGCCCCACTAATTGATCCAACCGCATACGCTGCAACCGCTACTGCTAAGCCCCATCCCATCGTAATAACAATCCAACCAGAATCTTTCGCAAACGACTTCTTTAAACTTACACCAGCACAAACGCCGCCACCAAGTAAGATTAACAACGCAGTCCCTACTAACTCTCCTAAAAATGCTGACATAGTATCCCTCCACAATCAATTTAAACGCTTCCAAATGTGATAGAGGTAAAATGAATGGCCATTCGTTTTTGTCAAAAGAAAAAGACCCACAGCTTTGCACGCTTCTATATAAGTTTATATAGAAACAATGAAATGTGGATCTCTACTTTTCTCCGTCACGTTTATTAACTTGTCTATAATGTTAACCTCTCATGAAAGCGGTGTCAACAGAATTTTTTCACATTTTCGTCACTTTTTTTGGTAATGTTTCCATAGTTCGCGTTTTGATGTCGTAATTGCTGTCGCACCAGCATTTAACGCTTTCTCCACATCATCAACTGTACGAATAAAACCACCCGCCAAAATCGGTACACCAGTACGCTCTTTCACTTCAGCGATAATGTCCGTCATTGCCCCTGGAAGCACCTCTATATAATCTGGCTTCGTCTTTTCTAAAAGATTGCAACTCTTCTCCATTGCACTCGAATCGATTAAAAAGATACGCTGAATTGCCACAACACCTTTTTGCTTCGCCTTCATAATTACGCTCGCCTTTGTCGAAAGTAACCCGTATGGTCTAAATTCCTGGCATAAATACTCCGTCGCATGCCCATCACTCTGCAAACCATGAATTAAATCCACATGTAAAAACACCTTTTTACAATATTGCTTCGCAAGTGATATAACACTCTTCAATTGACCGACATGAATATCTAAAATAACGATATATTCATACGAACTATGTAGTAACTTCTCCAAATCTTTAATTTGCCTCACTGCCGGCAAAATCTTTTGTTCATGAAATTCCATTCTATATGTCCCCTTCTTTATGTCATCCTATCCTTTATAGTACACAATTTAAGTGAAAAGAACAGCTAGTGTCGGGGATTTCTTTCAAAACTTTCTCTTACCTATATATTTTCTTCAACTTATCAGATCCCATACCACCTATAACCATTAATAAGAGCGGTAAAAAATTCATTACATACGGTGCATCCGCTATAATTGTAATACTCGCTCCTGCAAACTTATTTAACATCCACACAACGATTTTTGTAATAAACAAAAATACGCCCATCATAAATAAGCTATCAAAAAACACCTTCCATTTTGGATACGCTAACTGCTTACTATCTTCAATAACTTTCTGTGTCAACTCTTCATCACTCCTTAGCAATTCATCAATCGTAATACCGAACAAATCGCTTAAATGAATAATAATTTCAATGCTCGGATAGTTCTTTCCCGTCTCCCATTTCGAAACAGACTGCCTACTTACATGAATTTTTTCAGCCAAATCACTTTGCGACCAATTTCGTTTCTCTCGTTCTTGTTTTAAGCGTTCACTAAAAATCATACTGTGTTTATCACCTCTCTACGCCTAGTATGGACAAATACATGATGAAGAGTAAAGCGAGTTGTCGTTGCATAGCCTGTGCAACTTGTGCGTTACAGGTTGTAATTGCGCTATGTATTGTGTCAATTCCATATATTTTTCTTCTATAATAATTTCCCGAACAATAATACAAAGAATTAATACTAATAAAGACTAAATGAGGCATAAAAAATACGTTATCCTTTATTATCATTCTCCACAAAGAATAACGTAAAGTTTCATTTTCAAACCTTTTCATCAAAAAAAAGAAGCTAACAATACATTGTTAACTTGTCAGCTGAAAGCAAAATAGTATCTTTCCTTATCTTCTAATATCTAGGTTGTGATTGAATATTTGTAAGATGAACATCATACATATCAATGATTTCAAGAAATCTATCAGCTTCACGGAAAACGTGGTCTGCCAATAATGGGTGGATGATACTCTTTATTTTACATTGCTCAATTAAATCACGTGCTGTTTTCTTAAAATCCCGAAGAGATGCAACCGACACACGATTTTGATCTAAAAATTGATCTAAAAGAGGGACTGTTTGGGATTGTGGTTTCATAGATTCTAAGTCAATTGCTTGATACATTAATGCATCAAAATCATTGCTAAAATTCCGTGCTGTATCTACAAGCTTTCTTTCTGATGGATCAAGAAGATGACCAATAAATTTAGCATGGTCTGCCATAATCCTCAAAAAGAAAACATTTTCTTTAATAATAGCATCAGGAAGGGCATCTAATTTTCCTTCATTTAATTCCATTAAACGTTTTCTAAAATAATCAGCTTCCCTACTTGTATGGTCAACTAACAGTGGAAAGTTATTTTGTCCTGGCAATTTACATGTGAGAATCAATCCTAAAATTTTTCGTTTAAATCCCCAAATATTAGTTGCGGCTTGTTGTACTTCTGCATTAAATCTTTTGATTTGCTCAGGATCTGTTTCATTTGTATAGGAATGCGCTATTTGTTCGATATGTTCAAACAATCGATAAAATTGATTCGCCTCTTCGATTAGTTGCGTATCCTCGCATCTAAATCCCAAGCGAAGAAAAAGAGAATGCTCCTTCATGATTCTAGACCAAAAACGAATTTCATTTAATGAACGCTCAACAAACATTACAGATGTAACACCTGTATCAGGATGTAATGTAGTTTCATCTCTATGCATTGTTAATCCCCCCCAGTAAAATACCCCGCTAGTTCCATTCTTATGAGGAAAAAAATATATAAATACCATCAATAAAAGTTCATGATGAATTTCGTATAAAGAAAAAATGCTACCACCTATATGTAAAGTTCTACTAGGTGGTAGCATTTCAAAATTTCTATTAAAGCAATACAGAATCCTTATCACTATCCTGATTACGTTTCTCTCGCTCTTCTTCTAAGCGCTTCATATAAACTTCGCCTTCTTTTTCAATAAACTCATTATCCATCTCTTGCTCTTTTTTTGAAGTATATAAAACCATGTAGCCACTTAATACGATCCCAACGATTACAAGATACACCCACCATGGTAAAGTTTCCACTCAACTTCATTCCTTTCCTTAGACAAGCCTTATTAGTTTCACTGTATGAGGAAAGAAGTGCATTTATGCTTAAAATTTTATTGTGGATTCTTCGCGAAGAACGCTTGTACATACTCCATAAACTCAATTGGTTCCTGGCGAAACGGCGCATGATATCCTTTTTCAATAATATGGAACGTACTATTTGCAAATAGCTGGTGATACAGTTCACCATTTTTCCAGGAAACGCTCTTATCGTGTCGTCCCCATAAAATTAAAGTCGGCACCTTAATTTTATCGGCTTCCATCGCAATGCGGCGCTCTCTCATTTTCGTAAGCTGATCATAATGCTCTTTATCGTCGCGACTATTTTTCACTGCATTTTTATTATAGTCCGTAATCTCTGTTACCGTTTGTAAGTCTGTCGATAGCGGCGGCACTTCATAACTTTCTTTTTGCTGGAAAGACTCAATTCCTGTAGAATCTGCTAAAACGAGATGCGTCACTGCGTCCGGATATAAATACGCTAAATTAAGGGCCATCTCTCCGCCCATTGAATGACCGAGCACCGCAAACTGATCGTATCCGAGCTTCTTCATTAACTTATAATATAAATTCACTTGCGCAGGAAACGAATACTGAAAATCAACCGGCTTAGATGAACGCCCAAATCCTAAAATATCAACCGCTATAATCGTGTGATCCTTCACCAGTTCCGGATAAATATCACTAAATCCATCAGATGAACCACCAAACCCATGAAGCATAAGTAAAGGTGGTTTTCCCTCACCAATTTGCTTAAAATAAATTGTCTGTCCGTCAATCTGCGCCATACTCTCTTTCGTATTTATCTTCACCATAACAGTATCTTTCACTTCTCCAACCTTCGCAATCGGCTTATCAACGAAGTTACAAACAATTAACAAAACGAGCACAATACCGCTAATCAAATAAAACTTAAACCGTTTCAACATTCCCGTCTCCTTTCTCAAATTGCTATTTAAAGTTTTTACATTTTTTGGTTATTTTATGATTAATTTTAATTGTAACCATACCAGTTACAATTATACCAAAAAAATATTACTCACTACCATTATTAAAGATTACTTTGTAACTATTATAGTTACATATAAAAAGTAAGTCAATTATTTTATTCAATATACTTATAAAGCGAAAATAAAAAAAGCAAGTAATTTCAGCTATCAGCTAAAACTACTTGCCCTCCTACTTACTATCTCTATTTTTTACTCTTTAATAAATTCCTTCGTACTTCTCACTGTATCAATTGGACGAACTAATTTTTCGATTTCTTCACGTTTTGGCTCTAGGAATGGAGGTAACGATAATTTTTCGCCAAGTGTTTCGTATGGCTCATCTCCCATAAATCCTGGGCCGTCTGTTGCAAATTCAAATAAGATTTGTGGTGCAACTCTTGCGTATAATGACTCGAAGAAGTGACGGTCTACATAGCCAGATGAAGGAAGCCCTACGCTACTGATTCTCTCAATCCATTCTTCTAATACAGCGCGATCTTCTACGCGGAATGCAGCATGGTGCACTGTACCAAAACCTTGTCGTGCTTCTGGAAGAACCGTATTATGTTCTACAATAACAGATGCACCATTTCCACCTTCGTTTACTTCAAATAAATAGAATTCTCCTTCTTGCGCAACCTCTTTAAATAATAGAACTTTTTCTAACACTTCTTTGAAGAAACTAAAGTTTGCAATACGGATGAATACAGGTCCTAAACCAGTAATTGCATATTCTAATGGAACTGGACCGTTTTGCCATGGTGTACCTGATTCGATTCCTTTATCTAATTCATCAGAAATTAATTGATAGTGTTGATCATCGAAATCAACGAAAGAAAGAGTTTTCTTACCAAATTGCTCTTTAATGCCTGTATGTTCTACTTCAAGACGGTCAAAGCGTTTCACCCAATATGCTAACGCTGCATCAGTTGGCACTCGGAATGACGTTTTTGAAATTTCATTTGTACCGTGTACTCCTTTTGGAATACCTGGGAAGTCAAAGAATGTCATATCTGTTCCTGCACTACCTTTATCATCTGCAAAGAATAAATGGTAAGTTTGAATATCATCTTGGTTTACTGTTTTTTTAACTAAACGCATTCCTAAAACGTGAGTGAAAAACTCATAGTTTTTTTCTGCACTACTTGTAATCGCTGTAACGTGGTGAATTCCTTTTAATTGGTTCATTTTATATTCCTCCGATGGTTTTAAATTTTATTTTATCTTTTCTCTTCTATTACTTCTCTTCAATAGGTGCTAAATTCGCTTCAATCTCTGCACGCTGATCTTCTAAGAACGGTGGTAAATCAAGTTTTTCTCCTAAATGTTCCACATCTCCATCAACTGTAAATCCTGGTCCATCTGTCGCAATTTCAAATAGAATTCCGTTTGATTCGCGGAAATATAAGCTTTTAAAATAGAAACGGTCGATGATTCCTGAAGATTGGAAACCTCTTTGTATCACCTGTTCTTCCCAATAAGCAAGCTCTGCATCATTTTTCACACGAATTGCTAAATGGTGAATGCTACCACGGCCCGGTTTTTCAGTAGGACCATCTAAATATTTCACAACGATTTCTCCAAAAGCCTCTCCTTTAATGGACTGAAAAATTGCTTCCTCTTCGCTGCGGCTAACCTTTGTATAACCAAACATCTCTGTAAGTGTACTCGCCATTTTATCAAGTCTACGAACTGTCATTTCCACAGAACCCATTCCTTGAATTTGATGCTTTGCAGGAACTTCTGATTTCTCCCAAGTTTCCCAGTGCTCTACTTTTTCTCCGTTTGAAACGAGTAGTACTAAGCGAAGACCTTCAGCATCCTCAAATTGCAAAGCAGGACGATTTGCATATGTTGTCATTTCACTATGTTTCACACCAAATTCTTCAAATCGTTCTTTCCAGTAATGCAAGCTTTCCTCGGAAGGAACTAGTAATCCAATTCGAGTAATGGCATTCGTACCGCGGTACGTTTTTCCTACTAAAGGAATTTCGAAAAACGATAATTCCGTACCTGGACTTCCTGTTTTATCTCCATAAAATAAGTGATACATTGATGGATCATCTTGGTTTACTGTCATTTTCACACGACGTAAGCCAAGTACATTTTTATAAAAGTGATTATTTTCATTTGCATTTTTCGTAACCATTGAAATGTGATGATGCCCTTTAATTTCATACATTGTTTATTCCTCCGCTTCGTTTTACTAGTCAAGTGACAACTAAAAAAATAACATTTCCCACAACTAATATGGTTTTTAGCGTTTCAATTTATTCTTAATTATGTTTTTGTAAATTTATCGTAGTTTTTACTGCATAAGTTACTTTCATTTTTAACTCGAAAGCAACTGAGTGTATGTTTTTCATATGACTCAATCGCTTTCGTTACTATCACTTTACACCTCAAGTGATTAAAAAGCAAGTGAAATATCTCAAATTCGAGACATTTTTTTATTGCATAGCATTTTGGACTAGAGAATGGTTTAGTAAATATTAAAAACATTAGTGGCGAAAAGAACAGTCACTCTAGATTAAAGTTGCAACGCCATCAGCAAAACAAAACATCATCAAATCAGGAGCTTTCTCCCCCTATGAAACACCAGATGGGCAACTTAATGGATTGAAAGGATACCTTAATCGTAGATGTTGGTGGTATGAGGTTAAGTAAGATAAGAGCCGTCCTGTTGAGCGGCTTTTTTTATGTTCGTTTCATTATGCTTCATATGCCATGCTATCTGGAAATTCTTCGTTCTTTCTAAGACATCGCACAATCCTAGTACACGCACAATTAAAATAATGTTCTCTCATATTTAAGGAATCCACTGGAGCTTGCTCTATGTCATAAAACATTCGTTCCTTTTTATTATAGTGCATCTTACCTATTTTAGCGGGTGATTCAGAAGGATAGTATTGATAAACAACTATCTCTTCATTCTCAAATTCTTTAGTCATTAATAAACATATTGCCATAAATAAGGCCCCCTTTATTTATATTGAATTTCATGTTTAGAGTTGTCCGAGGAAAATGATTTCCTGATTTCTAGGTTGAAGTTGTGGAAAATGAAGCCACTTTATATGTGAAATAGTAGACAAAACCACCTATTAAAAAGGTGGTTTTGTTTATTGTCATACTTTAAATTTTCGCTAATCCCCACATACTGAATTCATAGTAATATTCCGTTCTCTCAATACATAAGCCGAAATCTAAATCATCACCAACTAATACAAAATCTCCACTGCCAATTAAAAAACCTGATTTGATTGATAAATCCTCTAAATTATCAAATATTTCATCAATATTCAGTTCAACTGCTTCAAGGTCATATTCTGTAAAGAAAAATAATCTCCCTTGGTTAACTGGGAAATTAATGCTATTAATAAGTTCACTTAATAGCTCTATTGAGAGCTTTCTATTTTCTTTATAATTGGTATCACCAATTTTCTTTTTGTCTGAAACTTTTTCTAGCTTACTAAATAATCCTTTACAAAATAAATCATTTGTTTCGGCATCCATAAATGATTCTTCAGAAACAGTAACAAGACTAGATAGTTCATTTATAAGTTCTTTTCTTCGAGCTTTTCTTTTAAGAATCTCCATGCGACTTTTATTTAAATTACTCAAACTTTTTCACACCTTTAATTTTTTATTTTTTTTCCTGTTTTTTATACCCGACAAAATCTTCTGGACAATGTCCGTCAAGCTGATTATATCTTCCTTTATCCATTGGATTCCCTTTTCTATTTGTTGCAATATGAAAATGAGGACCTCTTCCCATTTTATCTTCTTGATGCTCAACAATAAATCTCTTTTGCCCCTTAAAATTAGTATATTCCTCTACCCATCTATTTTCACTTGTTCCATCATACACATGAACAGGTTTTTGATGCGGAGTAGAATTAGGAATTGCGGCATCACGTTTCGCTTTTCGGTATGCACCATTACGAGATAATACTTTATCTTGTCTTTCAAGATGGTTTTTATAATTTTCAGCAGCCCTAATAGATTTAGCAGCTTCAGCTGCCTTAGCGCTTTCAACAGCCTTGGCAGTCATCTTAGCACCTTTAGCAACCTTAGCAAGTTTTCCAACTGGTGTAATACCCAAAACCATCATTCCACCAGCTCCAACTCGATCCAACCATGAAATTTTCTCGCCTGTCGAGGGATCTACGCCATCCCAAACACGTCTGAGATCATATTCACCGGTCAATTCTCCAGTTATGTCACGAGCTAATTTTCCACCATCAAATCCTTTTTCCTCCGAAGAAGGTTTACCGCACATTGCACCTTCTTCCATTGTAACATCTTGATTATCCGCATTGCGAAATTTTTCAGCGATTCGTTTCAAATCTTCTTCTACTTGTACAAGTGAATTGATAGATGTAAAAGCTTTTGGTCGCGCATCATTGAACATTTGAATGAATTGTTAATTAGAGGCACCAATCCATTGGGAACACAAATAATCTATTTCATTACATAAATTATTATGTATAGATTCTAATGCGATTCGGCTATTACTTGCACGATTAGCAACTTCTTCTAGCATTTCAGGTGTCACTTTGATTTGAACCATTTCTTTCCTCCCTTTCCCCAATTAAAATCATGAGATAAAAAGAAAAAAATGCAAAAACAGAAATTTTAGATTAGTATAATAATGTCCATGTAAAATAAAATCTGCTTAATTGCAAATAGCACCCATGTGTATGTGAAATAAAGTTAATAAAATAAAAGAGCATCCCCAAACGGAAATGCCCTTTTATTTCAGGTTTAAATTACACCCATGCCTTTTAACATCTCAATTAAACTAGTATAGAAGTATTCACATGCTTCTGTCTCAGAATTAAATGTCTTAAGATTACTCTTTGTTCCTTGCTCACTATAATATACTTCCCATACTCCATCCTGTTCATTGAAACAATACGATTCGTTTGGTAATCGACCCTTTAAACTATATAAGTCCTTTGACACCTCTTCTTGTAATAATTTCTGTTCTAACTCATTTTTTTGCATGTTTAGAACTTACCCTTTGCAATGACTCTTCTTCACTTATTTCCTTTTAACTATTTCATTTTTAATAAAAAAAACAGCCTCACTAAGCGTATTAACACTTAATGAGGCCACTTTATTCACACTATTAATTATGGAACGACGGCTTATAGAACGAACGATTATCAAGAGCAAAGACACGCTCAGTGTATTCACCTGGTTTTGTGCGTCCTAATGCACGGTCCATCATGTTCATTTTTGCATCTAAGTTATCGATGTAATGCAGAATTTCTGCTTCTCTTACTAATGGCGGTTTTGGGCTACCCCATTCTGCTTTTCCGTGGTGAGAAAGAACGATGTGTTGAAGAATTAATACTTCTTCTGCATCGATTTGTAGCTCGTCTGCTGCTTTACCAATTTCGTTCACCATAATAGAAATGTGGCCAAGTAAATTTCCTTCTAACGTGTATGTTGTAGAAATTGGGCCAGATAATTCGATTACTTTACCAAGGTCATGTAAAATAACGCCTGCATATAGTAAATCTTTATCTAACGATGGGTATAAAGCCGCAATAGCTTTCGCTAAATCAAGCATCGATACGACGTGATAAGCTAGTCCAGATACGAACTCGTGATGGTTCTTTGTCGCTGCTGGATAGTCTAAAAATTCGTTTTGATGCTTATTTAATAAATGTCTTGTTAGACGCTGAATGTTCGGGTTTCTCATTTCAAATATGTATTGCGTAATTTTCTCGACCATATCTTCTTTTTTCACTGGTGCTTTTTCTACGAAGTCCGAGATATCTGTTACTTCATTTTCATTCGCAACTCGGATTTGTTTCACACGTAATTGAATACGTCCTTTGTAGTTTAGAATATCTCCAGCTACTTTAACGATCGTTTCCGCTACATATTGTTTCTCAACTTCTGGTGATACGTCCCATAGCTTCGCTTCAATATCTCCACTTGGATCTTGTAGGATTACTGTTAAAAACGGCTTCCCATTGCTTGCTAGACCTTTTGTCGCTGTTTTAATTAACAAGAAAACATCGACTTGTTCACCAACTTCATATTCTGCAATTTTCTTTTTCATTCGAATTCCTCCACCAAATCAGTTACTTTTAGTATAGCACATTACAACTCATTTTCTTTACGCTTATGTGTTAATTTTATAATCTGCTTTTCTGTAAAGAACGATAATAAATGAGCGTGACATGTAAAGAAGATGACTTGTCTATCTTTCGCAATTTCCTTTATTAGTTCAATTGTGCGATTCGTTCTTATCGCATCGAAATGCACGAAACTATCATCAGTAATAAATGGATAATCATGCTCGAATGTTTTCGCTAATGCAAATCGTAACGATAAATATAACTGCTCTGCTGTCGCTTGGCTTAGTTCATGACTGTAAAAACGCATACCGTCGTTACGTTCCACAATAAAAGGTTCCGCCTCTGACGGTGAAAAGATTTTACTATATCGTCCGCCTGTTAAATAGATGAAATACTCTTCTGATTTTTGTAAAATACGAGGAAGATGTACTTCATGATAATATTGCTTCGTTTTTGTTAACACTGTCTTTGCGGTCGCATAAGCAGCCCATTTCTTCACTTGTTCACGCACTTGCGCTTTTTTCATTTCCCATTCGTGCATTAAATCACCGTACGTACTACCTTCTTCTAAATTCGCAATTTCCATACGATGTTTCGCAATGCGCTCTGTCAGTTCTTTCTCTTTCGTAAGACAGTTTTGCGCGGCTGTGATTTCTTGCTTTAATTTTTCATCATAACCGTCAGCTTCATAATGTTCAGCTAATGATAAATTCGTTAAGCGCTGTTCTAAAAGATCAATTTGCGGTAATAAACGCCCTACTTGTTTCTCAGCATCTTCACGTTTTTCTGCCAGTTTACCTGCTTCTAAAAACATCTCTTCATCTGTAGAATCTGCGATATGCCATAATCCATCTCGTTCTACTAATAGTTGTTTCAATTGCTCCTGCATGAACTCATATTCTTCTTGCCATTCAGCTAGCTTCTCTTTTAACTGCTTACAAGTTTGGCGCTTCTCTTTCTCATGTTGCATACGACTTTGTGCTGCGTGCAGCTTACTATACTCCACGCTACCGATAACAGTTTCTAGTTTATGTTCAAATTGTGAAATCATTTCATATAATGAAGATTTCCGCGCGCCTTGCTTCTCTAATTCACGGTATAATTGCTGCATTTTTTCCATACGCTCAAACGCCGGCAATATGTGCGCATACGTATAAAAATCAGGGAACATATAGCGCGTTTTATATGCATCTACTTGTTCGCTGACGCGGAACGTCTCTCTCTCCCATTCCTCATACGATGAAACGACTTTATCATATGCTCGCTCCATCTGCTGCAATTTATAAGACTCTCGTTCAAATAGCTTACGAACCTCTTCGTCTTTTTCTAATTGATAGCGCACAGACATCGCTTCTTCACTTTGTCTCCCGCCAGCACTTTGCTGAAGAGTTAGAAGTTCTTCTTGTAATCCACTTGACGGATCTTTATATAAAACAAGGGCAAGAACAATTCCTACAAAAACAATGACGCTAATAAATAAGAGCGGGCGGTTGTCCATAAATAAGCTCGTGAATAAAATGCCTGTGTTAATAAGAAGTAACAGAAGACAAACCCTTTGCCACTGTTTTTTCTTTTGCATCGCCGCTCCTGCTTTTTCCTCATACTTGCGCTTCATTCGCTCAGCGCCCATACCGATAAACGCCGCATCTTGAAATGATTTTTCTTTCTCAACTAACGTGTTTCGTTCTTCATCCGCTAACATTTGTTGCTTAATCTGTCTTATGTTTTCTTCTTGTTCTTCTAATTGCTCCTGCGCTACTTTAAAGCGATCATCAAGCTGTACTTTTTGCGTTTCTAACTCGCGTGCCTTTTGCACTGTTTGCGTAATCAATTCTTTCGTTGCCAAACTCATATCAAACGAAAGGACTGTTTCTTTTTCAAAAGTAGCACCAATTTGTTGCTCTAGTTCTGCCAGTTCTTCTTTTATATTCGTAATCGTTCCTGTCATATCACGCATTTCTTGGCGTGCATTTTCGTAAGACATATGCTGCATACGAAGTTCTTCCACGTAACTTTCTTTTTGTAAAAACTCTTCATCTATTTGAATCGATTCCATTTCCGATTGCACATTCGTTATTTTTTTATGGAGTGAATCAACTTGTAATTGGAGCGGCTCTATTTTCGCCTTAATCGCTTCATAACGCGCCATTCCGTTTACCGGAAACTGCCCATTCTCTTTTTCTAATATTTTCTCATGCGCACGCTTTTCAATAACGAGCGGCTCAAGCGCTGCTAATATTTCATAATCTTGCTTTCGTTTTTCCGCACTCTCTTTTTCTGCACGAACAGAAACAAGCTTCTCTTCACTTTCTTTTAACTGCTCGACCTGTTTTTCATACGTGCCAATTTTCCCTTGCCATTCTTTCATCTTCTCTTCAAGCTTCTTCATCTCTTGCAGTGACACGTTAATTTCCGGCTTACGACCACTCGGCTTAAAACGCTGATCCATTTCTTTTTCTAACTTTTTATCGAGCTGCAATAATGCATCACTTCCAACTGCACTTGCCGAAAATAAATAATTGCCGATATCCGATTCGCCAAGCTGATGGATGTTTTGAAGACCGTGCATATCAAAAGAAAAGACCGATTCGAATAAACTTTCATTCATTCCGCTTAATATATCGTGTAAAATCTCCTCGCCGCCCGTTTTCCCGTCTTCAAAATAAACGGTTACCTCACCAGCTGCCGTCTTTGGCAATCGTTCAATTTTCAAACGACCATACTTCTCTGTTTGCACAGTCATCGCACCGCCATACTTGCCGCCTTCTTTCGGCTCATAACGGCGCTGTCCTCTCGTCGGAAAACCAAATAAAATACTTTTCATAAATGAGCGAATTGTCGATTTGCCCGCTTCATTTTCACCGTATAACACCGTCAACATTGACAGATCCATTTCCACATTTTCTAATTTTCCGTACCCATAAATATGGAGTTTTTCAATTCTCATTTCTTATCCCTCTCTTGCTGGAATAATTGCTCTAAAATAATATTTTCCGCTTCCTTTTGAATCTCTCTCTTCTCTTCCTCTGTAAAAGATTCAATACTATTACGCGCTACAGGAGATGTCCAAATCGTGCGCAACACGCCGTCCATATTGGTGAAAGCCTCTAACTCTTTTAGCACACTACCGACGAAATGATTTTCCGCTTTCAAACGTTCGATTTCCGCAAAAGAAACCGTCTCATTTTTCCACTTCATTGCATATACGAAATCTTTTCGCTCTTCGCCAGACGCTAAAATATGAAAAATCTCTTCCACACGCTTTTCATCACGCAAATAAGGAGAAAGTGGGCCTTGTCCTGTGAATACGACAGTTAGTAGCGTCCCTTCCTCTTCTCTTCGGCACTCATTCATCGCACTTGATGCTGCCGTCATAAGGTCATCGACAGTTTCAAGCCCATCAATATTTACTTCTATCTCATCCCATACAACATCCGCCGTATGGAAAAATGAGCAATGCGTTCCTTGTTTCGTAAGTTCAATAAGGTACGCACCCTTCTCACCTGTTTCCTTACGATGACGCCCTTGTATGTTCCCCGAATAAATAATATATGGCTCTTCTGATAAAATTTCACGTTTATGTATATGGCCAAGAGCCCAATAATCAAACTGCTTTTCTTTCAGCTCACGAATTTGAAACGGTGCATAGTGATTATGCTCTGCATCTCCTTCCACACTTCCGTGAAGCATGCCAATATGAAAAGGCGCATCACTCATTTTCGTATACTGCGCTGTCATATTATCCGTTACCGCTTGCTGCAAATAACTAAACCCGTAAATAGAAGCTAATAGCTCTCCATTTTTATAAAATGATTTCTCTTCTACATAAGGCTCTGTAAACACATGAACATTTTCCGGAAACTCAATCGCTGCCCAGCTTCCCCCTAAATGATCATGGTTACCGTGAATAATAAAAACAGGGATATCGTACTGCGAAAGTCTCTTCATTTGCTCACGCACAAACACTTGCGCCCTCAAACTTCTCGTCTCCGCATCATACAAATCCCCGGCTAGTAATACGAAATCAACGCGCTCTTGAATCGCTTTATCAATAATACGTTCGAACGATTCAAACGTACTTTGCTTCATTCTCTCCCAAACAGACTGCGGTACATTCATCTCCATCCCTTTAAACGGACTATCCAAATGCAAATCAGCCGCATGTATAAACTTCACTTGTTTCACAAATAACGATCCTTTCTTTTCCGTACTTTACTACAAATAGTAAATCTAGTGTCCATAAAACTTTCACTCTATTTTAACACGCAATGTCATATATTTCTTTGCATATTCTAATGATTTATGCCAAAATAGTTATAAGATTCTGATTTTTATTATTGGAGGGAATTTCATGGGAGTATACGTTCTAACAGTCTTTGAAAAAGATGGTTCTAAAGCATTAGACGAATCATTCGAGGCGGCAACTGAAAAAGAAGCGAAAGCAAAAGGTGAATCTATTTTACAAGAAAAAGGATTGTATGAAAAAACACATCGCTGCACATCTTCTGCAGGTAAGCTCGTTTTATTCCAGCGCTAAAAAAAGAAGCGTCATCCGCTTCTTTTTCACTCTACTATATCTTCATCACACCACGTAAACACCACATCTAGAATGCGATTACCGATACGTACGCGTTTATTCCATTTTCCTGTTTGGATCTGATGTTGCAATTCTGCTTTCATCTTTTCCGTCCAGTCGTGAATCGTTTCACTACCGTCGTACGGATATACGCTTGGAAACTCTTTCTGCAGTAGATGCAAGCTCTCTGCATCAAAATGAAAATGGAAGAAGTAGTTTGCTGTAAGCGATGGTTCTTGCAATCGTAAAAAATGATCATCAATTTGCTTTCTATTTCGATAGAAAGTAAAGATATTCACTTTACCACTCGTAATTTGGTCAATTTGAATTTCGTGCTTCTCTATAATCACGTCTTGTCCACCTCGTTGTATACTATCTTTAGTATATATGTCTTTTGCAACAAAGTTAACCATTTTCGCGCGAAATTCATTTCCTTCATTATATTACCTGTACCTCCAAGTACAATCAGAACAAATAAAAACAAAGTTGAAGGGGAGCGATCACATGTATTTCGGAAGCAAAGGTTGGTATGTAAAAGAACTTAAAAAATTAGGTATCCGTACTTATGAAGGTAAAAAACTAGAATCGTATCGTACACATGTGTTATCTAGTTTACTTGAGAGAATGAAGAAGGCTTCGGCTTAATAGATGTAGGAAGCGACTGCGGTTGCTTCCTTTTTATTTAATAAATAAAAAGGAAATCATAATACCTTATTCTACCTCTATCGTTATACCCCCTTGATAGAAACCACCCGTTATCAACTGAATCTCTATTACCAAATACTCTTCCAAATAATCATTCGTATATATTTTAAATTCGCCAAACTTATTAACCCGCCCACTTCCAACAAGCATATCACCACTCGTTATGACAATGATTGAATAAGGCTCTGCACAGCCCGATACATAATTAGCACCATATTTCACAAAACCTATCTTTATTTCCTTATGAATTTTAGTAACTGAATCTATACATTTCTTATTACGCAACTTATCATCTCTCTCTTCAGCCCTCGAAAGCACTCGATTCCTGCTAACCTTTTCTGAAGAGAAAGCAACATTTCCAAGCCAATTAAACCTATCAAATGTAGTAATAGGTAGAAACATCTACGTTAACTCCCCCATTCTTCCAATACGTTCAAGGTTGTGATAAAAGAAAACAGCTTTACTTTTTCATTCAATTTCGCACTGTTAATTTGTATTGAACACATAGAATACTGTTTTTTACCCCAGATGCTATGAAAACACTACACAAAAGGAACCACACTCCATTCAATATAAATCCGCCTTCAAATATGTTAATAATAATTATGTTGCCAATTATTAAGAGAATCCATGAAATAGAATACTGTTTTCCATTTGTGATATATAAAATTTTATCCTTATTACAGGCTATAATTCCCCCACCTTGCCAAACACCAATAGCAAAAGAAAAAAGCGTAACTGCCAGTAACTCTGCTTGTAAATCCCAAGTCATTGGTTGCGGTACCGTACAAGTAATAATTCCTATCATCATTAGAAAAGTTACTATATCTATCCTGCTTATTTTTCTTTGTTTGCTTTGCATCCAAATAAAGAGAATTACTACAGGAATTAAAAACAAAGTTACCATTTAATTATTCTTCTTCCTTTCCCACATTAAAAACGTCTGTAATTGTACTGTTCTTAAATCTCTCATACTTTCTGTAAGCATAACATGAGAAAGAAATAAAAAAATCGTACAAAAGGGCAAACCTATCATGTACGATTGGGCATATATAATGTTTTAAAAACGAATTAACTTCCTTTCAATAGATACAGCTACCGCTTCTGACCGTGAATTAACACCTAATTTATTGTATATATTTGTTAAATACGCTTTTACCGTTCGCTCAGCTATCCCCATATCGAATGCAATTTCTTTATTCTTATATCCGCGCGCAATAGCTTTCAACACAAACAATTCTTTTTCTGTTAAGTTACTTTCTTCAACCTTATCAGCATATGCTTCTTTCCTTTTATAATTCACTATCTTTTCCATAATATTTGGTTGTAGTAATATTTCACCCCGAATAGCCGCTTCCAATGTTCGAAACAAATTCTCACGATCCGTATCCTTTAGCAAATATCCTTTCGCTCCTAGCTCAATTCCCTTTAACATTAATTCATCTTCGTTATAAGTAGTTAATATAATAATCGGCGTATGATTTTGTTTTTTATTCAAAGCCTCAATTGTTTCTAAACCGCTCATTTTAGGCATATTTAGATCCATTAAAATAAGATCAGGTTTCCTTTTTTCTATGAAAGAAAGGGCTTCTTCTCCATTTGCAGCCTCACCTATAATTTGAAATGAATCACTCGTTTCTATTATTAATTTCAGACCTTCTCTTACAACGAAATGATCATCTACAATTAATACATTATACTTCATGGCTATCTCCTTCATTATTGATAGGTACTTGAATATACACTTTCGTACCCTTTATCTTTTCACTCAATATATGTATTTCTCCATTCATCAACCGAACACGCTCATTTAAGCCAATTAAGCCGTAATGTCCAGGATTCTTACCGATATATCCGGTGTCAAAACCAATTCCATTATCTTCAACTTCAATAGTAAGTTTTTTAATTTTATCGATATATTCAACTTTTAAATTTACCTCTGTTGCCTGCGAATGTTTTGCGATATTCGTTAAACATTCACTAATTACATATAAACAATGTTCCTTTACTAAGCTTGAAATATGCGGGGAGCTTTGAATAGTAAATCTCACATGTATAGACGTAGCCTCAGAAAAACGTTGAACTTCTTCCTCTACTGCTTTATTAAATGAATTGGTAGTATGACGCAAATCATCAATAACCAGCCTCGCATCATGTAACGTTTGTCTCGCTCTTATCATAGTTTGTTTCATAATTTCTTGAGATCGTCCTGCATTCCCTTTTTGCATATGGGCATTTATTGCTTCCAATTGCATAATTAAGCTCGCTACACCTTGCGCTAACGTATCATGTAAATCTCTTGCCATTCGCTGTCTTTCATTAGCTAATGTCAATTCTTCCACTCTCATATATGCAGACTCTAACTCTTGAATGTAACTCTGTATACGATTACGTGCATCAAATTGCTGCTTATTAATATAAGAAAAAGGAATAATAATTGCTAACACTAAAAGAAACATAGAAATAAGAATAGCTAATTTATTCACACCATAATTTATACTAATTGCAGTACAAAATATGGCGTACATAAGAGTAAAAACTGCTATTACTTTAAATATATTGTGATAAACATATAGACTTTGGGCAATTAAAATAGGTGTTAATCCAACAAAAATAGCTATTGAACCATTTGGTACAATAAATGCAGCGAGAAACACAATGAAGAGTTGTACAAAAAAGAAGTACAACAATTGCCTATTCTTTAATGAACTCGCATACCAATGAAAAATAGTATGAATAACAATCACTATTGTAAAGAAGAAACTATCCATCGAGAGAATATTATTACGAAATTCTAAAAGCATTGAAGCTATATATACGAGTGTAATCCATAAAACAATAAACCTTCTTGGAATAAATACCGCTTCCAATACATTTGTATCCAAATCTATATTTGAATTTATTTTTTTCATATTCGACCTCCACCATTATATTATACAAGATACAGCTTACATTTTGATAAAGTGAAACTTTAATCATTGGGGCTTTTGTCCATTCCCATTAGTTATTAACCCTCACCAATTGTACTTTTATGGGCAGCCCGCCTCCCACAAATAGCGGTATAAGTTACTGATTCCGCTTCATCCCCATTACCAAATATAAATATGAAATATTGCATATCGAAATGCATTGATGTTTTTGTAAGCGCTTACTATAATGAGATTATAAAGATTTATTACATACTACTAAAGGAGGCAATCATATGGAAATCGCAATGGCAGTTTTAAAATTTGTAGGTGGAGTAATTCCATTAGTTCAAGAGCTTTTAAAAGCATTCATGTAAGGTTATCATTCAGCAATTTTTTATAAGAATTATCATACAAATGATCTGTATATCAAAAACAAATTGATGCACAGATCATTTGTGTGAGAAAACTTTATACGAGAACTATGTAACCTAGCAGAACAATAATGATACATCTATCTCAAGTTGGAAATAGACGCTCACAAGGGCGTCTTTTTCTTATATTACTATGTATTCAGGAGAAATCGATTTTATCAAATGGATAAACGATGACTTTCTGTTCCCCTTTATTTTTTGCTAATGAAATAACACCCAAAATCAAAAATGCTATAATAAACCCAATTAAACTAAGGGGGAACATTTATCTTGCGCGGAACATGCATTCAATTTCACGAGTTTGGCAATCCCAAAAATGTATTACAAATTGAATATAAAAATATAGAACCATTAAAAGAGAATGAAGTTCTCGTTCGTATGTTAGTTAGACCAATTAATCCATCTGACTTAATTCCCGTTACCGGAGCGTATGCACATAGAATTCCTTTACCTAACATACCTGGTTATGAAGGTGTTGGTATTGTAGAAGATGTGGGAGCTTTTGTTTCTAGAGACCTGATCGGTAAACGTGTTTTACCGTTACGTGGAGAAGGTACTTGGCAAGAATATGTGAAGACGTCAGCTGATTTTGTCGTCCCTATTCCCGATTCCATTGATGATTTCACAGCGGCACAAATGTACATTAATCCTCTTACGGCGTGGGTTACGTGTACAGAAAAGCTAAACTTAAAACAGGGTAGCGTTTTATTAGTGAATGCTTGCGGATCCGCTATTGGTCACCTATTTGCACAGTTATCACAAATTATGAATTTCCGACTCATTGCAGTGACAAGAAATAGTAAACATACAGAGGAATTACTTCAGCTTGGTGCCGATTATGTAATACATACTTCCACTGCCCCGCTTCACGAAACAGTTATGGAATTAACAAACGGGATTGGTGCAGATGCTGCAATTGATTCTATCGGGGGACCAGCTGGAGATGAATTAGCTTTTTCCTTACGTCCAAACGGGCACTTTTTAACGATCGGTCTTCTATCAGGTGTACAAGTAAACTGGGCAGAGATTGTCACGAAAGCAAAAGTGCACGCAAACATATTTCATTTACGACATTGGAATAAAGAAGTGTCACCATATAAATGGCAGGAGACGTTTCGTCACTTAATTCGTCTAGTAGAAAATAAGCAATTACGTTTTATGACGGTACATTCTACGTATGACTTAGCGGATGTGAAAACAGCGGTTGATGTTGTTCAATCTGCTGAGAAAACGAAAGGGAAAGTGTTTTTGACGAGTTATTAACTACAATTGAAGGAGTCTTTTTGATTAGCCATTTAAATAGACTAGATAGTACGTTCAGGAATATCCAATTGTAAGTATCTGGTATAATTCTATTAAAAGGTGAAAGGAGACCCTAATATGTGGTTACTTACGGCAATTGCGCCTGTTTTAATAGCCGGGGGAATTGTAGTATATGTGATTGGAAGGCTGAAGCATAAATATAACAACGGCACATTAGGTAAGAAAAAATCAAAAGAAGCTCAAAACTTATTAGATAGTTTCATACCTATAGGAATGCTTATTGGCTGTATGATCGGTTTGATTTTCGGTATGTTTTTCCCGGACTTCTCCCTACTTTCAGTTATTTTAGGAGCTGGAATAGGCTATTTATTTGGATTTTTCGCTTATGAATTTTATAGTAAGACAGGAAACAACTTTTCCTAATCCAAAAAGAATACGCGGAACAGTACATAGTTAGTCATATACAATATGTACTGTCCTTTATTTTTGTATCAACGCTATCACCTTACCTTTCACATCCTATACACCTTTTTTATTGATTTCTCTCTCCTCCCTCTTTTGCATATCCGCTTTTTTATTTTCACTGGATCTATATCCAAAGTAAAGTAGCGCACATGTAATAACGGAACCTACAATGTATCCTAAAAAGCACCCTAACCAAAACATAGTGTAACCGCCTCCATTCATAATAAATTTTATGTAATATAACTCTTTACATGCTCCATCGTTTATTTCTATCAACTATACACTCTCTAAAGTTATTCATACCACTAATTTTCTCCGTACCTCAAATAACAATTTTATTATTTGTCATAAAGTTAACACCTTCGTTAAATATATATAATTTCCATATTATTACTTTTATCTTTGAAAATAATATACTACATTTGAAATAAGTAGGCTAGTACATCGGCTCTTCTCCCTCTTAACTTTAAGTTATGAACAAAAGAAAAATAAAAAAATCCCCTCAAAGCATAAACTTCAAGGGGTGAGCCTGTTTTTATTTACTTATATACGTACAGCTGTACCACTTACAGCAACCATTAACATTCCATCACGAACAACTTCGTAATCTACGTCAATACCAACAATAGCGTTTGCACCTTTTTGTTTTGCAAGTTCTTTCATTTCATCCATTGCGATATCACGAGCTTCTTTTAGCTTGCTTTCATAAGAACCAGCACGACCACCGACAACATCACGAACAGAAGCGAATAAATCGCGGACAATATTTGCACCCATAATAGCTTCACCATTTACAATATCAATATACTCAATAATTTCTTTACCTTGAATTCCAGAAGTTGTTGTTACAATCATGACTGACACTCTCCTAATAAGTTGTAGTTTTAATTAGCTTTCTTATGTCTTTATTATGACATGGAAAAAGTAACGAATCTATTGAATTACCTTACAGGAATGTGACAGTTTTGTAAGAATAAAACGCGCATTATGTTTAACTTTAATAAAGCGCTTTAATATTGGGATACATAAAAGATTCTCTATTTTCTTTCCAGTCCTTTTCTACTTCTTTAAAAGTTGGTCGCCCTAATTCTTCATTGTTTTTCTGTTTACGAAACCATTTCTTCACATACTGATCTCCATTTTTATTTTGAACTGTACAAAGGAAGCTATTACTACTATCCTTTAATATTTTTACAATCACGAAAAGACACCTCTTTCCTTTTAAATAACATAATAGAACTTGATCTTTTACTATAAGCCCTTCCTCTCTTATAGTCATACGACTCCTCGGCCGCGCCAAAGTTGTAAGATCAAAAAACGATATTCACTATGTCTACATTTTTCATAACTGATATGTGAAGTAATTATTATTTAAAGAAATCAGAGTTATAAGCATTATACTTATCAAATATTTTATATATTTCTAACTTATCATCTAATTTTGCATCTACTAAAATTAATATATTCCCATCGTAAATATACTCTTCATATTTCTTAGCATGTTCTTCTGGGATTCCTAATCCTATAAATGCTCCTATTAAACTTCCAGCTCCTCCGCCAATACCGGCTCCTCCAATAGCTGCTGCAATAGGTCCCGCTGCTACAATTGGACCCATTCCAGATATGGCAAGTATACCAAGGCCAGTTAATAAACCACCGAGTCCACCCGCTACTCCTCCTGCTACAAGCCCTGTCGCTGAAAAGATATCTGCTTTATGCGCAGTTTCATGATTCACTTTTTCACCCGATTTTTCTTCCAGATGTTCAATTTCCTTTTGATCCTTTGCAATAGCTGAAATGTTATCCGCCGGGTATCCTTTATCTTTTAATTCATTAATAACGAACGCCGCATCATCAATTGTTCTAAAAACACCTACTATTTTTCTATCTACATTCATAACTATTAACCTCCTAAAGTTTTATATAATGTATCTTTATCTTTCTTCATTTCTGTATACACTAATCTTCTTATTAACATAACCATTTACGAAAAAAGCAAATAGTAAAAGCATTACAAGCGAACTACTTAACAAGTAAATTAAATCAAATGTAATATCAATCATCATTTCATTCATGTATACCAGACTCCTTTTTATTTAAAGTAAAAGTATATTTTTATAGACTAGAAATCTTACAATTCATCTTCATTCAATCTCTTTGTAGTATATGTATACCCTTCGTAACCCTTTCTAAACGTAAAAAACTATAATTATATTTTTTCTTATTTATATGTTTAACATTTTTTAAAACGGGTATGTTTATATTGTTATGCTTACTATATGGAAAGGAATATTTCGATGAATGCAATCCAATCTACTACTATTCTTTATAATGAAACACCTACAATAACTCAGATTCATCATTTTTATGCTTTAATGACAACATTTCAAACGAATTTGTTTATAAGTAAACATGGAACACTGACATCGATTAAAAATTTAAGCACTCTAGTATCCTTTTTCCTTACTGTAAAAAAGAGAGAGCTTGTATTATTTATCTTTGAAGGAATAGATGCAAAAAAAGCTTTAAGTACACTCTTTCCTTCTTAACAGTTTTGTTATCCCCTATTCCCTCGATCTTTACTTTTCATATATGGTTATTTCAAAATGATTTCCTCTATTCAAAACGAGACCCCCTAATACAATAGGGGGATTTCTAGTTTGGCCTTAGGAAAACTGATATAATATATATTACGTTTTTCATTCTTTACAATAGAAAGCTTTTACTAATCTTGAAGGTAGGAATTTTTAATGAACTCGAAAGCAAAATTTAGTATTCGCTACAAAATTATGGCTGGTTATTTAGTTATCATTTTGTTCTTACTTATTTCTTTCATTATGTTAAACAATGAGATTTCCAATTTACAAAAATCTCGTAATTTTATTATTGATCACGATTTTAAAGTTCTTAATTTAACGAACCAAGTGGAGAAAGAATTGCTAACAATTGAAAATAAAGCGCAAGGATTTATCACTTCTAATAACGCGAACTATCTGCAATCTCTTAACTCTGCCGAAAGAGATTATGAAAAACATTACCATGATCTTTTTTCTTTATTAGAAGATAATCCATCTCAGCAAGAAAAATTAAAACAAATTAACGAAAACATTACTAGTTGGATGAATAAAGAAATTCACCCGTTAATTGCAAATCATAATAGTAATAACATAAAAGAAATCGACACTACCGAAATCCAATCATTGCAATCACAGCTAACTGACTTCCGCAGCACTGAGGAGCAATTAACGAAAAAAAGAGCTACACAATTAGATACTGAAAATAATAAATTAGAGATTTGGTTATACAGTTTATTGTTCTTACTTTCTTGTATTTCCATTATCGTTTCACTTTATATTTCTAATTCCATTACAAAAACGATTAAAAATGTAATTCAAGCTATTAAATCTATTTCTTCTAAAGAAAAAATTACGGAAAGAATTCATGTAAACACGCGGGATGAAATAAAAGATCTTGCTCATACAACGAACCATCTACTAGACGAAATATCTAAAAGAGAGTGGTTACAAACCGAGCTTGCAGAATTAATTTTAATGTATCAAGGTGTATCTTCTATTGAGATGTTAGGTAAAAAAATTCTTAGTGGAGTTATACAAAAAACACAAACTTCTTGCGGTGCATTCTATGTACGTGAAGAAATTGAAGACACTGTCTACTATGTGAAGAAAGCTTCTTTCGCCGATCGAGGTGCTGATATTGGAAAACAATCCATTAAAATGGGTGAAGGTTTCATTGGACAGTCTGCCTTAGAAAAGAAAAGTTTTATTCTTCGAGACATACCCGAAGAGTTTCGTTATGTCACTAGCGGCGTATTAGAAATACGCCCTAAAAATCTACTAGTCATCCCTATCTTATTTGAGGATGAAGTGATCGCAGTAATGGAGTTAGTAAGTGTAACTGAGATTTCAGACTTACATCAAGATTTAATTCAACAAACCGTTGATAATCTAGGTTTAACAATCCATAGCATTATGGGACGTATGCGAATTCAAACTCTTTTACATGAATCACAAGCAATGACAGAAGAGTTGCAAGTTCAATCAGAAGAATTACAAACGCAAGCCGAAGAACTACAAATGCAAGCCGAAGAATTACGAACAACGAATGAACAATTAGAGTCTAGAACTGAAGAAGCTGAACAAAAGACAGCTGACTTACAAATTACTAAATCAGAATTAGAAGAAAAAGCAAGCGAGTTGTTACGTAGCTCAAAATACAAATCAGAGTTCTTAGCAAATATGTCACATGAATTACGCACACCATTAAATAGTATTTTACTATTATCTGAAATGTTAAGAGAAAATCATGATAATCATTTATCCGATGATGAAATTGAATTAGCAACCGTCATTCATTCATCAGGGAAAGATTTACTTACTTTAATTAATGACATACTAGATTTATCTAAAGTAGAAGCCGGAAAACTAGACGTCATTTTTGAAGCAACGAACATAAGTGACATGGCAGCAAGTATGCATCAAAACTTTTTACATATAGCTGCACAAAAAAATGTTGAATTTACTGTTGAAGACAGTGATACCATTCCTGATCTGTTTTATACAGATGCAAAACGGATTGAGCAAATTATTAAAAACTTATTATCCAATGCATTTAAATTCACAGAAAAAGGATCCGTCTCTTTACATTTCGATTCGATAGAAACAACCAATTTGAGTCATGATATGCAGTCTGTAAGTAAAGATTGGATTACAATTTCAGTAAAAGATACTGGTATTGGTATCGCTAAAGAACAGCATCAACTTATTTTCGAAGCCTTTCAACAGGCAGATGGCGCAACGATTCGGAAGTATGGTGGTACAGGCTTAGGTTTATCCATTTGTAAAGAGTTTGCTAGATTATTAGGTGGTTGGATTACGTTAGAGAGTCATGTAGGAGAAGGCAGTACTTTCACAGTATATATTCCTAACCTTCCAAATGGATTACATGATATACAGTTATCCAATTTAGAAGTCGCAGCAACGATAGATGAAGTTATTCCTGCTGAAGTTCTCGAGGAAACTATCGTTACTCTAGAAACAAATAACGTCTTCCAAGAGAAAACCATTTTAATTGTCGATGATGATCATCGAAATATATTTGCATTACAAAATGCATTAGAAAAACAACATGCCAACATTATTACTGCACAAAACGGCATAGAGTGTTTAGAAGTACTAAAAGGCAATACAAATATCGACCTTATTTTAATGGATATTATGATGCCGAATATGGACGGTTATGAAACGATGGAAAATATCCGAATGAATTTAGAGTTACATGAAATACCTATTATTGCATTAACTGCTAAAGCAATGCCAAATGATAAGGAAAAATGTTTATCTGCTGGCGCTTCAGATTATATAAGTAAACCATTAAATTTACAGCAACTCTATTCGGTAATGAGTGTATGGTTAATAAAATAAGTGAGGTTTAGTTTCAGTGGAAAATAAGTATTATAATTTTGATCCATCAGTAGATACGGATAAGCGTACGAACTTAGAAATTGAATTACTATTAGAAGCGGTATTTAAACTATCAGGATTTGATTTCCGCCAATATGCTCGTACTTCTATTTATAGAAGAATTTGCAATAGAATGCAGCTCTCTAATATCCCTACCATCTCAAAATTAATTGAAAAAGTAATTCATGAGGAAGGGTTTTTAGAACAGTTATTAAATGATTTCTCCATTAATGTAACTGAGATGTTCCGTAACCCTACCTTTTTTAAGGCGCTAAGAGAGCATGTTATTCCTGAATTAAAAAAGCATCCTGAAATTAGAATTTGGCATGCTGGATGCGCAACTGGTGAAGAAGTATTATCAATGTCCATCTTACTTCACGAAGAAGGATTAAGTGAAAAAGCTGTTATTTACGCAACAGATATGAATACAAATGTGTTAGAAAAAGCCAAACAAGGTATACTTCCATTAAATAAAATGCAAACTTATACGAAAAATTATTTACAAGCCGGGGGTACACAAGCATTTTCTAACTATTATTCAACGGATAGTCGTTTTGCTTATTTTAATCCTTCACTGTTACAAAACATTATTTTTGCACAGCATAATTTAGTAACCGATCAATCTTTTAACGAATTTCATATTATACTTTGCCGTAACGTTTTAATTTACTTTACAGGTAAACTTCAAAACCAAGTACAGCAACTATTTTATGAAAGTTTAGGTCACCATGGATTCCTATGTTTAGGAAATAAAGAAACTCTTCGTTTCTCGGATATAATGCCGCATTATACCCAATTTAATCCATACGAACAAATCTATCAAAAAATACAATAAAAGCGTATGAAATCCTCTGTTTGGATTTCATACGCTTTTTATTTCGCATTCGTTTGTATCATAATTAGACACATATCATCTGATTGTGCTTTCTTCTGTTCTTCCTTATAAAACCCTTCTATCTCTCCTTCTAAATCGCCCCATTTTCTTTCTGTAAAAGTACGTAACTTTTCTTCAGACTCAAATTCATCATTTGAAATTGCTTCAAGTACACCATCTGTAAACAATAATATTTGAGCGTTCTTCTCAAAAGGTATAACTGTCTTTTCAACTTTTATTTCATCAAAAAATCCTACCGCACAACTCCCGCGATCTAGTTCAACTACATTTGTTTCATCAACTAAAACGTATCCAGAAGGATGTCCTGCATTTACATATTCAATTGTTCTATTTTCTGTATTAACTACTAAGTATATCGCTGTAAAATAATATGGAATATTGTCATTCTCATTATGTAAAAGAGTCATATATTTATTTAAGTCTTTAATGACGAGTTCTGGATCAATTAAACATTTAATCGTTTCACGTAATACGGACGAAATGAACATACAAACTAATGAAGCAGATACACCATGTCCCATCACATCTAATAATATAATACCGTAGCGATTTTCATCGATTTTATACCAGTAATACATATCTCCAGCTAGTTTGAATGAAGGTAAGTAACTTGCTTCAATTTTTATATGATCTTCCCTTAATGGACTACTTAATAAGTTTCTTTGTACTTGCGTAGCTAAATCTAGTTCATTCCGAAGATTTTCTTCTTGTTCTTTATGCCAATTTAATTCCGATTTCAAGCGTAACGCTACACGCATACGTGCTAATAGTTCAACTTTATTTATAGGTTTCGTAATATAATCCATTGCTCCCATATCAAGCGCTTCAGCTAATTTATTCGCATCTTCTAAAGCTGTTACAAAAATAATAGGTATATCTTTAAACTTCTCCTCTTTTTGTAATCGCCTACAAACTTCAAGTCCATCAATTTCAGGCATCATGATATCTAATAGGATTAAATCTATTTCATTATGCCTGGAAGAATCTTTTCCAAAATGGATGTATTCGAAAAGCTCTTGTGCAGAATTAAGCGATACAAGATCCTGATATCCGGCTTGTTTTAAAATTTTTTCAATTACAAAGATGTTAACCGGATTATCATCGACAATTAAAATGGACACAAGTTATTTCCCCTTTTCTGATTTAAAATGTAAATCTATTATCATTTTCTATTTTTCTAGTATTACATACTCAGTTATAAAATGAAAATTTCCTACTCAAACATATTTACACAGCAAAAGAACAAACCCCCAGAAATGAGAGTTTGTTCTTTCACTCTATAAATTTCCACTTTTAATTTAACACCATTGCTTTGTCATTTAAAAGACGATCTAATTCTTCCATATGATTTGTTTCATCTGCAATCATATCTTCTAACTTTACAACTAACTCTGTCATATTTAATTCCGCTGCTTGTTCTTTTCGCTTTTCATAACGCTTAATTGTTTCATATTCTGATTGTCTAGCTTCTTCTAACATTTCTCTAACATCTTCTACTTGTTTCACTGGTAAAGGGGTCGTAGTAGGTGTACCACCTAGCGTCTTAATTTTCTCCGCTAAATATAGGGCATGTCCTTGTTCATCACTAATTTCAGATTCAAAGAAAGGTTTTAATACTTGTCTATATATACCAGAAACCGTAGCTGCATTATGGTTATACATAATAATTGCTGAGTATTCTCCTGCTAAATCTTCATTCAATCCCTCGATTAGTTCTTTCACATCGTGTGACATTTAATATCTCCTCCTATACTTAATAAGTACCCCTTTTCTCATGTTTTAAACATCATTATTTAAAATTTTTATGTATCTAAAAACGCTGCTTGCTTCAATTTACTTATCGCTTGTCTTTTAATACGAGAAACGTGCATTTGTGAAATACCTAACCGTTCCCCTGTATCTTTTTGATTTAAATTTTCTCCAAATATATAATGAATAACACTCTTTTCTGTCTCATTTAATACGTTAAAAATATCCTCTAAAACGAGACGCCTTTCTGTCTGTTCATATCCTTGCTCTACTTCACCTACAGATTCGATTCTCGCTACCGAACTTCCATCAGATGAATTTTCAACTACATCATCTAAGGAAGATACTCGATAATTATTTTTAGCATCCATAATCTCTAGCACTTCCTCTTCGGATAGTCCTAAATGATCCGCAATCTCTATAATCTTCGGTGAACGCTGCAAATGATCTGTTAACTCCTCTATCGCAAGTTTAATTTTCCCGCCCAAATCTTTAATTCGCCTTGGAACGTGAATGCCCCAAGTTTTATCACGTAAATACTTCTTTATTTCGCCTACTATAGTAGGTATTGCAAACGGCTCAAAAGCATTCCCTATCGAATAATCATACCTTCTTATTGCGCCTAAGAGCCCTAACATTCCTACTTGTATAATATCCTCATGCATAGGCCCGCCTTTGGAATAACGATATGCAATGGAATATACAAGATTTTTATAATGATTAACTAACCTTTCCTGTGCTTCATCACATTGGTTTTGTTGAAATTCTGCAATTAGCTTAATAACGTCTTCTTTAGTAAGATTCGTAGGTTGAGATTGGATTTCCATCATTCTCCACCTGCTCTCTTTGTATATATTTTGTCATTAAAACTGTCATGCCCTCATCATGCATAATTTGTATATCATCCATTAATGTATTGATTAAATATAAACCTAAACCATTTTCCGGCAAATGTTCTACTGGTTTACTAATATCATACGGACCAACTTTATTTTTTAAGGTGCTAAAATCAAAGCTAATCCCATTATCCGCAACCATAATTTCTAATCGATCTTCATATAAACCAAAAATAATTGTAATTTCTCCAACGTCTTCTTTGTATGCATGTTGTACAATGTTTGTACATGCTTCACTAATAGCAATTTTCATATCTTCTATATCGTCGTAAGCAAAGCCCATTCGATTCGCAACACCAGCCATTGTTAAACGAATAATAGCCACATATTCTGCTTTTGCAGGAATTTTCATTTCTATCTTTTCAAATTTCTCCATCATCCCTAGTCACCTTCTTTCTACTTTTTCAGCATCGGAATTCAAATTTAATATTTCTGTTAACCCTGTAATATCAAATAATCTTTTTAGTCTTTTAGATACACCGATAAACTCTAGTTTTCCATCATTTTTCTTAACTGCTTTTAATAGAGCTATAAAAACGCCTAAACCAGTACTATCCATATAATCTACGTTATGAAAATCTACTACAATATGAACCTCTTTCTCGCTTGCAATAGGCATAATCTTATTTTTCAAATCTGATGCCGTATACGCATCAATTTCACCAGTAAGTTGTACAGTATAACCTAAATCATTTTGCAAAATATTTATTGCCAAATTCATCATTTCCGCCCCCTTATCTCAAACTACTACTATCTTAATTACCCATAAAAATTAGTTTTAAACATATTTTTTTATTTTCATTATAAATAAATTTTCTACACCTTTCTCGGCTTAACACTTAAAAAATATTATCAAATGTTTAAACCTTATAAATTTGTGTATATATAATGTATAAACATTATTTTTAGGGGGGATCTATCTATGGAAGAGCACAGCTTTAAAAAGGGAGATTTCGTTCAATTTTCTTATCGACACGATCATGCTACAAAATTAGTTGGTTCCATTATTAACATACTAACGAATACAATTGTAGTTGATATAGGCAATAACGAGGACTTATCTCATATAGAACCGAGGCAGGTCGTAAGAATAAATAATTGTAAAAAAGTAACGATGGTTTAATACATAATAGAAAGTGTAATTTCAATGAGTGGGGGGTTCTTCATCCCCCACTCATTCCTATGCAGATTACATAAAAAAGCATCCAAATTATTTTAATTGGATGCTTTTTTATGTATATTTATCAGTTTATTAACCTTATAGCTATATATAATAAACTTAAGATTACTATTCATTATCATACTTACGCTTTCCGTAGCATTCTAGAGAAGAATGTAACGATTAAAATAAAGACGATTGCACCTAATAACGCTGGAAGAATAAAAATGCCTCCCCATTCAGGACCCCAGTGACCAAATAATGCACTACCAACCCAAGATCCAATTAAACCAGCAATTACATTACCAACTATACCTAAAGGAAAGTCTTTTCCTGTAATCATTCCAGCTAACGCACCAATAAGCCCACCTACAATACACGTAATAATAAGTCCCACAATTAAACCTCCTATATTGTTTTTATATTTGATTTATCAAGCTTTGGTATGTAACCAAAGCTTGATAAACATGTATTATTCTTTATTATCCAATCCATCACTTATCTTTTGTTTCACTTTTCCGACTTTTTCTTTTATAGTTCCTTTCGTCTTCTCCCACTTCCCTTCATTTTTCAACTCTCTATCTTCTGTAACTTCACCAATTCCTTCTTTTACTTGTCCCTTTTTCTTTTCAACCTTACCAGTAATTTGTTCTTTTAGCCCGCTCTCACTCATATTTCCAATCTCCTTTTCGTAATAGATTTATAGATGTAAAGGATACAAATTTAAATAGAATACGTGCATCTTCTTTCTTGTAACCATTCACCGACTCTTTCTAAATCTTTAACGAATAACAAGATTTTCCCTTCATCCAGCTTTTCTTCATAAAAGTTAGCTTCTTCCTCATTAAGCCCTAACTCTTGCATCTTATTTCTTAACTGATCTCCCGTTTTTTGAAAGACGTTAATAATACTTGTCCCAAGTCCTTCCTCTTTTATTCCAATTGTATTCACGTCTGCATTGTCTGCGATTCTATCTGTCCTTTCTTTCTCATGTGTTAATACGTAAATATCTTCTTGGTCTATTCCTTTCTTCACTAGATCATTCGCCGCATTCATGGCCTCTTTCTCCGTAATAAATTCATATACAAAAGGTTTACTATACTTCGTTTCCATCTTTAACTTCCTCCTCTAAAATGAATTATTTGTTATATTATATGTAGTACACCTATTTTCCCAATGTTAAACATAAAATATGAAAAAAGTTATTTAGATTTTTTTTAATAGAGAATGAACAGCGTAATTTTCCACTTTAAAACACCTCACCCCCCTTACAATAACTACCTAATTTAACAGAAAATCGTTATAATTAAACGTAAGGAGGGATACTATGAAAAAAATCATATCTATATGCGCTCTAACCGCTCTATCTTTCACTTTAATTGGTTGTACAAGCACCTCAGCTACAGATAAAGCTTCACAAGTTAAGCAAGAACATACACAAAATACCTTTCAATTAAACTCCGCAAATATTACAGACATTGAAATACTCAAAACAACAAATCATACTACTTCCAAATCTCAAACAAGTAATGAAGAAATGGTAAAATCTATCGTTTCAGCAGTTCAAAATGGAACACCTAAAACAATCACTTTAGATCAAAAAAAGAGAGAATCTGCACATTCTACTATTACTGTTACATATAAAGATGACTCAAAAGAAGAATTTCTTGTGTGGGCTGATAATAAGGAGCAAGTTACGATTGCTAAAGATGAGAAGAAAGATAAAGTTGAAGGTGTGATAGTGAACATTGAAGATGCGAAAATGATGGAGGATTTCTTTTAAAATTCTAGTTAACGTAAAAAAGTAAAACTTTAATCAGCCCCGGGCTTTTACGTGCAGCAGGGCACCCACCTATCTTCTTTGCTTCTGCTGAATTTTGAGGTGGGGGTCTTACTGCACGTTAATGCGGGATAAATAAATCTATTTTGAAAAGGACCTGCTCCATTCATTCGTAAAAGCATAAAGTAAATGGAATCCGTTAAAACACATGAGTGAACCCTTGGTTTTCCCCTCCTATTAAAAGGAGGAACTGTTATGGGCTTTGGTGGTAGTTGTGGCGGCTGTGGCTTCGCTGGAGGATTTGCTTTATTAGTTGTATTGTTTATTTTATTAATCATCGTTGGAGCTGCTTGCTTCTGCTAAAAAACTATCGAAAAGACACTCATGTGAGTGTCTTTTCTTTATATGTAAAAAAAGCTCGCCTATTTCCGTAGGCGGGCTTTATCTTTATTACACAATATGAAAGTATACTCTCTTTTTCTCTGAAATTTTATGTAATTATACATATTCATAAAAATAGAAGAAGTAAAATCCCAAAATAGCTATATAGAGATAAGATTGTTATTACAACATATTTTCCACTTTCAACTTAGTTATCATTAGAATGTTTTTCTACAAAATCAAGGATTCTGGCATTAACTTCGTTAGAGAATTCACCATTGATTGCGTGAGATGCATTTTTCCAGTTCACTATATCGATATCTTTAACATATCTTTTCCCAGTTTCAACTGCTTTTACCGAATTATGCATTGTACTTTTTTCAGCCATTAATGCAAGCACTGGAATATTGATATTTTTCAAGTCTTCTTTACTAAATAAATCAGGCGCTGGCGTTTTCAGTTTATAGTTACGCATACCCGACTCGATTAACTTAGCGATAGACTCATCTTTATTTATTTCTGCTCCCCCAGAAACATAGCTTAACATCTTTTCTCTTATAAACTTAGGTACAATAGGAACGGAAGCTGGAATAGATGCTAAAATCATCTTTATGGATATTCGCGCAAATACAAAGACTGGGTCCAATAAACTAGCCGTAGCAAGATGCTCAGGGTTATATCTAGCCAAGTTCATTGTTGTCCAACCTCCAATGGAGACACCCACGATATGCACTTTTTCTAAACCTAATCCTTCAATTACTTCATTTAACCATTCTGCTTGTTGTTTTTGGTTTTCAATCACCTTTGTTTGCACACTCATTCCAGGTTCACCGAGTAAATCTATCGTATAAACAGGCCTTTTCTCCCTTAGCCCTTCTAAATTGGGTACCCACATTGGAGTAGATGCACCACGTCCAGGGAGTAAAAGTATTGGTTCCTTATGTTTGTTTTCTTCTTTAGTAAAGTAATAAGCACGAATTGTGCCATATTTCGTTTTTATATCTTTCGTTTCGTTAGGTTTTGGAAGAAATGCTATTGATTCATCGTAAACAATTTGAAAATCTTCCTTCCCTTTTTCGGATATAAAGTGACCAATCTTATTATCAGCTCTCTTCATTTGAATTCCCCCTTTCTACAAATATATGGACGAACTTTATCTATATACTTGGTAGTAATCCATTGAAAATTTATCTTCTTTAAGGAAAAACTCTTATTCAGAAAAAAGAACATTGTACGTTTAGATACAATTTGGCAACAAACTAACTGTTTTCTTATACATTAATAGACAACTACTGTAAGAATTATAGTTCCCTTTTTGCATTTATCTTTTAATCAGATGAATGCTTTTTTTAGTACATAATAAAAAATATAAAAAAATAACTAGAAAAACTGTCACAAAATCCGTTTTTCTGGTTTCTCTATAATACAGGTATCAAATTGAAAGTGAGGTTTAAACTAACATGTTAACGATAGAAAATGAAGAAAGTCATGCTTGTGAGATGACCTTTGAAGATTTATTTAAGCAGTACTATGCTTATGCTGTGAAACAGATTATATGGATTGTTAAAGATCAATCTATCGCTGAAGAGTTAGCACAAGAAGTATTTTTACAATTATATCGTAGTGATTGGAAAGGAATTGAAAACATCCCTGGATGGTTGATTAAATCTTCTACTTATGTTGCTTATAACCATTTCCGATCTGAAAAAAGGCAGCAAGCGAAGATTGATAAAGAAATACAATACCACGAAGTACAAAATGTATCATCATTAGACGATGATTGGATAAGAAAAGAAGAAATTACAAAGGTCCAAACGATACTAAATAAAATGAATGATCGAGAACGAACCCTTTTACTAATGAAATTCTCTGGTTTTCAATATAAAGAAATTGCAGAAATACTTCAAATTGAAATATCTTCTATTGGAACATTATTGGTCCGAGCCAAAATGAAATTTCGCAAGATTTATAAACAAATGGAGGAGGCATAACAAATGAAATGTTATGATATCGGATTTATTCAAACATATATTGATGGCGAACTTTCTCATGATATAAGAAAGGAATTCACAAAGCACCTAGATACATGTGAAGCATGCCAAGATTTATTAGTAGAAATTAGTAAATTAAATCAATGGGAAAACGTAATGCTAGATGAAGAATGTGCAAATTCACCACAAGAAATCAAAATTGATATAGAACAAGCATGGAAAACATTTGAAAGTCGCTCCAAGTTAGGCAATGTTTCTAATATAAATCACAAAAAACAACAGAAGAAAGGAACCTTTACAAACATGAGTAAAAAATCAAAACGTTTCATGTATACAGCAGTAGCTGCAGCAGCACTTTTCACAACAGCAATGATTCCACAAGTACAAGTAGCAGCTACAAATGTTGCCTCGTATTTTTCTAATGCAGTTATAAACGATAAGGTTGTAAATGAGGGGGGTACAGATGAAAATGGTAACAAAATAGATGGAATGAAGAATGGTAAATATATTCCTATTGATGAAAAAATTACAGATCAAGGTATTACTGTACATTTCAAAGAATTATATATCGCAGATTCACGTATATCAGTTCATTATAGAATGGAAAAAGCTGACGGAAGTTTAGTACCATTTGAATTTGATACATCGGGATTAGAACTTGGGAATGATGGTAAGGTTAATGGACAACAAGAAGAAAACCCTGAGCTTAAAAAAGGAGGGGTAATATCTTTTATCCAAGATTCAGATGATCTTCTTCCTTTTGAACTTATGGCAGCAGGTAAAAAATTAGATCATGTAGGCATTCGTGAGAAAGACAAACCAGAAGGTGTCGTTACATTTGTTGAAGGTCCTGAAGGAAAAGACTCTTTCAAACAACCTCTTACGCTAGATATAAATATAAATAAAATTGGAAAAGTAGCTGGATCTTGGAAAGCTCAAATTCCAATTGATACTTCACATTTGAAAAATAATACGAATTAACATGAAAAAAAGAATAGAACAGTATGTATCTAATTCTCAGTTTATATGTTTTCTTGTTTTCGTTACATTTATTTTTTATATAGTTTTTACTCTATCTTTTATTTGTGATTTAAGACCATTATAAGAAAAAGCTCCCTAAAAAAGTAGAGAAATAAATAACCGGTTTCTTAACGTATAAGAAATCGGTTATTTTGTATTTAAAATGCGTTTAAATGTAAAATTTTCTTTTTTTGTAAAAAAGAAAAGACACCCTAAGGTGCCTTCCTCCGACTTGAACCATCTTAATTTTAATAATATGTATTGGACTCCCATCCAACTATTATTTTACCATGTTAAGTTGTTTTTGTTTATTGAGAAATACAATAATTTATTTATGCCGGCCGTCTGTATGAGGTCCTTTTGTAGTCCATGCAGCGATTAATAAAAGAACAATTGCAGTGATGACACCCAAAAGCCCTTGCTTAAGCCACATAGATAATGCGGCATTCCCTCTAGCTCTTTTTCGATTTCTTCAGGATTCATTTAATCTACGAGTTTATAATTACTGTTAGCATCATAGGTAGAATAGCGGGATAAAAGTAGAAATAGCATAATTAAAAAAGGAGTGAAACTTCACTCCTCTTTTTTACTTGTTGATTTTAACATGCATTAGATCACTACTAGAATTTTGCTTCTCTAAGCTTATCTCTATTTTAAGATTGTTTTTATTTATTTCAAAATTACCTGTGCGTGTATTAGAAGACACTATATTATCAATCTCTTTACTCAAATCTAAGTTTGGATTTATCATAGTGATCCACTTTTTCCCTAACTCTAGTAACGCCTTATTACCTTGGCCTCTCTCAATTACAAAATTAACAGTAAAGTTATTTTCATCATCACCCCTAACAGTGAAATTCCCATAAAATTCTGGAATCCCCTCTAATACTGGAGAGAATAAAACGACCTCTGAACCTGGACCACCTATCGCTGCATACTTTAATTCCGCATTATATTTTGTATTGATTTGAGTAACAAAATTTTGTGCTTCCTTAGATACAGATCTTTTCAGTACAGATGAGCTCTCCATCCAACCTTCATAATAATAAATATCATCATCTGCTAAATCTTGCGGTATAACAGTAGGCTTTAACTCAGGCTCTTTTTCTGATTTATTAATTGCATTGTATAAGAATAGTGCATACTGCTCACGAGTCACGAGACTTTGCGGTTCAAACTTATTATCACCCGTGCCCGTCGTGATTTTATTTTCTTGTAATGCGCTGATAGCATTTGTTGCCCAGTAATTTTTATCTACATCTTTGAAAGTGGTAGTAGATGTTGCTTGGAAGTTAAATGCCTTTGTTAATACAACAGCTAATTGTTCACGTGTTAAAACATTATCTGGACCAAATTTCCCATTACCAAATCCGTTCATAATACCAGCTTTATTAAGAGCTAGAATTTCTTTTTCAAACATATGCCCTTCTATATCTGTGAAAGGTTTTTGTGTAGTAAGTTCATCTGCTGGCTTCAAGTAAGCATATATTAGTCTAGCTACTTGTCCTCGTGTAATGTTATCACCAAAACCAAACATTCCGTTTCCATAACCAGCTACAATATTTTTCTCTTTTAAATCCATAATTGCTTTATAAGACCAGTGATTTTCAGGAACATCTTTAAATCCTACTGTATTTTCTGCTTGCACATTTGTTAGAGGAGTTAGTGTTGTTGATGCAATAACTGTCCCTGCTAAAATTAATTGTTTAAAATTCATAATTGAATCCCCTTATTCTTAAAATAATATGTTGAAAAGAATACCGTGCATACCCTTTTATATTAACATATAAAGATGTTATATGTAGGTTAATTATGGAATATTTAAAGAAGATTATTCCAGTTGATAATGATTACACAACTACATTAAAATCATAATAACTTGCTTCCAATGCGCATTCTTTTCCTTTATCCATTTTAAAAAGATACCATTTACAAATGCAAAAAAAAGCCCCTCAAAGCATCAGCTTTAAGGGGCCCCATCCTATCATCTTCTCTCTTCATACAATCGATTTGCTTTATACGAACAAACTAAATACATAACAATTGCAGCAGGGATAAACAAACATGCAAAGCCTCTCATCAATGCAAATGGTGTTTCAAATAAGAATGACCATAGAAATGATACACCTTGCTTATCCCATAATCCTGGCGTAAAATATAGTTCTTTCGGATTTGCTAGTGCTCCTAAATTAATCGTGTCATTAAACATAAATAGGATTAATATCGGAATAGAGCATATAGCTAATTCTAAAAATGTTTTAGATAGACGTTTATACTTCCCTGCTCGTGACATTTGATCTGAAAAAATGTCATCTTCACTTTCCTCATTTACCTTTTTAAAATAGTACGTACCTGACCACCAATTACCAGCTATATGCTCCCAGCCACTATCTTCAAATAATGTGCAGTAATTAATAAAATCACTTTTTCTACTAAATACTCTATGGTCCATTTTAATCGTCGCATCTTCCGGTTCTGTATATCTAAATGTATAACCAAATGTATTACTTTCTAGTTGATAGCCTTTCCAAGCCATCTCTTCTAGCCATTTTTCCTCTTTCTCAAAGTCTAAAAAGAATTTCAATTTCCACATCATCGTTTCCCCCTAACTATACGTGTAATAAACTTTTTGTAATCTCAATAATGTGCTGCATCCTCATAAAGTCT
Organism: Bacillus basilensis; assembly: GCF_921008455.1. Taxonomy (NCBI): domain Bacteria; kingdom Bacillati; phylum Bacillota; class Bacilli; order Caryophanales; family Bacillaceae; genus Bacillus; species Bacillus basilensis. The sequence goes on along the minus strand of NZ_CAKLBZ010000001.1, from coordinate 1,005,372 downwards.
AAATGCAACACTTCTTTCCCACGTTCCGTAATGACATACACTTTTCTTCGTTTATCCTCACTTTTCACCGATTCTATTAACCCTTGTTTTAATAAATTTTCAACCGCCCCATACAATGTACCCGCTGCAATTTTCACTTGATGATTACTCAGTTCCTCTACCTTTTGCATAATTAAATATCCATGTGCTGGCTCTAATAAAGCTAAAAGTACGTAATAGGTTGTTTCCGTTAATGGTAAATTTTTATCTCTATTCATACAGACCTCCAATGTAACGATAAATATATAGCTAAACTATATAGTTAAACTGTATAGTTTGATTTTATACAGTTAGACTGTATATGTCAAATGCAGAAATAACTTTATAAGCCATAAGAAAAACGCTACCTTTTTAAAAGATAGCGTTTTTCTTATTATCCTTGCTTATTCTTCGCCTTTGAATGCAGACCCTTTCTTATTCACATAAAACTTAAACCCTTAAAGAACCACGAAAACCTCTGGCAGCATAGTAAGAATCTGCTCCATTGTGGTACACAAAAACATGTCCGAAGCGATAATCACAGAAAAGCGCACCACCGAGCTCTCTAATATCTGAAGGGGTTTGTACCCAACTTGATGATTTTATATCAAAATCCCCAAGTTGTTGCAACTCTCGATATTGCTCTTCAGTCAATAGTTCAATACCCATAGCATTTGCTACATCAATAACCGTATTTTCTGGTTGATGTTTTTTTCTTGATTCTAGCGCTTCACGATCATAACAAAGGCTTCTGCGGCCTTTAGGACTCTCCTTTGAACAATCACAGAAAGTATACTCATCCTTCTCTTTATCATAAGCAATAACATCTGGCTCACCACCAGTTACTTCCATTTCATTAAGTGACCACAATTTTTCAGGATTAGCGTCCAACTTCGCTTCAACTTTAGCCCATTCAAATTCTTCATGGCGGTTCATATTCTTCTCAAAACGAGCTTTTAATACTTTTAATAATTCTTCTCGTTGTTCTACCGATAACTCATTTTTATTCTTTGTCATATTAGTCCTCCGTATTATGTGTCCTTATAATCATTTAAGTATATGTTTTATAACAAATCTTCTCAATCATTGTTTTGCATGCAGTTTACAATAAATTATATAATTTTTAAAATCTCTTTTTCAACAATAAAAAAAGCATCTGAAACAGATGCTTTCTCTCATTCTCAATACGTAAACGTAATCGTCACTAAAGAATATCCTTCTTTCGCATTATACGGCTCAGCTCTATAAGAAACACGGTTCGCTCCTTGCGGATAACCGATTTCTCCAATTACTTTTTTCACATCTTGCAACGCGCCATCCATTGATTGTTTATAAAGGATTTCAATCTTTGGTGACTTTGCATTATAACGTTGCTGCATTTTATTTTTGAATTCATTATAGTTGTTTGCAATATATTCATTTCCTAAATAATTTAACTTTGTATCTTTTAATATTTGTTGGTATGCAGTGGTTTTCGTACCACCTGCCGCAATTTTATTTGTTAATGTACTATAATAATTTGTTGTAGCTTGCGGATAGTCCCCACGGTTCCACTCATGATTTCTTGCGATTTGCTCATCCGATAAATTGAAATATGAATACGTTACACGGCCTTGTTCATCTGGCACCGGATCATCAAATGTTGTATCAAGGTGATACCATTTATTTTCGATTTTCACTAAATTCCAAGCATGAGGTTGTCCATCGCCAGTTCCCGTTACGAAATGATTCTCAATGCCAGCTTCTTTTAATAATTGATAGGTTAATAGTGCGTAACCTTGGCAAACCGCAGAACGATTTACGAGTGCTTCATATGCTGTGTAAGCTTTATAAGACGTATCGTAAGAAATATGTTTTACGACATAATCATGAATCGCTTTCACTTTTTGGTGATCATCCATTCCAACTTGTGTAATAGAAGAAACGATTGCCTTTGCTTGCTTCATTACATATTCCGTTTGTTCTTTCGTTTCAAGATATGTAATCTTTAACGTAAACGTATAATTTCCAGGTGATCCAGAAATTCCATATGAAACATTCGATCTATTATAATTTGTATACTCATTTTTACTTGCCACTTCTTTATAGGCGTTAAAAAGCGTATCCATCACTTCTTGCATATTGCTATTTTTCGTTTTATATGGAAGTGTAATATTTGTTTCATATGTATTAATACGCTTTTGCACTTCATCTTTAAATGCTGCTAATAATGCTGCATCTCCTGTATCTTTCACCGCAACCGCAGGCTTTTTATATTGCAAAGCATTATATAAAAACTGTGCATACTGTTCACGCGTTACCGTTTTTGCAGGTTCAAATTTCCCGTCGCCTGTACCAGATGCAATCCCGTTTGACTGCACCGCACTAATCGCACCTTCTGCCCAAAAACCATTCGGAACATCATTAAATGTATGCTTTTGCTTAGCTGAAACTTGAAAAGCATTTTTAATAATTTGCGCCATTTCTGCACGGCTAACAGAATCTTTCGGTCTAAACCCTCCGTTTCCATTCCCGTTAAAAATTCCTAATTTCGTTAACGTTAAAACCTCTTCTGGAAACAATGTGGATCCTGCGCGAATATCTCGATACGGATTGTTTAAAGTAGATCCATCTTTTAATACATAACGAGCACCTTCATTACTGAACGCACCACCTTGCTTATTCGGTAACAGAGCACGATAAATTAAAGCTGCAACTTGCTCTCTCGTCGCAACATCACCGAAACCAAACTTCCCATTTCCATAACCGGAAATAATATTTTTACTCGATAAATCTTTAATTGCCGGATACGACCAATGCGACGTAGGCACATCAGAAAAAACACCTGCCTCAGCAGCTCTCACGTCACTGCCATTTGTATATAGTAAAGCACCACCTATAAGTGATAATGATGTAATTGATTTTAGTAGTTTTGTGTACATAATTCCTTCTCCCAATATCGTTTCTATTTATATTATTTTTTGTCGAAAAATCTAAAAGAATATGACAAAACATATTATACAATTAAAACTTTTTGAAGGATACATTAAGTTTTGAAATATGCAAAAACTCATATTGTTATAGGGTTTCATAGTGATATTATGTTGTTTTACTTGCGAATATATAAATAAAATGGAAATGTAACATACAAACAGCCCAAGTTCCTCATTGAAACTTGGGCTGTTTCTTATACTTTTCGTTCTAATGCAAAAACATAAGAGCTTGTAAGTACTCCCCTAAACTTGGTCATACTCCCACTATTACTTTAACAAAAATTTTCACTAGAATCTTATATATTATTTAACTGACTCTACTTGTTTTTCTAATTCTATTCCAAGGAATTTAGCAAGCTCAAGCATACCAAATTGATTAGCTACAGACTCTGCATCAGAATTATAGTTTGTGTTTGTATTAATATCATACGTATAAATTGTTCCATCCGAGCTGCGAATAAATTCAATACCAGCAACAGTGATTTCATTTTTCTTCAAAAATTCTTTGTATTGTTCAATAATTGGCTCATGGAAGTCCGATATAATTTCAAATTTTGTTGACGATTCTTTCTTACTCTCTTCTCCTACTGGGCAAAAAGCATCGTGAATCGAGCATGCATCTGCTGGACAAAGCTCAAATCCTTCTGATGTATCTACTTTAACTGCATATACAAACTGACCGCCTACAAACTCACAACGCGTAATATATGGTTCTGGCGCTTCAATATACTGCTGGATTAAAGTAATTCCATCGATAGGTTCTTCAAACGCCGGACTATCCAAATACTGTTCTAAAGCATCGATGGAATAAAATAGTTGAACACCAAGGCCTTTCCCTGCACGGTTATGCTTTGTAATGAACGGTACCCCCCCTAACTCCCTTGCTGCTTTTACTATATTAGCGCGGCCAACAGCACCAATTGTTTTCGGCACTTGTATCCCAAAATTTCTTAATGCTGCATATTGATTCAATTTACTTACTTCAAGGCGTAATGCACGAGATCCATTAAATACTGTTCGCCCGTATCCCTCTAACCAAGCAAGAACCCCCTCAGTCAATTCAGGTGCATAACGATGTCCTCTCGTATGTGAAGAAGCACTCATGCGGCTATAAAAAACACCTTGAGGAGGTTCTTGTTCTAACGATATTGTTCCTTTATCTAAATGCCATTCCTCATACGGTAACTCCAGTTCTTCCAACCTTTTCACTAAATGATCCGTCCATTCCTTATTCTCATGTAATATATAAATTTTACTCATTTGTAATCAATTCCTTTCTTCTTGCTTCAACTAATGGCATCACTTTTTCAGAAAATCGTTTCATCTCTTCAAGCTGTGGTGAAAATTGTAAAAGTAATAATGTAACACCTACTTTTTCAAAAGCGAGTATCCTTTCTGCAATTTGTTCTGGTGTTCCGATTAGATTAGGGCGTAACCCGCGATTAGATACGGAATAATCATTCAATTTCACTTGCTGTTCTAAATGCGATTTACTAATAAAATCTTGGTAACCCGCATAACCTAACGCACCTTCTTTCACATCCGTTATGCGTCTCCATTCCTCTAATGCCTCTTCTTCTGTATCACGACAAATGACGTAAGCCGCAAGCCCGAATGACTGCAATGGCTCCTCTGTGACTTTCTTTCTACGATTCTTCATATCTTCTATTTTCACAGATACTTCTTCCACTGTTCCACCATGCATGACATATGCATCCGCGTGTTTTACGATTACCTCTTTTCCTCGCTTACTCTCACCACCTGCATAGATCTTAATCCCTTGTTTCTGCACAGGTTTTGGACTTAAATGTGTATTATGAATCTCATAAAAATTCCCCTTATAAGAAAACTCTTCTTCTTTCCAAAGCCCTTTCAAAACTGTTACAAATTCCTCTGTACGATCATATCTTTCGTCGTGTGCGGTAAATACCCCGCCATACTGCCTAGCTTCTTCTTCCCACCATGCTGAAACTACATTCAATGTAAAACGGCCATTACTTAATTGATCAATATTCGCTGCCATTTTCGCTGTAACTGCTGGATTGTGGAAACCAGGTCTTACAGCTGTCATGATCTCTAATCTATCCGTCACTGCTGCAAGTGCTGCCGCAGTTGTCCATGCTTCTAAACTTGGTGCTGAAACACCTTTTATATCATTTAAATTTAATTCCGCAATAAGTGTTGTTGAAAAACCTAATTGTTCTGCCGCTTGCGCTGTTTGTTTTGCATACTCAAACGTAGGCGGCATAGATTCATCATCTACATTTCGAAGCCATCCCCCAAAAATGGGCAACCAAAAACCATACTCCACTACCTATTCCCCCTTTACCTTTTAGCCATAAAAAAGGCTACTCTTATCGAAATAAGAGTAGCCTTCTTGACTAAGTGAACCGCTCTTATCTTTCAGGTGTTTTTTCACCTGCAGGATTTGGCACCTTTCGTCTAAAACGAGGTTGCCGAAGTTTCATAGGGCCCGTCCCTCCACTTCTCAACATAAGAATTGTTTGTTTTTGTGATTTTTTTATTATAATCATCAGAATAATAAAAATCAATCATTTAATACTTATTTTTCCGATAAACATTAAATGATATATAAGAAATCATATTTTTATAGCGGTTCATGAGGGTATTATCTTGTTTTACTTACGAATATATGAAGGGGTATGTTGTATCATGTCGAAAACATCATGTATAACCAAGTTGCTTTGCTTCTATTATAAAAATACAGCAAAATAAATACGAACCAAAAGAGGTGTTAGTAATATGAAAAATAAAAGATGTGATAATTGCGGTTCTACTACATTTAAAGAAGGAAGAGTTGGATCTGCTTATCATGCATATGTTTGTGAAGATGATTCTAGTAGGTTCTTTTCAGGAGGGAAACGTTCTAAGCTATTAACCACATTCTGTTTAGAATGCGGTGAGGTAAAATCATTCAGAGTTGAAAAACCAGATACATTCAAAGAATAAAATGTATTCGAGAAGATGTTGTTACTAACATGAAAATAGCATTATTTATATTTAAGCTAATAGAAAAAGAATATTATCTAAAAATGATCCAGATGAACTTATTGAAATACAAAATAAAAAAACACTCATAATTTCGCAAAAGCTATTTACAAAGCACATAGGAGAACTCCCTATAGTTTTTAAGCTTAAAACTATATTATTAAAATTAAGATGGTTTAAGTCGCAGAAAGGTACCTTTAGGTGTCTTTTTTTATGGAGAATCAGTTTAAAAACTAAAAATAAAAGAACCTCAATAAATGAGGTTCAAAAAATCTACTATTTTAAATTACCTTCGTAAAAAGCAACTCCATTTTGAACATGCTTTAAATACCATGTAATCGTCCCACCACAAACATTTTCATTAAAACTATTAGCATATACTCCATTTGAGTAATACAGAGTTCTTTTGAATTTACCATTAGAATATTCATAAGGAATTGAGCATGTTGCTTGTTTCGTAGAGCTCACAGCTTTTTGCGTATCAGCTGAAGCCGCTCCAATTCCTCCTGTTAATGCAATACCAGTTGCCAATAGCCCTACTACTAATTTCTTGAACATAATAAATCCCCCTTTAATAGTTTTTATAACTTACAACTTAAATGTATCACTTTTGTAATTTATGTAAATATCTTGAATATGTAGAAATATTTATTTAATTTTTGGTAATATTAGGATTTTATTTTATCAAATGAAAAATAGAGGGATTTAGAGAAGTATGTAACAATGCATAATAAATCAATCAGATATTATGATATACTCACAAAGAACTGATACAAAATTTCTTTAGATTGGAAAACTAAAGTCTTATCTACCTAAAAGGAAGGCGCCTAATGGCGTCTTTTCTTTATTTTCAAAAGGACCTGCTCAATTCATTCTTTAAAACATAAGGTAAAGTGAACCCATTAAAATCCATGGAATGAACCCTAGTTTTACCCTTTTATCTAAAGGAGGCACTATTGTTATGGGATATGGTGGTAGTTGCGGCGAAGGCTGCGGTTTCGCTGGAGGATTTGCTTTATTAGTTGTATTATTTATTCTATTAATCATTATCGGATGCAGTTGTTTCTGCTAAAAAACTATTAGAAAAGGTACCTATATATAGGTACCTTTTCTTTATGTGCCTTATTCATTATCTAGTTCCAAACTTTTATCACGATTGGATTCGGTTTTTTCATTTTTCGCATTCATCATACCTCAAATATGAATCGATTTCAGACATGAGCTTTTAACTAAAAGAATTTGGGACCATTTTTTCCCACAAAGGAAATACCTTTTTGAAAACCTCTACTATAGAAGGATCAAATTGTGTACCAGATCCTTCTATAATACGTCTATAAGCTTCTTCAGGAGATAGAGCCGAACGATATGCTCTTGAAGAAGTCATTGCATCGAATGCATCTGCTATTGCAACAATTCTTGCGCATAATGGTATTTGATTTCCTTTTAGTTTTTGAGGATAGCCTTTTCCATCCCATCTTTCATGATGAGAAAGAATTATGTCTTCACTACCTGTTATTAAAGATATATTTTTAAAAACTTCTAGTCCTAATTGTGGGTGTGTCTTAATAATATTATATTCTTCTTCTGTAAGAGAAGATGCTTTCTTTAAAACTTCATCCGGAATACCTATTTTCCCTATATCATGTAATAAACAAATAAAATGAAATTGTTTTAAAGAATTATCATCATATTCATTTGTTTCTTTAGCAAGAATAGTAGCATAATTGGCTACACGTTCACTATGTCCTTTAGTATATTGATCCTTTAATTCCATTATCCTCATTATCGATACAGCTGTTTCTTTCATTTGTTTTTCATAGGATGCTTTAATTTTTTGTACTAAAAATTTTAATGAAAGAAATACAAAAAATGACGTAACAAAAATTGTTAGAAACAATAATATTAATGATATTGGATAGTTAATTTCAAAATAATAAATAGCAATTAAAAATCTACATATCATACAGATAGATACCGATAGAAGATAATGAATACTTAAAAATAAAGGTGCAGAAATTACTAAGAAGCACTCTAAATAAGGGATATGTAAAGAAGCACCTGGATTACGTATAAACATAAGATCGTATGCCAAAAGATAACTAATACTAACGCCAAGAAAAATATATTTTGTAAACATTTGTTTATTCATTTTTTGTAAATACTTACTATATAAAAAAAATGAAATGAAAATAAATAAAAATACGAGTTCAAATAAAAGCTTCTGTAGTGTAAAATCCTTTCCAAGAATAAAATGTTGATAAATATTATCAAACAAAAGAGTACTACAGGGAATAAATAGAAACATGTTTATCGGTTCTTTCGTTTCAATATTTTTAATCCCTTTAATCATTTTACACACCGCCAAACTTTTTTAATAAAAAATAAGTTCATATAGATATTATTAATAATATCCAAGAATAGATAATAGTGCAAAAAATACCCTTTCTCATAACCTATAAATCCATGATAGGAATGTATAAAAAGATGAATAGGGTTATAGAAAATGAAAAAGGCGAATTCCTTTTGAAAGTAGGAATTCGCCTTTTTCTTGCTACCGATAACGAATTTTATGTAAATAAAACATATGCAGAAACTTCTTTCACCAATTCTTTTAGCAGCTCAAACAAAAACTCCATAGGTATATCACCCTTACAATATACAGTTAATTCTATTTTTTCATATTAGTACAATCTCACCAATAAAAAAAAAGGCTCCATTGCTGGAGCACTCAAAAATAAAATAAAATACAATAAGTAAATGAATTAAAACAAATAACAGACAATTTAACTATATAGATTAAATATAAATAAATCTATATATATGCAATATTACATATTAAAACCTATTTATTGATGCTATAATAGGCTTACTCGATGATTGTTATATTTTTTCATGGTTTTTAAGCAATATAATACCTTCTTAACACCAAGTGTACAAGTAAGAGAAGACATCTTAATCGATGTCTTCTTTTCTTATACAATAACAACACAATAAAATTAAGTTGATTCAAGCTGCAGGATGGCACCTTGATATGATAGTAAAGAATACATCATCACGGTGTCAGCAAGCAAAAGTGTATTCTGCATTTCTGAAAACAGTAGATGGCAGATTGTGACCTGCTGAATCTGCTAAGAAAGAATATACAAGAACATCCTTAACATCATCTTTATTTCCACTAATAATAACATCAAGAAAATCTTCTATTTGGAATTCTGGAGTAAACAACACAATCTTAGTTGTTCTGTTTGGTTCTAAAGAAACAAAAGTACGAGAGATTTCAACTAATTCATTTTGAGTTGGGAAAAAAGTGTTTGGACTTCTCTTAACAGTTACCGTTACATTACTAGTATGACAGCGTGAATCATTGTTTAACATAATGTTGAGAGCAGTTGGAATAATCCCATTTTCAGAAACTGGAACTCGAAACACTCCAGTAGATTTATGAGCCATATAATCACATCCTTTCAAAATAAAATATATTTACAATATATTAGATGCAAGAAACGTTCATTTTGATAGGGACAAATTATATGATTAATATATCTATAATAACCCTCGATATTACTAAGACAATGATTTACAAGATTAACAAATATCGTGAGACCCAATCGAATGTATATTAAAAGTAAAAAGAATAAGGTGTCTAAAAGATTACCTATTTTGAGCCAATAATGAGACATTATGTTAATCTTATATGTATAGTTGCACAAAATTGAGAAACTTAAGGAGACAGATTAATTTTATGAGAAAATCATTCATATTACTTACTTTAATTCTAGTATTAGTCAGTTTTACGGCTGCTTGCACACAAGATAAAAAAGATAGTGCCGTTGAAAATGGTCCAATAGAAGAACCAACCGCAAAAAATGAAAATGAAGAATTAATAAATCTTGAAGAAAAAGAAGATATGAGCCGCTTGGAACAAGGTATTTTATTAGTTGGTGAGAGTGTTAAGGGAGGCTATTACTTGACCGCCGTTCAAAATGCATATTTAAATGCTAGTAACGATTCCGTCGTTGTTAATGTCTCTGTAAAAAATGTACGAGGTCAAACGATTGGACTATCAGAATTAAAATATAACTTAAAAGATGAAAAAGCCGGAAAGGCCTATGAAGGAAAGGTGCTTGATCAAAACCCTTCTGATATACAAGTTAAACCAAATGAAACGGTAGAATTAAAAATAGCTTTTGAAGTACCAAGTACCGCAGATGAATATATGTTTTATATTGAAAGCTCTTTAGATCCTCTAGGAGCACACTGGAAAATCGATAAGCTGCAATCACAAAAAAACTAAGTCTAACATACAATTTGATTGAAGAAATCTCTCAAATAAGCAAAAAGTACCGAAAGAAGTCTTCTACATATCAACTATATAAAAGTCCCTCTGACTTAAGACAGAGGGACTTTCTCATTCCTATTTCAAACTACCCGCAATCTCCGTAAAGATAACTCCAAGCGCATGTGCACCTGCATCTGGATAGCCTAAGCTTCTTTCACCAACTGTACCTGCGCGGCCCATGCGAGCTACGATTTCTTTCGTATACTCTGCTCCTTTTTCAAAGGTGATTTTCACTATGTTTAAAATATCTGAAAACATAAATTCATTTACTTTTCACGAAAATAAAATTGTATTGTTTAGAATTTTAATGTTAATCAATTTGAAACTTTATGAGTTAATTAAATGTGATATTTAAAGAAGGAATTTGTGATGAAGTACTCACATGATGGAATTAATGTTAAAAAACAAAAAAACTCTAACTAATTCGTCATGGCGATTTAGTTAGAGTTTTTTTGTTTGAAGTATTCACGAGTATCTACCCTTATCTTTTCAGGTAAAACAATATCAAGTTCTTTATCTAACCATGCAAGAGTCTTTTTACGAAGAAACTCGCGCATGTGTTCTTCCGCTTCAAGCATTACTAAGTTAATTGTACAAGAAGAATTGCTAGGGTCACAAGAATTACAAGCGTCGTCTCGATATAGTAGACCATTCTGTACAATATTTTTACATTGAAAAATAGGTTTTGGACCTTCGACGGCTTCTATTACATCCCAAAAAGAGATATCTTCTGGAGACTTAGCTAACCTATATCCTCCCTTTACACCTGGGACAGAATTCACAATATCAGCTTTAGATAATTTACCGAAAACTTTTGAAAGAAATGTTTCAGAAAGTCCTTGAAACTCTGCCAAATCTTTTATTCCGACACTTTCCTTGGAAGGAGTATTAATTAAATAAACTAGGCAATGCAAGGCATATTCAACCCCAACACTATATTGCATATACAAATCACCTGCTTTTTATTTTAAGGGTTATCAAATTGTATCTTAGGACCATTTAGAATTTTAGTCAAATAAAAAAAGGCTCTTTTAGAATAGTATGTATTTCATTTGACAAAAATAATTTCAGAGTTTATATTAAAGACCAAGTTAATCGACGATTAATTCGGTCGACGATTAAAACGTAAAAACTTTTAAAAAGGGGAAATACAAATGAACAAAACACTTATCATAAACGCACATCCGAAAGTGGATGATCAATCATCAGTCAGCATTAAGGTTCTTAACCACTTTTTAGTATCTTATAAAGAATTAATTCCTAATAATGAAACGATTGAACAGATTAATTTATACGATGATGTAGTACCAATGATAGATAAAACTGTTTTAAGCGCATGGGAAAAGCAAGGAAATGGACAAAAGTTAACTGATGAAGAACAAAAAGTAACAGAGCGTATGTCCGAAATTTTACAACAATTTAAAAGTGCAAATACGTATGTTATCGTATTACCTTTGCACAACTTTAATATTCCCTCAAAGTTAAAAGATTACATGGACAATATCATGATTGCACGTGAAACATTTAAATATACTGAAACTGGATCAGTGGGATTACTTAAAGATGGAAGAAGAATGCTTGTTATACAAGCAAGTGGAGGAATCTATACAAATGATGATTGGTATACAGAAGTGGAATACTCTCATAAATATCTAAAAGCAATGTTTAATTTTCTTGGTATTGAAGATTATCAAATCGTTCGTGCACAAGGAACAGCAGTACTAGATCCAAATGAAGTATTACAAAATGCATATAAAGAAGTGGAAGAAGCAGCTTCTAGATTGGCTAACAAATAATTTTTTCACTGGAAGAATGATGGTTATAATTAAAGATCCCCCCACCATAAGGCAGAGGGGATCTTCTAATTCCTATTTCAAACTACCCGCAATTTCCGTAAAGATAACTCCAAGTGCATGTGCACCTGCATCTGGATAGCCTAAGCTTCTTTCACCAACTGTACCGGCGCGGCCCATGCGAGCTACGATTTCTTTCGTATACTCTGCTCCTTTGACCGCTGCTTCTGCACCTTTTTCAAAGGCAGTTTTTATGTCTTCTTCGTTTGAAGCGCTATTTAACCAAGAGTCTACACATGGAGCAAGTGCGTCAACAAGTGTTTTATCACCAACTACTGCTCCTCTTCCGAATGATCTTTCACCGATAGATTGTATACCTTGCAGTGCTGCTTGCAACATTTCAGCGAATTCTTTCACTGTTAACTCACGTTTTTCACCGGCTGCTTTACTAGCTGCGCGGAATGCACCGCCCCAAATTGGACCAGATGCGCCGCCGCAATGTTCCATAATAATCATTGAGCAGCCATCAAGGAATGATCCGATCGTTATATTCTCTTGTTCTACAATAGAATGCCACTCACGTTTTAATTGCTTAAATCCTTTTGCCACACTCATTCCGAAGTCGCCGTCACCTGCATGTGTGTCTAACTCACAGAACGGTACTTCATTTTTAATAATAATATCGCTCATTTTATCAACGAGATAAATCATGTTGTTTAATGTAATGACATTATTTTTAATAACAGCGTGCTCTTCCGCTGTTTCTATTTCGAACGAAACTTCCTTCTCTTCTGTCTCTTCAAGTACATTCACGTACTCTACACTTTCAACCGGTCCATCTACTTTAAACGCAGGTGTATTACACTCTTTAGATAGTAATGTTTTTAACTCATCATCTAATTTCATCACTGTTAAAGACATACCTGCCATATCAATACTCGTCATATAGTTACCGACAAATACTCTATTAATTTTAATGTTTCTGGCAGCTAGTTCTCTCGTAACTGCGTTGTTAAACAGGTAAAGTTCTTGCAGTGGAGTTCCGCCAAAACCGTTAACTAGAAGTGCAATTTCTTCGCCATCTTTTACTCCTAAATCTTTTACAAGATCATTTGTCATACGGTTCGCTAATTCATCTGCTGACAACATTTTTTCACGCTTAATTCCTGGTTCACCGTGAATACCTACGCCGTATTCTATTTCATCTTCCGCAAGTGTGAAAGTAGGTGATCCGCTCGCTGGAACTGTACAAGAAGTTAATGCTAAACCGATTGTACGCACGTTAGCCGCTGCTTTTTCTGCTACTGCTTTCACCGCTCCTAAATCCATACCTGCTTCCGCTGCTGCACCGGCAATTTTATGAACGAGAATAACTCCCGCAACGCCGCGGCGTCCTACTGTGTACAAACTATCCTCTACCGCAATATCATCGTCCACTTTTACGTAGTCGACTTCAATTCCATCTTCCGTTGCTAAATGAGCTCCGTTTTTGAAATTCATAATATCGCCGCTGTAATTTTTAATAATTAATAACGTACCTTTTTTACTAGCTGTCTCTTTAATCGCTTGGTATACCTGAATTTGTGAAGGAGAAGCAAATACATCCCCGCACACTGCCGCATCTAACATTCCTTTTCCGACTAATCCTGCATGTGCCGGCTCATGACCACTACCGCCGCCACTAATTAACGTTACTTTGTTTTCGTTCATTTCTTTCTTCTTAATTACTTTATATTTTTTCAAAAGCTCAAGCTCTGGATGAGCCATAACCATTCCGTTACACATTTCCATTACTAATGTTTCTGGTTTGTTTATAATCTTTTTCATTGTAGTTCTCCCTCAATTCCTTTAATATATTGTGATATATTTGAAATCTTCTTCTTACTACTCATGTTAAAATGAAAGCGTTTTATAGTAAACGGACAAAATGGACAATCTGTCTAAAGACACCGCTCTCATTTATAGATAGGATTTTTATATTAATAACATTCTAGGGATGATTCAGATGACCTCTTCTATAATTTCTAAAAAGATAATCGCGAACTCATTGAAGTATTTAATGGAAACAGAGTCATTTCATAAAATATCAGTGAGCGATATTATGTTACACTGTCAAATGCGTAGGCAAACTTTTTATTATCATTTCAAAGATAAATTTGAACTATTAAGCTGGATTTATAGAGAAGAAACGAAGGAAAACATTATCGACTTTCTCGACTATGAAACATGGGAAAACATTTTCGATTTATTATTTGATTACTTTTATGAGAATCAAAAATTTTACCGAAATGCTTTTAAAGTCATTGAACAAAACTCGTTTAATCACTATTTATTTGAGCATACGAAAAACTTATATATGAAAATTATTGATGAACTATCTGTGAGCTGTGGATTCAGCCTTTCTGATGAGACAAAAAATACGATTGCCTCCTTTTATAGTCACGGCTTCGTTGGAACGATAAAAGATTGGATTGAAAGCAAATGTGAAGTAGATCCTTCCATTATGTCTTCTCTCATGAAAAATATGATAAACAATCAATTACTACTATTACTGGAGCAATCTGCAAAGTAATTAAAGGGTGGCAAAAGCAATGAAAAAGATTATGAATGATGTACAAAATATCGTTCAAGATATGATGCATGGCTTTTATTTTGAACATAACGACAAAGTAAATTACGACGAAACAAATCACATCATTTATGTAAAAAATATTGAAAAACTGAAGCAAAACGTCTCTATCATAAGCGGCGGTGGTAGCGGACATGAACCTGCTGATATTGGTTATGTAGGAAAAGGTATGCTTACAGCGGCAGTAAACGGCAGCATTTTCACTCCGCCTACAGTGGAACAAATTGTGGCGGCAACTCGCCTCATACCAAAAGATAAAAGTATACTATTCATCATCAAAAACTTTAAAGATGACGTTGAGAACTTTCTAGCGGCTGAGCAGATCGCTAAAGGAGAAGGAAGACAAATTGACCATATCATCGTAAATGACGATGTTTCAATTGAAGATGATGCTTCTTTTAATAAAAGAAGACGCGGCGTCGCCGGCACTGTTTTCGTTCAAAAAATACTTGGTGCGGCCGCTCTTGAAGGTCACTCTTTAGAAGAACTAACAGCACTCGGCCGTTCTATTACTGAAAACTTACACACATTAGGAGTTGCTCTTTCACCTGCAAACGATCCAGTGAAAGGAAAAGCTTCATTCACATTAAACGAAGATGAAGTCTTTTACGGCGTCGGCATTCACGGCGAAAAAGGTTACCGCAAAGAAGCGCTATCCTCTTCTGAAATATTAGCGATTGAACTGATGAACAAATTAAAAAGCATTTATCGTTGGAGAAAAGGTGACAACTTCGCCATCCTTATTAATGGACTTGGCGCAACGCCATTAATGGAACAATACATTTTCGCAAACGACATTCGCCGTTTATGTGAGCTTGAAGGATTACAAGTTACTTTCGTAAAAGTTGGTACCCTTCTAACTTCTTTAGATATGAAAGGTGTTTCACTGAGTTTGCTTAAAGTAGAGGATTTGGATTGGGTGAAGTGGTTGAAGACGGATGCTCGAGTGGGTAGTTGGTAACTAAAATTATGATAATAAAAGCCTTTAACTATAACGAGTTAAAGGCTTTTTGCAAATTGAAATATCGTACGAGCGTTAAAAAAATTCTTAATCACCTCACTGAATGATTACAGGTCTTCCAAATAAAGCTGGATGATAAATTAACATCGCACCTACAAATGAACACACTAAACAAAAAACAGCTTCGTATTTTATAACTAGAGAAGAATTGGTATCAAGCTTTTCCCCCTCTCTTTTAAATATCATTTTAAAAGCTCTATATAATAAATACCCAATAATCGCCCCGAGGGTGTTCGTAAATAAATCATCAATATCTGTAATTCTATTATTTAGTAATTGATTTAACTCAATTGCCAACGAAAAAAAGAATCCTGTACATACGGTATTTTTCATTTTTCTAAACTGAGGCCAAATAGTCGGTAGTAAGAAACCGAACGGCATAAATAGTAAAATGTTCAAAAGATACGTAGTACTACCTGCCGTATCAAATAGAGTCAAGTTGATTTGATTTACACGAATCCACGTTTCATATCTACTTATATCCCATACAGTCGCGATTTGCGTCACCTTATACACTAGGGAAAGGTAGAATAGAAAAACATATACCCATAGAAAATGCCGAATAGATATAGTTCTTTTCGCTTTAAAATAAAAGCCAATTTGAAACACAATACAAAAAATAATAGTAAAAAAATACGTATACAAATAACTAATTAAAACTCCTGTATGCATGTAGAATCCCCTAACTTTACACTTTCATCTATTATTTTAGAACATAGTTTAAGAACCAGTACTTTGTTCATATATTTAATCTTCTACTTTGTCTTCGAATATAGGGAATATATTAAAAATATAAAATCCCCACTTCTTCATTTTCAGTCTCCTCCTTGCTATAACTTGTTTATAGGATAGGAAAAACTTTTAAAATAAAAAGTGGGGTAAATATAAAATTTTTCTTAAATTTTCACCTTGTACCTAGGTAAAAGAGCCTAACAATCACATAATACAATTCCACACAAAATAAAATTCTGATAATATAAAATAGATAATCATTTATATATGGATTTTTTTTCATATACAAATGATTATCTATTTTAAAGGGGATAAAGAAAATTGGAGCTGATTTTTATTCATGAATAGACAAAATTCTTCTCATAACAAAGGTGATTCCTCAAATAAAATTGCTGCTTTTATTGCAACGCTAGGAGCTCTATTAGTAAGTGTAGAAGTTTTATCTAATTTTTTTATAATTTTTTGGTTAATGATAATAGCAGTAACAAATTTAATAGTTATATTTTATCTTCAAATTAGTGTTTTTAGTTTAGTAACAACAATCCTTTTTGTAATCTTTTACTTTATATACAAAAAGTTATTTGCACATTCTAAATTCGTAGAAACCTTTTCAAAATATAATATGATTATTACAATAATTTCTTTATTAATTTTAAATATGTTATACATATATCAAAAAATGTTTAACGGTGCATTAATTACTCCTGTGGTAATAATTATTACATGGTTAATTTACAAATTTATGTTTAAAAAACATAAAAAATAATCTACCTAAGTAAAAGTAAGCGTCAAATATTCCACACCTACTATTTGTAAATACCCCATGAGATAATCTCCTTACATACTACATGTGGAGATTTTTTTATGAAAAGACACCTAATAATAAACTCGCTTTAGAACTATTTAATGAGGCTGAGAAAGAAAGTGATTCTGATCTCCCGAACCAACCTGTTGACACAATCACCTATCGTCGTAAGAAGAAACGCGGCCATGGGGATGAGTCTGTACAGAACCTTCCGGTTGAAATCACAAAAGAGAACAATCTAAGTTCCTATCATTATCTTCGTTATTTGTTTGAAGCGCTATCCAATAACGATTTAAACAATAAAGAAGGAATTGATAAAGTCTTGCCGTGGTCAATGGATTTACCGTCTAGATGTATAGTGCCGAAAAAAAGTGAAGTAAACAAAGTTAGCTTAGGGCAAAAAAGATGAATATATGTACATCAATAATAGTTCTAATTATAATTAAGATGAAAATATTAATAGTATATGGGGGAATAACAATCAGTGAATAAAAAGGCAACAATTAAAATAGGGGCATTGTTTACAATTTTATTAATTGTATGTGTTTTTTATGGGTATAAGAATTTAAATAGTTTTTTAGTCTGGAATGAACTCGGTGATATACAGATGATTTCAAGTGAAAAAGAGGTTGCAAATGGTATATATTTTGTAAGGGGAGAGATATATTCTGAACGTGTAACAGGAGATGAAACGCTACTTGCTGATGGGTATGCGGTAGTGAATCGAATTCAAAAGAAAAAAACGACATACTATACACAGACTTCTGCACCAAATCGTTCTTTATGGAGTAACGGTCAAGTAACAGCTTTTTATAATGAACCCATACATATAGGAAATAAAGAATTAAAATTAATAAATAAAGAAAATGTGTCTCTGGAAACTCCCTTTATGGAATTAAATGATCAGAATGTAATTTCAACAAGAATAAATGATATTCAGGCGAATGCTACAAAGTTAGCAGATGGAAAAAAACGTTTTTATTCATTTAGAGCAGTAGAAAATAAAGAAAATGTAGTTGTACTTGGGTCAGTAGATGGAAAAGTAATAAAAGAATTACCTAATAGATACGGGAAATTTGTTTATATTGGACATACTAAGGAGCAAATTATAGATAGCTTAAAGAATGGTAATAACAAAAATTCGATATATTTCGCTGTACTTATTATACTGACTAGTATTAGTGGGTTCGTATTATATATGTATGGGAAAGGAAAATGGACAAAAGATGTTTTTGTTTTTACATTTTTCGGAAGAAAGATAACTTAAAAATGGTTTGATTGTAATCGTTAACAAACCCCCTCAAGTATGTAATTCCATACTTGAGGGGGGGTTAATTTCTAATTAAAGTGTACTAATCTATTCCTTCCCATCTCTCATACTATAATACCCCAAATTAATAATAACCAAGAAATACCCACCCATAATTCCAGATGCAAATGTCCACATGAACTCATGGTGTTCAATTTCATACATAATAATTGCACCGAGTATTGCGGCTGCGAACCGATTCATCATTCCGAGCATCGGTGCTTTTTCTTTTTTTACGATGCTGTCTCCGAACTTTTCAATACGCCTTCCTAAAATCCAGGCGCAGTACATACTAACTAAAAGGCCAATGCTTATCCCTACAAACTGGGCTCGAAAAGGGGTCAGCAACCACCCTACTAACATCACGCCTAGCAAACAATATATTTGTATGTTAAATGATCTTAATGCCATACGAATCATGTTATGCTCCTTTATCTTTTTCATTGTAATTCCGTATCATCAATTCCATTTTTCGGACTTTAAGCTTTCCGATATATCTTTTTTAAAATGAGGGAATTTGATTTTGCTCACCATTAAATAAGCAAGTACGCATGTACCAAACGCCACGGAAACTGGATTATTTAAAAAGCATAAAATGAGGAGACACATGGCCGCGAATGGAATGGGCATTCCGATAAAGGTTGGGAGTTTGCTTTGCTGCGTGTTAAATCTTGCAAGTCGAAGCATTCCGCAAATACTGTAAGCGAGTGCACATATCATCCCGATAGACTGCAAATCTTTTAAAGCGACACTATAGGCAAGAATAGACGGTGCCACGCCAAAGGTAACTAAATCTGCAAATGAGTCTAACTCTCCGCCAATTTCAGAAACAGAATCTAGCTTCCGGGCAACCATGCCATCAAAGAAATCAAATAACATACCTGTAATAATAAAAACTGCTCCCAAATACATATCGTGAACGAGAATAGCGTAAATAGCGAGAAGTCCACATACAAAGTTTGCTATCGTAATCATATTTGGTATGTAACTCATCACATGCTTCCCCTCCTTTTTACTCATTACAATCAAGATCCTTCTGTTTTTCTTCCAATATCACTTTATTTATTTTCGTTAACGTATCAGTCATTTGCTCTAAAGCATTTATATCGATTTTAGAAAAGTATTTCTCAATTAATACATCATCTAACTCAGACAACTCCTCCATATACTTACTACCGTTTGGACCAAGTGTAAGGAAATACTCCCTTTTATTATTAGGATTTACTTGTTTTGAAATCATCTTCTGCTTTTCCAATTTCGATAAAACTTGGCTAACAGCGCTTTTCGATATATTAAAAGTAGTCGCAATGTGATTTGCTGTCGTGTTTTGATTTAAATTAATATGAAATAGCATACTCTCTTGCTGTCCTGTAAGACCATACTCATCTTTCAACTCCTGAAATAGTAAAATGTAGAATTCATTATAGGCTCGGTTCATTTCATTAATTACTTCTTTATACGTTCTCGTCATAGCACTCTTCCTCCATGCTGTTATTTTGTTTCATTTAATAGTTAAGTTCACTTAACTTAACTATATTATACCGTTATGTTTGTGTAAAGGGAAATCTAGCTCTATACATTCCTATAACACGGAATAAAATATGCCCTTTGCCTTTTCCACTGCTTTTAATAGATCAAATTCCGGATTATACATCTATCATTCCGAATAAATAAACGTAATAATTACAAAAATCCCATATAGACCCATTACTGGTTAAAATGTTATAATGAAATCACCCTACATAGTTACTCATATTCCGATTGAGGAACTAGCGTCTTATTAAGCAATGCGCATAACTCAAATAAAAAAGACACTTTCAAGTGTCTTTTTTATTTATTTTCATAAGAATTATCTCTTTTATAAACAAAATCTATTCAACAACAAAGGAGACTATCAAATGGAGAATACTGTATCAAGAGAACTACGTAACATACGTATATGCCTTATCATCTTGATTATTGTCATTGCATTTTGGGATCGTGAGAAAACTGTAGAAATCACTGATCATGGTAGTGATCCCATCTTAAACACCAGCAATATGACTCAAGTTGGTGATAATACATTTGCATACAAAGACGAATCTAACCAAATTAAAATATTTAAATTTGACCCGGATACAAATGAAATAAAGCTAATAAAAGAGTTTTATGCTAGCGAATATTAATTACATACATGGGACAGACGGCACCTCAAGGTGTCTTTTTTTATTTTCAAAAGGACCTGCTCACATTCATGCGTCAAACATAAAGTAAATGGAATCCGTTAAAAAACACGAGTGACCCTTTGTTTTCCCCTCTTATTAAAGGAGGAGCTATTATGGGATTTGGTGGTAGTTGCGGCGGAGGCTGCGGTTTTTCTGGAGGATTTGCATTATTAGTTGTATTGTTTATTTTATTAATCATCGTTGGAGCTTCTTGCTTCTGCTAAACAAACTATCGGAAAAGACACTCTTATATGGGTGTCTTTTCTTTATAAACTAAAAAAGTTTGAGAAATGGAGTCTTTAGTCATAATTATGACTAAAGGCTTTTTTCTATATAAAAATTAAAACATAGTAAAAATGAAATACTTACTCAAATTGTTTTTCGCTTTACAAATTATATCCAAAAAGTTGGATAGCTTCTTTTACTACTCATGTTATTAATGAATAAAGCAATAACTACAATAACAAGAGAACCAACTAAAACTGGTGTTACTAAATAACTCCAACTGTATGCTCCTAAAATAACGACAATTGGATCAGCCCCTGCCGGAGGATGCGTTGTTCTTGTTAACATCATAATAGCAATCGACATCCCAACTGCTAAAGCAATTGTCCAATATTCATTCCCGAACAAATGATATATTGATAGACCAATGAAAGTTGAAATCAAATGTCCTCCAATAATATTACGCGGCTGAGATAGCGGTGCATTCCAAACTCCAAACGCTAATACACAACTCGCCCCAAATGGAGCCATTAACAATTCTGTAGAAGTTATACTCGTTAAATATGTTAAGGTGAGAATTGTTAAAAATCCCCCTAATAGTCCTGTCAAAGAGTCCTTTATATTTACTTGTAACGGACTTCTTCCTTTCCCTTTCATTTTTGCAAAATATCGTACACTTATTGGTGGAGCATCTTTCTTCTTAGCTGCTGTTATATTGTTCATCATTCTCCTCCTTTATTTACCAACAATTATATTCCAAACAAACTAACCGGTCAATATTAATTTTAGAGGTTAGTTTAAGGATGCAGAAAAAAAGAATCAACTCATATAAGTTGATTCCCTAAACTTCTTCACATTTTCGATCCTGAAATTTTGCTACCTTTTTCCGGTTCCCACATATTTTCATAGAACACCATTTTCGTTTTCCGCTTTTATCTATAAATAATAAAACACAGTCGGGATTTGAACACCTTTTAAGAGAAATAAGCTTATTTTCTGTTATTAAGGTTAAAGCATCAAATGCAATTAACGATACAAGTACATCCTCAATTTCTCCAACTGGGATAGGTACTAGACTCTGTTCAATGACTTTATATGTAAATGGTGCCTTCTCAATTTGTTTTTCTAAATACGTAATAAAATCATCAGAAATTTCATGCTGATCGGCAATTGCCTCAAACTGTTTTCTCATTACTTCTCTTGCCTCTAATATGCTAGATGTAACTTGATTGAGTCGCTCTTGAATTCCTATAAGTGTTTTTTCATTCCAAAAAGGAAGATTAACCTTTATTACATGTAGCCATTCTAATACATCTTTATCCGTTATTAATAAATCATAACGTTGTCCACGCCTAACTAACTCTGTATTCACTAAATCTAATGAGAGATTTCCAGATATAAGCGGGAATTGTTTTGTTTCCTGCATGTACTCATCACCTACTCTTTAAATAATCATATTCCAAATTAATACAGAAGTACAACTTTTTTATAAAATACAAAGTATGAAGATCAAAGCCTTTAGCCATAATTACGACTAAAGGCTTTTTTGTATATAACTAAAAAGGAGCTGACTGTATGGAACATAATAAAAATGGAATGCTTGCTTTAATCGTTTTATTTGTAGGACTCGCATTTTTTGTTATCGGTATGGTTTATCATTTATGGGGAACGGTTTAAAAACAAATAATAATTCATTTAAGAAAAAGTACTCGTATGAGTACTTTTTTTAAGATGTCATGTAAAAACATTCTAAACTTACTTACATGCATACAATCATCAATGATAGTTATATAATTGAGAAGGTTATAAATTATCAATCTATTTTTATATAATTTGGAAAGGAGCTAAAAACTAAAAATGTTAGAAATCATTTTTGTTGCTGTATTACTTTTATCTAGCATCACTCCCATCTTTATCGAACGAGGTTTGACGAAAAAAATGTAGTCATTTTACTGATCAATTATGCATTCTTATTTGCCACCATCATTGTAATTGGCGCAAACTGGCGTATGATCCCCGCCTATTTCTTATTGTTCGTTTTAACATTACAAGTTTTTTTGAAACCCAAAACTACAGCCGTTTCTAAAAAGTTAGTGATGAAAGTTTTAAAAGGTTTAGGAATTATCGTAACGGCTATCGCAATGTTTACATTACCTTTACTTTTTCCGATCATAACACTCCCTGAGCCTACTGGAAAATATACAGTAGGAACGAAAACTTTTCATTTAATTGATACAAATCGAAAAGAAACCACTGTACCAAATAGTCATGGAAATCGTGAGTTAATGATACAAGTATACTATCCTGCCGAAAAAGGATCAGGGAACCCTTCTGCCTATTTTGAGAACATAAACGAGCTGGCTGAACAATTGGCAGTAACAAACGGTGCTCCCTATATCGTAACGACACATTTAGGGCTGACAAAAACAAATTCTTATCAAGATGCTAAGCCACTTCAAGATAAAGAGAAATTCCCCCTCCTTTTATTCGGTCATGGGATGGGATTATATGGTCAACAAAATACATTCCAGTTAGAAGAGCTAGCTAGTCAAGGTTATGTAATCATTGCTCTTAACTTCACAGGATATGCAGCAACAACGATTTTCCCTAACGGAAACCGTGTAGACTCTATACCAATTGAATATACACCTACTGCCTTAAATACCATAGTTCAAAACTGGGAACAGGATACTACTTTTGTTTTAAACGAAGTAATAGAAGGTAATTTCGATAAAAGTTTTAAAACGATCGCAGACTTAATTAACTATGACAAAATCGGAATGTTCGGTCACTCTTTTGGCGGAGCAACTTCCGCACAAATGTTAGTAAAGGATACGCGTATTAAAGCTGCAATTGATATGGATGGCGGATTATATGGCGACCCAATGCCTAAAGACGGTCCTCAGAAACCATTCATGTTGATGAATGCTGAGGCTACGATTCATTATATGAAAGAAGCTGAGAATCAAAAGACAACCGGAATCCAAAATGAATTATTGGAAATATCCTATTTAAGAAATAAAACTATTGAAAAACCGGGCGTGTACACAGTGGTAATTCCCAAAACAAATCATACTAGTTTTACAGATTTAGCAGCATTTTCACCTATTATTAACGAACCAGACGAAGATGTAGCCGCAAATTATACACTCATTAATAAACTAGTAACTAGCTTCTTTGATCAAAATTTAAAAGGAATAAACGAAAATCATTTAGAAGAAATTCAGAAGCAATATCCTGAACTTCAGCTCATTAAACACCAATAATCATTCATTTACCTAGTCATGCAGCCCCTCACTATACTTGAGGGGTTTTTGCTTTAAAACAATTATAAAAAAAGGCCCCATCACTGGGCGCTCAAAAAATAATATAAGTAAATGAATTAAAACAAATAACAGACAACTAAAATATACAAGAATAACATCATATAATCTATATATATGCAACATTACATAAAATTCATTATTAATACATGCTATACTAAAAAAGGAGTCGACAATCGTTATTTTCTTCTTATTTTTAAAGCAATATAGATATATCTTCTTAACACATTTGGATTGTACAAGTAAAAGAAGACATCTTACTAGATGTCTTCTTTTCTTATATTTTTATGAATTTTTTTGAGTTGATGCTCTCCAAGCACGAAAAGATGTTGGGCGTCCAGAATGAGCTCTTTGCTTTGCAGCAGCAACAGCTGGTTTTTCTTCAATAGTCATTGGTTTTTCTTCCACAATCGCTGATTTTTCTTCAAGAGTATTCACAGCTGTTTGTATTTTTTCCAACTGCTCTTTTAAGGCTTGCTGTTCAATCTTTAAATCCGTAAGTAATCGTAAAATCATTTCAGAATTGGCCATAAAGATCCTCCTTCCCCCAATACACAGAATAAAATACAATATGTCATCAGCATAATACCGGTGACAAAAATAAGGTCGTCAACTCTTTTAAAATCTAAGCACCTTTTATTTTTTAAAAGGACCTGCTCAAGTTTATCCGGAAAAACATAAAGTGAATTAAATCCATTATTAAATGGTCTTTATGGAAGGAGGAGTTAATATGGGCTATGGCGGTACTTGTGGTGGAGGCTGCGGTTTCGGCGGCGGATTCGCTTTACTTGTTGTACTCTTTATTTTATTAATCATCGTTGGGGCTAGCTGTTGGGGCGGCGGATTCGGCTGCTAAAGGAAGGCACTCTTGAGAGTGTCTTTTTTGTGTGTTTTTGGATGTACAACCCCTATACATATCGATAGTTTACAAATGCTAAAAACCACTATCAAAAATCAAACTTTTTAAAATTGACATAACACTTCATGCACCTTATACTGTTAACAACAGTATACTGTCATTAACAGTGTGTATTCTAATTCATTCTAGGAGGTATATCCATGAAACATACAGGAAGACATACGGGCGCATTTCTTTTGTTATTTCTAGCTGAAGGAGATAACTATGGCGGGCAATTATTGCAAAAGTGCGAGGAAGAACTTCCCGTCAATCCAATCGATAGTGCCATTCTATATCGCACACTAAAAAAATTAGAAAACGAAGATGCAATTGAATCTTATGTAAGCACAGATCATCAAGACAAACCGAGAAAGATGTACAAAATTACGCCTGCTGGAAAGGAACAACTGGCAGATTTTCAAATGGATATTGAAGAAAAAATGAAGAACTTATCCTTCTTCTTAGACAAATATAAAGACTTGAAGGAATCCGATCATGATTAACGGCGTGATTCTTTATACTTTAGCCATTATCCTTACGGGGCTTTCTTTTATGAAGGATCGTACGAAAACGAAAGATGCTCTAATGAAGTCGTGGAAAATGTTTCGCAACCTTCTCCCTGCGATGCTCTCCATCATGCTTTTCGTTGGCTTATCGCTTTCTATATTAACGCCGTCTTTCATCTCTTCTATTATTGGGGAGCAATCTGGATTCATCGGTATTATTTATTCAGCAATACTCGGCTCCGTTGCACTTATTCCAAGCTTCGTCGTATTCCCACTTGGTAATACGTTGGTACAACACGGTGCAGGCCTTCCTCAAGTTGCGGCACTTATGTCTACACTCATGTCAGTAGGAATTACAACCTTACCGATGGAACAAAAGATATTTGGGCGAAGCTTTGCTTACGCACGTAATGCATCTGCTCTGCTCATGTCCCTCCTATTCTCCTATATCATTTGGATGGTGATGGTATGAAAGAACTAAAAAGATATCGCTTCTTTTTCATTTTATTACTGGGACTCTTTGTATTGACTTTTATAAATCAATCTTTAGGATGGAGCGCATTACAATTAACAGGGAATAGCATTTTAGATATGCTGTTTCTCCTCCCCCCTGTCTTACTATTTGTAGGGTTACTTGATCAGTGGGTGAAAAAAGAAACGCTCATGAAATATATGGGCGAAAAATCAGGTATATACGGAATCTTATTTTCTCTATTATTAGGAGGCATTGCAGCTGGTCCTCTCTATGTTGCCTTCCCCATCGCAGCACTACTCTTAAAAAAAGGCGCAAGCATTCGGTACATCGTATTTTTCTTAGGCGTTTGGACAACTGCGAAATTACCAATTCTCGTGTATGAATTTTCTTCATTTGGAGCTACTTTTACACTCATTCATATTTGTTTCGGGCTAGTATTCTTCTATGTAATGGGGATTATTTTTGAGAGGTTTTATGATCAGGGGCAGTTGCTTCGGTATGATGTTACGGAGGAATTGTAAGATTAACAAACATTGGATAACAGACGCAGAAGATCGAACTGTCATTGTAGAGAAAGAGAAACCAACATTAACAACTTGTTACCCCTTTAACTACATTGGTGACGCCCCAGATCGTTATATTATTGAAGCGTCTTTACTTTCTACTAGCTAAAAAGAGGTGTCACCTTATAACTATGTGACACCTCTTTTTTATTTTAGAAACATTACCATAATCTTAATTCGATACAGTATAATAAATGTACAATACAGAAAATTCCATATTTTGTTTTATAATATTTTTTGGAGGTAATTATCTTGAGTAAAAACGTGAATTTACTTCTTCAAATAGTAATTGGAATTATCATTATGATTGCACCTATTCTCATTACAGGGAGTATGTATGATGTTACTAAAACGATGGGTGACTTATTAGTTGCAGAACTTATTATAAGAACACTTTCCCTCATTATTGGACTTTTAGTTATTAGTAAGGCTTTGCATCGTTATTCTCAATAGTTCTTTTTACTAAAAAACAGACAATACATACACCACATTTCCCTCGGCTGTTTGAACTATTATTACGAAAGAAATATAAAAAGACATCTTTAATCGTAAAGATGTCTTTTTATATAAACCTTAATTTTCGTTCTGTAAAACTCTCGTTGCTTTTACTCCCTTTTTCTCTTCTTTTAAGAACAACGATACGATAAATGCAACAATGATAAAGACTAACCCTAATGTAAATGCACCTTGGAACCCTGACGTTAAACCGTTTAACTTCTCTACTGGGTCCATTGGATTTGCGGAGCTTTCCATATACTGAGTTGTTCCTGAAGACATTTTCGAAATAAAGATAGCTGTACCAATTGCGCCCGCTACTTGCTGTAACGTATTAAACAACGCTGTTCCGTGCGGATATAGATCTGGTGTTAATTGATTTAAGCCGTATGTTTGTGCTGTCATGACAAACATGAGTCCAACCATTAATACGCTATGCATGACAATAATTTGTACCATTGATGTATCAGGAGTAATGCCTTTAAATAAGAACATTGCAATCCCCACTAACACAATACCAGGAACGATAATAACTTTCGGACTAAATTTATCAAATAGTTTACCTGCGATCGGCCCCATTATGGCGCTAATAATACTTCCCGGAAGCATGATAATTCCTGATTTAAAAGCTGTAACGAGTAAAACTGTTTGCAGGAACATCGGTAATAAAGTCATCGTTGAAAATAACGACATCATCACAATGACAATTAATCCAACTGATAATGTAAACATCGGAACTTTAAATGCTCGTAATTGTAAAATTGGATTCTCAATTTTCAATTGTCGAACGACAAAAATACATAATGAGATAAGCCCAACAATTAAAGCACCATACACTTTCGGATTAGACCACCCTAAATCACCTGATGCACTAAAGCTATATACAAGCCCGCCAAATCCTAATGTCGATAAAAGGATAGATGGATAATCTACTTTTGGCCTTGTTATCTCTGAAACATTTTGAATGTACTTCATCCCAATCATAATTGAGATAATTACGATAGGAATAACAATATAGAATAACCAGCGCCAATTTAATGAGTCAACGATTACTCCAGATAATGTAGGACCAATTGCCGGAGCGGACATCATCACAAGTGCGATTAATCCCATTGTGGCACCACGTTTTTCAGGCGGACAAATAATTAAAATCGTATTCATTAATAACGGTGAAATTAACCCTGTTGCTACAGCTTGGACAATACGTCCGATTAATAAAACAGAAAATGTCGGTGCAAATCCCGCAATTAATGTACCGATTAAAAACGTTACCATAGCGATCAAAAACATTTGTCTCGTTGTGAGCCATTGCTGAAGTAACGCTGTAATTGGGACTAAAACCCCAACCACCAACATGTATGCTGTAGAAAGCCATTGGATTGTTGAAGCTGTTACGTCAAATTCTTTCATTAATACCGTTAACGCATTACCAAGTAACGTTTCATTTAATAATGCAACCATTGCCCCTAAAAGTAATGCAATTAAAATAGGGGTATGTTTCATATTAGAAGTATCAACTTTGCCACTTGCAGGGCTCTTAGTTGTCATATTCATTTACAGATTCTCCTCCTGTTTCTTAATTAAAAAGCTTTATATAAACCCAAACACATGTAATATAATATACATATGTAGATTAAAAAGGGAGAATCAATTTTCAGCCATTGTATACTTAATCTACAAAAAAGGAGAATTGTAGATGAACGATAGTGAAAAACAGCTTGATTTACGTATTAGACGTACACATAAATTACTATGGGATTCCTTATTCGAATTAATGACGCAATCAAAACAGAAATATAGTACCATCACCATTAACCAAATTTGTGATCTTGCGATGGTACACCGAACAACCTTTTATAAACACTTTGAAGATAAAGATGCTTTATTAACATTTGGATTTAAACGATACGGCAAGATTGTTGCCGAAATACCTCTTTTAGATCGATTAAGTAAACCATTTCAAGTGATGGAACAATTCCTTCACCATGAAGAAATCGGTAAAATATTAGAGACACAAATGTCTGATGAACAATTCACTAGCCGCATGCATTATTTAAGCCACGAAACAAGAAAACAAGAAACCGAAGCGCTAAATCGCCTTTGTAAAAATCATACGATGCCAAACGATTTAATAACGGAATTTTATTCAGGAGCAATCACCTCATTAAGTGCGTGGTGGTTTAAAAATGAAAGAAAAGTTTCTGCAACAGAAATGGACCAATATCTCCACCAACTTATTAATCGGGATATTTTTCAGTTTGAAAAAGAGTAGGACTACAGATAGGAACATGATATGTTTTCGGTAGAATACGATATAAATGTGGCAGCGAATAAATGGCATATAATAAAAAGAAGAGATGCGCTAACATCTCTTCCCTAACTGCTACCGTATAGGGTGGTGGTCATTATATGTTATTTGTTTTTATGAACCCCATCCTTCTGCTTCCTACGGCGCGGAGTTTTTTTGTTGTCCTTATCCAGAAGTTACTTCCGCAAAAAAATACGCTGAAAATTTCTAGCACTACGGACTCATGGCCAAGCATATTTTGCACAGCAATACACTACACCTACAGGCCTTGTTTTTTCATTAGAACCTGTCTTTTCTGCAGGCTTTGCTTTTGTTTTCACAGATGAAACACTTAACGGGAAAGGGTATTTAGACGCTACGCTTATACTGTTGAGTGTGTTAATTGCTGAGGTGGATTTTAAGAGTTTATTGAGGCCTAGTTAAAAGAAGAATATAGAGTAAACATTTCACTATGATCAGTAAACACACCCTAGAAAATATGAGTCTGTATTATTTTCATTCTCTTCACGTAAATTTTCTTTTTTAATGAGACTTTTTTAGATGCTATCTTCGAATAAGGTAGCATCTAAAAAAATCTTAAAAGGAATTTCCTCCTAATGTCTTCTTATATTTTATGTATTCTACATATTTGACCTTTTCTACGTTCTTTGATTACTTACTGAATATAGTCATACAGATTTTTCGCTAACAATAAACAAGTTACTGTAATGAAAAGGGCGCGAACATACCCGCTGCCTTTTTTTATAGCAAATCTGGAGCCGACGATTCCTCCAGCAATTTGAGCAATCCCCATTATGAAGCCATACACATAGTTTACTTGCCCTACATACATAAACATTAACAATGCACCAACGTTACTTCCTAAATTAAGAAACTTCGCAGTACCTGCTGCTTTTAAAAAATCATACCCAATAAATAAAAGAGAAAACATTAAAAATGAACCTGTACCAGGACCTAGAAATCCATCATAAAAACCAATAGCAAAAATAAAAAAGGTAAACATAATGACGTGTCGACCAGACAATTTTTTATGAGTAGAAATACTTCCCCAATCCTTCTTGAATATCGTATAAATAGCGACCACACCAAGCATGATCAGCATTAATGGCTTCAGTACTTCTGGGTTCATTAAATGAACGGTCCATGCCCCTATTATGGAACCTATGAAAGTGATTGGAAATAATTTAAACGCCGATTTTAAATCAAGATTACCAGAACGATAAAACACAATATTACTAGTTGCACTTCCCATTGTCGATGCTAGCTTATTTGTGGCTACTGCACTTGCTGGATTCAATCCCGTAAATAATAAAGCTGGTAAGGCGATTAATCCACCACCACCTACAACTGAATCAATAAATGCAGCTACAAATCCAAAAACAATCAAAATCATTAATACAGATGGGTCTAAATAAAAATCCATACTAGTAGCCTCCCCTTTAGTCACTATTGTAATAGTAACTACCAATTTGCTAAATGTAAAGAGTTATTGTAACGTTAAAATATAAAAGCAAACATCGGAGGACAAAAAAGTGGACTACATAGTGCAACAGCTTAAAAAAATTGGTTTTAATGAATATGAAGCTAAATCTTATGTATCTCTTGTTAAACAGGGGCCTGTCACAGCCTATCAAGTAAGTAAGGATTCGGGTGTCCCCAGAGCGCGAATTTATGAGATTTTAGGTAACCTTGTAGAAAAAGGAATTGTCATGAAAGAAGAAATAAATGACACCACTCGCTATTCACCTCTACCTGTTGAAATCTTTTTACAGAAGGCTCAATCAGAATGGCAGTCTACTTATGAAGGAATTAGTGATTCATTAAAAAAACTAGAAACTTCCGAGGAAAAAACGGATAATCGAGTAATTACTTTAAAAGACAATCAAACAATCATTAGCTACTGTCAGACATTAATAAAAAAAGCAGAACAACGTATTGTCATTTCGATGTGGGATGAAATGTATGAAGCGTTAAAAGAGGATCTAGCTGAGGTAGCCGATAAAGTCACAGTACAAGGCATTACCTTGCATGTTGAAAATCCCATTAAAAATCTAGAAGCCCATCGTATAACAGCTTATACAGAAACCCTCTCTACAGAACATTGGTTTATTTTATCGATAGATTCTAAAGAGATGATTTATGGACCATCACTTGAAGAACGTAATGTTGCTTTTTATACAGATGACCCCGTTCATATATACCTATTAGAGGATTATGTATGGCATGATGTTTTAGTAAATCGACTTGTCCGACGTAGCCAAGATGACTTGGAGCAATGGATTACTACAGAGAGACAATCTTTCTTTATGGAAAAATAACAAACATATTCAAAAAATAAAGCATAAGTGAATACAATGGAAAACTTATGCTTTATTTTATATGCAAAGTGATACTCCAGTCTTTTCACTATTTCCCCTCCACAAACCTCCCAAACTCCTTCAAAAATCTCAGCTTAAAACTCCCCACAGGCCCATTCCGATGCTTCGCCACATGAATCTCCGTCATCTCTTTCTGCTTCGTTTCCTTATCGTAATAATCCTCGCGATACATAAGCATAATCACATCCGCATCTTGCTCAATTTGTCCAGTCTCTCTTAGGTCAGATAAAAGAGGTCGCTTATCTTGCCGCGACTCTACAGAACGAGATAATTGCGATAATGCTGCTACACAAACATTCAAATCACGCGCTAATAACTTAAGCTTACGAGAAATCTCACTAATCTCTTGAAATCGATTACCCTTATGCTTTGGATCACCCGTAATAAGCTGCAAGTAATCTACAATAATTAAAATCTTTTTATCACCGTGCTTCCTTTTTAACTTACGAGTTTGCATCCAAATATCTTGCACCGTAACACCTGCATGATCGTAAATTTCAAGTGGTAACTCACCAATCTCCGCAAATGCCTTACTTACCTTCTCCCAATCTTCCATCGCAAAACGGTGCTTCGGATTTTTCAGCCTACCTCCAGACACTTCGCCTACGCAAGACGCCATCCTTTTTAACAATTGCTTACTACTCATCTCTAACGAAAACAATCCAACCGCCGCTCCAGACTTTGCTGCATGCAATCCAACATTTAGCGCAAACGCAGTCTTCCCCATAGAAGGACGCGCACCAAGAACGACAAAATCACCTTCCTGTAATCCGCACATCATTTTATTTAGCGATGTATAACCAGTCTCAATCCCAGTAATCTCTTTCGCATCTTGGTGAAGCTCTTCATATAAATCAACTAGAGCATCCTTCAAATCAAACTCACATACACAGTCCTTTTCCTCTAACTCACAAAGTGCTGTAATCGTCTCACCAATAATTTTCTCATTCTTCTCCGCAATAAGACGCTCTCCCATCTTGTGCCCGAGAACACCAGCCTGATACATTTTCCAGGCACCTCGAACAAGCCCCTCATAATAAGAAAAGTTGCTAGTAGTGGGCACACCATCCATTAACCCTATAAAATACTCCATTCCCCCGATCCCCTTCAAAAAATTCGGGTCCAACCTAGAAGTGAAAGTCACGAGATCAATCGCTTGCCCCTCTCCTTCCATTTTTCGCATTAACTGAAATATAGACTTATGCACCGGCATCGAAAAATACTGCTCCGTCAAACGGCACTCCTTAATAAGCTCTCCATCAAGTAGTAGAGAACCTAACACCGTCTTTTCCGCCTCCACATTTTGAATACTCATGGACGCCACCCGCGTTCCGCTAAAAAGCGCTGCAATTCTTCCTCAGACGGTGCGTTCTTCTCCCACTCCTCACACCTCGCCAAAAAATCCTCCGTCTCCCCCGTACTAACAGACGAATCCTTCTTCCGAAAATTAGCCGTATCAACCTCAACCTCACACACTTTCGTAAATCCTTTTCCGTGCCAACCACGCAAAATCCCCTTCACATAAGCAACCGTCCGCTTATTATTCTCAAACGCAATTTGAAGAGCCTTCAGCACAAGCTCCTCTGACAAATCTTCCATCCACGCACTCAGTTCCTCCACAGTATGCGGAGACAAACTCCCAAAATGTTGCTCATAAAAAGAAAACACGCGACTTCCCGTTTCTTCCTCTACAACCTCTTCTTCCTCTGTCTCCTCACAAATCGGATCAACATCATCCACAGCCAAATCACTCGGCATACCGAAATGCGCTAAAAGCATCGGAACATTCAGCTCCTCCTCTACGCACTTCTGAAGAAACATATGTACAAACTCCTTATTCTTCACACCCTTAAGCTCACGAAGCACACACTTCTCCACATTCGTATTCGTCACAGGATTATAACGAAGCCAATTCAAAACGAATAACTCCCGAGTATCCGCATCATAAAGAATCTTCCCATAATCAATGAAGCGCTGCACAAGCTTATCAACAGTCTCCCGATTATAACCAGTCTCCATCTCAGCTAACCGCTTCGGAAAAGGAAAAATCCCGCACTGCGTCGTCTTCGAACAAGTCAACAAATACACATAAAAATACCGCTCCTCCGGCGTCAAATCCAAAACAAAATCATCCTGCCAAAAATTCACCTGCACATTACGATATACCGCCATCCTAATTCCTCCCGTCTCCGTTCAAAAATGAAAACCTCTTCATAATATATATGGGAGACTGAGCGGGTTTTTGGCGTGTTATTTTACATTTTTTTTACCACTACTACGGTGTTTGTTGGTGTTTTTGTTTTGTTGTGTTTTTTCTTAGTGATTTATTACTTGGTAGGGGCTTGTAAGGGGCTTAGGAGGGGTTAGTTATCGGTTACTTCAATTAGGAAGACTCGATTTGAAAAGCCGCCTCGTTCTTTTTACGGATTTTATTGATTTCTTTTAGTTTTGGCTAGAGCATTTTTAGTTTTAAGAGGTTGGCGTGGTTCCCTTTGTTACTTTTTTCTTCTAATATAACTAAAAAAGCAGTTAAACTAGGTATGACTAAAATGCATTGAGCCATCAAAAAATGAAAGTGGCATTCTGAAAACAGAAGAATTTCAAAAGGTGCTATCAACCTCAACTTGGATGATTATTACGAACATTATTCATTATTATTTGGCTCTACTTCACGACAGTGCTGCGTATGAATAAAGCTACTACATTACGTTGGAAGCAAGATATTGATTTAAATAATCATACACTAACCGTCAATCACTCACTACGTCTTAAAAATATTGATGACTGGACTGCTTGGACCAACAAAAACAAAAGCAGGTCTGCAGACAATTACTTTTAATAATGATGCAGTAGAAATTTCAAAAACTTTGAAAGATAGGTAAGGGGATTTTGGGAATTTAATTTCATATTCTCTTACGAGATGGTAGACCAACATGGTAATCAACAATCGCTCGAATTATAAAATGTCATGCGAAGATTGCTGGAGTTAAACCTATTCAAGATAAGGGATTACGTCACTCTCGCGCTTCTTTTTAATTAACGAATATAACACTAACCCCCTCATTATTAAAGAGCGTTTAGAACATGAAGATATCACAAAAACTTTAAGCACCTATTCACCTTTATATCCGAATGTAAACTTTGAAATTGATAATAATTTGAGTGGCTCAATTAAATATGAGACATCTAAAGAAAAGAAAACTAGATTCAATGAAAAATATTAATTCTAATATAATAATAAATGATTATTTTTTTATAAATATAGAGACAGAAAAGATACTTATAACTCTTTTCTGTCTCCTCGAATATATATTTTAAAACTCTGCACTTTTACAGCTTAAAAGAATTTTGTTCTCTATTCGTTTCATATAATCTCTCATAAAAGCATAATCGATTTTACCATCTTCCATAATTGGTAGAAGGATTTTTTGTCTTTTTATTCTTTCTGTACCCATTTTATATCCATAAGCATACTTATCTTTTTGAGATTGAATCATCGTTTTAACAAACAAATTAATATATTTATCATCACTATACATATTCAATTTTAAAAATCTAGTATCCCCTGAAAAGTAAGCAACATAACTATGATAGAAAGTATATCCAACAGAACCATTACGATTCACGCCGATAACATTAGAATCTACTTGCTTCTCACGGCCTGCTGGATTAACGAAGTCTGTTATCCCATTCCCCATAGAAGTCGATCCAACAAATGGAACAAGCCCCTGCTTTCTATCTCTTTCTGGCCAGTCTTTACCACTTTTTACTTCAGCAATTTCATCTAATGAGAACTCTCCCCATCTAACTTCTTTCAATTCTTTAAAGTCATTTACAACATTTAATTCCGGAAATTCAAATTTATTTTCTGTTTCTTGTTTTTTCAAACGAGTATATTCATCAATAAAATCCCAATCTGGTTTTTCATTTTCATCAACCGGTAACATAATTTTTTCTCGTTTTATTCTATAATCATTAATTTCTCTATTGAAAGAATATTTATCACCAATTCTACTTAAAACCGTTACTAAAAATAAATAGTGATTTTTAGTAAACAATGGATTACTAAGTATCGTTACATGATCAGAAGCTATAAATTCATAGTCATGATAAAAAACACTACCTACACTACCACTATTGGCAATAGTTATACATTTAGAAAATTTACGTACATTTTTTTCATTGCCTATAAATCCATCTATACCATTTGAAAAAGAGGTACTTGAAACATAGGGCATATCTCCCGGAAGCTGATTAGCCTTTGTCAAACGTTTCCCTCTTTGAATAGTAGTAAAAATTTCATTCAAGAAAAATGATCGCCAATTTTTAGATTTTAATATTTGATTAGACATTTACTCACCCTCTTCAAATAAATATCTTTTACCATGACTATACATATCGACTTGAAAGGTTAAGTAATCTGCCAAAGTTTTTTCAAAATCCTCTTCTTGAGGAACTTCCTCATTAAAATAATAAAAACTATGCAACCACTCATCCTCTGGTGCAATAGTAGTTTTTACAATAAATTTAGTTCCATCATCTGCATTACCATTTAATACATCAATTAAATGTTCTCTCTTTGATTTTTCAGTACCATTACTAATCAATCCAGTATGTTTTCTAACCTCATATCCATCATCCGTAAAATCTACAAAGTTAACACGTTTCTTTTTCAAGTCATGAGGAATACCAGCAGTAAAAATGCAAATACAAGGATTAACTCCTTTCCCATGAAAAGTGTCCGTATTTAAAGTAATTACAGTCTCTAAAGTATTGTTTTCTAAAATTTCTTTTTTATATACTTTTTCTTCTTTTGTTTTCCCAACCATTGTACTTATAGGAACAATGGCCGCTAATTTCCCACCTTTCATCATCATTTTTAAAGCCGTATTAATAAAACTAATTTCAGAAAGATGGGATAAAGCTTTGGTCTTAGCTTGACTATATGGTGGATTAATTAAAACCTTAGTAATGAAATTATGTTTCTCTTCCTCCCCATTGTTAACTTTATCTTTCTTATAAATATCCTCTGGTAGATGGAACATATCCCCATTATATAGATTTGATTTTCCATCTCCTCTTAAAATCATATTAGTAGTAGCAATTGTAAACAATTTCCCTTGCAATTCTACTCCATATAGTTGATTTTGTTTAATTCCTTCTATCCGCTCTTTTTTTTGTTGTGAATTTAAGTTTAGATTATTTTGCACTTGAGACATCATACGCTGCATTGCGCTAATTAAAAACGCGCCACTGCCACAAGCTGGATCCAAAACATAATCATCTGGTTCAATATTAATAAGCTCTGACATTAAAGAGGTAATATGCCGAGGTGTCAAAACGATCCCCAGTGAGTTTCCATCTGAGCCTCCGTACTTAACAAATTCCCCATAAAATTTACCCAGAATATCTATATCATGATTTTGATTTTTAACGTGATGATGTACTTTCTTTTCAATTTGTTCTACAAAATACTTTAACGGTGTTTTACCTAAACTTGGATTAACTCTATTTAAAGTCTGGTCATTTTTTATATATAAAAAGTTTTCTAGCAAAATCCCGTATTTAGCCGGTCTTCCATTATATTCTATGCTCTTTAAATACATCTCAATAGCATTGTAAATTTTATCACCATCTTTGGCTCCATCATCTTCAAAGCCCTTCAAGTCTTCAATTGCGAATGTTTTTTGTTCTAATGCTAAAAGAATTCCGGACACTACAGTCGCTTTGAAATCATTAGACAAATTCCCATAATTCCGTAGATCTTCATGCAGTTCCACGGCTACTTTCGTAACCTCTTGAAGTTCTCGTTCCTCTTTAGGTAATTCACCTTTAATTGCCACTCGCCAATATTCTTCAATATTTTCTGGTGAAAAATCTTCAAAGCTTTTTATACTATTTAGTTTTCTGACCTCATCCTTTGATACATAATAAGGTTGAATCTCATAGTAATGTTTATTACCTACAACACCTATTGCAATAACTTCATTAAAGTTAGTCTTTTCTACAATATGTTTAGAATAATGAACAGCCCCATTTACAGCATAATCATTACGATAGGGATATTCTGTGATAACAACATCATTATCCGTATACTCTAGCTGCTTTATATCTGTTTTATTTTCTATAATAAATAGATGTCCTCCAGAAATAAAAATATATTCAGGATTTCCTTTCCCCTCACCTTTTTGAGACTTACTTGCTCCCACCAAGGCCTGATCTACTTCAACTATGGTTGATTTTTGATAGGAGTAAGACACCCCTATTGAGTCAAGAAAATCTTTAACCATAAAATCTGTATCTACTTCTTTTCCAGTTAATTGATAATTACTCACAGCTTTTCTCCCTCTGTTCAAAATTATTTAATATCATTTTACATTATGTTCTTCTACTTATTATACAGATCATTGATAATAATTGTATTTAAATTGAAAATTCCCAATCATATTATTCATATATTAAAATTACCGCTACCATTTCTGTTATCACAAAATAAAAGAACTTAGAAAAAAACATAATTTATAGGCTCTCCAAGCTTTTTCTTGTCGCTATTTAATTATTCCCACTCAATGCGTTCTAAATATTGTAGGAATTAATTTATTGAATATCAAGCTTTTTGGATTATTTATAGTTCTTTGATTCATTATAAGTTGAATGCTAATGTTTGCAAATTGTTTGCATGTTCAAACCAACTCAAAATAATTATTAAAGATGATTTCTTACTCACTCTCAAACGAAAAGTGATCTTTTAGTGTTTCAAAACAAACTCGAATTTCCTCTCCTTTTCTTCATAAGCAGTAAATAAAGCATCGATCTTTTGTGCTCTACATGTGTATTGTTTTCTGTTTGATAATCGGCTAATAAGTTTGCAGTCCGAAAGATACGTTTCATTCTCTGACTCGCTAATCTTTTAAAGTTTTCATTTATACTTTCTTTCATTTTACTCCTCCTTGCAAAACAATTTCGAATACCAATATAACACCACACACTTAATGAGCAACAAAAAAATGCAAAGCCCCATATATACTTGTATTTAATATAAATATATTTTCTAATTATTGACCGTGTTATTTTTTGAATCATCTCGTTTATAACCTCGTTAGAGTAAATATAAATATTTTCAGGCGTACTATACGAGGTTTAACAAAATAAGAGTGATGATATAATGAACGCAAAAGAAATATTAAAAACAATTAAATATGTAGAAGAAAAATGTCATGAAATAACTCAAATGAGTAAATCAAGAGTATGTTATTTTCACAAAAAAATTTATCAATAATAGAGGGAGTAGAATACGATAGTTCATTTGATGATTTTATCCAAGAACTGCAAGATGTAATGGAAAGTGAGATTGAACAAACTATAGCAAGAAAATCCCTAACAATTGATACATATAGGCTGAGGATAACTTAAACACTTTTCAATCAATTTCAAAATCTGAACACAGTTCAGACCCGATTAATTTTCTAATAAAAAATGATTTTAAACCAGTATGTAAAGAGAAATTTGAAAGAGAGCTAAATGCTCTCTTTTTTAATATTAAAGGATTTTAATATTAGGTTATAGAATATGAATAATATAATTTTTAAGGAGTGATTTTATGGAGGAGCCTAAATGGAAGAATGAAATTGTCGAAGTCTTGCAATTTCTAGGTGGCGAAGCAACTTTAAAAGAGATTTACCAAGAAATAAGAAATAGAGGTAATAAAACTCTCACTAAATCTTTTAAAAACACTATACAAGGTGTTATTTATAGTAAATCAAGCGATAGCGATTATTATCAAAACGGAGAAGATTTATTCTACACTGTATCTGAGAAAGGAGAAGGTCGCTGGGGTCTTAGAAATTATAAGGCAACAAAAGAAAGTATTGATCTTACAGAAGAAGATTCTTCTTTCCCAGAAGGAAAACAAACATTACGTTTACATATTTATAGAGAAAGAAATTCTAAATTAATTAGAACTGTAAAGGAACAATTCAAAAAGGAAAACGGAAAAATTTTCTGTGAAATTTGTGAATTTGATTACACAGAAAAATATGGAGATTTAGGTGAAGATTATATTGAAGCTCATCACACAATTCCTGTTTCTGAATTAAAAGAAGGTTCAAAGACGAAAATAGAAGATATTGTTCTAGTATGTGCTAATTGTCATAGAATGTTACATAGAAAAAGACCTTGGCTTTCAAAGAAAGACCTAAAAGAAATTCTGCAGGCAAAAGTAAAATACTGAGCTAAATTTGTTAATTCATTGGGATGAACCTGCCTATTGTAAAATTATGTAATTTTATTAACCAGCAGTATATTTATAGAAGTGGGGCATATAATAGATCAAAAAAAGCTCAATATAACAAAGAAGGTTATACATTTGTTATTGGTGAAAAATAGCTAGAAAATATGCAAAACAATTTATTCAATTAAAACTTTCATAATCTATTTTTTAAAATCAACCGTTTTTTTTGCAAATTATTCACAAATACAAAAAGAAAGCCTAGAACCCTTTTAAATAAGGAGTCTAGGCTTTCTTTTTATTATTTCCACTCAATAGTAGCTGGTGACTTCGACCTAATATCACATACAACATTAAAAAATATTGTTATATTAATGTTCACAGTTATTTCAAAATAAATGGTGGCTCTTAAACCCTACACCATATATTCAATTCTAGTAGGTAAAGGGTGTTTTTACAACATTATTGAAGTTGAATAATGAAACTGTATCAAACAAGCTTTCTTTTACTCCTTAATAATTTTTCTGCTTTTTTAACAATTCGTTGTTCTTCTTCACCAATTGACAAAGGCATAAATGTATTTATTAATACTTCATTCGAAATTTCCTTAAACTGTTTCGTAACCTTAATTTCTTTAATCCCAGCTGGAAAAGATCTTTTATGTAGATCATATATTCTTCTAATAAAACCTATACCTGCTTCATGTAAGCATTCATCAATTCCTTTATAAATTGGGTTCGCCCACTCTGCTAACCAACAAATAAAAAACATCTTGCGACAACTCACTTGCTCCATGTGAAAATAAATTTGGTCTCTTATCCATTCCTTAATCCCCTTTGTATCTAAGTACTACTCCCTAACATTTAGTACCTCTAAAACCTCCCTAAACAGCACTGATCCTCTCCCAACAACCAACTCCAAAGGAACCTCTTTAACTCGCCCATCTCTCCCCACCATAACAACCCCACTCTCATAATCAACCCAAATCTGAACATCCTCCACATAATAACTCTTAACAGAAGAAGCCTCATCTAAATTACGATGATCCAGCTCAACCTTAACTTGCTTCGTAAAACGACGCAGCGTTTTCCAAAGAATTCGTTCTTCTTTTGATTTCATGAAGAGTTCTGGGAGTTCTTGTACTTCTTTTAATAATGACATAGTTGTTATGGTGTATGTTTGAATGCCATATCCTACTGGGCGGATGAGGTGGTCTAGTTTTTTCCATGGCTCTAGTTCGAAATGTACATAATCATCGTTTTGTTGCATTTGAATTTGTTTGATTTTGGCTACGTATTGGATACCGCCTTTTTCTCCGTGCCATTTTTTCGGTGCATATAATGCTATGTACTTTGCTTCTTGCCATCCTGGTTTTAGCTGTGTGACTGGTAACTGGTATAAGCCTTCTTTTCTATATGCTTCATAGTCGGCTTCAGTTTT
This sequence comes from Bacillus basilensis, assembly GCF_921008455.1. Classification (NCBI taxonomy): domain Bacteria; kingdom Bacillati; phylum Bacillota; class Bacilli; order Caryophanales; family Bacillaceae; genus Bacillus; species Bacillus basilensis. The sequence continues at coordinate 963,703 of NZ_CAKLBZ010000001.1, read as the reverse complement.
CACGCTGCCTACTAATACTTTTTCTTCTAGCGAGGAGTGCCATTCTTCTTTTGTGCCTCTTGGAAGGATGCCTTCTCTTATAATTTCTTCTGGGCTTTTTTCAATGAGATGATCTAGAAATTGTTCGACTAGTCTTGTTGCGTTTGGTAAAAACGGGAAGCCACCGATATTTACTTTTTCTATACTTTTATAAAACGGGTGGTTCTCATACGCTTCCTCTTGATTCCATGGGAATAATACGTACGCTCCGTAAGCTGTCCGCTCAAAAGGTCCTTCTTGTTCCACTACTAATGCATCTCTGTAGCGGTGCATTGTGTTAATGTCTTCTTCCATTGGGCCAGGGGTGCCATACTTCCTTTTATAATGAGATCTTTCAGCAAAATCAATTCGGTATTTTGCATCAAAAATGTATTGATATTGATAGTTCTTTCCCTTTTTCTCAATAGCGAGCATCGTATCTGGTTTTTGTGTAACTGTTGGTAGTCTGCCATTTCTTTTCTGGAAATAAAGCTCTATTACTTCATCAGTAACTGGATGCTTAAACGCTCTTTTTGCAGTTTTACTTTCATTAAGCGTTACGTATAAACCGTCTTGCTTCACTTGAATAACATCTTGATGGAGCGGTATATATTTCTTTGATAGAATTTGTCCAAGTTTTAAATATGTCCAGTATTCATATAATCTAGCAACATCTTTTATCGACATTTTAAAAATTTGTCCTCGTAATGTTAAACCGCGCGATAGCATTAAGAAGATTTGATACGCATCTCGATAGCCTGCTGCCATTTGGATAACGAGTGAAAAGACTGAGCGATCTAATTTTCCGATTCCTCTCCAAAATGGATCGTTCAATTCATTTTTCATTCGATACTTCATATTTTTTACATGCTCTAGCAAATCTTCATCAGTTACACCACGTGTATATCTAGACTTTGGCTCTAGCGCCTTAAGTAAATCATCTATTTTATGTACGACTCTTTGAATCATCCATTTAACAAATCGATTTTCCAGCGTATCATAAGAAACTTCCTTATAAGCTGTAATCCCTTTAGTCGGTATACTTTTTTCTCCTTGGAGCAAGTGTGGTCTCTTTCGCAAATAGTTCATTCCGACAGAATCCAATTTACGAATTTTTTCTCCTCGTACTAGTTGATGTCTAGTCATAAGCGTGTGATGCGGTTGTCTTTTAATATGAGAGATTGACTTCATAAAACGCTCAAAGGAATCATTTAAAATACGATAAAACTCACTCTTCGATGGATTTGTGGCGTAAATTGCAGATGCTCCTAAGTAAGTTCTCTTTAGTAAATGAAACGCTAAATTATAAATTTCATCATTTACTTCATCTAATAAGGCTCTGTAATCATCCTTATAATCAAGTTTTGCCGGAAAAACTTCAAATGTAACAGTTAGTAAAGTATCTTGATCATCTTTAATTTCAAACATTGTATTTCCTACTTCATTCGGAAAAGAAAGATTCCCCATTAACACATGAAGTGAACCCATTTGAATGGAACTAACTTGCTTTCGAAATCCCGGATGTTCATGGTAAAAGGACAGCTTGTTGTTATTTTTCGGAACAACAACAAGCTGATAACTTCTATTTTCAAAAAAGATTGGTGGATGTTCATTCCATTCATCCAGCCCCTGCAACCTTGCATCAAATACAGAAACGGATTCCGTCTTCCCATCTACATGAAAATACATCATTTCATCTGCGTTCATAGCGTGATATTCTTTTAAACTCTCATATTTTTCATGATAAGGATTTCCTTTAATCGTCAATGATAGCTCCTCTGTTTCAATCTTAACTAGCTCTATCTCATTATTAGATCCAGAAAGAGGTGAAACCATCATACTCGAACCTCCTTAACATATGAGACAGCTTGTTAGCTGAACGAGGATATTTAGCATATGCAGCGTCATTATTAGCACTATCATATTCTTCATTTACACATAATACATACAACTGCTTTAATACCTCTTCTGTTCTTCCATCACTTCCTGCAAGACGCGGTAAAATCTTTTGATATATTTGATAATCAAGTGCTTCATCGAATGATAATAACTTTCCTTGTTCGTTGTATGCCATATAGAAACAAATTTCATCTCGTATACGATACCCAACTTGAGCACCCACTGATTCAAGTGTTTTATTTATTTCTATTAAAATGTTCGATATATTTCTCACAAGATCTTCGTTTTCTTTAAAGCATTCTTTTAGATGAAGATACTCGGTTTCTAAAGAGCGATTTGAAGCAACTTCAGCTTCCTTCTCTTCTACATCCATTAAGAAATTAAAATAATCTAAGTTAACGGTATTAAACTCAATTGTATTCGCACGATCTAATACTTTCTTACTTAACGGATGTGTCGTTTCATCCATATTTACCGTTCCGATAATATATACATTTGATGGGATCGTAATGCGCTTATTCGTAATTGATTCTGGAAGTACTGGTGACGTAACAATCTTTCCACCTTTCCATTTACGACTTTCAATTACACTTAAAAAGTCACTAAAGTAGTATTCCACTCGAGCTAAATTCATCTCGTCTAACACTACAAAATACGGCCTATTTGGATTTGCATCTGCATTTTCAAGAACTTTAATTAACGGTCTTTCTTGAAACTCTCCTTGAAGATTCACATAACCAAGTAAATCAGAGCTATCACTCCAATCAGGTCGAACCGGAATAAGCGTAAATTGTCCATTCTCTTCCGTAGCCCCTAAACTCTCTGCAAACCACTGCACAATTTTCGTTTTTCCTGTACCTGAAATACCTGATAAAATTACAAATGGCTTTGTTTTTAATGAAAGGAAGAAATTAATAAGATCCTTTTTCTCATAAAAGAAACCTTTACTTTGAATATAAGAAGACACATGATCGATAATTGATTGTTGATCTAAATACACTTCTTTCCTTTCATAAATCATTTCATATTTCGTTCCTTCCTCTTTATAAGCTATGAATCCCTCATAATAGCGAAGCATTTCTTCTAGGTCCTCTACTAACTCTTTTTCACTTGGCATTTTATTAACATCATACGCAATATAAGCCGCTGTTGAATTCGCATATCCTTTTGCTTTTGGGCTTGTCCCTAGGAAAATCTCATCATCTTTTTTCACCTTTTGGGACATATGTATTTGCTCGCGAATCTCTTCTTTAATTTTTTGCATCTCTTCTTTAGTTGTTTCTGTCACACCTTGTCCAATGGTCAAATACAATCGTTGCATATCTTCGCTAAATAAATATACGATATAGTACCCTCTTTGTGTCGATGTTGTAATATCTCTATGCATTAGCGCAATCCACGGAACTGTTGCCCAATTCCCTTTTCCAACTGACCCTATCACACTGTACTGCTTCTCATTTATAAATGGTAAACGAATAATCTCTGCTGCTATATCATTTCGGACTGTTAATCCTAATTTATGTCCTGCAAATTTTTCTGTTTTTGCATCCAAATATTCTCTCGTTATCTTTAAAAAGCCTTCACGTAAACTACTACTCATATTACCGCCCTTTTCATCACTCTTTTTTATGTATTGTTCGGCTGGAATCCATTCAGCATTAATTATTTCCAATTTCTCAGACCACATTAAGAGATTATGCGTACGCTCTTTTGCTAATGATTCTAGCATTAAATTATCCCCTCTAGAATTCCGGACAATCGTCATCGCTAAATGCACTAAAGCTTCTTTCTTTTCCTTTCTCAAATATACTCTTAAAAGATTAAGTACAAACATAACAATGTGAAAGTATTCCTGCTTTAAAACTAACTTTCGAATAACATCATTCTTACTTTTCGCCTCAATATATTCAGTTAATAAAGACGTATTAATATTATGATTATCCTTTAAAAATCCCAGTAATCTTAAATCTTGTCTTCCTTTAGATTTAACTCTATACAAATTACCATTGGTTTGCTCACTTAAATTTTTCGGATCGTATGTATTGTTTATTACCTCTTCCAAAAATCCAACAACTTTATGATACTGCTCACATGGCAAATTATCAGTTTGGAACTCTTTAAATGTAATAGCCCCTGATTCCGTTACATTCACAAATGGAAGCTGTGAAAAGAAAGCTATCAAGAAGTCATTACATTCACTCACTTGTCCGAAATCTTCACTCTGTACCGTACGCATAGCTATAAGCTTTCCCCAAGCATTCTTAAGAAGTTCAAAACTTACGTTAAAATAAGATGGTGCTTCTTCTTCATTTGCATATTGTCCACTTGAAGTTTTAGTTTGAACATCTAATCCTTTATCACCCTTGTTTATAATCCAATAAGTTTTATCACCATTTATATCTTCAACCTGCTTCGTTGTTTTAGCCAATTCAATTATAAGTTGATCTAACATTTTCATCCCACCGTTACAATAAATTACAATTACTACTATTTTACCAAACTATGTATAAAAGAAAAATCATACGCCATACCGTATGATTTAATAATTCCTATTATTCCCCACTAGCTCCTTATACTCCTCACTACTCTGCTCAAGAAACACCCTACTCTCCCCACTATCCTTATAAAAATCCTCCCAACCCCGCTCCCTCAAAATCCCCTTCCAACTATCACTCTCCACCATCCTCTTAATCACACCATCCCAATAAGCAACCTCTTCCTCCGTCATATCTTTCGGGCCCATAATTCCTTTCCAGTGCTGGAATATGACGTCGATTCCTTGTTCTTTCCATGTTGAGATTTCTGGTAGTCGGTCTAGTCGTTTTGGTGCGGATACGGCTAGTATTTTTATTTTGCCGGCTTTGTATTGTTTTTCGGCTTCAGATAGGGTCATGGTTGCGGCGCCTATTTGTTTGTTCGTTAGGGCGTTTATGATTTTTTCTTTGTTTTCGTAGACGAAAAATTGTAGTTCGGCAGGGTTTATGCCGAAGGCTTTGCTTACTTGTACGAAGGATAGGTGATCGTCGTTTCCTAGGCCTGGGGCAACGCCGATTTTGAAGTTTTTCTTGTTTTGTTTTATTTGTCCCATTAGTTCGTTTGCGTTTTTTATGTTTGAATCTTTTGATACGACAACGACTTCCCAGTCCGATGCTAGCGTTGCGAGCGGTGTGAAGTCTTTATATGTTAGTTTACTGTGGCCTAGTAGGTTGTTCGTTATGAGTAAGCTTGAGTTAATCGCCAGTACGTGACCGCCTTTTTGTTTCGTATATTTCCAGCCGACATCACCGCTGCCACCTACTTTGTTTGTAACTGTGATTGGTTTTGTGAAGATTTTTTCTTCTGTTAGCGTTTTTTGCATCGCCCGTGCTGTTAAGTCCCACCCTGCTCCTGGAACGTTTGGCGCAACGATTTCTACTTTGTCTATGTTTACTGTATTCGTTTGGGGTTTTTCTGAGGAACAACCAGCTATTACTCCTGTCATGATCCATATACATAGTAATAATCGTTTTTTCATAGTCCTCTTCCTATTCGATATTTTCGTTCTGGTCGTCCGATAATGCCGTATGTGTACTCTACTGTGCATTCGTTTGTCGCTACTAAGTATTCTAAATATCTTCTTGCGGTTGTTCTGGATGCCCCCATTTGTTCTCCCATTTCTTCTATTGTAATTCCCTCTTCGAACCCTTTTATAATTCCTTTCACTTTTTGCAGTGTTAACGGATCAACACCTGTCGGTAAGTTTTTTATGTCTTGTGTTTGTGAAGTGCCGAAGAAGTTATCGATTAGCGCTTGATTTACTTCATTGTTACTATGTAATAATTGCTTCTTTCTTTTATAGTCTTCAATGGTTCGAACAAATTTATCTAACGTGACCGGTTTTATAAGGTAGTTGCTTACACCATTTCGAATTGCTTTTTCTAACATATGGTTTTCATTTGCCGCAGTAACCATAATGACATCAACATTCGGAAAGTCAGCATGAATTTGTGGCAATAAGTCTGTTCCGATTCCATCTGGTAAATAGTTATCTAATAGGAGTAAATCGATTTCTTCTCTTTGTAGTAGTTCCATCGTTTCTTTTGCATTCAATGCTTTTCCAATCACTTTTACGTCCTTTATTTTTGATAAAAACTCTTCCTGAATTTGCGCGACGCGGAAATCATCTTCTGCAATTGCAACCTTCAACATATGCCCATCCCCCTGTTTGTCATGTACTTTCTCTCAATGTTTTCGGAAGGTAAATTGTAAAAATAGCTCCTCCGTTTTTCTCGTTTTGAACTTCAATTGTTCCTTCTAGTAGATCTACCATTTCTTTCACATTCGCTAGTCCGTAACCACGATTATTTCCTTTCGTTGAAAATCCTTTTTGAAAAATGGTACTTATTTTTTCTCCCGGTACTCCTATCCCGCTATCTATCACTTCAAACACAATGTCATGTCCAATATCGGTAACGAAGAAGGAAACACTCTTTTCCTCTCGTTCACTCACCGCATCAAACGCATTGTCTATTATGTTTCCAAGGATCGTAATAAGGTGCGAAACTTTTATATGGTCTGGTAATGGATAAAGCGCACTATCTCCTTCAATATGAAAATCGATTTTCTTCTCAGATGCTGTTCCGATTTTTCCTAATAAAATAGCTTGTACTTTCGCATCATGAATTTGATGGAATAAAATATGGTTTTGGCTTTGATGAATATTAGATTCTTGTTGGATAAATTCAATCGCTTCTTTGTAATGTCCTAACTGAAGTAATCCTGATAAGACAAACAGCTTATTTGTGAATTCATGTGTTTGAGCACGTAAGTCCTCAGAATACTTTCTTACCTCAGATATTGTATTCACTAAGTTTTTCAGTTCTGTTTTATCTCTAAAACTACATACAACGCCTACCGTATTATTATTTTCGAGTATCGGTGTCATGTTTAAAATAAATACTTTATCTTGAAACGCGATTTCTTGATCGTTTTCTAGCACTCTTTCCATATTAAAATCAGGTAAAACTTTTGAAATGTGCCGCTGCATATAATCACCATTTACATGAAGCATTTCCTCTGCTGATGTGTTCATCATCGTAATAAAACCATTTTGATCAATGGCGATAATCCCTTCTTTTATAGATAGTAGTATCGCGCTTCGTTCCCGGTATAGCGCTGCAATTTCATTCGGCTCTAAACCGAGTGTGTCTTTACGAATACTACGTGCTAAAAGAATACCACCAACAATGCCGGCTACTAATACAGCTAAAGAAAAGAGTATAATTTCTTTCGTTCTGCTCAATATGTTAGATTCAATTCCTTTTATTAAAAACTCTACTGTCACAACACCTACTACTTGATCGTAATCTCCGTTATGAACAATAATAGGTGCCTTCGCCATTAAAGACGGACCACTTGTACCATTTCCTTCAAGCGTATAATAGCCGCCAAAAGTGAGTGCTTCATAGTTATATGGATTGTTACTCTTTGTACCAATCAACTCAGAATTAGAATGGGAATACATAACTCCATAGCGATCTTCCACAATTACATAATCCGCACCAGCTTGCTCCCGAACTTGTTCCGCAATAGATTGAATGGTACTTTTATGCTCGTTATTTTGAAAAGCATCTTTTATAGCTGGCATAAAAGAAAGAGATTTAGCTGTTTGCAGTGCCAGCTGCTCCACTTGGCGCTTCGTATCAACGGACTGAATGTAAACAAATATTCCTGCTAATAGGAGAACGACAAATAAAATTAACGCGATAATTAAGCTTACTATTTTCGTTTGCAATGACACTTTGCGTGATTTCTTCATACTTCATATCCTTTGATAAAATATTCGAAACTATCAATCTCCTTTTTCTATTATTATGACAAAACTGAAAATGAAGCAACTATTAAAAATACCCATGCACATAAAGTACAAAAAGAATAAAATTGTCATAATATTGAGATTTAAATCCGTAGACAGTACAATTTAACTACAATGAACACGCTTTCATAATTATCATTTTATTTATAAGCAAGAGGAGGAATGATTATGGCTCAAGCAAAATCTAATCGAGTCGCCGGCAATATCTTCAAAGGTTCTGTCGGCAATTTAATTGAATGGTACGACTGGTACGTTTACTCTGCTTTCGCTGTTTACTTCTCAGCAGAGTTCTTTCCTAAAGGAGATCCAACGAGTCAGTTACTGAACACAGCAGCTATTTTCGCAGTTGGGTTTTTAATGCGCCCTATCGGAAGTTTATTAATGGGACGTTATGCAGATCGGCACGGACGCCGGGCAGCATTAACACTTTCCATTACAGTTATGGCCGGCGGTTCTTTAATTATCGCCTGTACACCTAGTTACGAAAGCATCGGGATTATGGCACCTATTATTTTAGTTCTTGCTCGTTTACTGCAAGGATTATCACTCGGCGGAGAGTACGGAACTTCCGCAACATATTTATCTGAAATGGCTAGTAGTGGTCGCCGCGGTTTTTATTCAAGTTTCCAATATGTAACTCTCGTTGCTGGACAAATGGTTGCGTTAGGCGTTCAAATTGTTCTTCAGCAATTACTAAGCGAACCAGATATGAAAGCTTGGGGATGGCGTATTCCGTTCATTATTGGAGCGATGGGCGCAGTAGCTGTATTATGGCTTCGCCGCACGATGGATGAATCGGAGCAATTCGCAAACATAAAATCACAAAAACGCGAAAGCGCAGGAACCGTTCGCGCTCTTATGAAACATCCGAAAGCAGTATTAACAGTAGTCGGCCTAACACTAGGAGGCACTGTTGCCTTCTATACGTACACAACATATTTACAAAAATTCATGGTAAACACAGTCGGTCTTCCGAAAGAAGTTGTAAGCTGGATTAACTTTGTCGCACTACTTATTTTCGTTGTACTTCAACCAATTGCGGGGCTATTATCCGATAAAATCGGACGCCGCCCACTATTAATGGCATTCGGTATTCTCGGAACATTACTAACAGCGCCGATCTTCTTCTTCATGGAAAAAACGACAGAACCAATCGTAGCGTTCTTACTTATGATGGTCGGCCTTATTATCGTTACTGGTTACACTTCCATTAACGCAATTGTAAAAGCCGAACTCTTCCCAACTGAAATCCGCGCACTAGGCGTAGGTTTACCCTATGCCCTAACAGTTGCGATATTCGGTGGGACTGCAGAGTTCATCGCACTATGGCTAAAGAGTATCGGAATGGAATCGCTATTCTACTTCTACGTAGCTGGATGTATCGCAATCAGCTTTATTACGTATTGGCGTATGGATGAGTCATCGAAGACTTCGCAGATTGAGGCGGAGCTTGGTGGTGGGGATAAACTAGCTAATAATAAATCTAGCTAAAATTATAAAAGGGTATGTATTCTATGATTTTCATTTATCTGAACTAGATTTTAAATACTTTATCTGAAAGAGTGCCAAGATGGTATATGTGAGTTTGATTTTTTGGGGATTTCTACGGTTAAGCTAAAGATGGGCATAGGGTAGCATCAAGATTTTGCGGATTTAAAACATTAAGGATCTATCAATAGGATTTACTCTATTGATAGATCCTTAACTGATTTTACTTCAAATAAGGCTTGCGAGTATCTCTTATGACTTCTCAAAAGATGGTTCTATTGCAAAGTTTCTTAACAGATAGAAAATGAGATGTTTACAGATGAATGTTATGTAACTTCAAGTGATTTTTGTAATTGCCGTTCCTACATGGAATAACATAGATATCCGGAAATTTGATACTGAAATCTAGGATATTCATAAATACTTCGTCTATGCTTCTAAATCCATTTCACCTTCATTTTAATCGTATTACTTAATAGTGATGTGCATTCCTATTAAAACTAATATAGAAATAACATCAATACACTTGTAACAATTCCGACCCAAATGCAGAGAATGAAACAATAACCCATGATATCTTTAATTTTCAATCCCAGTACTCCTAAAAGAGGTAGTGCCCAGAATGGCTGAATCAAATTTGTCCATGCGTCCCCCCAGCCTACCGCCATAGCAATAGTAGCCGGATCTACACCTAACTTCAATCCTGCCGGGACCTGCAGTGGCCCTTGTAAAGCCCATTGTCCCCCGCCGGATGGTGCCAATAAGTTCACCAAACCCGCTGACCAATATGTAAATATATCAAATGTATCCTTTGACGCAATGGATGCCATCCATTCAATGATTGAGCTTCCCAATCCTGAACTACCTAAAACAGCGATAATCCCCGCATAAAATGGAAACTGTAGGATAATTGGAGATATGGATTGCGCAGCTTCTTTGAATCCTTGTGCAAAGTTGCCAAGAGAACCATGCAGGAGCAAACCAAGTGACAAGAAAAACAAATTAATGATATTTAAATCTAAACTATGACCGTTTATGAATTCATAAACACAATACAACGTGCCGATTACGCCTAATACTATTCCTAAAACCGGTGACCATTCCAGTTTTTCCGCAGGAGTTAATTTTTTTTGAGCAGGTTTTACAAAAGAATTTGTATCTGTTTCGAGTGCTTTATACCTGATAATCCCACTTTTTGGAGCCATAAGTACAATAATAATTGGCATCGTGATGAATAGAGCGAAAAAAATAATTAGAGTAGAATAACTAAAGATTGTTTGTGAGGTAGGAATAATTCCAATCATATCTATAAGAAAATGATCCTTTGTGGCAATTGTCAGGCCAATAGAACTAGAGAGACCTGCGCTATATAAGGCTGTCGGAGCATAAGCAGCTGCTACAAGTAATGGAAAATGTGCATTCGGATTCTTTTTCGCTACTTCCTTCGCAATGATCGCTCCCACAACTACAGCTAGTCCCCAATTGATATAGTATGCAATTGCACTAATCAAAAATGTCATCGTATAAGCCTTTTGAGGTGTATCGGCCAACTTTGCAACGGACTGCAAACCTCTATTGATAAACGGGACAGAAGCTAGCGTCATTCCTGTAACCATTAGCAATACCATTTGCATTGTAAACGTTAAATAAGTCCAAAATCCATCCCCCCAAGATTTTACGATCTTGTACGGATTTGAGGGATTCATCAACAAAGCTATAATGAAAGTAAATAAAGTAAGCAGCACAGCAATAACAAAGGCATCCGGGACATATTTCTGAGACCATCTCGAAAATACATTTGCACACCGTGTAAGCAATGATTCTTTCTTTCCTGGCTCTGTATTTGTCTCCAATAAGGAATGTTTCATAAATATTCTCCTTTCTAAATTTTAATAAGGGAACTATAAATATCATTCCACAAAAGAAAATAAAACCCTTTTGCACTTGTAAATTCTTCTCCTACTAGATTTAATGAAGTTTTTCATCTCTATCTGCTATTTCCACCTCTTAATCCGCTTCTATGTTTATACTAGAAAAATTCAATTTTTATACATTCTTCATACATCCCTCATGTACTCCTGTCCTCTATATCTTATGTTAATGATTACTTGTCACAATTCTTCCAAACAAGATCCATTAACACAGAAGAACCCAACCCCTACAAAAAAAGACCACCAAAAGGCAGCCCCTCAATCAAAACTCAATCCTATTCCCCACTCCCTGCTCCACCGCCTTCTCATACAAATACTTCGCAACAATAATATCCACCACTGCCAAACCAACCGATTTGAAAACAGTAATCTCTTCATCGTTTTCGCGGCCTGCTTTTTCTCCGCTTATGATTTGACCAAGTTCGGCGTGGATGTCGCTTGCTTTGAATAAACCTTCTTGTATCGGAACTTGAAGATCACCCGTTTCTTCTAATGCTGCTTCTTTTGATTCGACTACTACTTTTGTTGCACTTGCGATGGCGTGGGATGGTAGTTCTTGCATGCTTGGCCTGAATGAGCCGACGGCGTTTATATGTACGCCTTTTTGTAGTTTTTCTGAGAAGACTGGTGTGGATGCGTTCGTAGTTGTGACGATGATGTCTGCTTCGCTTATTGCTTCATTTGCATTGGTGTGAACGTGAGCAGGTGTATTAAATCTCTCTTGTATATATTGCGCAAATGCATATGCTTTTTCTTCTGTTCGATTGTATAAAATGACTTTTTCAATATCTCTAACCGCAAATACAGCTTCGGCAATTCCCTTTGCCTGTTCACCGGTCCCGATAATACATAAAGTTTTTGCGTTATGACGAGCTAAATGTTTTGTTGCTACTCCTGATAAGGCGCCTGTTCGAATCATTGTTAAATAGGATCCTTCTAAAAGTGCGAGCGGTTCTCCCGTTTGAAAGTCTGATAGCATTACAATCCCGTTTATCGTTTTCTTTCCTATCTTTTTGTTCTGCGGGACTACTGTTACTACTTTTAGACCAAGTGCTTCGAGTCCTTCCGCTACTGAAGGCATAATTAATGCCGTATTTTTCTCATTCGCAAATGGTAGTGAAGTACGTATTGGTGTATTCGTTCTTTCTGCAGAAAATTCTTGTAAAGCAAGCGCCGCGTATGCAATGACTTCATTCATATTTACTAAGTTTCTTTGTTCGTTCGCGCTTATGACTAGCATATCTTTCCACCTCCTCCTTCTATCCTAACAAAAACCCACGATTCAAATCATCTCTCGGATCTACAACGAACTGATGAAATCCTGTAATAAATGCATTCCCTGTTACTTTCGGAACGACAGCTTCGTATGTATCTACTGCTGTTACCGACAATACTTCCCCTTCGAATTTCCCGTCAGTAATGCATTCGTGGACGAAAATTTCTCCCTTTTGTAAAGCCTCTTTTTCAAAAAGGGTTGCGATTCTTGCGGAAGTTCCTGTGCCGCAAGGAGAACGGTCTACTTGTCCGTCAGCAAAAATCGTTACATTTCGTAAAGTTGCGTCTTCCCCCTTCGGTTCATCTGAGAAAATAACGCCGTATATTCCTTTTAAACCTTCTTCAAGCGGGTGCTTTACTTCCATTCGGCTCTCAATGTAGCGCTTAATTTTACCGCCCCACGTTTGAATGGCAGATAAGTCTTTGAAATCGACTTTCAAACCAAATTCTTTACTATCCACTACAGCATAAAAAGCTCCGCCAAATGCGATATCTACTTGAAATTCATAGTCATCTATTTTAATAGGAGCGTCTTTTTTGTATACAAATGAAGGAACATTTTCAAATGATACGGACTCTACTTCGCTACCATTAAATTTTGCGTACGCAACCACTTCCCCAGCAGGGCTATCAATAATGAACTTTTGTTTCTCACCTGTCACTTCAAACATACCCGTTTCAATTCCGACTGTAATAACAGCAATAATGCCATGCCCACACATCGTACTCCAGCCTTCATTGTGCATAAATAACACGCCAAAATCAGCGTGAGCACTTGCTGGCGGTGTAATAATACAACCGTACATGCCGTGATGCCCTCTCGGTTCATACATAAGAACCTCGCGAAGATGATCCAAATGTTCCATACAGTATGCGCGTCTTTCTAGCTGCGTTTCTCCCTTTATTTCTGGCACACCGCCTGTAATAATTCGAAGCGGTTCCCCAGCTACGTGCGCATCAATTGTCGTATACACTTTGCTAACCTTCATTTCTATCTCTCCCCTATATGTTGATACTATTTCCTTTGCAAATATCATGCCAACGCATAGGGTATAGATTTGTATACATTGTTAAAAAAAGCATACACTACTGTCTATTTTTTTATACACTTCCTGGAAGCTATTTTATGGAACACATTTCTACAACCAGGCTTATTATTTTCAATGGAAAGTTACTTCCATCCCCAACATATACTGTTCAAAAGCAAAAAGGAAGTGATCCAATGTACTACGGAACAAAAGGCTGGTACGTAGCTGAATTAAAAAAATTAGGTGTGCGCTATCATGAAGGACGAAAACTAGAAAGTTACCGCGGACACATCTTGCGCAATTTACTACTTGCACAACAAGAGAAATTAAAAGAACAGTAATATACTAATGTAACGATATCGGCGATTTTTTAAATTTATCGACGATTCGACATGGAATATCGATTTACCGACAAATTCCAACAAACAACACCCGCAAACTACCAACCAATCACACATCAATACAAAGCAAAAAAGGTCACCCAAACGAGTGACCTTCCTTTCTTATTCACAAACAAGAATTTGTCTAGAAAATGATCCTTTTCTTGTGATACAGCGATCTGTAATTTCGAATCCTGCTTCATGGATCATGTCGTCCATCGTTTCCATCGTGACAACGATTACCTTTTTAGCAATGCGACGCGCGCTTGAAAGAATCGAGAATTGGTCTTCTGGTGTTGCGTGAGTGAATAAATCATACGGCATATCGATAATTGCGACGTCGTAGTTCTCAGTAATTTCTTCAATTGGGCCTTTTGTTACTGTTCCTTCAAACCCGAAATGCGCGATGTTTTTTCTCGTTCCAAGAACCACAAGTGGATTTATGTCTCTGCCAACGATATTAATCCCCATAGAAAGTGCTTCTACTACTACTGTTCCAATGCCGCAGCACGGGTCAATTGCTCGTACTCCCTCTGGATTAGGCACCGCAATATTTGCAACTGATCTCGCAACACGTGTACTAAGAGAAGTCGAATAGCTATGCGGTTTTTTTATGTGATGATACCAAACTGGTTCACTTTCTACATAGTGTCCGAAGTACCAGCGTCCTCCAAGAGGAACAATTCCGAATACACGCTCTGGATTACGGACGTCTGCTTCTCCTTCAATATGCATGCCAAGGTCTCGTTCAATGAGACGTCTTTCCCCATATTCAATTTTATTTTCTCCAACCAGGTCATTGATTTTAACGAAGATAACTTTAAACGACGCCCCCGCCAAATCAATTTGTTCCACTTGTTTTAGAATACTTTCTAAGTCGTCTCCTTCATACATAACCTCAACGCGCTCTTTAATAAACGCACTTCTACTCGGATCAATTTTGACATTACTTTTCAGAATATTAACGTGAGACTCCATTCCAAAGAACGAGCGCATTTCCAAGTAACATAAAGCACGCTCCTCCTCGCGAAATGCATACGTATATATACATGCAGGTGTTTTACTATGATTATTCAATCTATGATCATCCTCTATCGTTTAAAATTGTTATGATTACAATTGCTACAATACTTTTTCGTATAAAATTAAATGATATCACATGCTGGAAATAAAGAGAAACGTTAATAAATAAAAGAGACTGCCTGTTGGCAATCTCTTTTTATTTATTAACGGAAAGAAGATACGCTATTACCCTTTGCTTCGTAATAATCTAAAATACCTTGATAAATCGCTTCTGCTGCAGCTTGTCTCTGTTTTGGTGTAGCAATTTTATCTGCATCACTTTTATTATCTACAAATGCTAATTCTGTTAATACAGCTGGCATTGTATTTTCTCTAGTTACGTATAAGTCTTGATGTTTGACACCACGATCTTTTGTTCCAAGTGCTGCTACAAGACGGTCTTGAATTTTTTGTGCTAATAAAATACTGTCTTCTACATGCGGGTTCGTTACTTTTGCTCTTGCTGACTGATAATATAATGTTTCTGTACCTTGTCCATTTTTCTCTTCAGAACCATTAGCATGGATACTTACAAAAATATCTCCATTATGTTGCTGTCCAAATTCTACACGTTTCTTTAATGAATCAGGACCACTTGTTCCTGGACGTGTATTATCTGTACGAGTGAACATAACAGTAAATGGTGCCTTTTGCTCAAATATTTTCTTTAATCGTAATGATACATCTAATACTGTTTGGCTTTCTTTCTCATAATAACCAGGATTACCCGAGTCAACTCCACCGTGACCTGGATCAATAATAATTGCTTTACCTTCTAAGAAGTTCTCTTGTTTTACTGGATTTAATTGATTTTTATCAACCCACTGGAAACCAGCGCCTACGCGGATACGAATCCAGCCGCCACTCTCTTCCATAACCGTTACTGTTTGTGCATCATATGTACCTAGCACTTTAGAACTATGTGAAGCTGTTTCATAAGTAGTAAATCCTTCATTAATCGTTTCTGTTTTTTCTTTTAGAGGTGTCCACTTCTCACCTTTACTTGTTACAATTTTCAACCAGCCGTCCGCTCTTTGTTCTGTCACTTCAACCATTTGCGGCTTATGTTGAACGTCAGTAATGCCAGATGATAATGATGGTTGATGATATGTAATAAAGTTTCTCTTCATATACATTCTTTTTGATGTATTTGTTTTATTTTTATCAGCCATCGCAATGAACTGAGCCGCTTCTGCACGAGTTACAGTTCCTTCAGGCTTCCAGCCATTTTCCGTACCTTTAGAAATCTCTAAAGCTACTAAAATATTAGCTTGTTTCTTACCCCAATGAGGTTCCAAATCTTTAAACTGTGTTGGAAGTTCTCCAATAATTTTCTTATCTAATGAGTATGCTTGTACTAACATAGATGCCATAGACGCACGGTTAATTTGGCTTGATGGATTGAATTTACCAGTACCATCCCCATTAATTACACCTGCTTTTTCCACTGCAGCAATGTACGGAGCTGCCCAATGGCTTTGTGCATCTTTAAAAGATGGCTTTGCTTTTGGATCAATTGGTAACCCAAGAACGACTGCTAAAATTTTTGCAGCTGATCCTCTATCTACTGCTTCAGATGGAGAAAACGTTCCATCTGGCTTTCCATCAAGCGCTTTTTTTCCTACTAAATAATCAACTGATTCTTGCGCCCATGTAGGAACATCCGAAAACTTCTTCGCTGCTGCGAAACTACTTACTGGAGACGATAATAAACTTGCGGCTAAAATACCTGCCGCGACTGCACGATACTTCATAAAAAATAATACTCCTCTCGACAATCATCTTTTTAATAACGCGTAATCTTAATATATAAATTTCGACAAATCCGAACAAAAAAAATTAGTGCGCCTCTATCATTTTATAATACTCGAATTATGTAGTAAACCTACTTTCTTAATATTGTAAAATAAATTACAATTAATTTACTTTTTGTTAAATAAAGTCGATTTCTCTGCAAACAAAAAATAGGCTACTAGAAGTAGCCTATTTCTTTTCTTATTCTGCAATCATCTCTGATAATACATATGCATAAACAAGTGCTTCTGTATGTGCAATCGAACTTTCATGTGTACGCTCAAATGCATGAGAAGAATCAATACCCGCTCCAATTAATGCATGTTTCACATCAAATCCAGCGTGAATCGCAGCTGATGCGTCCGATCCATAGTACGGATAAATATCTACTTTATATTCAATATTGTTCGTTTTCGCAAGCTCTACTAAATGTTTACGTAGTGCATAATGATACGGGCCACTAGAGTCTTTTGCACAAATAGATACTGTATACTCGTCAGATGCTTGTCCATCACCTAGCGCTCCCATATCAACTGCTAAATACTCAACCGTTTCTTCCGGAATGTTAGAGTTACCACCATATCCAATCTCTTCATTATTAGAAATTAAGAAATGAGTTGTATATGGTAATGTTACGTTTTCATCTTGTAATCTCTTAATTAATTTTAATAGAATCGCAACACTTACTTTGTCATCTAAATGACGTGATTTTATGTATCCACTCTCTGTAATTTGAACGCGCGGATCAAATGAAACGAAGTCTCCTACTTCAATTCCTAATTCACGTACTTCATCAGCTGAAAATACGCGCTCATCAATACGAACCTCAATATTTTTCTCATCGCGTTTCGCTTCACCTGCGTCTTTATATACATGCACAGATGTTTGATGCATTAAAATCGTCCCTGTATACGTCTTGCCACTTGATGTTTCAATTTCGCAGTATTCCCCTTCTACAGAGTTCCAGCGAAATCCACCAATCATAGAAAGACTCAGACGACCGTCAGGCTTAATTTCTTTTACCATCGCACCTAACGTATCAACGTGTGCTGTTAATAAACGGTGCTGTGCATCATTTTTCCCTTTTACTGTTAAAATAAGAGCGCCTTTATTGTTACGCTTCGTTTCTACATTCCACTCACTTACATAGTTTTCAATAAAACGAATGATTTTCTCTGTATTTCCAGATGGACTTGGAATAGAGACAAGCTCCTTAATCAATTCCATCGTTTCTTTCGCATGATGTGCCATTGTCGTTTCCTCCTCATTTTTTCTATTATTTAGTATACCGAATTTACTATAAATCCTCTACTCATATAGCTTAATTTTCTAAATTATAGTAAAATTCACTTTAGTATACAAAAGGAGTTATAAAATATGAATATATCCAAAAAACATGCACACATTGCACTCACTTGGTTTTTAGCATCATTATTTTGTTTACAAGTTTCTTATGCAGTTCATACTACTACTTCTATTACAATTGGCTGGGTATTAACAGTTATCTTCTTCATTATTAGTTTATTTGCAACAAAAAAGCATAGCGTTAATGCGTAACGCTATGCTTTCCCTATAAAACTATTCTTCTGAAACATCTAATAAATAAATGCCTCTTTCAAACCCACCACGCTCTATTTCTTTTTGCTTACGAAGACGTTCTATGTCTTCAATTGTTGCACCTTCTGCACGCGCTAATGAAATGATCACTTCCAGTGCATCCGCAAGAGAATCAAGCGCATGTTCACGCTCTTTCATAGAAGCAAATTCACGAATTTCTTCTGTTCCAATTTTCGCTAAAGCTTGTATGTATGCTTGTCCTGTTAATTTTTGTGCTGTATATGTTTTTCCAGACATTAAAATCTTCTCTGGAACACGATCTCTTACTAACTTGTTATATGCTGACATCATTCATCCTCCTATGTTTAATAGCATCCGAGCTCTGCTGTATAGAAAAACCATTTCTTCGTCACGCATGCACTAATCATATCAATTCCTGATCCTTTTGCTCTTACTTGCGGAAAGAAATAGTGCTCTGATCCTTCTTCTTCCTTACCATATAAAGTTTGGTACTCAGCTGGAATTGCTTCTTTTTTCACATCTTTTTCTTTCGTCACCCCGCCAGAAAACGCAACGCTTGGATGTCCTTCAAAAAACAAAGCAGTTCGCACCGCCATAGATGGTGTACTATGCAAAGCATAATATGCTATTACAATCATGCTGATAACACCGATAATTTTTTTCATATATTACTCCTTAAAAAAAAGTGCTAACACAATTATACTAAAATGTGTTAGCACTTTCTCCCCTTTACCCTAAATTAACCGACAGTAAAACTACCACTACACTTTATTCCCCTTTAAATGCCGGCAAACGTTTTTCTAAAAATGCAGCAATGCCTTCTTTATGATCCGCTGTTTGTCTCATCGCATATTGACCGCGTTTTTCAAGCTGCAATGTTTGTTCTAAATTGGAGCGATTTACTTCACATAAAATTTGCTTCGTTTGAATCATCGCTTTAATTGGCTTTTGTGACCATTCACTAATTTTTTGCTTCACAGCCGTTTGGAAGTCCTCGCCGATTACTTCATCAATTAAACCGATATCAAGCGCTTCTGTTGCTGATAATTTCTTTCCTTCCCAAATAATTTGCTTCGTCATATTTTCACCAACGCGCTTTTGAAGGAAGAAATGACCGCCACCATCTGGAATTAAAGCGATTCCAATAAAGTTCATCGCAATAATCGATGATATATCTGCCATCACATAGTCAGCTGTTAGCGCAATACTTAATCCAAGGCCAGCAGTTGGTCCATGAATAGCACTAATAACAAGCTTCGGCATCGTATATAAAGTCACGACAACTTCAGAAATAGTATTCATAATACCATCAAACTTGCTTTCATCATTACTTGAAAGCATCGATTTAATATCTCCACCCGCAGAAAAACCGCGGCCGTTCCCGCATAACACAACAATATGCGCCGAACTCTCCGCTACTTCTTTCAGTTTTTGTAATAGCTCTTTTAACGTTGGCTCATCTAATGCATTTAACACCTCTGGGCGATTGACCATTACCGTTGCAACGCGCCCTTCATACTTCACAACGACAGATTCTGTTTTACTTGTTACTTCCATTATATATACCCCTCTTTTCCACATAAAGATTATACTTATATAATTATAGAAAGGAGGTAAAAAACCCTTCTTTTTTCTTAATTTTCTGTCTAATAATCTCGTAATTTGTATATAACCTTGTATAAAACATACAATTTCGTTGAAAAATATAGAAATTAAAGTCGTTTTATCCCCTCTCTTCATCTATTTACCATTACAATGAAATGGTGTATTCTTAAGTCTGATATAAAAATTAAATATAGAAATTCATTCCCCTTCCTATTAATAGAGGGGTGCTGAAATAAAGGAATGAAGAAATGGAGGAACATATGGTTACTAAGTTAAAACAGACGGATAACTACTTCCCGCATTTCCTACTGCTATTCATCGTGTTTCAACCAATTTTAGATTTATTAACGTCTTTTTCAATCTATGTATTGCACATGAGCGCAACAGTCGGAATCGTAGTCCGTTTCGCCTTTATGCTTCTTGCATTAGGTTATCTACTTCTTCATCATAAACAACAAGGCGCGAAAAAATATATTCTTTATTTATGTCTCTTTGGCATCGTACTCGCAATCGGCCTTGTGAATAATTTAATGGTCAAATCTCCAGTTTCATTTGGAGAAGAAGTGAAATTTATTTTGAAAAGTGTATATCCAATTGTACTACTGTTTGGATATATTATCGCACTGAAAGAACTAAAGAATAACGAATTTGCGTTTCATAAAATCATTACGTATTTCTTATATGCAACGTTAATTTTAAGTATTTCAATCATCGCGGCAATGGCAACTGGTACAGATTTCCCAAGCTATCCGAACTCAAAGATCGGTTCAAGAGGATGGTTCTTTGCTGGTAATGATTTAAGTTCCATTTTCGCAATTATGTTCCCAATCGTTGTTTTATACTCGGTACATAAAACAACTTCTTTCTCAAAAGTGTATTACTGGATTCCAACTGTACTTGCGATGTATGCAAGCATTATGATCGGAACGAAAGTAGGATATGGTGCCATCGTTATTACACTTGGCATCGCTCTTTTCTTCTTATTCATTGAATATATGATACATCGTAAAAAAGAAGGAAAAGGATTCACATATCTTGTAAACACAGTTGTTGCTGCTGTCGTATTAGGTGGTTTATTCGTCCTTACACCGCAAACCCCTATCGCAAAAAACATGAGCATCCACTTACAAATATATGAATACAAAAAATCAGTACAAGACGAAAAGGATCGAAAAGAAGGAAAAGAAGTTAAAGAAGAAGAAGAACATAAGCAGGGTGAACTAACAGACTCTGAAATGAAAAGTTTAATTTACAGTGATCGTGACAAGTTTTTAAAAGTATACAAACAATACTATAAAGAAGCACCACTATCTCAAAAACTCTTTGGAATGGGCTACGCTGGTAACTATACAACGAAAATGAAGTTAGTCGAAATGGATTTCCACGACCTATTCTTCGCATTCGGAATTGTCGGCTTCCTTATGTATTTACTGCCGCTACTTTATTTCGGTATTAAAATATTCATTCGCTTGATCACAAACTTCAAGAAACTATTTAGCGTAAAACATATGCTACTAGCTAGCACACTCGTCTTATCGCTCGGTATTGGCTTTATGTCTGGACACGTATTAACAGCACCAGCCGTTAGTATTTTCTTTGTTGTGATTCTTGCTTACTTAATTGTTGATTTAGAAATAGAATAGAAAGAAGCAGCATTCAAATGGATGCTGCTTCTTTCTATTCCAATCCTTTACCGCCTCTAGCATTCAGCATAAAACAACACTTAATTGCCTACCTTTCTTACGTATGAAATTAGAAACTATTTATATGGAATAATCATTTTAATCGAATTATTAACATGCTAAAATATTAAAGGCACTATTATATAAAAGAATATATAATAGATATGTCGGTTTTTTTTTGCACGAAATGTATTTCGAAAAAGTGAGGAGAGTCCTTTGGTATTTAGTAGTTCGATTTTCTTATTTATCTTTTTACCTCTCGTATTATTTCTCTATTTTATAGTGCGTGCCGAGCTACGTAATTTCGTATTACTTGCATTTAGTTTAATTTTCTATGCATGGGGCGAACCCCGTTTCGTTCTCTTAATGCTCTTTTCTATCGTATTAAACTACTGCTTTGGCCTACTCGTGCATCATTATGATAAACGAAAAAATATGAAAGTCACATTTTTAATTATGGCTGTCGTTGGAAATATACTATTACTTTCTTATTTTAAGTATATTTCATTTTTCACAGACATTTTAAACAACGTATTGCACTTATCTATTCATGTGGAACCTATTCCACTACCAATTGGAATTTCATTTTATACATTCCAAGCGATGTCCTATGTCATCGATATATACCGTAAAGATGGGGATGTTCAAAAAAATCCACTTAACTTAGCGCTATATATATCGATTTTCCCTCAGCTTATTGCCGGACCAATTGTTCGTTACAATATTGTCGCTGAGCAAATTAAAACGCGCATCCATTCTTTTGAACGATTCACAGAAGGTATTCAAATTTTCGTTCTCGGACTAGCAAAAAAGATATTAATCGCCAACCAAGTTGGATTTGCCGCTGATAAAATCTTCGCCTTACCACCATCTGAAATAAGTGTTGGAACGGCATGGATTGGTATTATCGCCTATACCCTACAAATTTATTTCGATTTCTCAGGGTACTCTGATATGGCAATCGGACTTGGAAAAATGTTCGGATTTGATTTCCCGAAAAACTTCAACTATCCGTACATCTCTAAATCTATTTCAGAGTTTTGGAGAAGATGGCATATTACACTCGGCTCTTGGTTCCGCGATTACATATATATCCCGCTCGGCGGAAACCGCGTTTCAAAACTAGCGAATTATCGTAACCTCTTCATCGTATGGGGGTTAACTGGTTTATGGCACGGGGCGAGCTGGACATTTATCGCCTGGGGCTTATATTACGGCTTTATTATTTCAATTGAAAAAGCTGGATTCGAAAAAATATTAAACAAACTATGGAAGCCGCTGCAACATGCATACGTATTAGTAATCGTTATGATCGGTTGGGTCTTCTTCCGAGCTGACAACTTCGCTTACTCGTTCCAATATTTAAAAGCGATGTTCGGCATAGGTGGGCAATCTTTCATCGATGACAATACAATGTTATACGTACATGAATACATTATCGTATTTATCATCGCCTTTATCGCAGCGACACCAATTTTAAAACGAATTAAAAACATACTAGAACTTGCACCAAAAACGTATATGTTCACAATACAATTTGTACGTCCTATACTATTACTAACATTATTTATGATTTCGGTTATGTACTTGATTAACTCAACATATAATCCATTTATTTATTTCAGGTTTTAACTGATGTAGGAAGGAAAAGTTATTATGAAAAAATTGGGGAACCTCATCCTGTTTATCGGTTTTCTCACCATTATCTTTTCATTTGGCATATTATCGTTACTCAAAACAGACCGAGACATTTCACCAGTTGAAAATCGGCCGCTCGCTCAAAAACCAGCACTTACGAAAGAAGCTCTCCTAACTGGTAGCTTCTTTAAAGATTTTGAAACATATACAAATGATCAACTAATCGGACGAGATGAGCTTATTAAAAACTATACGATTGCTCAAATTAATATGGGCAAATCTCTCATTAACGACATTATTTTAACTGATGATAAATGGCTCCTTAAAAACCCGGCGTGGACAAAAAAATATAATGAAATTGACCAATCCATGCCTGCTATAAACGACTTATCTCAGTTTTCAAAAGAACAAAACGTTGAGTTTTACTTTGCTTTACCACCGTCAAAAACGAATGCATTATCATTTAAATTACCTTCTCATATTCACACATATGCAGAGGAAAATTTAAATTACTTTCTAAAGAAACTTCCAGCAGACGTAAAGCCAATAAAACTTATGGAACACTTTAAACAGAACTATACATACGAAGAAATACAGGACATGTATTTCAAAACAGATCATCATTGGAATATGGACGGTGCCTTCTTAGGCTACCAATATATAATGAACACAATCGGGCAACACTCTTCTATATATAAAGGAAAAGAAATAAAAAAAGAAGACTACACTCGTACATGTGCGCAAAATAAACATTTAGTTGGAAGCTTCAACAACCAACTATACCAACTCATCGATGTCAATGATGAAAAATTGTGTTACTACACACCGAAAGACGGTTTCAACTTCACAAGCATAAACGCAAAAGATGTGAAAGGTACTGTTCATCAAAATTTAGATGACATATACGGCGTAGAAAAACAAAAAGATACAACATCATACGCAGGTTATTACACGGATGACTATCCAGAAATCGTCATCGAAAATAACAATGCACCAAATGAAGTACGCGCCTTAGTCCTAAAAGACTCATTCGCAAATGCAATCGTGCCACACTTAGCACAAAGCTTTAAACATACATCTATCCTCGACCTGCGTCACTATCACGAAAAAGATGTATATCAATACATTAAAGACAACAATATTAACATGGTATTGTTTGTGTATAGTGATTCGAATTTGAGTGGGGATATGTTGAAATTTAAGAAATAAAAAGAAGCCTCTTGTATATTTACAAGACGCTTCTTTCTATTAAAAAATCAGTGGGGATTCATCCCCACTGATTTTTCATTTTATCTATAATCGACTTATAGATTTGGGTTGTTAAGCACGTTCACGTGTACAGCTTGTGAACCGATTTCGCTTGTTAGAACATCTTTCTCGCCTAATACTTTGAATACTAATGTACCTTT
This sequence comes from Bacillus basilensis, assembly GCF_921008455.1. Lineage (NCBI taxonomy): Bacteria > Bacillati > Bacillota > Bacilli > Caryophanales > Bacillaceae > Bacillus > Bacillus basilensis. Next base: position 939,062 of record NZ_CAKLBZ010000001.1, on the reverse strand, counting down.
GTCAGTGTACTTAGTAGTTAAAGTATCGTAAAGGTCTGCCTTGAAGTTTGGAAGTGCAGAATCACTTGTTTGAGATACTGTTACATAGCCAAGTTTTACATCGCCAGCGTTAAATACAGCATCGCCGTTTCTATCTAAGTAAAGTTTACCTTGCTCGTCACCAGATTTTACAACACGTACTTTATGTTGTGTTTCTTTCGTTAAGTTAATACCTTTTACGATATCATCAAGGTTACTCTTCTCAAGCTCTAATACAGTACCGATATTAATTTTCTTCTCAACAAAGTTTTCTGTTTGAACAGGTTTGAAGTTTACAGATTTAATAGCAATTGTCTCTTGAACGATTTCGATAGTTGCTTTACCAGCAGTTGCACCATTTTTCGTTAAGTGGATATCAACTTTACCTGGTTTTAAACCTTTAACAACAACTTTATTTCCATCAATTTTAGCTTCAGCTACAGCCGGGTTTTTAGACTCAACTGCGTAACCTTCTAAGTTTTCAGGATCAGAGTATACGCGCTCTGAAGTGTACTTAGATAATTGATATGCAACTGTGTTAGAAACATTTAGGTCAAGTTTTGTATCAGGTGATGCACCGTATTGACCTACTTTAGATACAAGTTCAAAGTTTTTGAATGCTACGTTACCTTCTGTTACGTTCACATATAATGAACCTAGAGTTTCACCGTTAGCATTTTGGAAGTGAACTGTTCCTTCGCCCACGTCATTACCCGTAACACCAACTGTTTTTGTACCGATTGAACCAGAGTCAGTTGTTACTACATCTAATCCACCTTCTGCAACTACACCTGTTTTCGGAAGAACTTCTTTAATTGCAGCTGTGTTAGCACCAAATGGATCGCCATATTGGTCAGTTGTTACGAATGTAACAGGTAATGTTTTGTTTTGCACAACTTGTAATTTATCTGGGTTAGCTTTTACTGATACTAATTTACGAGAATCAGTCGTTACTTTGAATTTAACTTCTTTTGTAACGTCGCCTACTTTAATAGTAAGTGTAGCTTCACCAGCAGCTTCAGCTGTAATGTAGTTGTTTACTACAGAGATAATACCGTGGTTTGAAGATTTGATGCTAATTGCGTCTGCATCAACTACTTTATCTTCTCCAGCAATTGTAGCAACTACGTTATGGATTTGTGCTTTTTCACCAACAACTAACGTTTGGCTGTTTAGTTTGAAGTCTTTTCCAGTCAATTTATTACCGTATACTACACCGTTTTTATCTGCATCTACCGCAAATACAGTATTTTTAATTGCAGAAGCTGGTGTATCAAGGTTTTTCACTGTAATAATACCAGTGTTAGAAACTGTTAAACCACCGCGTTTTGTAACTTGTACTTCTACTTTGTAGTCACCGTGCTCAATACCAACAGCTAGTTTACCTGTAGTAGAAGTAGCTTCTCCACCTTCAAAGATGTTTGCTGCTGAACCGTCTAAGTTATTTGCTACAAATTTGACGTCATGGTCTGCTAAGTTTAAGTACTCAACATCAGCGTTACCTTTTTCATCGTTTAATTTGAAAGCAACTGCTTGACCAGCACGATCATCATCAAATGTAAGTTTTTCTACTGCTAATTTTTTCACTTCGTATACGAATTTCGCTACGAATGATTGATTTTTCACTTTTACAGTAAGATTTTTATTTGGAGCTACTTTACCACCAAGTGTTACAACTGCAGAAGTACCATCAGCACTTGCTTCGATTGCAACAGCTTTGTCTCCTTCAAGAGTTACATCATCAGCAGAAAGTTTTTCTAAACCAGTACCAGTTAATGTTAATTTCGTTGGTTCAGAAACTTTCACATCAGTTACATATGCTTGTGCATTATCTTTTTTGCCATACTTTTTATCTGCTACTGCGATAAATTTAGCTGCTTCTGCACGAGATACAGATTTATTTGGCTCCCATTTGTTTCCTCCTGTTCCTTCAGAAAGTCCAAGGTGGATTAGAATGTTAGCTTTTTCTTCACCCCAATGATCTAATAAATCTTCAAATTTTGTAACTAACTCGCCGTTAACTTTATCTTTTAAATTATAAGCACCTACTATCATAGAAGCGAAAGAAGCACGGTCAATCTTTTTATCTGGAGAGAAGTTTTCTTTACCATCACCTCTAACAACACCAGCTTTTTCAACAGCTGCAATGTATTTAGAAGCCCAATGATTTTTAGCATCTTTGAAAGATGGTTGTGCACCCTCTTCAACTTTTAAACCTAATGTAATTGCCATAATTTTCGCAGCAGAAGCACGATCAATCTCTTCAGCTGGAGCGTATGTACCATCTGGCTTACCTTCGATTGCACCTTTATCTACTAAGTAATTGATAGAATCTAATCCCCAATGATTAGCTGGAACGTCTGGGAACGATTTACCTGCTGCTGCTACTGGAGAAACAACACCTGCTACCATTGCTGCTGTCATTGTACCTGCGATTACTTTTTTGTAAGAGTTAGTCTTTGCCATTTTATAAATTTCCTCCTTCAGGAATATGCTACTAGTTTCACATCATATTAAATTTGAAAACTAGCTAGTTAGAAAGGCCATAAAACAATAAAAACATAAACAAAAATACTATAATGAAAAGTAGTTCATATAACAAAATGATACAAACCGTTAGATGTAAATATAAGGTTTAAATACCATTTTCTGAAACAAGTTCATCATACTATACAAAACCATTCGTTATCAAGAACTTTCTCAAAAGAAAATTCGACACATTCTGATAATTCAGTCTTTTATTTGTATTATTAGGATATCAATAATACTTAAATATAGAAATGAATACACTGTTTTCCTATAAACCACTCTCACTGCGCTTCGTATATTTTTCATATCGAATACACAATTGGAATTATAGCACATATTTCCACTTCATCACTTAAATATTTTTTACAATAAATACAATTTTCAGACTTTATTTGACTAAAAATATTATAATTCGGCATTTTATTCTTCTTTTCGAATGATTTTTTAACAAAAAAAGGTTTTAATTTACAAATAATTTACATATCGATGAGGTATTCTTCTATTATTGAAAACGTTTTCGATTTGTTTCTCAATAAAACTAACTACTAATCTACAAAATATGATCTATTTTTCAGATCTCTTTTTATATAAAAAATCAGACAAAAAAAGAGCCCACATGTTGTGGACTCTTTTCATTGAAATAAATTTCAATTAGCGAGTTGCTGTTACTGGTTTGAAAGCAACAAGTGCGTTTTCTGCTTTGTCAGTAGTTTTGAACTCATATTTAGCATTATTTTCTAGTTCTTTAGCTTTTACTGTAACTGTACCAGTTGCTAAGTTAACATCTGTTGGAGCTGTTACTTTAAGAACTACGTCTTTAGCAGCTTCTGCTGTTGCGTCAGCTTTTGCTACAGTTAATTCTACACCGTTTAAATCAACTGTGAAGTCAGTTGTATCAACGTTTACAGCTTCAGAGAATGTTAAAGTAATTTCTTTAGCATCAACTTTTGTAATTTTAGCTGATTTAAATTCAGGAGCTTTTGTATCTTTAACTTCTAGTAATAGGTTCGCTGTACCCATTTTTACTCCATCTTTGTTTGCAACATTAGCTACTGTAAATTTAACTGTTTCTGATTTTTCGAAAGTAAATGTAGATGGTAATTCAATAATTGCTTTTGTACCGTCTAATACAATTAAAGTACCTTCTGGTAATTTAGCACCAGCTAACGTGTAATTATTTACATTAGCAGCTGATTCAGCAACCTGACCACCTTTTACTTCTTTATCAAAGTTTACTGTAACTTTATTTGTCTCTTTATCATAAGCTACAGCTTTTACTACTGGAGCTACTTTATCTGTTTCTTTTTCAGCTTCTTTTTCTACAACTTTTACTTCTTTAGTAAATGCTACAGACTCATTACCAGCTGCATCTTTTACAAGACCTTTTGTAGCAGCTACTTTGTAGTTACCTTTTGCTGGGAATGTTAATGTAATACCTTTTTTGTTATCTTTAGCTGGTGCAACAGTTACATCAGCAGTTACATCTTTACTTGTATCTAAGTTAATCACACGAAGTTTTCCGTTTTGTGCAGTTACTTCTTTGTCAAAAGTGAATGTCGCTGCTTTATTTTGATCAGCTTCAACTTTTACGAAGTTAGGAGCTACAACGTCTTTTGAAACTTTTACTGCTTTAGATACTTTAGAACCTACGTTGTTAGCTGCATCTTTGTAGCCAACAAATTCAACTGTAAGATCTGTAGCAGTTTCTTTTTCTTTAAGAGCGCCTGTTACTTCAATAACTGCCTTTGTTTTATCTTGAGCGTCAACAGCAATTGTAGATTTTAATTCTTCTTTACCTTTTTTAACTACAACTGTTCCTTGACCATTTGTAGCAAGTTCTTCTGAGAAAGTAACCTCTAATGTTGCTTTGCCTTCAGCAGTAATTTCTTTAACTTTTACATCTTTAACTTCTGGAGCTGTAGTGTCTTTTTCTACTTTATAAGTAGTTTTGCCTTCGTACATTTCCATAGTATTATCAGCTAAATCTGTAGCACCAGTTACGATGATTGAGAATTCTTTACCATTTTGAAGGTTTAAAGCTTGGTTAGAAGTGAAAGTATTATTTTCAACTTTACCTTCTACTTTTTGGCCGTTAACAATTACAGTTACAGTTTTTGCTGCATCTAATTTTTCACTAAATACAACTTTAACTTTTCCGTCTGGAGTAGATACTGTAGATACAGTTGGAGCTACTTCATCGTTAAAGAAGATAACTTCTAATGCTTTTGGAATTTCTTTACCTTCAGCAGTGTTTAATTTTTCAACAGTTACAACATAAGCATTGTTTTTCTCAAGTCTTTTACCATCTTCTAAAGTTAAGATTACAGATTTTTTGTCTTCACCGATTTTTGCATCAACTACTGTTACGTTATCAACTCCTTGAGAAAGAGTAAATTTCGCGTTCTTCACAGTTTCTTCTGTTACTGTAGCACCAAGTTTAACTTCGATCTCTTTAGCGTTGATTGCTTTAATAGACTCAACTTTAGCTTCTTCTTTTTGTCCGAATTGCATGTCAGTCTTAGCAATGAATTTAGCAGCTTCTGCACGAGTTACAGCTTTATCTGGCTCCCAACCATTACCAGTACCATTAGTGATATCTAAAGCAACTAAGATGTTAGCAGCTTTTTTACCCCAGTGCTTTTCTAAATCAGAGAATTTAGTTTCTAATTCTCCGCTTACTTTGCTTTCTAATTTGTATGCTTTTACGATCATTGTTGCCATAGAAGCACGATTAATTTGGTTGTTTGGGTTAAACTTACCAGTTTCGTCCCCTTGAATTACACCAGCTTTTTCAACAGCTGCGATATATTTAGCAGCCCATGAATCTTGAGCATCTTTGAAAGTTGGTTTTGCACCATCTTTAACTTCTAAACCTAATGTAATTGCCATGATTTTCGCAGCAGAAGCACGGTCAATTGCTTCAGTTGGAGCGAATGTTCCGTCTGGTTTACCTTCGATTGCTTTTTTTGCTACTAAATAATCAATGTACTCTGCACTCCAAGAACCAGGTTGAACGTCTGGGAATGATTTTCCTGCTGCTGCTACTGGAGAAACAACACCTGCTACCATTGCTGCTGTCATTGTACCAGCGATTACTTTTTTGTAAGAGTTAGTCTTTGCCATTTTATATATTTCCTCCTTAGGAATGTAATACTAGTTCCATAATGTTTTAAATAGATGTTCTATTTATTTTTGAAACTAGTAGATATAAATGTGGTTAAAGTATTCTTTATACAGAATAATAGAATATCCCGTATTACAGAATCATAAAGAAATCATACACCCTTTTCATCCAATTTAAAATCTCAAATTCGACAAAAAAGTGAATTTTCACAATTCTAAACGAGCGTTTTTTCGACTTTCATTTTAAAAAACTCAGATTACAAAATCAGAATATTTTAAACAAATAGTAAAACGCGTCAGAATTACATTTTCAACAATCTTCTTATAACCATTTACAACTATAACAGAAAAACAATTCCAATTTCAATATTTAACTATAAAGATATTACGACATTAATCGACACCATATTTTTATATGACTCGACATCTTTCTTACCGTTCGTTTTTTTGAAATTACCATACCTATTTTCTTATAATTTACTAAATAAAACGCTAAATCCTAACATTCCCTATATATTAATGTTAGGATTTTTAAACATACATCTTCTCTCAAACTTCTTTTTTATGAGCCTATGTTTAAAACCGCTTATACATTTCGACATTTTTCTACAAATATATTTTTTCTTTCGACATTTTCTTTTTTTCAAAAAATAAAAAAGAGGATGTCCTCTTAAATTAAGATTCCATTCCTCTTTTTTTAAACTCTTTTGAATTCAAGTCACTTATGATGTATCGAGACGCTGTTGAAATTTGCTCTCGCAATTCTTCTACTCTTTGTTCCAACGTTGCTTGCACATATTCTTTTTGTTCTAGTTGCTTCGCTGCCACATTATACAAAGTTTCAGCTGTCCAGTCACCATCTACGTTTCCGATGATTGGCTGATTGACTTGTTGTAAAAATGAATCAATCTTTGGATCATATGAAATACCAACCATAGGGATATTAGCAACCGCAGATAGTATGAGCGCATGAAGTCTCATACCTATTAGAAGCGAACATTGCGACAAAATTGCAATTTTCTCATGAATATCCAGCTTATACGGAAGCATATGAGCTTCTTCTCCCATTAAGTTAATAATATCGCGTGATGCATTTTGATCAAACGGTCCATGCATTGGTACGAATAAAATATGGTATCCATCACGCTTAAATTTTTTCAGCGTATCTGCTAGCTTCTTCATATAATCTTCTTTCGCGTCCCAATACCTCACACTAACTGCAATTACTTTCCCTTGAATCGAATGTTTTTGCAGCCACTCCGACTTCATTCCTTCTGGTTGACATGCCAATACTGGATCTGGAACTAGTTCGATATCTTTCTTAATACCAATTTCTTTTAAATACAAAAATGAATCTTCATCACGAACTGATATATATTGCGCTTTTGATACTTGCCATTTCACTAATAAACGATTTTGTCTTTTCGTAATTGGGCCGATTCCTTGCGCATAAATATAATACGGCTTCTTCAAAAAACGAGCAATCCGCATAATACCTGTATAGTATAAAATACTTTTAATACTCGTTTTATCTTGAAGGAGACTTCCCCCTCCGCTAATTAAGCCATTACTTCTCTTGATTTCCTTATAAATCGCTCTTATATCCCAGCGATTTACTGCCTCTACACCGTACATTTTTTTTGTATAGTCGGGGTCATTCGAAAGTACAACAAGCTCCAGAGTAGGATCCTCTTCATGTAGCGCTTTAATAATTGATTGCAAAATTGCCTCGTCCCCAACATTATAAAAACCATAATATCCTGATAAAACTAACCGCACTCTTAATCTCCTCCAACATTTCGCAATCAACTTTTTGTCATTCAACAAATTGCTATCAACTCTTTAATAAGAAAAGTTGGATAACTTTAAATTGATTTCTTTCACAAACATATAAATAGCCATACTCATTTATGAACAAATTTACTTACGTAAAAATGGAATTTGCTTTTTTGATATCCAATTCAACTTTAATGCGCATATGCCATATATGAACAAGGCCACACAAAATGCTAAACCACTATATATTATTGCAATAAATCTAGAATCTACCACATTTATGAAAGTAGATGTGAAATACAATCCTACACCTACTATACTAGATACTCCAATTACAGCAAAAAATCTCCTCACTCGAATCGAATAAGCCAATTCTTTTCGAATGTATATATAATTTACGATACAAATCATGATATATATGATAAGTGTACTATAAGCCGCACCAGTTATGCCAAATTGACTTACGAGTACTATATTTAATATGACTTTTACAAAACTCGCTCCAACAACTATCCACGCCGCTTGCTTAGAACGGTTAATTCCTTGCAAAATTCCTATTGATAATACCATAAGTGATGTGAAATACGAACTACCAATTAAAATAGCTAACATTCCGCTCCCTTTAGCATCTGTAAACAATCCAACATTTAACGGGATTGCAAGTGCCATGAGCCAGATTGTTATCGGTGTTGTTAAAACATGAGCAAGCTCATTTGTTCGTTCAATTGTTTGTTTTGCTAACGCTATATCTTTCTTTGTTAATGCAGCAGTTAACAATGGGATTAACGGAAATACCATCGCACTTGCAAACACGACAATTAATTGTGTAAACGCAAAGCCACGACTATATATACCAAATTGTTCTTGAATCATTGTAGTGGATCCATGTAGCATATGTGGAATCGTTACAGAATCAACTAAATTTAACACCGGCATCGATAATGCCCCAATTGCAATTGGAATCGAAACCCGAAGTATTTTTTTTGCATTATCTTTAAAATCTTGCAGTGAATATGTATTACTTTTATAACGATATATACTTTTTACATACTTCAATCTCAAATAGATAAGTGACGTAATTACCCCAAGGCAAGAACCAATCATTGCGCCACCTGTTACAATATCACTCTCTTTATTCCAATATACAAATAAGAATGCAATTGCTAACATAAAGAAAACACGAATGAACTGCTCAATTACTTGTGACACCCCGGTAGGAATCATATCTCCAAAACCTTGGAAATACCCTCGATATACCGCCATATATGGTGCGATTAATAAAGCAAACGAAGTAACAATTAATGGGAGTCTCGTATCTTGTCCACCAAGCATATTTGCAAACATACTTGATCCAATCATAATAACCGAAAATCCAAGCACCCCAAATATTACTCCAATAATAGATGCTGACGTAAATAGTTTAGCAATCCCATCTTTATCATTCTTCTCATGAAGTTCAGCGATTAACTGTGATATAGCTAGCGGTACTCCCGCTACTGATAAAGTTAAAGCTATCATATATACAGGAAAAACAAGGCGGAAGATCCCAAGCACTTCATCTCCTGCTATATTTTGTAATGGGATTTGAAAAAAACTTCCCAACACTTTCGATAAAAACGTTGTAATCGTTAAAATCGCAGCGCCTTTCACAAACTTATTATTCATTTTCTAGCTCTTTTCTTTCAATATATAATTTACATACATACTACATCATAAAACGAGATAGCTATATTCTTCTCTTTTTTGAAAAATTTCACTTTATCTCATTTAGCTATCATACCAAATTTCTTATATATTGAATACTCTCTTTCTTTCTAGGTTTTAAATATAGTATGTGCAATAACTTCTTATTTTTATCCAGTTTTTTCTTCAATTTACTACTTCTACTTATTCAGTATAAACATGTGCTATAATGTAGCTATTGTCAGTAAGAGGAGTGTTTACAACATGCTGAATTCGGTAAAAAAACTGTTAGGAGATTCTCAAAAGAGAAAACTAAAAAAATATGAACAACTTGTTCAAGACATTAATAATCTAGAAGAAAAACTATCTGATTTATCTGATGAAGAATTACGTAATAAAACGATCATATTTAAAAACATGCTACATAATGGAAAAACAGTGGATGATATAAAAGTAGAGGCGTTCGCTGTTGTACGTGAAGCAGCAAAGCGTGTACTTGGATTACGTCACTACGATGTGCAGTTAATTGGTGGCCTTGTACTATTGGAAGGTAATATTGCAGAGATGCCAACTGGCGAAGGGAAAACATTAGTTTCTTCTCTTCCAACATACGTACGTGCTCTTGAAGGAAAAGGCGTTCACGTTATTACTGTAAACGACTATTTAGCAAAACGAGATAAAGAATTGATTGGCCAAGTTCATGAATTTCTAGGTTTAAAGGTTGGATTGAATATTCCTCAAATCGATCCTGCCGAAAAGAAACTTGCTTACGAAGCTGATATTACATATGGTATTGGAACAGAATTTGGCTTTGACTATCTACGTGATAACATGGCTACTTCAAAAAATGAGCAGGTACAACGTCCCTATCATTTTGCTATTATCGATGAGATTGACAGCGTTTTAATTGATGAAGCGAAGACGCCTCTTATTATCGCTGGGAAGAAATCAAGCAGCTCTGATTTACACTATTTATGTGCCAAAGTTATTAAATCATTCCAGGATACCCTTCATTACATGTACGATGCAGAATCGAAATCTGCTAGTTTTACAGAAGACGGTATTACAAAAATAGAAGATTTATTCGATATCGAGAACCTATATGATTTAGAGCATCAAACTTTATATCATTATATGATTCAAGCATTACGAGCTCATGTCGCTTTCCAATGTGATGTTGACTATATTGTACATGATGAAAAAATTCTACTTGTAGATATTTTCACGGGCCGTGTTATGGATGGTCGCTCTTTAAGTGACGGTTTACACCAAGCTCTTGAGGCAAAAGAAGGTCTAGAAATCACCGAAGAAAACCAAACACAGGCGTCCATTACAATTCAAAACTTCTTCCGTATGTATCCAGCATTATCTGGTATGACAGGTACAGCAAAAACGGAAGAGAAAGAATTTAACCGTGTATATAACATGGAAGTTATGCCGATTCCGACAAACCGTCCAATCATTCGTGAAGACAAAAATGACGTCGTGTACGTAACAGCCGATGCTAAATATAAAGCTGTACGTGAAGATGTTCTAAAACACAATAAACAAGGACGCCCGATTTTAATTGGAACGATGTCTATTTTACAATCAGAAACCGTTGCTCGTTACTTAGATGAAGCAAATATTACATATCAATTATTAAATGCAAAAAGCGCAGAGCAAGAGGCCGATTTAATCGCAACTGCTGGACGAAAAGGACAAATTACAATTGCAACGAATATGGCCGGACGAGGTACTGATATTTTACTAGGTGAGGGTGTTCATGAAATTGGCGGATTACATGTAATTGGGACAGAGCGCCATGAATCAAGACGCGTTGACAATCAGCTAAAAGGTCGTGCTGGTCGCCAAGGAGATCCAGGTAGCTCTCAATTCTTCCTTTCTTTAGAAGATGAAATGCTAAAACGTTTCGCACATGAAGAAGTGGAGAAATTCAATAAATCACTAAAGGCAGATGAAACTGGACTTATTCTAACTTCAAAAGTGCATGACTTCGTGAACCGTACACAATTAATTTGTGAAGGTAGCCACTTCTCAATGCGTGAGTACAATTTAAAGTTAGATGATGTAATTAATGATCAACGTAACGTTATTTATAAATTACGTAATAACTTGTTACAAGAAGATACAAATATGATTGAAATTATTATTCCAATGATTGATCATGCTGTAGAAGCCATTTCTAAGCAATATCTTTTAGAAGGTATGCTTCCGGAAGAATGGGATTTTGCTAGTTTAACAGCAAATATAAACGAAATTTTACCGGTAGAAAATATGCCATCACTATCAGCGAATAATGTACACTCACCGGAAGATTTACAATCCGTTTTGAAAGAAACATTATCTCTTTATAAAGAGCGCGTAAATGAACTAACTAGCCATACTGATTTACAAGAGTCGCTTCGATATGTTGCCCTTCATTTCCTAGATCAGAACTGGGTAAATCACTTAGATGCAATGACCCACTTAAAAGAAGGTATCGGGCTAAGACAATATCAACAAGAAGACCCTACTCGTCTTTATCAAAAAGAAGGTTTAGATATCTTTTTATACACATATGGTAATTTCGAAAAAGAAATGTGCCGCTATGTTGCAAGACATTTAGGTGTTCCTGAAAACGTATAATAACGAGGTGAAAGATTATGTTATCATTCCTAAAAAAAGCTAAGAAAAGCGGAAAAGACACGACTGTCTCTAGTAATCAATTATTTGGACAAGAAGAAACAAATGCTGAAAGTAAAACTGTAAAACCAACACTTTACTTTCACCCTAGCTGGGGTGCAGTAGCACAAGAACAAAAATACATTTATCAATTTTTACATAAAGAACTACCACGTTTACAAGAATATCAAATTTCTTTATCTGGAATTGAGATTGAAAAGCGTGATAATAGTTATGACGTAGCTGTATTTATTCGCAGCACTGTTCCGAAACCAATTTCTTTCGAAGAGGTTACATTAATTCTTCTAAATAAAGAGAAGAAACTATGCGCACGCAAAACATTTAACCTTTCTGCATTAGGAGATATTCCTGCAAATGTAAATATGCCATTTATTTTTACATTTGAGCAAGAGACAATTACAGATGCTGCATTATCGCAAACAGATTGGGAATTAGCGTTTGAACTTGAAAGCAAGCATGCATTAGATTTAGATCCATCTTGGGAAGCTCAGTTACCTGAAGCAAGCAAAGAAGCTTTACGTAATTTCGTAGACAATTTAACACCTCCAAGCGAAGGTGAAATTAACTTCCTAGGCCTGCAAGCTGCAAGAAAAGAAAACGGTGATTTACATACAACGCTTCTTATTCGTAACGGTTGTAAAGACAACATTCAACTAGAGCAACTTCCTCTTCATATTGAGGATGCCACGGGGGCAGTTGTTGTTAAAGGCGCTTTCACATTACCTAACCTTGAAATTAAAGCGAACACTACGAAACCATGGTCATTTGTCTTCCCTGCTTCATCTATATTAAAAGAAGATATGGACCTATCTTCTTGGAAAGCACTTGTACCACAAGACTAATCATAAAGAGAGGCTGCTTCCAAAGCTACCTCTCTTCTTCTTTTACATACAAAAAAACCTGTTCAAAAAGATGGTCATCATATCTCTTCGGACAGGCTTTTTCTTTATGTAAAATTTATTTCGTTACTAATAAACGTTCAATATGATATTCAGCTTCTAATTTGCACATTTCATCTGCATGCTTCACTTTATTTCTCGTTAATTGCTCCACTTGCTCTTCGCTCGGTTTTTCATTAATAAACTCGTTAATTTTTTCATTTACTTTCATCGCCAATGCTTGATGGAAATCTGGATGTCCTTTCAACTCGTCATCTACTTTATTGATCCAAGTTGATTTTGTGTATAAATACTGTTTCCACTGTTCAACAAATTGTTGCATATCAAACTTTTCTTCGTTCCATTCAATTTCTTTCATATACTTCTCAAAAGAAACAACAATTGAGCGTGTAATCCCAATTTTCACTCCATGTGGTAACTGTTTGTACATCAATTATTCCCTCCAGCTTAAAGCTCTTCCTTCTAAAAAAAAGGAATCTCAAAATTCATATACATTATTATAATATCACATACCTAATCTAGAATGTTACTATACTGCTAAGATTAATAAATGTCAATAATCGCAAAAAATCGTGATATACAGATATTAAACACAATAAAAAAACACCCTCATACGAGGGCATTCCCTTACATAACATCAGCTTCTACAAACTGTAATTTATCTCTCTGCTCATTACTCGCCATCGTTACTAATGTTTTTTCAATATGAGTAGGCACTTGTTCTAGCGTCACACTCACTCCTGATTTATCCGACTGCTCAATAAAATTCAATAACGCCATAGCTCCTGATACATCCATATAGCGCGCATCTTTCATACGTAAAACAATCGGTGACTTCACATCTTGTAAAGTAGTAAAAATACGGTCTACTGATAGGAAGGAGAGCGGTCCTTGAATCGTATACGTCGCTTCCTTTTCTTTTACAATAGAAGCTTTACGTTCTTTACATTTCACCATGTATATAATGAAAGAAAGAATAATTCCGAACGCAACAGCGATCATTAAATCAAACTTCACTGTGACAACCATCGTTACGAGCATAACTATGACATCACCTTTTGGTGCTACATGCATTTTCTTCATGCTTTCCCAATCAAACATTCCAATACCCGTTAAAATTAAAATACCTGATAATACAGCAAGTGGAATGTATTGTACGACCGAGCCAAGTCCCATAATGAAAATAAATAATATAACACTATGCATACTTGCTGAAAGCGCCGTTTTACCGCCACTTCTTATATTAACGATAGATCGTACAGTCGCACCTGCCCCTGCTAATCCGCCAAACAATCCGCTCATCATATTACCGATACCTTGTCCGACCAGTTCTTTATTACTTTTATGACGTGTCCCCGTCACATTATCCATTACGACCGATGTTAACAACGAGTCAATCGATCCTAATAAAGCAATACTAAGCGCTGGTAGAATAAGTTCTGCTATGCCTGCTCCACTTAAAGATGGAATATGAAGCGTCGGCATCACTTCTGGAATCGTTCCAATCTTTTCAATCACCTTATTTAATGACAGGTTTCCGATAATCGGTAACTTCACTGTAAGTCCTTCTAACGCAGAAGAAAATAAAGGAAGCATAGCTGTCACACCAACTAATGCAACTAAACTAGATGGAATTGCCTTAATCCATTTTCCAGAAACAATCATTACAATAATCGTTAATACGACAAGTAGAAAACTATTTTGCACATGCTTCATTTCACCTAAAATAATAATTAATGCGATTCCGTTCATAAATCCTGAAACGACAGGATATGGAATGTACCTCACGTAAGAGCCAAGCTTGCATACACCGAATAAAATTTGAAACAGTCCCGCCATCATAAAGGCTATAAAACTCGCCTCTAATCCGTGCGTCGCAATAACCCCTGTTGCGATAACAGTAATCGGTCCAGTTGGCCCCGTAACCTGCCCAGGTGTACCACCAAATAACGCCGCAAATAAACCTGCAAAAATCGCACCATACAATCCGACTAGTGCTCCCTCAGACGTTCCTGTTGCAGCAATACCAAATGCAATGGCAAGCGGCAACGCAACGATCGCAACCGTAAAACCTGCTAAACATTCCTTTGCTATTTTTTGAAACATATAATAACCACCTTCACATTAAGTCCACGTTCCATTGTACACCTAAAAAGATACATTCGTTAGTCCACTTTTTACAGTATCGTGACGTAAACGCATTCAATTGTAAGCTCCCATCACATCTTTGGAAACCATTATAACTATGCTATAATAGATAAATTAAATCTTTTATTATATATTTGGAGGCACTATGCTAACTTTTGAAGAAAAATTATCGATTATTGAATCTTTCCCTGAATTAGAAAGAAAAAACGTATCATTAAAACGCGTGAACTTTCACTTTGAAGAAAGTCGTTTAGATAAAAAGAATGTTGTTTATCACTTACATCCAAATGGAAACGGCTTTGTATATGCAAGTGGTATTAAAGGTTACAAAACGGATGATAAAGGTATGATTAACATCCGCGAATTTTCAGCAGATGAATTACGCTCAGTAATCGAGCAATCAATTGAATTACTTTCACAAGAAGAAGTAGTAGTAGTTCCTGCAGAACCTGCGAAAGAAGAAGAATGGCATAACGAAGACGGTCATATCCTTACTCTTATCTCAGAGGATGATATGTGGAACGTGTACGCTGGTGTAAACTTAGACGGTACATTCAACTCTTATCCAGAAGCTGCGGAATACCTTGATGAAGAAGGTTTTTCACGTAAATAATGCCTATTATGATAATCCCGTAAATTACGGGATTATCATCTATCAAAATTTCAAGGTTTCACTATCCCCTATAAAAATTTGAATTTGACAACTATATGTCTCCGTATTGAAAACATCACTAACTAACTCCACTTCAATAAAACTCTCCACTTCGATATTATTTTCTTTTATATATTTAATCATAATATTTCTACGTTCTTCTTCATTCTCTTTACTATACGCTAACGTTATATATTTCCCGCCCGGTAACACTTTTATATTTGGCATCTCTTCCATATGTACATCATCCCGTACTTTATTAAAAACATACTTCGGTTCTACATCCCAGTTTTCATTTACATTGTAGAGAATTCCCATCTCCATTTCCATTTTCTCTTCATAATCTTGTACGATTTTCTCTAAATCGGAATAATATAGTAACTCCTGTAAACTCCCTACTTCTTTACAAGGCGCAACAACGACATAACGCTTTTCAAAAAACTCAATAGAGATTTCATCATTCCTTAATATTTTCTGCGAACTTCTTACTTTCGCATGTAAGTCATCAATCGTTTCCATTACCTCTTTCATTTTCTTTATATGCTCTTCCGCTTCTTCTCTCTTCACTTGTAAAAATCGCAGCAATTTATCCGTATTACATTCCTTAAAAATCTCTTGAAGTTCTACTATGCTGGTGTTCAGCTCTCTACAGCTTTTTATAATATCAATGTGAATAAATTGATCTATAGAATAATATCTATACCCCGTTGATTCATCAATATGTTTTGGAATAAGAATCCCCATCTTATGATAGTATCTTAGCGCTTTTATCGTAATATCCTTTATTTTTGCAACTTCTCCAATAGAAAATAACTTTTTCATTTTCATCTCTTCCCTTATATTTTTTCACATGTAACCATTGACTCTCTCCTTAGAGGAGACCTTACTATTTATAATAAGTCATTTACATTGATAAAGGGAGTATACAATTATGAACACAGTAAAATATAGAAGTCTTATTAAGGAAGACTATGAGCCTATAAAACATTTAATTGGTGAAGCATTTGGATTTAATGAATTCATTACCGATAAAAAATTTTTAAATTCAATATTAAACATATATCTACACAAATGCATTTTAGGCAGTTCCTTTAGCAAAGTAGCTGAAAAAGACAATAAAGTGATTGGAGTCATTTTAGGCGATTCTCAAAAAGACAAAAACCGTTTAAAGAGCTTCCATAATAGTTTGAGTTTTGCCTATAACACGCTCAAACTATTCCTGACGAATAAAGAAAATAAGGAATTCTTAAAAGCATTTATAAAGGTACAAAAAACATATAAAGAACTAATTGAAGGAAAAGAGGAACAATTTCAGGGCTGTATACAATTATTTATCGTATCTGAAGAGTCGAGAGGGCTTGGAGTTGGAAAAACTTTAATGAATGATTTATTCGAATATATGACAAATCAAAAAACAAAATCTTTATATTTATATACGGACAATAAGTGTAACTATGCATTTTATGACAGACAAAACTTCCAACGCATACAAGAAAAAGCAGTTAATTTTGGACCAAAAGAAGAAGATTTCAACGTGTTTTTGTACCGCTATAACTTTAACTCATAGTAAAATGTACACTTCGCTGCTCTTTGCTACTTAGCAAAGAGCTATATTAAGTATGATCAAATAAAGCGATTGATTATCAAAACCCTTCCGCTATTATTGGTTCAAGTCGATTCAAATAGAAAGAATTCACTTTAAAGGAGGGCACAATATGGAATGGATTCATGAATTATTTCAGCAATATGGGTATTATGTAGTACTTGTCGGTTTACTTTTAGAATATATTGCGCTTCCGTTTCCAGGAGAGCCAACATTAGCCTATGCAGGATTTTTGTCACACCAAGGTGATTTGAGTCTACCCATTTTAATTATGTTATCTTTTATTGGGACAAGTGCAGGTATGACATTCCAATACTTTTTAGGAAATAAACTAGGCATGCCCTTCATTCAGAAGTACGGGAAATATGTATTTTTAACACCAAAAAAAATTAATTTAACAAAAATGTGGTTCGATAAATACGGCTACTTTCTAATCTTTATCGCCTTTTTCATCCCAGGTGTCCGTCATTTCACAGGGTACTTTTCTGGAATTATCAACTTACCATTTCGCCGCTTTGCGATAACTATTTATTCAGGCGCTCTATTTTGGGTATCCTTCTTCTTGATCGGTGGTTATTGGTTAGGTGAAAATTTAGAAGAGATCTTCCAAATCCTAAGGCAACACATATGGGAAATTCTCTTCGGTATACTTATCATTACACTAATCACCCGATTTCGTAAAAACATAAAGCATGTAATTTTAAAACGTATCAATTAAAACAATGCTTAATAAGTAAAATTCAGCTTAACTAAGTACGAAAATAAAAAAAAGCGGAGACCTATCGTCTCCGCTTTTTTACATACTTTTTATTTCTGGACTAACTCTCATGTTCATTAGTTTTTCTGGCGTCTAAACAACATCGCTCCGAAAAGTAATAAGAACATACCTGCAATAATAGAAGTAGCTTCTGTTGATACTCCACCTGTTTGAGGAAGAAGTTTTGATGTCTTATTATTTTCTTCACTCGATGATACCTCAGATTTATTTTGTGCTTCTACTTTACTGTGTACATCTTGCTTGTTTTGTACTTCTACTTTTTCTTGTACATTTTGTTTATTTAATACTTCCGGCTTTTCTGTTACCTCTGGTTTCTCTAACATATTCGGTTCTTCTTTCACCTTTGGTTCTTCCGGTTTTTCTTCTTTTATTTCTTCTATCGTTTCTTCTTCAACTTGCTCTTCTTCTGGTGTTACATGAATTTCCGGTTTCTCCGTAACTTCTGGCTTTTCTAGCTCTTTCGGCTCTTCTGTTACTTTCGGTTCTTCCGGTTTTTCTTCTTTTATTTCTTCTGTTGTTTCTTCTTCAACTTGTTCTTCTTCTGGTGTTACATGAATTTCCGGTTTCTCCGTAACTTCTGGCTTCTCTAGCTCTTTCGGCTCTTCTGTTACTTTCGGTTCTTCCGGTTTTTCTTCTTTTATTTCTTCTATCGTTTCTTCTTCAACTTGCTCTTCTTCTGGTGTTACATGAATTTCCGGTTTCTCCGTAACTTCTGGCTTCTCTAGCTCTTTCGGCTCTTCTGTTACTTTCGGTTCTTCCGGTTTTTCTTCTTTTATTTCTTCTATCGTTTCTTCTTCAACTTGCTCTTCTTCTGGTGTTACATGAATTTCCGGTTTCTCCGTAACTTCTGGCTTCTCTAGCTCTTTCGGCTCTTCTGTTACTTTCGGTTCTTCCGGTTTTTCTTCTTTTATTTCTTCTATCGTTTCTTCTTCAACTTGCTCTTCTTCTGGTGTTACATGAATTTCCGGTTTCTCCGTAACTTCTGGCTTCTCTAGCTCTTTCGGCTCTTCTGTTACATTTGGTGTTTCCGGTTTTTCTTCTTTTATTTCTTCTATCGTTTCTTCTTCAACTTTTTCTTCTTCTGGTGTTACATGAATTTCCGGCTTCTCCGTAACTTCTGGCTTCTCTAGCTCTTTCGGCTCTTCTGTCACATTTGGTGTTCCCGGTTTTTCTTCTTTTATTTCTTCTATCGTTTCTTCTTCAACTTGCTCTTCTTCTGGTGTTACATGAATTTCCGGTTTCTCCGTAACTTCTGGCTTCTCTAGCTCTTTCGGCTCTTCTGTCACATTTGGTGTTTCCGGTTTTTCTTCTTTTATTTCTTCTGTTGTTTCTTCTTCAACTTGTTCTTCTTCTGGTTTCACATGAATTTCCGGTTTCTCCGTAACTTCTGGCTTCTCTAGCTCTTTCGGCTCTTCTGTTACATTTGGTGCTTGCGGTTCACTTGGGACTTCCAGTTCTTCTATTGTTTCTTCTTTACCTTGCTCTTCTACTTCTGTTACTTCGTGGATTTTTATATTTGTAATATCATATCCGTTAACTTTCGATTGATATCCTGATACTGGTTGTTCTTTCACTTCATACGTATAAACTTTTCCGGCATTATCAACTGCTGCTAACTTTCCAAACTCATATTTCCAATCATTTGCTGCCGTAACTTCTTTCGTTGCAATGATTTTACCATTTTGCAGTAAATCTACTTTAATCGTTTTTGGGCGATCATTTACTTTATCGCCTTCCCACGTTTTCGTTCCTGCAACAGATGTAGTTTTCAACTTATTTGGAACCATAAGTTTTATTCCGTTTGTAGCATCCGTCTTAATTGTAAAAGGAATTTTCGCTTGTGAATCAAACTCTACATAGTTCGGAGCAGAAATTTCTTGTACGTAATAATTACCTGGAGCAAGGTTTGGTGCTTCAACTATTCCGTCTTGATTTGTTGTATAAGAATCACCAATTTGCTGACCTGACTCTGTAAACAATTTAAAAGAAACACCTGGAATAAACTTATTCTCGTCTCCTTCAATATGCTTAACAATCTGCAACGTTCCTTTCGCAGGTAAAACCCCTTCAGCCCCGCCGCCAAATGATATATTTTCAACCTTTACACTATTAGATTCAGAAATAGGTTTCTCATATAAAATTTGATAATCAAGCTTGTAGTCATTCTGTAGATGTTTCAACTTTTTCCCGCTATCAGTAATCGTTGATGTATAGAAAATGGTAAACGACGTAGCGTTCGCCATATGTCTATAAATTACAACTTCAAATGAGTTATCACTAGTAAGCTTAATGTATCCATAACCTCGGTCTTGAAATTGTTTAAGAGATAAATACTCTTTATTATTGATAGTAATAGTAAAACTATCTTTATTTAGCGTTTGTCCTTCTTGTAACGTATCTTTTAAAACGATGTTGTCATGTAAATATTGTTTCTTTAAATTTATATTTAAAAACCAACGTACTTCATTACTTTTGTCTGGCTGAATATCACCAGACTTATAGAAAAACATCCCCGGTTCTGTACCCTCTCCTTTTGGATGCGTAATACTTACCATTTGTTTTTCTAAATCTGTCCCTAAATTCGTTTGTACATCTTTCGTCTTTCCGGCTTCAACATTCGTACCTTGAACAGTAAAATTAAAGTTCCCTCTAATATTTTCAAGCTTTTCTACCATATCATTAAATGTACAAACCACATTATTTGCATTAATCTGGCACGTACCAAAAATACGCCCTGAATCATCCTTTAATGGAATTGTGCCACTATAACCTTTTAATTCTGGCGGAAGTGCTAGCGTTAATGTATCCCCAGACTTCATCTTCTTTCCAGGTTTTTCACTAAAGTTTACATGTATCGTAGTCTTTTCCCCATAATTTAATTTTGTTTTTTCAAATGAAAAACTATCAACAAATCCTGTTGCGTTTAATTCTTGAGCATGCCCTACGATAGGCGTAAAAACTTGTCCAATCATAACAGTAAAAATAAAACAAATTACAGATATTCTTTTTAAATATGTACTCATAAAGCCTCCAATATTCATTGTTAAACTTGTAATCGTGAGATCCATTCCACCCAAAATACCCCTTAAACTAAGGGGGTACGGACTAAAGATTATTTGCAGCATCAAACCATCGTTAGTTCTACAACATAAAGTAATAAACAACACAATTCATTAACTATATTGTGTTCATTCCTACTTTTTTCGGGCAGCCAACAATAAATACTATTCCTAATAAAAATACATTACAAGACTATTCATTTACATATTAATTTGTTACTATATTCATGCTGCCAAAATATACTAAATGACCGTTTTATCCATAAGGTCATCTGATGACTGACTTTCTTTATCTTTCAGCGACAATTCTCCTTTCATAACTTTATTCCACTCTTACTAAAATTATTATCTCAATATCTATAAAGTCCACCTGAAAAATTCATTAAACCCTTATTTAAAGCTGTTTATATACATTTATAAACAAAGCGCAATACCTCAAAAAGTATTTTTACATAATAATAAAAGAGGATTTAAATAGAAGATATATACCATTTTTTCAATCGTTTTCAAAAAAATAAAGCTATCTTTTCTTATTAAAAAAGATAGCTTCATCTGTATATACGACTGCTCTACTCCCTATTGTTTTGCACCTTTCAACGACTCTCTCAGGACAAATTTTTGTAATTTTCCACTCGCATTACGAGGCAGTTCATCCACAAATAAATAGTGACGAGGACGTTTATAATCTGCTAATTCATCACTTTCTTTACAATATACTTCCAAATCCTCTTCTGTAATCGTTTCATCTTTCTTTACAACGACTGCCACAACACGTTCTCCCCATAATTCATCTGGCTCACCAAGCACGGCAACATCTAATATGCCAGGATGACTATGAAGGAAATCTTCAATTTCACGTGGATAAATATTAACGCCGCCGCTAATTACCATATCATCCACGCGATCTGCGACGAATAAATAACCGTCTTTATCGTAGTAGCCTAAATCACCAGAATGATACCATCCTTTATACATCGATTTTGCATTTGCTTCTTCTCGGTTATGATAACCAGCCATTATAGTTGGGCCGCGCAAAATAATCTCCCCTACTTCATAAGGAGGCAATACATCATCTGGCTCTGCCGGTGCATCTTCGCTTGGTTTTACAATTCGAATTTCATGACTAAAGCATGGTGTTCCCGCTGAACCAGCTTTCGTAATTTGATCCTCTTCTACGAGAAACGCAACAACAGGTCCCATTTCTGTCATCCCATATATTTGAACAAGATCAATATAAAGACGTTCTTTACATTCCTTTACTAGTGCTGGAGCCATCGCTGCTCCGCCATATATACCAATCTTCATCGAAGTTAAATCATACTGTGCTAAATCTTTTTGCAGTAACATATTCCACATCGTCGGTGCTGCAAAGAACGTCGTAATCTTTTCTTCTTGAATCGTATGTAATACTGTTTCTGTATCAAAATGATGTAAAATAATATTCTTTCCGCCAACTTGAATGCGCGGAATAATCCCGGCATTTAACTCACCGCAATGATATAAAGGTGCAACGACAAGCCCCGCACTATCTCTATTGTATTTAAGGAAATACGTACAAATCATACTATGCTCAGTCATTTCACGATGACGATGTAGTACGCCTTTCGGATAACCAGTCGTACCGCTCGTATACAGCATAGAACAATAATCCATTTCATCAATTTCGATATCTATTTTCTCAGAAGATGCTGCATTTACTTTTTCATGATAAGAACTTGCATAGGAAGGTGTATCGTCTTCTATATACCAAAAAGACGAATTTGGGAAATCTCGTTCAATGATAGCGACAGTTGATTCAACGGCTTTTTCAAAAACAACGACTTTCGAGGATGCGTCCTGGAGAATATACGATACTTCTTTTGCTTTTAAGCGAAAATTAATCGGGTTAAAGATTGCTCCAATTTTCGCACACGCTAAGTAAACGTTTACAAATTCACGGCAGTTATATAAGTAAACAGATACCGTATCTCCCTTTCTTACCCCTTCTTCTAATAGAGCGTGCGCCGTTTTATTTATTTGCTCATCCCACTGTTTATACGTCCAGCGAATATTTTTTTCTGGTTCCACTAACGCCTCTTTATTCGGATACTTACCAACAGATAAATCAAATATTCTCCCTATCGTCATGTACATGCCAACAATTTCCCCCTTTTCTCTTTCATAAATCTATCATTTCGTCCATAAGTAGACATTGTCCTCTATCGATTTGACTAATTTTTCTGATTATTATCGACATAGTTTTACAAACAGCGCCGCTAGATGGTACATGAAATTATATCGGCGATTTTCCGGATATATCGACCGTAACTTGAAATATATCGGCGATTTTCAAAATATATCGACCGTAACTCCATTTATATCAGCGATTTTTCAATTATATCGACTTACCGACAAAAACTGACAATATAAAGTGAAACTTTAATCAACCCTCACCAATCGGGCAGTTACGGGCAACTGATATCCTGGAAATTTTACTGTCCAGCAAATAGCAGGATAAAAAAGAGACTGTCCCGATTCGGAACAGTCCCCTTCTTCTTATACAAATAGCTCTTCTAAAATTTTCAGTTTGTCTTCTGTATATTTTACGAAGCCATCGTTATATGATTTTGGATCTTTCGGATTTGCGAAGTGCGTAATTGCTCCCGTCTTCGGGTGAACAAATTTACTTGATGCACCACAGCCAAGTCCGATAATCGATTGTACTTCTTCCATAATGACAATGTTGTAAATACTTTCTTGCGTCGGCATTGCATACCCAACGTTCTCTAAGTTACCTAAAATATTCTTTTGACGATATAGGTAATATGGTACGTAATTATGCTTTTGCGTCCACTCTTCTGCTTCGTGCATCATCGCTGTAATTTCTTCGCGACCTGCTACTTTATATTTACGTTTGTTTTGCGTCATTTCAGAAGCACGTTTAAATGATAACGTATGAACTGTTAATGATTCTGGCATTAACTTTTCTGTTTCATCTAACGTATGCTTGAAGATATCTAGCCCTTCACCAGGAAGACCAATAATTAAATCCATATTAATATTGTTCATTCCCATTTCACGAGCTAAATGATACTTCTCAATTGTTTCTTCTACAGTATGGTGACGTCCAATTGCTTTTAGTGTTTCTTGATGGTATGACTGCGGATTAATACTAATACGGTCAATGTTCCATTTATTTAACACTTCTAACTTCGCTGGCGTAATTGTATCTGGGCGACCTGCCTCAACTGTTACTTCACGCACATTTTTCACATCTGGGAACGCTTCATACATTTCTTCATACAGCATATCCATCTCTTCTGCTGTAATACTTGTCGGTGTACCGCCGCCGTAATAGATCGTCGTAACTGTTACACCTTTTTCTTTTAAAAACTTACCAATTTCACGAACTTCATAATGTAAACCACCTAAGAACGAATCAACAGATCCTTGGCGTCCATTAATTGCATACGCCGGGAATGTACAATATGCACATTTTGTTGGGCAGAATGGAATACCGATATAAATACTTACTTCCTCTTTCAAACGGTATAAATCCGGAACAACCGCTAATTGGCAATCCACAATACGCTGAAGAAGCTCAATTTTCTCTTCATGAATTAAATAGCTTTCACGAAGTTCTTGGTGTGCTTCTTCTTTTGACATACCATTTTGAAGCATTTTATGAAGAAGTTTTGTCGGACGAACTCCCGTTAAAATACCCCAGCTTTGTTCAAGCCCAGTTAACTGCTGAAGAACAGAAAGATATACATAAGAAACAACGTGCTTCACTTGCTTCATACGCTCTTTTTCATCTGTGAAAGCAGATAAATCTTTTGCGAATGTTTCTTCATACACATTTCCAGTCGCAACATCTGTTAAACGAGCTGATGCTTTCACATTCTCTTCAATGTGTATATCAACGATAAGATTTGCTTCCTCTTGTTCAAATCCAATCGTACTATCTTCAAAAAATAAGCCGCCAATATTTTGTAGCGGGCGTAAAAAACGATCATCTTGTAACGTTTTAATTGAAATTAACAACATTATCACCTTTTCATTTGCAAACTCTCTTTAGTTTACTTGAAGGGCGTTTGCAGGTCAATACAGAAGGTTTTACCTTATTTAGATATTCTATTTAAAACAAACTGAATATTGACTTTTAACGAACTTCCTCCAGTTGTATAGACATTAGAATATACTCTTGTTACAATCTAGAACGTATTAGTACTTGCTACTAAATTAAATACACCTAAAGGAGGACTCTTAACACGCAATAAAGACTATCACGTGTTAAAACAACTATGAAAAAAAAGTTTTACAACATTTTAGCATTATCTTTGGCATTTCAAGCATTTGTAGCACCTACCCATTCATTCGCAGAAAGTATAGAGAAAACTGCGGAATTGTCTATGGATGAACAAGCTTTAAAAAGCATTGAAGAACATGCAAAACAGCATAGACATGACGAAGAAAACGACCTTGAAATCTCGGGTGAATATCTTCTCCACTTATCAACAAAACTTCCACTATACGATTCAAACGACTTAAAAACCAAAACAAATATTGAAATTGCTGAACCTGTAGTAAAGGCAACGAAGAAAAAAGGGAATGCATATTACATACAAACTACATTTGGTTCTGGCTGGGTTAATAAGGAAAGTAATAGTTTAGAAATACAAGAGATTCATAAACTCTCGAATCAAAAACTAATTGTAACAGAAGAAACATCAGTATATTCATTCCCTTTCCAATCGTTTAAAGAAGAAACGAAATTACAGCCACAAACAGTAGCTCCTACTGAACAAGCTGGGAATTGGTTTAAAATTCAAATAAACGGAACTGAGAAATGGATTTATGCTCCTTCAGCTGCATTCGAAGGTACGAAAGCATCATTATTCGAAAAGCCAATTACTACCCAAAATAGAAGTGCCACATTTTTCAAAACACCATCTAATTTGCCTACAAATAACGTTTATGGTGTTACATTTAAAGAAATGATTGTTCCAAAAGGTAATGAAAACATTCGCCCTGGCTACGCAATGGAACCGAAGTACATTACAATTCACGAAACTGCTAATACGAGTAAAGGCGCTAACGCGTTAAATCATGCAAAGTACTTAGATAATCAAGCACGAGGAAAGACTGACCGTTCAGCATCTTGGCATTTCACAGTAGATGACAAAGAAATTTATCAACATTTACCATTAAATGAAGTTGGTTGGCATGCTGGAAATAAGACTGGAAACTATGAATCTATCGGAATTGAAATTGCTGTGAACAGTGATGGGAATTATGCTAAAGCGGTAGAAAACGCACGAAAATTAGCAGCCTATTTAATGAACGAATTAAACATATCTCTAGATCACGTTCAAAAACATCAATTTTGGAGCGGAAAAAACTGCCCTGCATTTATGATTCAACGCGGACAATGGGATGCTTTCTTAAAAGGCACGAACGCTTACTATAATGAACATCGTAAAGATGTTATTCCGCCGCCAGAAGTCCCTCATGAAAAAGATGACATTACAGGTGGATGGTATGAGCAAGACATTCGTCAGTTAGCAGCTAGAAAAATCATGTTCGGTGACGGAAATGGTTCTTACTGGCCAAATCGTCTTGTCACACGAGCTGAGTTTGCCAATTTGATGTCGAGAGCTTTAAAATTACCTGCTGGAAACGCTAAATTTACAGACTTAAACGAAGCACATCCATCTTTAGTGGATGGAATTAAACGTGCTGCTAGTGCAGGTATCATTAATGG
Organism: Bacillus basilensis; assembly: GCF_921008455.1. Classification (NCBI taxonomy): domain Bacteria; kingdom Bacillati; phylum Bacillota; class Bacilli; order Caryophanales; family Bacillaceae; genus Bacillus; species Bacillus basilensis. Next base: position 912,366 of record NZ_CAKLBZ010000001.1, on the reverse strand, counting down.
TCGTGGGAATAATAAATTTGATCCCAATGCTACAATAACACGTGATGAAGCCGTTATTATGATTGACCGTGCATTAGAATATAACTGGATTTATAGAAAAGAAGTGAAATTACCATTCACTGACCAAAACTTAGCATACGATAAAAAAGCATTACAAAACGTTTATGCATATGGAATTGTAAAAGGTAACGAACGGAATGAATTCGTACCAAAAGGCACAGCAACACGCGCTGAATCAGCCGCATTTTTAAACCGAATGCTTAAAGTTATTGAAGCTTAAACAACAAAACTAAAAGGCATAAGAGATAACATTTCTCTTATGCCTTTTATAAAATTTATAAAACTATTAGCTATTTTTAATCATAAATCTAAGACGTATTCCTAATAAAACAAGAGCAAAACCAATGAATGGTAGATAATTCATATCATGTCCTGTGGCTGGAAGGCGTTGTACATGAGACGCACCCTGTCCTTTTTCTGGTAAGGTAGGGTTTCCTTTATCTACGTTTTCCATTCCTTCACCTGGTTTTCCTGTTTCTTCACCCGGCTTCTCTGTCTCTTCACCCGGTGTTCCTGCCTCTTCACCTGGTTTTCCTGTTTCTTCACCTGGTTTTCCTGTTTCTTCACCTGGTTTCTCTGTTTCTTCACCTGGTTTCTCTGTTTCTTCACCTGGTTTCTCTGTTTCTTCACCTGGTTTTTCTGTTTCTTCACCTGGCTTCTCTGTTTCTTCACCTGGTTTCTCTGTTTCCTCACCTGGTTTCTCTGTTTCCTCACCTGGTTTCTCTGTTTCCTCACCTGGTTTCTCTGTTTCTTCACCTGGCTTCTCTGTTTCTTCACCTGGATTTTCTGGACCTTTACTTGGTTCTTTTTCGTTCAATACTTCTCGTTTCGCTACTTCATTTGCTACAACGTTTACTTCTACTGTAACTTCTATCGCTTTGTAGCCTTCTGGCGCTTTTGTTTCTTCTAACGTATACTTACCTGGCACTAAGTTTTCGAATGTAACAACACCATCTTTATTTGTTGTTTTTGCCCCTCCAACTATTTGACCGTTTTCGTTTTTCAGTCTAAATTCCGCGCCTTCTAGCACATTTTTGCTCTCAGCATCCTTCTTGATTACCTGTAAGCTTCCCAACTCTTTCACGTTTCTAACTGTTACTGGTACTACTTTGTTCTCTTCCACATTAACTTCAATTTCTTCTTTTAGTAATTTATATCCCTCTGGTGCTTTCGTTTCTTTTAATGTATATTTACCTGGTTCTAATTTCTTAGAGATTACTTTACCTGTTTTATCTGTTCGTAATGTATCTATTCGTTGACCGTCTTTATACACTTCAAATTCGGCACCTGATAATAACTTTGTTTCATCACTTGCATCTACTTTTACAATTTCAAATTGACCTGTTACTTTTTCAACGGATGGCTTATTCCACTTTGGCCAGTTAAATTTAAAATTATGAACCTCAAATCCATCTCTTTGGTGTAATCCACCAACAAAGGCTTGTCCGTTAATAGAGCCACCCTTTGTCTCTACAACTGCATTAGGCGCAAATACACTCCCTACTACACCATAGCCTTTAGTTGTTATCTTTTTAGCATTAGGGAATACCCAAATGACTTTACTAGCTAACTCAGTAAAAGATGAATTAGGGTCGTATGCTTGAGATGTATTAATTAAGTCTGTTGCCATCCCAGTGTTTTTTGTATCATACAAAATTGCACCACTAGCAAAATTAACTGTTTCCGCATCTGAATAAATAACAATAAAATCTTTATTGTCTACATTCGGAAGAAAAACGTCTTTTACATCAAATGTTTTCTTTCCATTTTGTCCTGAAGAAACGTAAATATTAGGATTATTTACATCTTCACCGATCCCAAAGGTCATACCCGATTTTGGTTTATCAGTATGTAATTGGCCCGCATCCTCAATTACGCTATCAACGTCTTTTCTAAACTCTTTAAATTTAGCATCAATCTCCGCTTGCTCTTTATAAGAAATACGGTCATATGATGATTTCATTGCGTCTTCTGGGTCACCATCTTTTGTCATTGCCACTGTTCCATCTTGGATAATCACTTGTCCTGTTCCCGCTTTCGTGAATTGACCGCCTAGTAATAATGATGGATACCCTTCCTCTACCCATGTTGCTCCAGCTAAGTTATGCGCTCCTGTTGCAGCCGCTAAGACTGTATAACTTGATGCATTCATATTTTTTTGAACGGCCATCGCACCCTCAATATCCGCACTCGTTGCACTATGATCTCCAAAAATGACGGCGTTGTAATAAGATACATCACCTAAACCTTTTAATTCTGTTGTAGCTGCCTCTGCTTTATTTGGTAAATGGATTAAAAAATTCATACATACTAATAACACGACTATAAAACTACTACTTAATTTTTTTATTTTTTGATTATATGATTTCGTCAAAAAATTCATTCCCCCTTTTAAACTTCCTAAAACCAAACAAAAAAGCACCTTTCATATGTACCAAGGCTTACTCACAATAACTTAAAATCATCCATTTAAATAAAAACAAGAAACTCTACAACTGATCAATAAAATTACTACAATTCATTTTTGAGATAATACGTGAACGAAACTATCATGCGGAAATATTTTTGCATATGGAGCTCAATAAAATTAATTTGGAGAATATTTCATGTGGTGTAACTATTTTGGCAACATCACCCACTTTACAACAATTTTCTAAATGATTCAAGTGAATTGTATAGACTTCAGACACAATTCACCTTTATAGAGCGCTTTCATTTCTAAAATAGAACCAATAAAAAAACGTAGCCAAAAGCTACGTTTTTCTTTTATCGTTTCGGTGTATTTTTATGGTTCTTCAAAAATGGAAGTGGGAATTGCTTACGGAAATGTTCTTTAATCATATACTCTACGCCGTTCTCACTATTAGAACGTGTAATCCAGTCTGCTGCTTGTTTTAACTCTACAGGTGCATTCCCCATCGCTACCCCGAGTCCTACATTTTCAATTACTTCTAGATCTTCTAAACTATCTCCAATCGCAACCATTTCGTTTAGCGAAATATTCAAATGCTCTCCAAGCAATTGTAATCCACGTAATTTTGATACGTTTTGCGGCAAAATTTCTATTCGTTTTGAATCACATTCAACATACTCTAGATCTTGAAACGCTTTTCTTAATGTATTGAGCCCTCGTTCTTTTTCACCTTTACTTTGGAAAAGAACATCAATTTTTGGCGCCGCTACTGGATGATCACGAAGCGCATCACCTAATGAATCTACAAATTGAACTGGATAAAATAAAGGATCTGCACTCGATAACACAGTACGCGCAATTAAGTTTGGTGTATTTCTCTCGCGATTTCCGATTGAAAAACGTTCATGAGAAATGCGTACGTTACAATCAAAGTGCTCTAATACTTGCACAATGTTAAACGTCTTCTCTTCCGATAATCTTCTTTGAACATACGGCTTATCTAACGTTGCTGAAACGAAAGCACCACCGTGTGTCACTAATATAGAATCTAATTTTAACGCCTTTGCTACTTTATGAGCAGACTGAAAATTACGGCTCGTAAATAATGTAACGTATACGTCTTTTCTTTTCACAAATTCAATTGTTTCTCTTAATCCTTTTGCAATTTTTCCGTTGTTGTATAGTAGTGTCCCATCTACGTTAAGAGCTAGTAAGCGATAAATCATGTCGCACTCCCCCTCTTCGCTGTTGTACTCTATCCATAATTTATGAAATAAATGTAGCAAATAGAACGAGTTAGAATTACTACTGAAAATTTGGTTTACTATATACATATACACTCAGCAAAGGAGATAGTACAATGCAGGCACCTCCTTCCTTTTATGAAGGCGATACGTTAGAAATAGCAAAGAAATTACTCGGACAGAAACTGGTTCATATTGTAGACGGAATAAAGCGAAGCGGCATCATTGTTGAAGTAGAGGCATATAAAGGTCCCGATGATAAAGCCGCACATAGTTACGGCGGCAGACGAACAGATCGCACGGAAGTTATGTTTGGTGCACCAGGACATGCTTACGTATATTTAATTTACGGTATGTATCATTGTTTTAACGTCATTACAGCGCCAATTGGTACCCCGCAAGGAGTGCTCATTCGGGCCCTTGAACCAGTAGATGGAATAGAAGAAATAAAACTAGCACGCTACAACAAAACCGACATTACAAAGGCGCAGTATAAAAATTTAACAAATGGCCCTGGCAAACTATGCCGTGCACTCGGAATTACTTTAGAAGAACGAGGCGTATCATTACAAAGTGACACATTGCATATTGAACTCGTCCCAGAAGAAGAACACATATCATCACAATATAAAATAACAGCAGGTCCTCGGATTAATATTGACTATGCAGAAGAAGCTGTGCATTATCCGTGGCGTTTTTATTATGAGGGGCATCCGTTTGTTTCAAAGAAATAAACGATATCAACGATTTTCCGAATATATCTATCGTAACTTGCAATATATCAACGATTTTTCAAATATATCTATCATAACTAAAAATATATCAACGATTCGACAAGGAATATCGACTTACCGACAAATAATGACATTACGAATAAAAGAAGACTGTTCCAAAATGGAACAGTCTCTCCCTTTTACTCCGCACCTTCCGCAGTCGCAATATTATCCTCTAAATTTTCTCTAGATAATTCAGCCGCCATAAAGTCAGCTGTTTCTGGAAGTGCTAAATGCATATGAGCTTTTTGACAAATTTGGATCGTACAGTTTTCAACAACATAGTCGAAAACATGTCCGCCTCCGCTTCTTTCATCATCAATATAATGTAAGTGGAAACCAGCTACACCAATACCTTGCGCATAATCCGGTGTCCAAAATCCAGCTAGCGTACCTTCTGTATCTTTAAATGAAAAGATTGGTTGTGATTTCGTCACTTCAACGAGCGGTGTATACGGTTTTTCTTGTCTTGGAACAGTTCTCGTTCTTACTTCACGGAACGTACCATCCATTCGAATACCATAAAATATGTTTTTACTAGGCATCAATTCATGTAATAAAGCTTCCACTTCTTCACGATTCATTGGATGCTCTACTGTATAACTCATTTCTTTTTCAAAAAACGTTACAGTCGCAAACGGTGTTGTTTCTTCTGGCTCTACTTTTTCTGCTGAACCGTCTGAACGTAAATGGTAAAATTCATTATCAAACGCGATCATTTCACCATCTAATTGATCAAATGTACCGATGCCGAAATCACCACGTTCTTTTAGTTCCTCAAAGCTAATCACACCGTCATATATACCATCTAATAGCGCAAGCATTGTAGATGTTTGATATACTTCGTTATTCGTTTTCGTTCTTTTTGCATCAATATCAATTAATTGCGCAACAGTCATCTCAAATCTGCCTCCATTAGTTTAATTGGTTTGGTAATAATTTCTCGCTTAATTTAATGTTGTCACGGTAATCGATTGGAATATCAATAATGACAGGACCGTCTGCTGCTAGCGCGGATTTTAATACACTTTCTAATTCATCAGGCGCGTTAACACGAAGACCTGTCGCACCGAAACTTTCTGCATATTTCACAATATCAACATCACCGAACTCTGTAGCTGATGTTCTACCGTATTTCATCATTTGTTGGAACGCAACCATATCATACGTACCGTCCCTCCATACAAGATGTACGATTGGAGAATTTAAACGGACCGCTGTTTCTAATTCCATCGCTGAGAATAAGAAACCACCGTCACCTGATACGGAAACTACTTTTTTACCTGGTTCTACTAAAGTAGCAGCAATTGCCCAAGGAAGTGCAACACCTAACGTTTGCATACCGTTACTAAATAATAGTCGACGTGGTTCATAAGAACGGAAACATCTTGCCATCCAAATGTAATGGGAACCGATATCGCACGTAACAGTTGTATCGTCATCAATTAAAGAACGAAGTGTTCGAATAACTTGAAGCGGATGCGTAACACCTTCCGAAGCACGGTTTGGAACTTCTGCTTGTTCTGATAATTTCGCGCGTAATCTTTCTAACACTGCTTCTGATTTCGTACTTAATACAAGTTTCGGTAATTTCTCTGCAATGCTATTTACAGTTAAGGCAATATCGCCAATTAATTCACGCTCTGGTTGGTAATCATGGTCGATATCTGCTTGATGATCATCAAGATGAATGATCGTTCTGTCTCCAAGTTTATTCCAGAATTTCGGATCATACTCAATTGGGTCATAACCGATAGAAATAACAAGGTCTGCTTCTTCTAGTAAAATATCACCTGGTTGGTTACGGAATAATCCAACGCGGCCGAAGAAATGATCTTCTAACTCACGTGAAATGGCACCAGCTGCTTGATATGTTTCAACGACAGGAAGTTCTGTATCCGCAATTAATTCACGAACAGCTTTCGTTACTTCATTTGTGCTTGCTCTCATACCAAGTAAAATAACTGGTAATTTCGCTGATTTTATTTTGTCTACTACGTATGTAATATCATGTGTGGGAGCGATTCCAAGCTGTGGCTTAGAAAGCGCACCGATAGACCCTACAGTCGTTTCCGCAGTCATAACATCTTGCGGAAGACTTACTAAAGTAGCGCCTGGATTTGTAGAAGTCGCACTTCGGAATGCATTTGATAGTGCTTCTGGCACATTATCAGGATGCTCTACTTCTACGCTATATTTTGTGATTGGTTCGAATAGTGCAGCATTATCCATAGATTGATGCGTACGTTTCAATCTATCAGTACGCGGAACTGCACCAGCTAAAGCAACAACGGGATCACTCTCCGCATTCGCAGTAACAAGACCTGTCGCTAAATTTGATGTCCCTGGTCCTGAAGTTACAAGACACACACCCGGTTTCCCTGTTAATCTACCAATCGCGGCTGCCATAAATGCTGCGTTTTGTTCATGACGACAAACAATTAACTCTGGTCCTCTTTCTTGCAGTACATCAAATACAGAGTCAATCTTCGCTCCTGGAATACCGAAAACATGTGTAACACCTTGTTTAATTAAACAATCAACAACAAGATCTGCTCCTTTTGTTTTTGTCTTCACGTCGTTTGCTTTTACACCTGTACTCAAACTAATCATTCCTTTATTTCATAATGTGTGTAATAAAGATTTTTAATTTCACCTAGTTAATTAATGTGGTGAAGTATTATTTATCATTATATTACAAATGCATTATTTTTCCAACAATATGAATTTGACATTATTTTGACAACAAATAGAGAATGCGCTTACACCCCTTTGTTTATCCTAAAATAATATTTTTATATCTCCTCGAAAAAATCTAAAAAACTTCCATCTCATCACAGTATTTTAAAAATAACAGTACCTTGCAAAGAACACTACTAAATGATATATTTGTAAATATTGGAACACCCATTAATTGGAATAACATTCATAGTTAGTATATCCCCCTTTCAAAAAAGAGCGGATTCTCAGCTATAATTCATTATTTTATAAAGGGAAGTGAGTGCAATGAACAAAAGTGAATTTTTAAGCCAACTTAGTTCCTCCCTACGGAATATACCTAATTCAGAAAAGGAGGATATTATCTCAGAGTACGAAACTCATTTTATCAGTGGTAAACAAGATGGGAAATCTGAAGAGGAAATTTCTAAAAAACTAGGAAACCCTAAAACTATTGCTAAAGAACTTAATGTTTCATATGCAATAAGCAATGCTGACAGTAGGCGCAGCCTCAAAAATATGATAACCGCACTATTTTCTGTTATGAGCTTAAGTGTTTTAAACTTTACCTTTATCATTATCGCCTTTTTCGTACTACTCTTTTTATTACCGATTCTTCTAGCACTTATCATTGCCACTCCATTATTAATTATTTCACCTATTTTATTAATAGGATTAGGATTCTTTAAGGGATTTCATCAAATTAGTTATTCCGATGTTTATAATGTGTTCATCGCTTTTTGCGGCGGTTTACTCATATCCGTCATATGTTATCAAATGGTCAAACATATATACGCACTTTTAGTAAAGTATTTGAAATGGAATATAGCTATTTTACAAAGACACTAATGAATGTAAAAGGAGATTAAAATGAAGAAATATACTTTATATTCACTCATGCTACTTACTCTTTTATTTCTACCAGCTTGTTCAAACAATGCACAACCTAAGGAAGAAAACGATGTACAATCTATTAAAGATGTTACGATTAAAATTCCGGAAACGATTAACGAAGACGAAATGAAACAAAATATAAAAACTTATTTAGATTATAGCGGAGAGTTAGACAAAAACATCGTTCCACTTTCGTCAACCATGTCTGACGAAGAAGTCACGGAATCCGATCGGGAGAAATTAAAACAACTAGTAGATTTAGCGCAACAAAACGATGCGAATTTCCTTAATTTTATTAATAACAATATGATCCCTAATGATTATAAACAGCCTTCAAAGGAAATTCATGATTACATTTCAGCGTCTACGGCACTTTCAGTAGAACTAGAGCAAGAATTAGACAAACTCGCTGAAGATGGTAACTTGTTCAAGACTGATTTTTCTTTTACAAAACGCTTTGAGAAAGTTAATGGTAAGAAGCAAAAAGAAATTGAAAAGTTTTTGAAGGAAAAAAATATTGAAACGGAGTATTTCCACAAATAACAAACAAAAAAGACGTGTGTAGAGATAATAAAGTTGTTTACTTCTTATAGGGCTAACGAAGTAGTTTAATGGAAGAAGAATTTATAGTGAGTGTTATAATAATCAATAACTTAAGCAAAGGGGGCAGCATTTTTGCACAAACTCAATGCATTAATACCAGAGCTATCAGTTTCAGATATGGAGAAAAGTTTAAATTTCTATTCGGAAATTCTCCTGTTTAAAATTGAATATCAAAGACCAGAGGATAAGTTTGCTTTACTGTCTTTAAATGACTGCCAGATTATGATTGAAGAAGTAAATGGTCATTGGAGTACTGGGGAGTTATCTTATCCCTACGGAAGAGGAATCAATTTTCAAATTATCATAAATGATATTGATTCACTATATGATAGTTTGAAAAAGAACGAGTATCCAATTAAATTTGATATTCAAGAGAATTGGTATAGAGCTGATACTAAATTAAAAGGACAAAAAGAATTTTTAATTATGGACCCTGATGGTTATCTATTAAGATTTGTTCAAAATTTAGGTGAAAAAGATGTTGAGGCAGATTAAGCTATGTAAAACAGGATGAAAATTTAGTAGATGGAGCAAGCTACTTTTTTCAATAAGGGGCATTAGTTGAAGAAGAATTAACCAACTTTATTATTTTTATAAATTAAAGGCTACAATAATTAAATTTAGTTTTAAATAACTTTAAAACCACCTACAAGTTAATTTTAGTAGGTAGCTATTACATTTCTTATACTAAAAATTAAACACCTTTATTGTCACTGAAAAAGACGCCCCTATACTAGGGACGTCTTCTCTCATTACGCTTGTTGTTGCGCGTTATATAATTCTTCAAGTGGCTTCATGATAATTTTGTTAACGTCAGTGATAACTGTATTTAAGCGTTGCTCAGTTTCCATTAACTTTGTAATTTTAGCATCTTGTTGAATGCGAACTACAACTTCTTGTGCTTGTTGGTTGTCTTCTTCAGTGATTTCTTGACCTTGCATCATTTTTTGTTGTAGGCTAAGTTGCATTGTACGGAACTCATCGAATAAGTTCTTTGAAGCTGCATCAGCTTGAACTGCTGCGTAGCTCTCTTTTAACGTTTTGAAATCATCGTTTTCAGCGATTGCTTTTTGTAATTCATATGCTACATCATGAATGTTTTTTGTCATTTTATTTTTCCTCCTTTAGAAGGCTAGCGCTTTTCTCTCGCACTGCCTTTTACGTGCATTTACATACGCACCTCTTCTTACCATATCAAACTATGCAAGAGATGTGAAGAAATTTCACTTTTATTTCTATGTACTCACCTTATTATCTAAGAAACAACAATAGCAGTCCTTGCACGAGTCCGATCATTCCGCCTAATAATGCTCCTAAATACGTAATCATTTTTAGTTCATTTTTTGTAATGGACAGAACTAAATCTTCTAATCTCTCCGTTGAAAATGTGGATACTTCTTGCTGGACAATTTCCGCAAGGTGGAGATTGTTTAATATACTCGCTACGTTTTCTGTCCCCCACTTCAAGCCTTTCGTTACTGCACTCGGGACTATCTTTTCCATGATTGTTTCTCGCACCGGCTCACATACTTGCTTCACAGATTGTTTTAAAAATTTACTCACTGTTTCCTCAACTTTAACTGCTGACAATATGGAGCTTACAATCATTTCTTTTTCTACAAACGTTTCTAATTCTTTTACATCTTTTCCTTTTAACTTCTCCCACTCTTTTTGCAGTACATCAGTTAAAAGTTGTTTCGTGCCATCTTGCCCTAAAAACTTAATAACTTCTGGCTGCACACGATCGACTACACTTACATTCCCTAAAAACATTCCGACTAAGTTAAGCAGCGTTCCCCTGGAAGCAAAGAAATCATCAATCATTTTTGAAAGACGAGCTTTCCCTTCTTCACTTTCAAAAAAACTAATTCCTCGCTCTAAAATAAACGCAGAGACATTTGGGATCGCATTCTCTATTTTTTCATGAACAGAATGAGGTAAGGCTTGTTCCCATGTATATGTATAATACTCCGCTAAAAATGCCTCTATTTTTTCTGTAATCACATGTTCGATTTTTCCGGTTGCCTCTTTTTCTACATGCGCTACGTTCCATTTTTCTAACATGTGTCGCAGTGACTGTTCATTCGTAATTACTTTATCCACTTCTACTTGTGTCCATTGAATTAAACCTTTTTGAAACTCTTCATTTGTTAACTTCTTTCCGATTCCTTCTGGCGTTAACAAATGCTCTACAACCATTTTCCCTAATTGAACAGCAAGCTCATCACGGCGCTTCGGAATTAATCCTGGTGTAAATGGCACTTGAAACTTACCAATATAAATAGGGCGATGAGGACGAAATAACATTTTTATCGCTAAATGATTTGTGAATCCCCCAATAATTGCTCCGAGCCCTGTCGTCGTTAACATACTTAACCATATATTCATTACAATCAACCTTTCGCTTCTCCAAAACTATAGCATATCATCATACGGACAAAAGTATAATGGTATAAAAACGTATTTGCAATATATAGCTTCTCCTATTATGTCAACATTTTGTTAGTAAAGGAGTGATTTCGTTGGTTCTCGGTATTTTAACTTGCTGGCCTCATTATGAGCAAACGTATTACACCGAAATCGCTAAACGTGCTCGGCTTTATCATAATGTCGTTGCCCAGTTTACGCCATTTGGTATTGATCCTAAAACAGATCTTATTTCTGGTCTGATTTATGATACGGATACAGGAAAATGGAAAGAACAAACATTCCCTATTCCTTCTTATATATACGATCGTTCTTCTTTTAACGAGGAAACAGACCTCGAAAAAGCAAAGTCAATTATTCACTCATTACACAACCGTCCTTCCACTACCTTTTTAAATAACACACTCATTGACTTAAGCGAACTACATGATGTATTTCTCACGAATAAAAAATTATCTCCTTATATACCAAAATTTGAAATAGCAACGATACAAAACGTTTTCAAACTGTTATTAAAAACAAAAGATATTATTATACGTCCTACTCATACACATTCCAATGATAGTCTGTACCGGGTCGCTTATAAAAATAAAACGTTTCATATTGATACAATAAATGACGCCTATCATACTTCTACTCCAATTAAACAGACTGATGAATTTATATCTTGGTACAAATCTAATATACGTTCAGCACGTTACATCACCCATACGATGCTACAATCACCAAATCAATTAACATACCCACTCCATATTCGAACCATTTTGCAAAAAAATAAAGAACGAGAGTGGAACGTTATCGGTCAATTTATACAAAAAAGCTCATTTCCAAATCAACTTTTACTTTCGGCAACGGATGATTCCTCGCTGCATTCATTTTCAAAAATTAAATACGTACTATCTAGTACCGGTGTACAACTATTACAAGACGCTTTACAAGACATTATAAATGAAGTGTTTCAAACACTAGATCAATCTTACTCTTCATTATTCGAGCTAGAGCTTTCCACCATTATGGATCAAAAGGGGGCTATTTGGCTTATGTATGTCAACACGATTCCCCCGTACGAACATTACATTCGTCATAGTGATTCATTAGCCGAAAAAATATATCATGGACCACTAAAATTTAGTCGCTTCACACCATAATGAAAGGGGGTAAACCCATTTTGAAAGAGCACATATATACATTAAACATTTCTAATGAGCATCCAAATAGTATTACTTTACCTTATATTTTTTCCATTACACCACCAATTACATCTCTTTCCTTCGGCGTACGCCATGTTGCAAGTGAAGATGTAAAAATTCATTATTCCTTTACTCGCGAAATCATTATCGGACAACAAATTGCAGAAAAGCTTTTACTTCCTCATTCCACTACTATCCATGCATTCACTCAAAATGAAACCATTATTTTCGGACCATTAATCGGGATTTTTACAACTGGTTTTAACGATGACTCTTCTAATCCTTTAGGAAACCGTTCAACTTCTCTTGGCGAGTTACTAACGCCGCCATTCACTTTGCGACCATTTGTATTTGTTTTTGGTGTGCAACATATTGACTGGGAAGACGAAACAATTGAGGGATATTTCTTTCAAGAACAGCAGTGGATAAAGAAAAAAGTCCCTTTGCCGAATGTCATTTATGACCGATTACCAAATCGGAAAGCCGAAAATTATAAACCAATCGTAAGGGCAAAAAGAAAATTAGAGCATGACTATGCTATTCCATGGTTTAACCCAGGTTTTTTTAATAAATGGGAAGTGCATCAACTTCTTATGAAAGATGAATCCATTGTGCCGTTATTACCAAACACAGAAACATTTCAGCACTTCGAACAAGTTGAACGATTTCTTGGAACGTATAAATCCATTTACATGAAACCGATTCATGGTAGCTTCGGTAGAAATATTCATCAACTATTTTATTCTCAAACAGAGAATTGCTACTACTGTCGTTATCGCGAAAATGAAGAAAATAAACTAAGAAAGTACCAATCATTAGAAACGCTTCTGAACCACGTGTTAAAAGGACATGATTTAAAAAAGTTTATCGTACAACAAGGTATTTCCTTACTTCGCTTCGACGGGCAACCTGTTGATTTCCGCATTCATACAAATAAAAATCATTTCGGGCAATGGATGGTCAGTGCAATCGTCGCAAAAATTGCTGGCAAAGGTAGCTTAACAACTCATGTAAATAGCGGTGGTGATACAAAATTACTGCAAGAACTTTTTCCAGATTCAACAAAACAAGTTCAAATTGAAAATAAATTAAAACATACAGCCTTACAAATTAGTTACGCGCTCGATGAACAAGTAACCGGAAATATTGGAGAAATTGGTTTTGATATCGGTTTAGACACGCAGGAAAACCCGTGGCTCTTTGAAGCAAATTCTAAACCTGGGCGAACTGTATTCCAAGATGAAAAGTTAAAAGAACAAAGCGAACTGACGCGCCAATTATTTTACGAATATGCCATCTACTTAACTGAGCATTCTTTGCGCGATGCAAAAGAAAAAATGTCTCAAATAAAATCAGCGTCTTCCTCAAGCACCGAGCATATCCCGTCCCCTATGATTCACTCACAAATACGAAAACAAAAACTTCCACCTCATTCATAAGGTGGAAGTTTTCTATTTACACAAGTTTTACTACAACCTCTGTTTCCACATTACATACTCCGCAATAAAAAATATGATTGCAGTATTCATTTGAATTATTATTTGTTAATCCATCTACTGCACTTAATAATTCTTGGTCCATATACGCACTATAATCGTCTATGTAATCTACAGCCTTCCCATAATCTTGGAGTATACTTTGGCAATTTTGACAAGAATATGTTTGTGATTCTAATGCGTTGCAAAGCGGGCAAATTCCCATCACGATTCCTCCATACGTTATCATTTACAAGCAGATTGAAGAGAGCATCTATCTATGGCATAGGAGCGGTCTTCTGTCCCATTCCTACTCAAAATAGAACTATGAAGTTGCTATCGATTTAATTGTAATAAATAAGAAGTTAATGATTTGCACCAAAATAACAGGATACAAAAAGAAAAACATATTTCATATTGCTCTTAGTTTAGCCTTCTTTCTAAAAAATACAACGATTACTCTTATTTCATACTTTACGAAATCACTAAGATTTTTTTACAAAATTTACAAATTATTATTTTGTATATCTTTCTAGGTAACATCCATACTATGAGTACAAACTTAATTACCGATGGATTAGCGCCAACGGGGCGATAATCTGGTTCAACTCCAGCTAGTCCAACCAAAAAAAATTTTTATAACTCTAAGGAGGATATATTCCTATGGCAAACCAAAATTCTTCAAATCAATTAGTAGTACCAGGAGCAACAGCTGCAATCGACCAAATGAAGTACGAAATCGCTCAAGAATTTGGTGTACAATTAGGAGCAGATTCTACGGCTCGTGCTAACGGTTCTGTTGGTGGCGAAATCACAAAACGTCTAGTTGCAATGGCTGAACAAAGCCTTGGCGGATTCCACAAATAAATATATATGGCAAAAAGGTCTCAAGGCATATGCCTTGAGACCTTCCTTATTTACTGCAACATTTGTAAAAACTTCTTCGTGCGTTCTTCTTTTGGATTTGTAAATACATCTTCTGGTGTACCTTGTTCGACAACGACACCGCCATCCATGAAAATAACACGGTTCGCAATTTGATGTGCAAAGCGCATTTCGTGCGTTACAATAACCATCGTCATGCCTTCTTTAGCAAGTTCTTTCATTACTTTCAGAACTTCTTGAACGAGTTCAGGATCAAGTGCTGACGTCGGTTCATCAAATAGTAACACTTCCGGCTCCATCGCAAGCGCGCGAGCAATTCCAACGCGCTGTTGTTGTCCGCCTGATAATTGGAACGGATATAAGTCTACTTTATCCGCAAGACCAACTTTTTCAAGGAAGTAGTTTGCTTTTTTCTTCGCTTCTTCTTTCCCCATCTTTTTCACTGTAACGAGACCTTCCATTACATTTTGAAGTGCTGTTAAATGCGGGAATAAGTTATGGTGCTGGAATACCATACCTGTTTGTGTACGAAGGTTTACAATATCTTTCTTCGATACTTTTTGAGAAAAATCGAGCTCTTTATTACCGATGCTGATACTACCAGCGTTCGGCGTTTCTAGCACATTGAGACAGCGTAAGAATGTCGTTTTACCAGATCCAGACGGCCCAATAATAACAACAACTTCGCCCTTCTCAACTGTTAAATCTATATGCTTTAGTACGGTATTATCTCCGAAACTTTTTTGTAAGTGCTGAATTGAAATCATAAAAACAAAAACTCCTTTTGTAAAAGGATTATTTTAACGTGTAGCGTTCTGAACGCTTCTCTAACATCTGCTGTACGATTGATAGTAAGAAACAAATAACCCAATAAATAAGACCTGCTTCAAAATAAACAATTAAAAACTCGTAGTTCATTGCCGCAATCTCCTGCGCTTTTCGGAACATTTCTGTTACTAAAATTAACGATGCTAATGAAGTATCTTTCACTAAGCTAATAAATGTATTTGAAAGCGGCGGGATTGATACGCGTGTTGCTTGCGGTAAAATAACACGTTTTAACGCTTGCGGGTATGTCATCCCAATTGTATAAGCTGCTTCCCACTGCCCTTTCGGAATGGAAAGAATCGAAGCACGAATAATTTCAGATGCATATGCACCGACATTTAATGAAAATCCAATAACTGCTGCTGTATATGGCTCAACTTCAATATTAAGAGTTGGAAGACCATAGAAAATAATAAATAATTGTACAAGAAGTGGCGTTCCGCGAATGATAGATACATAGATACGAGCAATCCATTGTAAAATACGACTACCTGAAATACGTGCAAGCGCCGTTAACGTCGCAAGTATAATCCCGATAATAAATGTAATAAGCGTTAATGGAATTGTTGTAAAAACAGCTTCCTTCAGCATAGGCATGAAGGAAGACTGCATAATATCTATCCAAGTAGACAATCGATCTGAAGCCAATGCACTACTTAGATACATTTTCACCGAACCATTTTTTCGCTATTTTGTCGTACGTACCGTCTTTTTTCATATCTTCTAACGCTTTGTTTACTTCTTGTACTAGCTTGTCGCTACCTTTACGGAATAAGAATCCACTTTGTGACGCTTCTTTTTCTGTATCTACAATTTTAATTTTTGCATCTTTTTTCGTTTCTAAATAGTTTAACACTGATAATTTATCATTAATTGTGAAATCAACACGGCCAGTGTTTAATAATTCTGCCGCTTGGCTAAAGCCTTCTACATTCGTGATTTCCGCGCCATTTTTCTTAGCAATATCTGCATAGTTACTTGTTAAAGATTGTGCTGCTTTTAATCCTTTTACATCAGCAAATGTAGCAGGTTTATCTTTATCTTTTGCAATAACCAATACCGCTGAAGAGGAAACGTATGGGCTAGAGAAGTCATATTTCTTTTGACGATCTTCACGAATACCAACTTCATTCGCAACCATATCGAAACGTTTTGCATCTAAACCAGCAAGTAAGCTATCCCATTGTGTTTCTTTAAATACAGGCTTTACTCCTAAACGTTTTGAAACTTCTTCTGCTAATTCAACATCGAATCCAGTTAATTTATTGCTTGAATCGTGGAATGTAAATGGTGGATATGTACCTTCTGTACCAATTACAAGTTCACCGCTTTGTTTAATCTTTTGTAACGCGTCTTGACTAGCTGTATCTTTTTTCTCTTCTTTACCGCAGCCCGCTACAATCCCGATCGCTAATGTAGTTACTGCAAGTACTGAAAATAATTTTTTCATGATGGTAATCCTCCAAGTATTCTGATAGGAATTTAAAAACTATATTGATTGTATGCAATCTTGAACAATTTTTCAATGAAAATGTTCTTATTTAGTTTATCCTTTTTCTTCATAATCAAACAAAAGGGAAAAATAATGCTACATACAAAAAATAAGTAACATTTTTTAATATAGCATTTATAGAGAAAAAGGTAAAACAATACTTCTTATTTAACCATTATGATTTATCGAAGAATCGATCTATTCGCCCATATAAAAAGAACTTGCGAAAATCGCAAGTTCTTCTCTATACATATTAAGCACTCTGGTTTCCTTCCATTTGCGTTTTGTACATATCGTAATAACGCCCGCGCTTTTTCATTAGTTCATCATGAGAACCTTTTTCCAAAATGGTTCCTCTATCAAGCACAATAATTTGATCTGCACTTTTAATTGTTGAAAGTCGGTGAGCAATAATAAATGTCGTTCTTCCTTTTTTCACAACTTCTAGTGCTTGTTGAATCATCGCTTCTGTTTCTGTATCAATACTAGATGTCGCTTCATCTAAAATTAAAATGGCTGGATCAAAAGCAAGTGCCCTAGCAAAAGAAATAAGCTGACGTTCTCCAGTAGAAAGTGTGCTTCCCTTTTCTGTAATTTCTTCATTTATATTGTTCGCAAATCTTTCAGCACCAACGTCACGCAACGCTTTTACGATGCGCTCTTTTGAAATTTTTTCATTCTCTAAGCTAACATTAGATGCTACTGTCCCGCTAAATAAAAACGGATCTTGCAATACGATTCCCATATGTTCACGAGTTGCTTGTTTTGACATCTCTTTTACGTCGTGACCGTCAATTGTAAGCTTTCCTTTTTCAAACTCATAAAACTGAAAGAGTACATTCATAATGGAACTTTTTCCTGATCCAGTATGACCGACAAGTGCCACTGTCTCGCCTTGTTTCGCTTCAAAAGAAATATTTTTTAACACTTCATCTTTTCCATTATAAGAAAACGACACATTATCAAATTTCACGTTCCCTTGTAAGCGAGGCATACGTTCCTCTTCTACTGCTTCCCCTTTTTCCTCTAACAATTCAAAAACACGTTCTGATGCAACACGCGATTGTTCTAAGTTAGCAAGCTGATTTACCATATTTGTAATTGGTGAGAACAATCGTGTTAAATAATCAACGAACGCATACAGTATCCCTAGAGAAATGACGCCTGTAGCACTTAATGAAGCACCACCGAAATACCAAATCACACCTGTGAATGCGATATTTCTTAATACAGACACTAAGTTATGCGAAGTTGCGGCATTTAAATTCAAAATTTTATTTTGATACTTAAAATAATCGCCATTTAATTCTTCAAACTCTTTTTTCGTTTCACGCTCTTGACGGAACGCTTGAATAATCGGCATCCCTTGAATGGATTCATTCACTGTTCCGTTAATATCTGATAAACGTGAACGCATTTTATGATTGTATACAGACGCATACTTTCTATATAAAATAGCCCAAACAATTAAAATTGGGATGATGAGTAAACATAACGTTGCCAACTTTACATCGAGTAAAAATAGCGCAGCGAATATCCCAATAATATAGATGATACTAGAAACGAATGTTGCCAGCACCGTTACATATAAATCACGAATGGCTTCCGTATCATTCGTTACACGCGACACAATTTTCCCTGCTGGTAAATGATCGAAATAACGAATCGGCAACGTTTGAATATGAGAAAACACATCTTCCCTCATAATTTGAATAATTTTGTTCGCTGCCTTCTGCAAGAAGAACTGCTTTCCATATGCAAACAATGACACGACTACTAATAAAGCAAAATAGCCACCACCAAGTAATAATAAACGGTTTATTTCTGGTTTATAAAACGCAAATACTTCTTCTTTCGTTAATGCTTTCGCTTTATACACTTGCACTGCCTTACCATTTTGAACGGTAATCATATCACCTTTTACAGTACGTGATCCTTCAACATTCACTTTATTCGGTACAAAATAATATTGAAAACCGACTTGCATCACGCGTACTTCTTTTCCTTTTTTCTCCCCTTCTTCAAAGCGATCACTTCGCTTATAAAAGGTGCCATTATACGAAACAGCCTCTTCACTCTTTTCTGTTTCATACCAAGGTTTCTCTATTCCAACGATATGATCGTCAATCATCGTTTTCGCGACGAAAGGACCAGCAAGCTCTGCTATGACGAAAATAAATAACATTAGCATCGCTGCAAAAATCGTTCCTTTCACTTTCATCGCATATTGAAACAATCGTTTTGAAACACTCATATTTTCACCCCACTATCCGCACTTTCACTTTCACCTTGTTGTCTTTCAAACTGCTCCGCATACCAGCCTCCGCTTTTGATAAGCTGATCATGCGTACCCTCTTCTATTACTTCACCTTCATCCATAACGAGAATCCAATCAGCATGTTGTACGGCAGATAAACGGTGCGTCGTAATAATCGTCGTTTTTCCGCTTCTTTCTGTTCTTATATTTTCGATAATCGCTGCTTCTGTACGAGCATCAACAGCTGATAAAGAATCATCCAAAATTAAAATTTCTGGATTTTGAATAACAGCTCGCGCAATCGAGATCCTTTGTTTTTGCCCTCCTGATAAAGAAACACCTTTCTCTCCAACGAGCGTTTCTAACCCTTCTGGTAAAAACTCTAAATCCTTTTTAAACGCCGCAATTTCAATTGCTTTCTCAAGCTCTTCTTCCGTCGCTTCCCTGTTCCCAAACAAAATATTTTCCTTCGCTGTTTTAGAGAACAAAATATGCTCCTGCGGTACATAACCAATCCATCCAAGTACATTTTCATTCGTTATTTTATCTAACGTCACATCAGAGACTGCAATATCCCCATCTCCAAGCGGATATTGGCGAAGAAGCTGACGTACGAGCGTCGTTTTTCCGCTTCCTGTTTTTCCAACAATCCCAAGTGTTTCCCCTTGTTTTAATGTAAACGAAACCTTCTTTAAATTTGTTTCAGTTGATGAAGGATATGAAAAGGTAACGTCATCAAACTGAATATAATCCGGCTCTTGTACAAGCTTTGGATTTTCAGGATTTTTCACATCTGGTTCATACGCTAACGTTTCATTCACACGATCTAATGAAGCATTTCCTCTTTGCATAACATTAATTAATTCGCCAATTGCAAACATCGGCCAAATCATCATCCCTAAATACACGTTAAAGGAAACAAGTTCGCCAAGTGTCACCTTTGATTGAAATACAAGATATGCGCCGTACACTAAACCAATTAAATAACTAAGGCCAACAAGCATTTTCACAGTTGGTTGGAATAGTGCATCAATTCTAGCTACCTTCATATTTTTTTCGTAGACGTCATCTCCTAAATGATGAAATCTTTCTTGATCTGCATTTTCTTGTACGTATGCACGAATCACGCGCACACCAGCTATTGACTCTAGTACTTTATCGTTCATATCACCGAACGCATCTTGCGCAACTGTAAATCTTTCATGCAATTTCTTTCCATATATATTCATTGCATACGCCATAATCGGAAGCGGTATAAGTGCCGCAAATGTAAGCTCCCAACTAATTGTAAATCCCATCATAAAGACAATCGTAAGCATATATAAACTAGAATCAACGAGCGTTAATATACCGAAACCAGCTGTCATAGCGATTGCTTTTAAATCGTTTGTCGCTCTCGCCATTAAATCACCAGTACGATTTTTTTGATAAAATGTTGGCGTCATCTTAAGTAAATGCCCCATAAATTTAGAACGCATCGTTTTCTCAAGTACGAATGCTCCGCCAAACAATTGATGTTGCCACACAAAAGTAAGACCATATCCAACAATCGTAACCCCTATTAAAATAAGAATAGACTGCATAATTGCTTCGTTCGTTAACGTTCCTGTTTTTATATTATCAATCGTAACCCCTAACACTTTCGGGGGAATAACCTCAACTATATTCACAATTAAAAGAGCTCCAATGGCGATACTATATCTCTTCCAATGCTCTTGAAAAAACCATTTTAACTTTAGTAATACTGATAACAATGTAACCTCTCCCTTCTCGTTCTCGTTTCAATCTCATTTCTTTATCCGCTATCCAGACCCATCACATTTACATTTCGTAACCCATACAATCTCATCACATTTTTCCACCTTCCAAAATTTTATATAGTAACATGGAAAATAAACAAAAAAAAGCATACCGTCGCTTGACGATATGCACAAAAATGCATAAAAAGCGTACGTTACGATATACGCAACGTACGCTTTTTATAAGACAAAGATGCCCTATATATCCGCACGGGTTGCGTAATGATATAAATGTTTTCTGCCATTTAACAGAGCTAAGCCCTTTACATTTACGATTACAATCATTACGCACACCCCCTTCATTTATTTTCCATTTATAATCTTACAACTTTATTGAGTATTCTGTCAATTATTTTTTCACACATTAAACAAAAATATATGATACACCATTTTGAAATAAGGGAATCTTCTGTAAGAAAGGGCATACAAAATAAAAAAAGAATAAGAAATCGTTTTCACAAACATTTCATTTGAAAAATGTTATCAAACCCCCTACAATCACCTTATACTCACTCTTACAAGTTGCTATTTTAGGAGGACTAATCATGACAACTAGCAATACGTACAAATTTTATTTAAACGGAGAATGGAGAGAAAGCTCTTCAGGAGAGACAATTGAAATTCCATCTCCATACTTACACGAAGTAATTGGACAAGTACAAGCAATTACTCGCGGAGAAGTAGATGAAGCAATTGCATCTGCAAAAGAAGCTCAAAAATCATGGGCGGAAGCTTCTCTACAAGATCGCGCAAAGTATTTATATAAATGGGCTGATGAGCTCGTAAATATGCAAGATGAAATTGCCGATATCATTATGAAAGAAGTCGGTAAAGGATATAAAGATGCGAAGAAAGAAGTTGTTCGTACAGCTGACTTCATTCGTTACACGATCGAAGAAGCTTTACATATGCACGGAGAAAGCATGATGGGCGATAGCTTCCCTGGCGGAACGAAATCTAAACTTGCGATCATCCAACGTGCACCACTTGGTGTTGTATTAGCAATCGCACCATTTAACTACCCAGTAAACTTATCTGCTGCAAAACTTGCACCAGCATTAATTATGGGTAACGCTGTTATTTTTAAACCAGCAACTCAAGGTGCAATTAGCGGTATTAAAATGGTTGAAGCACTTCATAAAGCTGGCCTTCCAAAAGGTCTTGTAAACGTAGCGACAGGACGTGGTTCTGTAATTGGTGACTACTTAGTAGAACACGAAGGTATCAATATGGTATCGTTCACAGGTGGTACAAACACAGGTAAACATTTAGCAAAAAAAGCTACAATGATTCCACTTGTATTAGAACTTGGTGGTAAAGACCCTGGTATCGTTCGTGAAGATGCTGACTTACAAGACGCTGCAAACCATATCGTAAGCGGTGCATTCTCTTACTCTGGTCAACGTTGTACAGCTATTAAACGTGTACTTGTACACGAAAACGTAGCGGACGAGCTTGTTAGCTTATTAAAAGCGCAAGTAGCTGAGCTATCAGTTGGATCTCCAGAACAAGACAGCACAATCGTTCCATTAATCGACGACAAATCTGCTGACTTCGTTCAAGGTTTAGTTGACGACGCTGTTGAAAAAGGTGCAACGATCGTTATCGGTAACAAACGTGAGCGTAACTTAATTTACCCAACATTAATCGACCACGTAACAGAAGAAATGAAAGTTGCTTGGGAAGAGCCATTCGGCCCAATCCTTCCAATCATCCGTGTTTCTTCAGATGAACAAGCAATTGAAATTGCTAACAAATCAGAGTTCGGTCTGCAAGCAAGTGTCTTCACTAAAGACATTAACAAAGCATTTGCAATTGCTAACAAAATCGAAACTGGTTCTGTTCAAATTAACGGACGCACAGAGCGCGGCCCTGACCACTTCCCATTCATCGGTGTAAAAGGTTCAGGTATGGGCGCACAAGGTATTCGTAAGAGCCTTGAGTCTATGACACGCGAAAAAGTAACTGTATTAAACTTCGTTTAATCTTATATGTAGAAGCTGATCTAGTTTTAGATCAGCTTCTTTTTGTATACATACTTCAAAAAACAGAGTATGTAGTTCTACTTCTGATTTGGTTTCCCAAACCGAACTAAAACATGCCATAATAATTTTAATTCCTGAAGCACTTCCTCATAAGTTCCACGATCACTCCAAGATAATGGATTGTGTTTCAAATCCACTACAGCAGAGCCAATTATATTTGCATCGATACAATTATTCCGTGCAATGCGTCTTGCTAAAGATGGCATTTTTGAACCTCTAAAATCCATTGGAACTTCATCTACCATAAGTACAAAGCCCATGTGCCAATACAAATCAATAGTATACTTCATACAAATTTCTTCTAAAGTTCTTCCTACATCCGTACCCTTAAATGAAGGATCCGCAACAAGCGCTTCCACGTCTTCTTTAAGAGAAATATCTCCATGAACTTGCGCTTCAATATAATGATTAAGATTACGGGCTGGCTCTTTGTCTGCTGAATCTATTAACGGCCTTTCCAGATTAGCCAGTAAATGATTAATGAATCTTGTTGGATTCAAATTCCCTTCCCCAATTGCAAACTCTCTTACGAATGTCTCTTCCAAAAGAGCAGCTAAAATCATATCAAACTCTTCATAAGTCCCCTTTTCTTTTGGATCTTGATGCGAATCTAAATACGTATATGTAGAGCGATAAGAAACTTTTGGAGATAAGAGAAAGTAACATGATCCAAAACGCGGAGCAGGCCCATCTGGGTGTAACATCAAATTTAGCGCTCCATACTTTGGCCGTTGGTTATTCGTTACACCCTCTAGTTGATATGCTCCTCCAAATATTCTCTTTTCCCAAAGATCACGCTCACCACCAGGGTAAGCAGATACACTTCCATTAGACAGCAATGTTTCAAACTGACTTTTATATATTCCTTGCTCAAGCAGTGCTTCAGCAATATTTTTCATATTCGAATCTAGTCTGTCTGGATGAAAGTGTAAAGCAATCCTTGCATGAGATTTTAAATTAGCAACAGCTTCTTCAAACATTTCATCTGTAATATTAGACATTTTAAGTATATGATTAATTGTTGCTTTAGCCCCGCGTTTTTCGTTCTCTGCATATTTTGAAATATACTCTAAAGCAAATAATTGAGACCTTGATAAATCCATGATCAAACCTCTCCTTTAATTGAAATGACCTTAATCCTTTCAATTAAAGGTGCATTTTTTCCTTCTTATACAAATTGAACAAAAAGCACTTTAACAAATCCTAGTTATAGATACGAGCCTTTTTTATAGGTAAATTCACACATTCTACAGAAATTTGATACCCTAGCCATCGCTCAGCAATATGTTCAAATGATAAGGCAGAGCCTGTTGTAAAAAAGCGATGCTTCGGATTCAGGTTATCAGACAGGATTCCTTTGTGCTGTAAAATTGTGCTTAACTCTATCGCTGTTTCTTCTGCGGAACTAATAATCGTTACATCTTCTCCTAGTTCCTTTTTTATATAGGACTCTAAAAGTGGATAATGCGTACATCCAAGAATTAACGTATCTATATCTTCTTTCGTTAATGGCAGTAAAGCTTGTTTCACTTGCTGCGTTACATATGCAATATCTTCTAATTGATTTTCTACAACTGTAGCTAAAGTCGGGCACGCGTGACTATGTACTTCCAAATATGTATCAAGCTCGTGCAATGCTTTTTCGTACATATTAGACTGTATCGTACCTACAGTTCCAATTACTCCGATTTTCCCTTTCTTTGTCACTTTAATTGCCGCTCTTGCTCCCGGATGTATAACGCCAATAACCGGAATGGACAGTGCTTCTTGTAGCGCAGTCAATGCAGCAGCTGCTGCAGTATTACATGCTACCACTAGAGCTTTTAACGGAAATTGTTTGAGGAACTCAACCATTTCAAATACGAAAGATTGTACCTCTTCTACACTTCTTGGCCCATACGGACAACGCTCATTATCACCAAGATAATAAATGCTCTCTTTAGGCAATTGTCTTATAATTTCGCTCGCAACTGTTAATCCCCCAACTCCCGAATCTAACACACCTATCACTGAATGTTTATGACATACAGACATATACTTCATCCCCTTTTCAATCTTCTAGCGTCAATAACATTTATTATATTATGAAAATTCAATATTACATAATAATCCCTCTCCCTTTTAATCACAAACTCTTCTCTATAATCTGATTATTACTATATCCATTGACGTATAAAAATTCATTTGTTACTCTTAAAGACGTTAATTTAATATTTAAATCCTCATTCGTATCTCGGTGAGGTAGAGGTTGCAATCATTAAGAGTATCATTTCAGGAGATGTAGTGGCATTGATGAAGGAATGAGAAAGGAATGATTGCCGAAGTAAGCCCGTGTCCACCATGCACGCTTGCTGGGTCTGCATTTAATAAGTGCAGAACTGTCACAAACGAAACGTTTCGTTTGTGGAGAGCTATCGAGAGGTATGTCGTGGGTTTCTTATAAGATAGAAAGCATGTAGCGGCAGATTACGTGCTTTTTTTGTTTTGTTTGGGACTTCTCTTCTCTACTAAGAAGACATACATATCTCCTCGCTTGACTTGGTTATACTAACTTTGGAGGTATTTTCTATGCAACAAAAAAAATGGGGCTTTTGGGTACTAACAGCTTTCGTTGTCGGTAACATGGTTGGCGCTGGGATTTTCATGGTGCCAAGTACGTTGGCACAAACAGCAAGCCCTCTCGGTGTCACTTTAGCTTGGTTAACAACAGGGTTTGGTGTTTTAATGCTAGCTCTTGTTTTCGGTAATTTAGCAATTCGTCGTCCTGATTTAACGACAGGACCACAAAGTCATGCATATGCTTTATTCTCAACACCAAAAAAGAAAAAAATGGCTGGTTTCAGTATGGTATGGGGATATTGGGTTGCAAACTGGGCAAGTAATGTTGCCATCATTACATCTTTCGCGGGATACTTATCACTCTTCTTCCCAATTATGAAAGATACACGACTACTATTTTCAATCGGTTCTTTTAACATAGAAGTCGGAAAACTAATTACATTTACGATTTGTTCCATCTTACTTTGGGGAACTCATATTATATTAACAAACGGTGTAAGTGGAGCTGGAAAACTAAACTTCTTAGCAACAACAACGAAAGTAACTGGATTCCTTTTATTCATCGTCGTTACGTTATTTGCATTCGAAGCTTCTAAGTTTGGACAATGGTACACACCGATGATCGATAAATCAGGTGTATCACACGGTCTTCTTTCACAAGTAAACTTAGCTGCTCTTACAACGCTTTGGGCATTTATTGGAATTGAATCAGCGGTTCTTTTATCAAACCGTGCTGTTTCTCCAAAAACGGTAAAACGCGCAACAGTTGCTGGATTACTTATTACAGTTGCGATTTACTTAGGAATTACAATTTTAACAATGGGTGTACTTCACGTTGATAAATTACAAGCTTCAGAACGTCCATTAGCAGATGCATTAAACGCTGCAATGGGTCATGGCGGCGGGAAACTGATGGCATTACTTGCTCTTACTTCCCTATTCGGTTCGATCTTAGGCTGGATTTTATTAAGCTCAGAAGTACCTTATCAAGCAGCAAAAGAAGGTTTCTTCCCTTCCTTCTTCACAAAAACAAACAAAAAAGGAAGTCCAATTTACTCATTACGACTAACAAACATTATGTCGCAAGTATTCTTATTCTCAACATTATCAGGAACAATTGCAGAGGCTTATACATTCGTTATTACCGTATCAACACTGGCCTACCTCATTCCATATCTCGTTTCACCAATCTTCCAGTTAAAACTAGTCGCTACTGGTGAAACATATAAAAATGAAATGCGGGCAAGAATTACAGATGGCATAGTCGCAGTGATTGCACTTTGCTACGCACTATGGGTTATTAAAACGGGTGCATCGGATATTAAAACGTTCCTTCTCGGAATTGGTTTATTCGTAATTGGCTTTGCCTTCTATCCACTAATGAATCGTGACCAGAAAAAAAATAACGAAAAGAAAAACGGGCAAGTTGCATAACGCAATTTGCTCGTTTTTTCTTTTGTAAAACATATATAATAGAACAAAGAGGTGAAAAACATGTCAATTGAATCACTATGGAGCAGCCGCTTCCAACAACATATTCAAAATATCATTACATACTTTGCACGTATGATTAACGGTTTACTATATAGCTTTATCTTTATTTCATGCGTTGGTGCATATTACTATGCTCAGTTTCTAAAAACATCTCCTTCTAAAGGAATATCTTTACTACTCATAACGCTCGTACTTACATTCATTATAACGAGATGCCCGATCCGTACATTTATCCAAAAGCCTGATGCTGTCTATTTACTAGCACTAGAAGAGAAATTAACATCTTATTTTAAAAAATCTCTTCTATATAATTACATCATTCAGCTTTTCCCATTGTTATTTACATTCCTTATTCTCGTTCCACTTGCCATGCAATCCTTACAATTAACTGTACCTTTCTTATGTACAATCTTTATCGTTTTAATGATTACGAAAGCTTGGAACATATACATACATTGGATGTGGCGTGATAGTTATGAAAAAAACATATGGCTTATCATTCGTATTGCTTGTAACGCACTCCTTATTTACATGCTGTTTTATGCGGCAAATGTTCTCATATTAGGCGGATTACTCTTGCTACTTACTTTCCTTTTTCTATATACGAAAAAGCAACCTACAAAACGAATACCATGGGATTACATAATTGAACAAGAAGAAAAAATGAACGTTCGTTTCTATCAATTTGCTAGCATTTTCACCGATGTTCCGCAACTGAATAAGCAAGTAAATAAACGAAAATGGCTTACAAATTGGATTGAACCTTTATTACATAAAAAGCAAGCAACTTTCTTCTATTTACATACACTAGCATTTTTACGTGGGAATGATTATTTCGGTATATATATTCGCTTAGGGTTAATCGGTGCTTTCGCCCTATACTTTATTCCAAATATATACGTAAAAGGTGCTATTGCTTACATCGTCCTATATATGATTTCTATGCAGCTCCGTTCCCTGTGGAAATATTTTTCAGGAAATATTATTGTAGCATTATATCCAATTGATACTGAAAAAAGAATGAATCAATTTCTTCGCTTAATCTTTATATTACTAAGCATTCAACTCATTGTATTTTCAATTGTTATACTCATTGCTACCGTACAATTTTTACATAGCCTTATCATTATGATTATCGGGTTACTCTGGATCAAATTTATTATTGTACCAAAAACGAAGCAACGCATTTCTTCGTTTTAACGAAAAGAATTATCTTAAAAGCCAAGGAGAAAATAAATTATCTCCTTGGCTTTTTTATTTTTCTTCCTCAAACAAGAATAACTGAAACAACCGATATTTTATGATTTTTACATACAAAAACGATAATACATGTTTACGTCCTAATAAAAAGGGTATTTATTAAATTAACAGGGCAAAGGAGGGGCCTATATTGTGAATAAAAAAATTGAACAACTGGAACAACACGTTACCAATAATCAATGCAAACATGCTTTAACAACAAACCAAGGATTAAAAATAGCCGAAGATGAATTTTCTTTAAAGATGGGCTTAAGAGGCCCAACCTTAATGGAGGATTTCCACTTTCGCGAGAAAATGACCCATTTTGATCACGAGCGAATTCCCGAAAGGATTGTTCATGCACGCGGAGTTGGCGCTCATGGTTATTTTCAGCTTTATGAATCGTTAGAAGCATATACGAAAGCAGATTTTCTTACCAATCCTTCAAAGAAAACACCTGTATTTGTACGGTTCTCGACCGTTCAAGGTTCTAAAGGATCCAACGACACAGTAAGAGATGTACGCGGATTCGCCACAAAATTTTATACAGATGAAGGAAACTATGATTTAGTGGGTAATAATATGCCAGTATTCTTTATCCAAGATGCTATTAAATTTCCTGATTTTGTCCATGCAGTTAAACCAGAACCACATAATGATATTCCTCAAGGAGCTAGCGCTCATGATACCTTTTGGGACTTTGTTGCGCATAATCCTGAGTCCACTCATATGGTCATGTGGCAAATGAGCGACCGAGCTATTCCGCGTAGTTTACGAATGATGGAAGGTTTTGGAGTTCACACATTTCGACTCATTAACGCAGAAGGAAAAGCCCATTTCGTAAAGTTTCACTGGAAACCTGCCCTTGGGGTTCACTCATTAGTGTGGGATGAAGCTCAAAAGATTGCTGGGAAAAATCCTGATTTCCATCGTCAAGATTTATATGAAGCAATTGAAAAAGGGGATTATCCGGAATGGGAGCTCGGATTACAGCTAATTCCAGAAGAAGATGAGCATACATTTGATTTTGATATTTTAGATCCAACGAAATTATGGCCGGAAGAAGAAGTTCCTGTAAAACTAGTTGGTAAAATGACATTGAACAAAAATGTTGATAACTTCTTTGCGGAAACGGAGCAGGTAGCTTTCCACCCTGGTCATGTCGTACCAGGTATTGATTTTTCAAATGACCCTCTTCTTCAAGGAAGATTATTCTCCTATACAGATACACAATTATCTCGTTTAGGAGGCCCTAATTTCCATCAAATCCCTATTAATCAGCCCGTATGTCCTTTTCATAATAATCAACGTGATGGTATGCATCAAATGCAAATTCATCGTGGTCAAACAAGCTATCATCCTAATGGCTTAAATGATAATCAACCAGCAACCGTCCAAGCCGAACAGGGCGGATATGAGCATTATCAAGAAAAGATTGATGGACATAAAATTAGAGGCCGCAGTAAAAGCTTCCTTAACTTTTATTCGCAAGCTAAACTTTTCTACAATAGTATGAGCCCTATTGAAAAGCAACATATAAAAGAAGCTTTTTGCTTTGAAGTTGGGAAGTGTAAATCAAACATGGTGAAGGCAAATGTAATTGCTCTACTGAATCATGTTGATCGTCAATTAGCACAGGAGGTCGCTAACATTATTGGAGCTCCCTTGCCTAAGGAAAATCACGAAGTAAATTTAGATGCAAAATCACCTGCACTAAGTATGTCTAACACTATTTTTAAAGCTGATTCCAAAAATGTTGCAATTCTATTAAATGGTGACCCAAGCATCTCCCTGCTATCCGAATGGATTCAAGCTTTTGTACAGCATCGCATTAACTATAGCATCATAGATAATAAAATTTATCAGTTCAATGATTCCATTAAAGTAACTGATACTTATACAACAACAGACTCCTCCCTTTTTGATGCAGTATTAGTGTTTAGTAGTGAGTCTGTCATTCACCCCCCTGTTTTAGAATTTGCAGAAACTACTTTTAAACATTTTAAACCGATAGCTCATGTCCTTAGTAATCCCCATGCTTTGGACCATATTAAGGTTAAACTGGATGGAGCAGGAGTTTACAACTTAACAAACACTTCAATTGAATCATTTATAGAAGGCATTGCCCAAGGACGATTCTGGAACCGATAATATAATGTAAGGAGCGGATTAGAATGAGTAAAAAAATTGCTATTTTAATAACGGATTATTTCGAGGACACAGAATACACAGAGCCAGTAGAAGCTTTTAAACAAAAGGGATATGAATTAAAAACTATTGAAATGGAAAAAGGGAAAACGGTACACGGTAAGCAAGGAAAAAGTGAAGTCGTCATTGATAAAAGTATTGATGATGTTTCTCCAGAGAACTTTGATGCCCTCTTCATACCAGGCGGTTTTTCCCCAGATATACTTCGTGCAGATGAGCGTTTTGTTCGCTTTAGTAAAGCATTTATGGATGCGGAAAAACCTGTTTTCGCTATTTGTCACGGACCTCAGCTACTCATCACTGCACAAACACTTGAAGGACGCGATGTGACTGGATATAAATCCATTGAGGTCGATTTGAAAAATGCCGGTGGAAATTTTCATGATAAAGAAGTCGTCGTATGCCAAAATCAGTTAGTCACAAGTAGACAACCGGAAGACATCCCCGCGTTTATT
Source organism: Bacillus basilensis (assembly GCF_921008455.1). Classification (NCBI taxonomy): domain Bacteria; kingdom Bacillati; phylum Bacillota; class Bacilli; order Caryophanales; family Bacillaceae; genus Bacillus; species Bacillus basilensis. The sequence goes on along the minus strand of NZ_CAKLBZ010000001.1, from coordinate 881,308 downwards.
GAAGAATCGTTGCGTATATTAAGATAGCTACTTTGGTTAACCTCTTTTATTTGTATGAAAAACAAAATGTAATCAGTGGGGTTTTATTCATTCTCCACTGATTATTAGCCCTCACCAACTGGTCGTTTACAGGCAATCCGACCTCCACAAATAGCGGGATAAATAAAAAGAAGGGGATCCAAAAGTTCAGTTTTAATAATCTTTTGGATTTCCCCCTTTTCTCGTCCCAAAATTTCTTATCACTTTTCATAGGCAGTTCTCATATGGTGAAAATGACTATATAATTCCTATCCATAAGTTAAATAATGATTTCGCACATATATAAATACAAAAGATGGGAGCCTTATTTATGAATAACAGTCCACCTTCAACGCCCCCAAATCCAACAACAGCAACAACGAAGAATCGTGAAGTGAGCTTACAAACGTTACGCGTCATCGGACTTATTGTACTGATTAGTAGCTACATATTAGTCGCTCTTTCTGAAGTAAGCACATTTAAAAATCTTTTGCTACAGCCGAATACCACTCCAAATTTAGCTGAAGTTGATCCATTTTAAAAATTATATAAAAAGCGAGTCCCAGTATAACTGGTTCGCTTTTTGTATAGTGTTATCCAATCTGAGAAACATTTCTTTCATTCTCATACTTCTCTTTCCCAATCGCCTTCATAAATAATAAAATACTGCTCATACCAACGATAAAATATAGAGCACTCATGCCCCAAGATGCAATAAATGAACCTAGCATAACACCTAATGCCCCGTTCATTTTCGCCATTTGAAAGACCATCCCGTTAATCGCCATATAAGAACCTCTCGCCTCATTTGGTACCATATCTGCCATAATAGATTGACGTACTGGCACATACATCATCTCACCTACCGTTTGGAAAAGCCCTGCGATTAATAAGATCCATAAACTATTGCTCGTTCCGAGTATTGTAAATCCAATTGTATAAATGAATAAACCTACATATAAGATTTTCAAATCGTTGAAGCTTTTCAGCATTTTAATAAGAAGTGCTGAACATAACACAACTAAAATTGTATTCTCTGCAGAAATCCAGCTCAGCATGCGAATACCTGTTAAATCAAAAGTAAACCCATTCCCGAATAAAAAATGCACCGTTTCAAACTCCTTCTGCAAGCGTACCCCTAAATAATTATTAATTTGAAACTCTAAAGACAATGTACATATACTCGCTGCACAAAAAATTAAAAACGCTCTATCTTTCATCACAACTTTATAACTATCTGCCATATCTTTTAATACATTTTTCTTCTCTACTGTTTTTCTCGCTACATACACTTCTTCCATATATATAGCCATCACATATAAAGTAATAATCGCAACAAGCGTTAATACGATAAACAATTGTAATCTATAGTTTTCAAATAATAATCCACCAAATATTGCTCCAATTGCAATTGATAAATTAATAGCCCAGTAATTTATGCTGTACATCACTTTTCGATTTTCCGGTGTACTCACATCAATTAACATCGCTTCAGTCGCTGGATTCATAAGTCCAGATCCTAAACTATTCACTAACATAAATACAAATGTTAACCACGGTGAATCTACGTAATCCGAATTTGCAACTCCCATACAAGCAATGGAGATGACTTGTATACTTTGACCGATAATCATTACTTTTTTGCGTCCAAGTCGATCGCCAACATATCCACCATATAAACCAATTACTAATGAAGCTATTACATTAATAAGTAGTAAAGCACCAGCAATCGCACTACCTAACTTGATTGAAAAATAAATCGCCATAAATGGAAAAATCATTGTGGACACAGTACGTGTTAAAAACGAAGTTATAATTCTAATTTTAATATTTCGATGCATACTCCAAAATCCCATTGTTTCCCCCTCCTTATGCTTACTTATTTTACTTTGAAAAAGAGGAAGAAAAAGGTTAGAATATTCTAAAGAGTTTCCCCTTTTATTATAGAAGGAAGTGTATATATGAAAATTATGGACTATTACATTAGACTAAGATTACATGCGCAAGATCAACAACATATCAGGAATAGCTTACAAGAATTAGCAGATACTTTATATTGCAGTACGAAAAACGTGAAGATTTTATTAAAGAAAATGAATGAGGAGCAATTAATTAAGTGGACACCAGGGAGAGGTCGCGGGAATAAAACGGAAATTATATTTGTACATAGTTTCGTAGAAGCGCTTGAATCCTATGCAGATGAACTGTTATCGCAAGAAAAATTAAAGGATGTTTTTCTTCTTTTAAAAGAACCCCTGCCTCCTGCACTTCATAAGAACATTGAAAGTAAACTTCATCAGCATTTTGGTTATACACCTTCAAATGATATGTATGACATATTAAAGATTCCTATATCAAGAAAGATATTCCCATTAGATCCGGCTTTTGTGGCTGTAACTACAGAGAGCCATCTTACTAGTCAAATTTTTGATACATTAGTCGTTTATAACGATGTCACTGAAAAAATGGAGCCACACATTGCGCATACGTGGGAATTAAGTGTAGACGGGCTTACGTGGACCTTTTATTTACGAAAGGATATTCATTTTCATAACGAAACAGTTTTAACTTCTAAAGATGTACAATTTTCATTTGAAAGACTAAAAGAAGTTCATTCCCCTTTCGAATGGTTAACAGAAGAAATTGTTCAAATTGAAACACCCTCACCACTGCAAATTCGATTTCATTTAGCAAAACCCAACCTTTTTTTCTTACACTATGTAAGTTCCATGCAACTAGCAATTTTGCCGCGTGATGCGAGTATCGAAAATCATCATTATATAGGTACTGGACCTTTCAAGCTTGCTCATTACTCTGAAGATAATATCGTACTCGAAGCGTTCACTCATTATTTTAAAGAGCGCGCGTTATTAGACCGTATTGAATTTTGGGGTATTCCTGATCATGTACAAATCGATGCTGATTATGAACTACCAAATGAAGAAGAAAATGAAAGACATAATATACAAATAGAAGAAATAGGTTGTATTTATGCTGGCTTCAACTTTACAAAACCTGGTCCCCATCACGACATTTACTTTCGAAAGGCTTGGAGAGAACTATATGATGTTGAAACGATACTTCGTACCATAGAAGGAAGACGAACAATTGCTGCATCAAGTTTTTTCCCTGAAAGAAGTCGCCAAGCTTCTAAAAGATCTCACTCTTTAGAAAAAGCAAAAGAGTATTTAAAAAAGAGCACCTATAATGGAGAAACGATACATATTTACTTCTTCGCATTTAAAGATAGTGCAAATGATGCACATTTCTTAAAAGGACGGTGTGAACAAGTAGGATTACACGTAGAACTTCACCCATTTCTCGTTTCAGATTATATGAATCGTTCTATCGATCAACATGCCGATATTATTTTCATGGGAGAAGTGTTTGCTGCCGATCATGAACTTGCATTCTTAAATGTATTTAAAAATGCAAGCTGCTTCGTAAGCCGTTTCATGGACCCGCACTATGAAAAACAAATTAACTGTTTGATAGATACATTTTTATTAGAAGAAAATAAAGAGAAACGCTATGAGCTCATGTATGAGATCGAAGAATTTTTACAAGCAGAACACATCATTTTATTTAACTATCACGTTTTAAAAAGAAAAACATACCCTTCTTCTTTAAAAAATGTAACAATTGATTCATTCGGCTGGGCAAATTTTGCGAAGTTATGGATACAGCCATCCACGTATTAAATTATGTGAGCTTTTATAAAAGGAGAAAAACATGAAACGCAACCTAGAAAAAAGGCTTTCCTATCTATACACAGGTGAGTTATTTTCAGTCATTACTTTTATTTTCACAAGTTACTTACTTAATTATATTTATCCTACGTTACATTTATATTCCCTGTATTCTTTTTGGGTCTCATTTCTTATTTTAGAATTTATCTTATTACAAGGAACAATTTACTGGTACGTAAAGTGGAAACGATTAAAAAAAGAGAACACATCTGTTACGCCTATTAGGATGATTCAATATTTAAAAACACTTAAAAAGCTAAATATAGCATTAATTATCACGGGATTTACTACGTTTACTATTGATTTTATAATTTGGTATCCCCACTTACCTTTAGGCGGGCTATCATTCACTCTATTTATTTATATTTTTGCATTACTTGAGTACATTAACTATTATCATACTGAGCTTTCATACGATAACATCTCTGATATAAAACATTTAATCAAATCAAAAAAACTAAAACAGTCCTGTATAAGTAAAGATTTTCAACGTATTTCATAAAAGAGAAGGTACTACATCTTTAGTAGTACCTTCTTGCGCACAAAGATGCAAACTATTATTTAATTACTCTATCTAAATGATCATTCAAGTTCAATAAATACTGCTCAATATTCGGATGCTTCACCACATCATAGCAAGCAAAACTCTTTAACGGACTCATCCCAAGAAACTTCTGCACCCGGTGTAAATGACTAAGCGTTGATTCTAAACTTTCCCCTTCAAAGAACTTCGTCTTATCTCCAAATGATTTTTCAGGTGCATTCCAAGTTGTAGAGAACATATATTGCTTCTCTGTTAATAAACCACCTGCGCCATATTCATCTGCGCCTTCAAAGAACAAACCGTATTCATATACTTCATCCATATACGTTTTAAGTAATCCCGGAACACTGAACCAATAAATCGGTGTTTGATAAATCACAACATCCGCCCATAAAAACTTATCTTGTTCTTCTTTTATATTGTAGCCATCTTGAATCGTTGTTGTTTTCACATGATGATTCTCGCTTAATACCGTTACCATATGATCCACTAACGTTTTATTTAATCGTCCTTCCTTTGTACCGTATTTTTCATGTCCATTTATAATAAATATATTTTTCATCGTTTTTCTCTCCCCTACTCTATTCCTCACTTATTAACCCAAGTTGCTGTTTCAACGTAAGATTATCTTCCAAATGCCAATCTTCCGTTATCTTTCCGTCTTTCACATGCAAAATGTCTATTGCAGAAAAGCTAATATTTTTACCGTTATGCGTTCCTGTAAAAGAAAGACGAGCTGTTACTTTATCACCAACAACTAATAAATCTTCAATCTCGCAATGTATATTAGGAACGACTTTACGAAAATTTTGCGCTGCAAATTTTAACCCTTCAACACCTTGTGGTCGCCCTTTCGGCAACGTATTATCGAAAAAATCTTTCGTAACAGTCTGCGAAATAAGCTCCTCTTTACCTGTATCCCAAAATGCGTAAAAACGCTGAGCTGCATGAACCATTTCGGTCGCTTCCATTTTACTTAGTGAAGGATCGATTGTCATTGTTTTTGCCTTTGGCATTTCTTTTAATAACTGGACTCCAGTTTTTTCTTCCACACCGCATGCTACAAGTACAATACAAACAACAAACAAACTAAGGAATCCAAACAACTTTTTTATCCCCATGAAAATCACCACCTCCTCATCTAAACCCTTTGTATTTCGTATTGCTATTGTATATGCACTAACTTCCTTTATGGAAGTAGTGATATTTTTTTCATATAGTTACCAAAAGTATAGTTTTGTGATACTATAAAGCAAATTCATTCAAAAAATTTTATGGAGGCTAGTTCCATGAACAATATAGATCCAGTTGAATTAACGAAAGGGTTACCTGGCATACCTTGTCCTATCGCTAAAACGCTTGATGTAATTAGTACAAAATGGACATTTTTAATCATTCGCGATCTTCTTATCGAAGGAACATTACGCTTTAGTGATTTACAAAAATCAATGGATGGCATTAGTCCGAAAACATTATCGCTTCGACTAAAAGAATTAGAAGCTCAAGGGATTATAACGAGAAAAGTATATCCAGAAGTTCCGCCTCGTGTAGAGTACACATTAACGGATAAAGGAAAGCAATTAGAGGGGATTTTTATTGAATTAAAACGGTTTGGATTAAGTTTATAAAACAAAAACCCCTTACCGTCGTAAGGGGTTTTATTACTTCGCAAAACTTTCAGCTAACTGTTTCTCTCTCCACATAAATGTAATACCGAGACCAACTATTAAAACAACTCCTGAAAATGCATATGGATAATGAATATTCATATCAAATAATATTCCGCCCATCGCTGGTCCTGCTATATTTCCTAAACTCGTATAAGTCGAGTTCATACCAGCAACGAATCCTTGCTCTTTTCCAGCTGCTTTTGATAAAAACGTCGTTAAAGCTGGACGAAGTAAATCAAATGCAAGGAAAATAAAGCACGTAACGAGAAGTACAATCCAATAATTAAAGACAATAGTTGAAACGAATGCTAATACTGCACCTACAATTAAACAGATTTGAATTAACACTTTTTCACCAAACATATCAACTAATTTTCCAAACATAAATACTTGCACAACTACCCCAAAGATTGAACTAATTGTAATAATTGCCGCAATATCTTTCGGTGTGAACCCAAACTTATGATCAGAAAACAGACTAAACACAGTTTCATACGCTGATAGACCGAATGCAAGTACAAATACGATAATAAATGCAATTGCATACATTGGATGTAACGATTTCTTTAAATCCCCAATAAAACTTGATTCTTTCGTATTAGAAGAAATCTCTGCAAGCTCTTCTTTCGTTAATGGTTCTTTTAAAATAAAGATCGAAATCACACATGCTACAAAGGCAATTACTGCTGCAACGAAAAACGGCACACGTATACCGTATTCTGCAATAAATCCGCCAATTCCAGGCCCTATAATAAATCCGGTACTAATTGCCGCAGACAAGTATCCCATTGCCTTTGGACGTTCCTGCATAGATGTAATATCAGCAACATATGCCGTAACACCAGGCATAATAAATGCAGCACTAATTCCGCCTAACACCCTCGCTGCATAGAGCATCCATACATCTGTTCCTAATCCAAAAAGAAGCTCTGAAACACCAAAAATAAATAATCCAATGATTATCATTTTCTTCCTACCATAAAGGTCGACCCAGCGACCTGTAATAGGTGAAGCAATAAGCTGAGCCATTGCAAACACTGCAACGAGATAACCCATCGTCTTCCCTGTTAAACCCATATCATTCATAAAGGACGGCATAACCGGAATGATTAATCCAATCCCTAAAAAAGCAATAAATATATTACTCAAAAGAATGACCAACACCATCTTTTGTTCTTTTATCGGTTTCTTCACTTTTTAACACCTCTTCCCGTAAATTCCTCTCAAAAAATAATGCCCAAGAAGCTTTTTCTTTATCCTGCTATTTGTGGGCTAATAATGAGTGGAGATGCCCCATTCATTAGAATTTCACTCTATCCTTTCACACATACATAAGTATTAGGTGAATGACTATCATTCAGTTTTCCTCAAAAATGAACCTACCTTCTCAGACAGGTTCATCTTACTATTTCTTTATATGTAGTGCATGTGTTAAAAAATCTAGTACTTCTGCCTTTTGTAGCTCGACTTGCTCATCATCTTTATGATCATATAAATAAACTTGTTCCGCTGCTGATTCAACAAGGGCGATAAATAACTTCGCTGTTCGCTCTGCGTGAACCGAATTACGAATTTCACCAGCTTCTTTCGCCTTATTTAAAAATTCGCTTAACCACATATAAAGAGGCTCATACACAGCTTCCCATTCTTTTATATGTTCAGTAGATGCAAGACCCGCATACATTAAAGCTTGTATTTCACGATATTCCTCTATGAAGTGAAACACCGCATCTATTACTTGCGTAACTTTACTTGAGAAAGGCGCATCGTTTTGCACTTTTTCTTTCACTGCAAGTATCATCTTTTCAACCATCACTTCTGCTATTGCAGGCATAACAGATAACTTAGAAGGAAAATATAAATAGAAAGTTCCTTGTGCAATGCCAGCCAATTTCACAATATCAGAAATCTTCGTTTTTTCAACGCCCTTTTCCTGAAACACTTCAATCGCTGCATAGACAATTTTTTCTTTTTTATTCATCATCTAAACCCTTTCAAACACGTATTGAATGACTGTCACTCATTTTATAAGATAATTGATTGTACTGTCAATGATAGTGAACTCTAAGAGGAAATCATTTTTTAATATTAAAAATCTCCTAACAAACCATTAGGAGATCAAATGTAGTATATCTTTACGAAAGAGCCTTTAATCCTGTCACTCCGCATACAATAAGAGCCACACTAATGATACGTGCTTTACTTTTCGATTCACCAAACAGGAACATGTTTAATAAAACGGCACCTGCTGTTCCAATACCAATCCAAACCGCATACGCGACACTTACTTGTAAGAATAAGAACGATGTATACAAGAATGCGAAAGATGTAGCAAAGCCACCTATATAAATTGCACCATTTGCTAACGTCTTATCTTTACTATACATTTTAAGACCGATTACACCGACTATTTCACTAATTGCAGCACAAAATACGAAAAACCAACCCATCTTTAAGCAGCTCCTTCCATAGTTTCTTCTTTATTATCAGCTAGCTTTAAACCGATAACTCCGGCTACAACCATCATGATAAAGAATAATTTCCCTACACTGAAACTGCCGCCAAAAAGAAATACATCCATTAAGAACGTACCTACCGTACCAGCTCCGGCGAACACAGCATATACAGTCCCTGTTGCAAGATGTTCACACGCTTTAGAAAGGAAGTGAAAATCGACAGCAATAACTCCTAAAATAATTATCCAATGCCACCACGTATTAGCCGTATTAAAACCAAACACCCAAAAAATTTCAAAGATACATGTTAATATGACATATAACCAAGCTTTATTTTTCATACCTCTCACCTCTTATGACTGACTATCAGTCATTTTTGTTTTAAAAAAATATACTCTTTCATCCCTACTATATATAAACAACTATCATCCTCATTTACCATTTATATTTGTTCCGTTTTCAAACTAACTACATCCTGCCACAAAAATGACTGAATGTCATTCATATGTATTGTACATGAATATTTTAAAAACTGTCAATATCGAAAAGTTATTTAAAAATTTATTTCATCCGATTTGTATATTTCCTAATAATCTGTCAATACTGCTAGTAACATAATATTTTCTCCACTCCCCCTTGGAGAGATCCCTTAAATAGAGCAGTTAGCTTTTGCTAGCTGCTCTTTTTTCTTTTGCTTCACCCAACATACCGAATCATCGCCACCTCATCACAATAATCAACTTTTGGACAATGTCTACAATCAATCCATACTTTCTCTGGTAATGCATCTCTATTCACAAAATCAAATCCGCACTTTTGAAAAAATTCCGTTTCATAGGTTAAAGAAATAACTCTACTCACTTTTATTTTCGCTGCTTCATTCATGACATGATTCACTAACATACGTCCGATTCCTTGCCCTGCATATGTATGCGAAACGACTAATGATCGGACTTCTGCAAGGTCCTCCCCTAACACATGTAAACCAGCAACTCCAACGATGTTCTCTCCTTCTTTCATAACATATAAACACTGTAAATATTGATAGAGAGATAAAAGAGAACGTGGTAAAACCACTCCTTCTTTTGCATAAACTTCAATAAGACTATAAATTCCTTTCACATCACTCGTAACCGCATTACAGATTTTCATATTCTATCCCCTTACCCCCGATATTAATATTTATAACCTAAAATGAATTTTAATACATAATTTCATATAATAATACATCTCTCCTTTCTCCCCGTCAATCACTTTTCTTAACCTTATACAAACAAAAAACCAAGCAATCTAATCGATGCTTGGTTCCTCATTTCGAATCGGCAATACCGTCGAATATTTAATTTCACGAAGTGCCAAACTCGTTTGTATCTTTGTAATACCAAGCTTATTCAGCTTTCTAATAAACTGCTCTAATTCTTTACGATCACGATTTGCAACCTTTAATAAATAATCATACTCCCCTGTTAAACAGTGACATTCTAACACTTCCGGCATCGCTTCTAATTCTTTTTCCAACACTTCAAGTTTATCCGATTGATGAATATTTGTACTCATAAAAATGAAGCATAACAAATCAAAACCAAGCTTTTCTTGATTTAAAATGGCTACTTGCTTATCAATGAACCCTTCTCCATCTAATCTTTTTATTCTTGCATGCATCGCAGCCGGTGATAAATTAACGCGTCGCGCAAGCTCTGCATTACTTACATGTGACTCCTTCTGCAATATATCTAAAATTTGTACATCTAAATCATCCAACACTTTAATAACAGACGACTCCATTATAATTCCCCCTTTTTTCTTACCGATGATTCTTCGAAAAAACACCTTATAACTTATATAAAACTGAATATTTTTCTTCAAATGGTATTCATAACAAAATATTTTATCGACTTTTATCCATTATACAAAAGAATATATTACACAATAAAGAAAAATGCTAAAATTATTTACAATTCACATTGATTACAACAAAGGGGATTTTAGTATGCCTTATTTTTATGTCTTTTTACTATTATTAACGAGCTTATTATGGGGCGGAAATTTCGTCGTTGGAAAATCGCTCGTTGATCATGCGTCGCCGATGACACTTACAAACTTAAGATGGATGATTGCCATCGTTTGTTTATTACCGATGGTTTGGTTTAAAGAGAAGAAAATCATTCCACCACGTGCTGCCATACTTCCTTTAATACTAATGGGGATTTCAGGGGTCGCTCTTTTTAACATTTTTCAATTTTTAGCACTAGAAAAAACATCTGCAACAAATGTAGGACTTATTTCTACATTGAACGCAATTTCAATTGCACTATTTTCAGTATTATTTCTAAAAGAAAAAGTAAATACACTTCAAATTCTATCCATGATTCTTTCATTCTTTGGGGTTATTCTTGTTCTATTAAAAGGTGATTTCTCACTATTATTTTCACTACATTTTAATAGCGGAGATTTATGGATGATTGGGGCAGTTTGTATTTGGGGAATGTATTCTGTTTGCAGTAAGTGGGCAACAAAAACAACTACACCACTTATGGCGACATTATATTCTGGTATTTTCGGCGTTATTTTATTACTGCCATTTAATATAGGGAGTTTCACTGTTTCAAATATAAATACTTCTTTCATCACATCACTTTTATATACTGGACTTATTTCAACAGTACTTTGTATGGTATTTTGGAATATTGGCGTACAAAAATTAGGAGCAACTACATCAGGGATTTTTCTAAACTTCAATCCGATTTTCACAGCTATTTTAGCATTCCTGTTCCTCGGAGAAGAATTAACTTGGATACAAATTTTAGGGACCATTATCGTTGTGACAGGATGTTATTTATTTTCCCATTTCAAAACTGTTGTTGTTCAGCCAACTAGAGCTTTAATGCGAAAACATTCTTAATCAAAAAACATCGCCACCAAAGTGGCGATGTTTTTATTTACGTTTCATTTCTTTCACATACTGCTTTTCTTCTTCTGGCGATAAACGTTCTGTTGCCTTTCCAGTATCACCACCTTGAATTTCCCACAAAAAGTTATGCTCCTCAACCGTTTGTGAGAAATCCCCTTTCTCCCAGCGCTCTAAAGTGGCAAGTAGCTTTGACTTATGTTTAAAATTTGTACTGCTTTCTACTGCGGTCTTCGCACTACGAATTTCCTTATTTGTCATTTCAATAAATCCCCATTTTTCAGAGGATTTCACTTTTTGATGTACCATCCTATGCATGGTAGAAATAATTTCATCTTCACTAAATTGTGGCTTCTCTTCCTCAACTTTCTTTTCCTGTTGGCCCATTACTTTTTGTGTTTTAAGACTCTTCTCCTCTTCCTCTATATAATTAAGAAGTTTAGTAGTACCGAATACAGCCCCTATCACAATTACAATCATTGTAATTGTCCCTATTATCCATTTTTTCATATTATGTACTCCCCATTCCCCTAATAATCACATAAACAAATGGAATCGCCTGGGCACAGTCGATTCCATTTGTTTCCTTATTTCATTTTAAACCTTCATTGCTTCTCGTACAATATAACTATCCACATATTGCTTGAATTTTACAATTTTTCCGTTCTCAAGTTGCCATACATGAACAAATTCTGCTTTAAATGATTTTCCCGTTTCTTTATAAACGCCAGAATACATACCTTCAGCAATAATTACATCTTTTCCGCTTACTTCATGATATGTATTTACACTTGCCTTATAATCATCCCATTCTGATCCTAAACGACTAAATACATTTTCCATTATTGCTTCTACACCTATATAAGTTCCCCCGTACGGGAATCCTTCTGCCTCTGTCCATTCCACTTTTTCAGAGAAGGCTTCTGCTAAATGCTTTGCATTCGAAGAAGCGGATCCTTCATACGTGCTTTGAATAATTTCTAAATTTGATTTAGGCATATTACTTCCTCCTGTTTTATTTATTTTTACACAAGTTGTAACACAAACAGTTACAACTTGTGTAAAAAAATATTTAAATTGTTTCATTCTTAATCTATATGTTGTAATCATTATAGTTACAATCATTCTTCAAGTCAACAATTTATAAATAAGTTTACTTCGTTTTCATTACTTTCTCTTTTAAGAAACGATCTACATATCCTTCTGCTTTTACAACAAATAAATACGCACCCATTGATAATAATGCAAGGTCTAATTCATATCCTGGATTCTTTCCATCTCCTAATAATCCTGCCGCTCCATTTACCTTTACGATAGCTCCAGCTAAAATAAGAGCGAATAACAATCCTACATATCGTACACCTAAACCGATAATTAATAATATACCACCAACTAATTCAACTGTTGCTACGCCATATGCAAGGCCACCTGGTAAGCCGATGCTTGTAAACCAGCCTGCTACGTTATCGATACCTGATTGAAACTTCGCTAAGCCGTGTGCAAAGAATGTCACTCCTAATACGATACGAATAATTAAATTCCCAATATATTGATTCATTTTTTTCTCTCCTTTTTGTTTTGTTATGGTAAACTTTTATTTACAAGTCAAAACAATACGGTATTTCATTTCATTCGTCAAATACTTTTTTAACCAAAACAAAAAACATTATCCCTTTTACGGATAATGTTTTCTTACAAAGTAGCGCTAATTCAAGCTTTTACTCTATCGCACAAAAAAGTTGAAACATTTTTCCAGCGCCAACAAACGGCAATAAAGACAAGTCTTCTTCTACAACCATGCCAACGACGTTCACTTTCTCATCTACAGGCAAATCATGTGTGGCAACTTGCATCTCCCCAGCATATCTACCGTACAGTTCATTATCAATTGTAATGCTACCTTTCTTTCTTGAAATGGTATGCATCGGCTGTAACATCACTTTATGTTCTTCTCGTGATTCTACAGACCGAATGACATCACGAGCCGGATCTAGTCTATTTGTATGCACTCTCTCCACCACTTTTAATACTTCTTTATCACATATAAACGATTTGTACCGCAGCGGAATAATCCCTCTACTCGCACTCGCTATCTCTTGTACACTTTCTAGACTTCCGCTTATATCTCCAATTAACACCTTATCTACACCACAATCTTGTACAAGTTCTAAGTACGCTTCCAGCGGTCGCATATAACGATGTTTTTCTAAAGTTGGTAAGCCTTCATTTAACGGACCACGTTTTTCCCCATCTCCCGGAATAAATGCCATCGTTTTTATCCCGCATTCATGTAAGTATTGGTTTTGTTTTTGCAAGAAAGACTTTGCTAGTCCTGTTTCTGGACGCGGGTAAAAATTATGCCACGCTTCTACATTCTCTACTCGTATATTTTCTGAAAGTAACTCTTTCCAAAAGGAATCTGTAATCGTACTCGCATTTAAAGCTACTTTCATTTTATGAGATACGCGTGCAATTTCTTTCGGCGTGATGCCATAATCCATTCGTAAACCAGTAATGCCCCAGTCTACTAACTCTTCCATATTTTCGTACGTCATACCTAAATGGTGTAGCGATTTTGGAGAAACATCGACCATTAATTCCATTTCATTTTCAAGAGCTTGCTTCCCAAGTATTTGAATTAACTCTTTATACGTACCAGGATCATCCTCCGGTATATGAAGTGATGTAAAAATAGATGAAAACCCGTTTTCCTTCGCCACTTTTAGCCATTCTTCTTGCTTTTTTACTCGTTCTTTTGAAAGATAAATTGAAACTCCTATCATATGAATCTCCCTTTCTATGAATAGAAAAAGAGAAAGGAATCCCTTTCTCTATATGTTTTCTGCCATTTCTTCTTTGAATCCGAAGAAGTACGTAAAGATAAATCCGAAAGTATATGCCACTACTAATCCAAGGAAATATAATAAATACTTATTATCAGCAATTAACGGAATTAATGATAATCCTGATACACCAATTCCAAGTGCAGCTGTTTGCATAACTGCTTGGAATGCACCGCCGACAGCTGCCCCTAAACAAGCAGTGAGAAACGGTTTCCCAAGTGGTAATGTAACCCCGTATAATAACGGTTCACCAATTCCTAAGAACCCAACTGGTAATGCACCTTTAATTACGTTACGAAGTCGTTTGTTTTTTGTTTTTACAAAAATCGCAATGGCTGCTCCTACTTGCCCAGCACCAGCCATTGCGAGTACTGGTAATAAAGGTGTTACGTGCGTTTGATTAATAAACTCCATGTGAATTGGTGTTAAACCGTGATGCAATCCGACCATAACGAGCGGTAAAAATGTTCCAGCAAGCACTGCTCCCGCAAACGCGCCGCCAATATTTAAAATGCCATTAATTCCGCTAGTAATTCCTTCAGATAAGAAACCGGCTACCGGCTGAATTGCCAACATCGTTACGATACTCACCACTAACACAGTAATGAGTGGTGTCACGATAATATCAACTGCATTTGGTACTGCTTTTCGAACTTGTCTTTCCACTACAACCATAAGCCACGCTGCAAAAATAACTGCAAATAATCCGCCCCGTCCGGGTACGAGCGCTTCACCGAATAATTTCACATTCGCCATCGCCGGGTTAAAAATTAAAATACCAGCAATTGCCCCAAGAACTGGTGTCCCGCCAAACTCTTTCGCTGTATTCCAACCGACTAAAATCCCTAAAAATGTAAAGATACCGCCGCCAATGAGTAGTAACATTTGTAGCCACGTTGCATTCGGGTCAGCACCTGCGTTTTTCGCAAAGTTAGCAACCCCGTTTATAATACCTGATGCAACAAGACCCGGAATTAACGGAATAAAAATACTTCCTATTTTTCTTAAAAAGTTTTTCACTGGTGTATTATTTTTCTTCTTAATCTCTGACTTCATCTCTTGCCCAAGATCTTCAAGATGATGATCTGCCACTTCACCGATTCGGAGTCCTGTTAAACCTTCCATTTCAGCTGCTACTTTATTTACTGTCCCTGGCCCAACAACAACTTGAAGCGTCTCATCTTCAATAACACCCATAACCCCTTCAACCTTTTTCAAAAGGTCCATGTTTACTTTACTTTCATCATGAAGTGTTAATCGCAGTCTCGTCATACAATGAGCAATGCCGCGAATATTTTTTACTCCCCCAAGTTGCTCTGAAATTTCTTTCGCCATTCTCTCTTCTTTCCTCATAATAGAATCCCCCTCCCTATTATTTTATAGTGCCTTCTTCACAAACCCTTTCGCTTCTTTTAATTTCTTCAGTGCTTCCCCATACTCACACTGCAATAACACCATAACAATCGCAGCTTTCACGTTACGTTCTGCTTTCTCATAATGCTCTGCTGCTACTTCATAACTAGCGCCTGTCGCTTCCACAATAATTCGTTTTGATCGTTCTACTAGCTTTTCATTTGTAGACTGAACATCTACCATTAAGTTTTTATATACTTTCCCCACACCAATCATAGAAGCTGTTGAAATCATATTCAGCACTAATTTTTGCGCTGTACCAGCCTTCAAACGCGTTGAGCCTGTTAAAATTTCTGCGCCTGTTTCTACTTCTACATTTAGTTTTGCATATTTACTTATTTCAGCATTTTTATTACAAGAAATACTCGCCGTGCTCGCTCCCACGCTATGCGCGTATTTCAAGCCACCAATGACATAAGGAGTTCTACCACTTGCCGCAATTCCAATCACAGTATCTTTCTCGTTTAATCCAATACTTTTTAAATCTTCTTCTGCTAACTCTTCGCGGTCTTCGGCACCTTCCACCGCTTTAGTAAACGCTTTCAAACCACCTGCTATAAATCCCTGCACCATTTTATCATCTGTGCCAAATGTCGGCGGACATTCCACTGCGTCCAAAATACCTAAACGACCACTCGTACCAGCCCCAATGTAAATTAAACGTCCCTCTTCTTCAAAAGATTGAATAACAGCCTCTACAACCTTTTCAATTTGTTCTATCTCTTTTTCAACTGCTAATGCAACAGTTCGATCTTCTTCATTCATACTTTTTAAAACTTCTTTTATGCTCATCTCGTCTAAATTCATCGTCTTCTCATTACGATGTTCTGTCGATAAATTCTCTAACATATTACCACCTACTTTGAAATTTAATTTCATACTTTTATTATAACTTTAAGAAATTTAAAATCAATATTACTTTATTATTTTATGAAATTTAATTTCTTTTCATGACGAATTTATGTCAGTACAAAAAAAAGATGGGTTTCCCCATCTTTTCATTTTAACTTCCGTAACCTCAAAGCTTCTTCTCTTGTCTCCATAAATTGATCCAACACTTTATTACCAATACGATTAAAAGTAATCACATATAAAGCATCTATCATATTCAATTGTGTCATTCTTGAAGCAATACTCGCAATACGATGATCTTGTTCTACATCTGGCATACAAAGACGGATGTCTGCCTCTTTATATAACGGTGATGATTGATCAAGCTTCGTAATCGCAATAACTGTTGCACCTTGTCTCTTCGCATATTGCGCCATTTCAAGTACATCTTTCGTTCGACCAGATGTTGAAATCGCCACAAATATATCGCCTTCTTTTAAATTTGTCACAAGCGGCAACATCATATGAAAATCAGATAGCATCATTGCAGTAAATCCGAGCCTTGTAAATTTATAAGCCCCGTCCATCGCTGGGGTAGCTGATCCGCCTACTCCGTAAAATATAATTTTATCCGCATTTACAATACGATCTGCAGCTTTCTCAAGCTCCTTCTTATCAATAGCAGTAACGCTCGCCTCAATTGCAGCTTTATTCACATATGTAACTTTATTAAACAAGTCATACGGTCCATCTTCCGTATTCATTACTGAAAAATCGTTAATATTATAATCAGCAATCGTTAATTCGCGAACGAGCGCTATTTTAAATGCTTTAAAACTTCCAATTCCAATCGACTTACAAAAGCGAACAACACTCGCCTCACTTGCGCCTGCATTCGTTGACACTTCTTTCGTCGTTAAGTTCGGAACAATCTCTGCATTCTCCATTATGTACATGGCAACCTTCTTTTCAGCTGGTGAAAATTGATCCATATTACTTTCAATTTTAAATAGTAATGTAGAAGCTTTCACTATTTAACCTCCACTTCTTACGGTTGCGTATATTCTCTAATCTCTTTTGTATCATAAAGATAAAAACCATCATTATCCGGTGGATGGTGAACAATTACAGTTCGATCCCCTTTTTTATATGACGTTATTTCACCTTCAGATTGCTGTTTTTCCCAACCACCTATCCAAACTGCAAAGTCAGGTACAAAAGCAGTGTACTTATAGTCTTTCGGGTTTTCGTCTTCTACATAGAAAGAAAAAATAGAAACCGGAAAATCTTTCACTTTTGATTCTTTCCATGCAGTAAATGGTATGCACAACAACAGGAATATCATTACACCTATAACCTTCCCCTTTGTAACCTTCACACTTCCCTCTCCTTGCCCACATCATATACATAGATTTTACCATACTTACAAACCTTCTATGCTACAGGATCATTGCTTTTTAGAATAAAAAAAGAGCTTATCTACATCAGATAAGCTCTTCTCCTCTATACAAAATACTTCTTCAAAAGCGGCGGCGTAATAATCGTCGTCAATATAACAACAATAACAATCGCTGTGAAATTTTCTTTCGCTAATAGATTCGCCGTAAGTCCATTTGCTGCGATGATAAGTGCTACTTCTCCGCGCGACACCATTCCCGCACCGATACTAATAGAAGATTGTAAGTTGAATCCTGTTAGTCTTGCTCCTAAACCTGATCCGATTAACTTTGTGAAGATCGCAACGAGCGTCATGATGATAATGAACCAAAGCTGACTTCCGATACCTTGAAATGTAATTTCCATTCCAATACTTACGAAGAAAACTGGTACAAATATCGCATAAGCAATCGGTTCAATTTTATGTTCTACTTCGTGCTTATACTCTGTTTGAGAAATGGCAATTCCGGCTGCAAATGCTCCAATAATACCTGCAATCCCCATCATTTCACTGTAATACGAAAAAGAGAAACAAATAATAAGAGCCGAGCTAATTAACGCTTCTGTTACACGAAGTGGCACAAGCATTTTCATAATCCACGGAACAACTTTCCATGCGATAAAAACAATGCTAACAAAGAAAATAATTTTCTTTACGATAACAAGTGTTATATTCACATCTTGTGTTCCTAAAAAACTCATCACAAAAGCTAATAAAATAACGACGATGACATCATCAAATACAGCTGCACCTAAAATCGTTGTACTTTCTCTCGTATTCATTTTCCCTAAATCACGTAACGTTTGCACCGTAATACTAACTGACGTTGCGCAAAGTAATAAACCTAAAAAAATCGCATGAGATTGCATCAATCCAAACAACAATCCTGTTACATAACCACCGATGAAAGGAAAAATAATTCCACCAGCCGCTACTGCAAATGATGATTTCAAATTCCGATTTAACTCTTCTAGATCTGTTTCAAGCCCCGCCATAAACATAAGGAGTAAAACACCAATCTCACTCAATTCATCAATTAGTTCAGAACTATTAATAATACCAAGTACAGCCGGACCGATAATAATACCAACAAGTAACTTACCAAGTACAGAAGGCTGGCCGAGTCTCACGCTAATATCACCAGCTAATTTCGTACAAAGTAAAATGACGACAAGTTCAAAATAAAATAACATAGCATCTTCTCCTACTTTATAAAGTGAAACTTTTATGAGTGGGTTTTTTCACTCTGTTAACCCTCGTCCATTCCTGCAAGTAGTTTCTCCTATTCATCCGCATTTTATTTGTCATATTTTTATTTGACAAAATATTCTGAATTATATTAAGATTAATCCAGCAATTTTAAAAAACTACGCACCATAACTGTACCTCCATTTACTTACATACTCTTTTCTAGTGGGCTCATACTATATTCGCAGTTATGGAAATGAAAAAACGGGGGGAGAGTCCAAAGTGAAGTCATTATTACGAAAAAAACCGCTTAGTACTGAATCACCACGGCAATTAGAGAGAACATTGACCGCACTTGATTTAACGTTTTTAGGAATTGGCGCCGTAATTGGGACAGGGATTTTTGTATTAACAGGTATTGTCGCAGCAAAACATTCTGGTCCTGGTATTATGCTATCATTTCTTATTGCTGCATTTACTTGTGCTTGTGTAGCCTTTTGTTATGCCGAATTTGCTTCTTCTATTCCTGTCTCAGGAAGTGTGTATACTTACGCATACATGACAGTTGGAGAAGTCGTCGCCTTCATCGTCGGCTGGTGTTTAATGCTCGAATATTTACTTGCAGTCGCAGCAGTAGCTGTCGGTTGGTCTGGTTATTTACAATCTTTACTACAAGGATTTAACATCCATCTGCCCGCCATAATCGCTTCGGCCCCTGGCGTAGGAAAAGGTGGTCTCATCGATTTACCAGCTGTTTGTATTTTACTACTCATTACTGGTCTTTTAAGCTTTGGTATACGCGAAAGCGCACGCATTAATAATATTATGGTTCTTATCAAGTTAGCTGTTATTATCGCCTTTATCGTAGCAGGCGCAAAATATGTAAAACCTGAAAATTGGACACCGTTTATTCCATTCGGATACGACGGTATTATTACTGGGGCTGCCACTGTGTTCTTCGCCTTCTTAGGATTTGATGCAATCGCAACCGCTGCAGAAGAAACGAAAAAACCACAGCGTGATTTACCAATTGGCATTATCGGTTCCCTTCTCATTTGTACCGTTTTATATATGATTGTATCTTTCGTTTTAACAGGTATGGTTCCGTATACACAATTAGACGTTTCTGATCCAGTTGCGTTTGCTTTACATTTCGTTGGTGAAGATGCCATTGCAGGATTACTCGCTGTTGGGGCAATGACTGGAATGACAACCGTTCTCTTAGTCGTTATGTATGGACAAGTTCGCGTTTCGTATGCGATGAGCCGCGACGGTTTACTTCCAAAAGCGTTAGCACGTGTGAATAAAAAAGTAAAAATCCCTTTATTAAACACGTGGATTACTGGCGTTGTGTCGGCTTTATTAGCAGGACTTTTAGACTTACATGTATTAGCTAACTTAGTGAACATCGGTACGTTAACAGCCTTCACATTCGTTTGCTGCGCTGTACTTATTTTACGAAAAACTCATCCTGACTTAAAACGCGGATTCCGTGCACCTTTCGTACCTGTATTACCAGTTGTTGCAATTCTTTGCTGTTTATATTTAATGATCAATTTGTCTAAAACGACATGGATTAGCTTTGCGGTTTGGCTTCTAGTCGGCTTATGCTTCTATTTCTTCTACTCTAGAAAACATAGTCACTTAGCTAGCGAAAAAAAGAATGATGAACAGAAAAAAGCATAACAAAAGAGCTCGCCGATAAAACGGCGAGCTCTCTTCATGTCTGATTATGCTTTTTCGTTAACGATTGTAAAGTGAAAAATATGCCGATGCAAGCTGTAAACCATGCCCAATTTCCTATTGGTGTAGAATATTTAAAAACGCCAATACCTACAAGTACTATGAAAATAATCACCTGATATATAAGCTTCCACTTTTGCATATATTCCCTCCTTTACTTCGTTCCCTTCTTTTTCTTCTTCCATGCATTTAAACTATCAAAGAAAAAGTTAATAAATAACGTGCCTAAACCCGCTAATAAAAACGTCATTAAAAATAGAATCCATATACTTTTATCTTTTAATAAATAATATCCTACAAGGAGCACAACCGCGATCCATACATATTCAAGAATTCTTTTTAGCTTTTTCTGTTCCAAATTATTCGCTCCCTTTTTCTATGCTATTTTTAGTATAACAAAAAAGAAGCCCATCATGATAAGCTTCTTTTTCTTCTCTCTTATTTGTTTATGCTTTTTTCAACGAGTGAAATCGTATACTCTAATGTACGATTCATCGTTTCTACCTGTGCATCTTTTACTTTTACATCTTTCAATACAGCTTCTGCCACCGTAATTTTTTGACTCAGTGCTTTCACTGAACCGTCCGTTACATTTGCAGCTTGTGCTTTTTTCACTACTGCTTTTGCAGATTCAATATTAATTTGTAATTTCTCTTTCGGTGTTTTCGGTTGTTCTACTACTTTAGATTGTATAAATGTTTGATTTGCAGTTTTTAATTCATTATATGTTTGAACAATTTGTTCCCCAGTACTTGCTAGATTTTCAAACACTTGCTTTGCATGATTATAGCTTTTCTCTAATTCTTGAAATGCTTCCTTTGAATATTGACCTGGCTTATCACCAAATTCATACGTACCAGCTAACACTTCTTTTACTTTTCCAAGCTCTTCATATAACGCGTTCACTTGCTCTAACTTCGTTCGGTTAGAAAACTCATTGTAAGCTGCTAATACTTCTGAAGAACTTAACGCTTTACTATACAATTTCGCAAGCGCAATTTGTCCGTTTAACGGAATACCGCCATTTCCATTACTATCAGGGTCAGCTCCAAATGCAAATGGTACGTTCGGATGAGACACTTTCCCTTTAGCTGGTTGGCTATTTACTTTTTTACCATCTACATAAATAGCTACTTCACTTCCGTTATACGTTCCTGTTAAGTGATACGTTTTGTTCGCTTCTAATTGAACTCCAACACGTTTATAGCTACCACCAATATGAGCCCATAATTCAACATTTCCACTTCCTGTAGATTCAAAACCAATTCCGCCACTCTCTGTATTTTGTAAAATACCTTGTCCGCGAATTTCATTCATTGAAAATACAGTTTCTAGCGTAAACGTATTTGCTACTTTCTCTTTTTGTGCTGCTGAAAACGGAAGATATCCAAATGTATTAGCTTGTCCATTCAATTTCATTACATTTGTTTTTAAAGCTTTATCATATGCAATAGATACATTTCCTTTCACATCACCTTTTACTCCAAACGGTGAGTTATCTTTAAATGTACCGTCTAAGAAATTCACATCAAAAACGTCCGCCTTTGGCACTTTTACATTCGGATCAATATTATCTTTCTTCGTAGTAACTTCTGCTGTTAAAGGCTGCACACTTTCATTACCAAATGAATCAATTGCAACTACTTCAAGCGTATATGTTTTTCCGCCATCTAATCCTGCCAGTGTAAATGTAAGGTCTTTCGGCACTGGGTCACGGTAAAACTCTGAGAATGCTAACAACTTATTCTTAATTTCTCCTGTTTGCTTATCTCTAGCTTGTACACGATAAGAGTGAACAAGAAGGTTGTCCAATGCTTGAGAAAATGTTACTGTTGCTGCATTTTCTGTTATATTTGATACTGATAACTTCGCATCTGCCGAAAAAGATGGTTTTTCTTTATCACGATCTTCTACATGTGTAAATGTTTCTTTCTTTGATGGTAATTTAATTTTCCAAGGCTCGCCTGTCCAAGAATTTGTATGGAAATCACGACGATTAATCGTTACTTCTTCATCATCTACTTCTACTAGTAAACCTTGGCTTAACGTGCTAGCTCCTGGCGGGATATTCCCTTGTACTTTACCACCTTCAACTTCCATATAACTTACTGAAGATGTACCAACTGATGTAAAGTCTTTTTGATGAATTGATCTTGGATCATCTAGCGGATAATGTGAATGACCTGAAAACGTAATAGCTTGCGGATATTCTTTTAATACCGCATTAATTTTTGCGCTATCTTGTGTTCCCCATTCATGACTACCGTAAACTGTCTCTTTAATGTGTTGATGTAAAAATACGAAAATCGGTTTTTCTGGGTCATCTTTTTGTGCTTTCACCATCTCTTCTTTTAACCAATTAATTTGCTTATCTGAATAATATCCGTGTGTTGTCCCATTTTCTGGCGACATAACAAGAAAGTGATACCCTTTTATCACTTTATGATAATAAATTGATTCCATACCTGTTTTTTCTAAGAAACGCTTCTGCGCTCCCTCTACAGATAAACCGTTCCAATAATCATGATTTCCTAGAGAATTCATTCGTACTGCATCTTTATTTGCATTTTCGTTATACACTTGCATGAAACGATCATATTGCTGCACAGACCCTGTATCTGTGAAATCACCTACGATAACAAAAGCATCTTGCTTTGGTGCAAGCGTATTGAGCTGTTCAATCGCTCGTTTCCAGCGAAACGTATCGTCAGTTCCACTATTTTTAATATGTACATCACTTACAACTGGAAAAACTATCTTCTTTTCACTAGGTGCCTTTTCTTGCTTCTTCTCTTCCGCTTTAACTGATGTACTCCATGGAAATGATACAAATGCTAATACAAAAACCATTAATAATCCAATAAGACCTTTTACTTTTCGTAAAGCAGTTCTGTCCACGTGAATCCTCCTCATAATAATTAATTCATTACAAGGGCTATTTTATCTAAAACATATTAATGTCGTTTAAATAACAAATGAATTTTGTTAGACTTTTGTAAATATATAGTTAATTAGAAATGAAGTCCAACATTCCTTGTATTATCTTATACAACCACTTTTTGTCTAAAAGAGTCTGAGCATTCTTTTCCCATGTCTATTCACATATAATCTTTTCTATAACATGAATAATAATTTAAGTTTTAAGCCTATTAGACAATCTTAATTTTTAACATTTTCTTCGTTTTTTAACACATCGGCCATGCTTCTACATTTAATAGTAGTAAAAGACTACTTAAAAAGGAGGGGGTTGTATTGAAGAATAAAAAAAACATTGGCTGTTTTGCTCCTTTGTCTATCATTTGCCCAGACCCTTGTCCACCGACCCCTCCCCCAAATCCAAATTGCGAGCGAGTAACAAATGAATTTGCAGGGAATTTCCTCATAACGAATAACACCATTCCCTCTGCCAAAGATGCATCACAATCAATGATACTGTGGCAAAGTGATGGAATACTACCTATATCAGGTACTGTCTCGGTTTACAATAGTACTAGCAGCACAGAAGCAATTACAATTGAAATTGTTGGAGCAGTAACCAATATTTTCACCGTGTTTCCTGGTAATACAATATCGTACACAGGAAAAGACTTACAGTCAGTCAGTCTTACTAATATACAAAATAATCCTTCACTATATTTAGAAGGCAAGTACTGTTGCCAATTTACATGTTGCTTATAGAATACCAATTTCATTACTTCCTTAATTAAAAAAGCATACCATTTACGGTATACTTTTTTTATGAAATCGGATAACGTACTGTAATACAAAACTCGCCTTGATTAACAGTTGTTCCTGTTGTAGTAATTCGAACAGTCGTAAAATAACGTACAGTGAAAGTACCACTACTTTGTGGTTGTACAGTAATTGTGTCAACTACTGTAGCACCTACTAAAAAATCAACTGTAATTGGAGCCGCACCTACATCATATTTCACGTAACCTGAACCATATACTTCTTGCGTAATATTATTTGTATATACAATTTGAGTACCAGCACCTGTAATAGACCAGTCTGTACATACTTGATCTTGTACAAGCGTTTTATTAGAACAACAAGACAAACTGGAACTTCTCATTCCCATTTTGATCCTCTCCTATTCTGCTATGAAAGTGGATAACGTGTTGTAATACAAAATTCTCCTTGATACGTTCCAGCAGGTGTTGCAGGTAACACAACTTGTATACTATCAAAGCGGCGATACGTAAAAGCAATACTCGTTCCTGGGTTTAATGTTTGTGTATCTATTACAGTACCAGCAGAATCCAGCGCTTCTACAGTAATTGGGCCTGGTCCAACATCATATTTAACAAAACCAGTACCCACTACGTTTTGGTTAATATTATTTATATAGAGAACATTATCAATTGCTGTTGCAACTACAGTACCAGACCACGGACTACACACTTTATCTTGCACATAATTTTTATCTGGACAGCAAGTTAATGCTGACCCTGAGCACTCACAAGACATAGTTGTTTCCCCTCTCTCTTTTATATTCCCTATATGTGTATGTCCTTCAGAGTCTTTTGCCTGTACTATTCATCTATTTTCAAAAATTTAACCTGATTACTACTGACTAGATAGATTCCGTTCTGTTTCTTTTTTTCATAAATTTATAGATTAATATACCACCTACAACAATAACCACGACTAGTAATATTGGTAACATATATTGTCCAACAACATCTGCAGCCTTTGCCCAATGCGGACCTAATTTCATTCCAAAATAGACATATAAAGTCGTTAACGGGAACATTGCTACAAATGTATATATACTAAATTTCCATATGTTCATTTTCGCCATACCACATGGAACAGAAATAAGTGTTCGAACTCCAGGTACAAAGCGTCCAACAAACGCTACAACTGGTCCATACTTCTCAAAGAAATCATCTGCTTTTTGAATTTGTTCTTCTTTAATAAAGAAGTATTTCCCGTATTTTATTAATAGAGGACGACCACCGTAATAACCGAGTGCGTATAACGTTAATGGTCCTGTCGTTCCGCCAAGTGTTCCAGCTAATACAGCTAGCCAAAAATTCATATCTCCCTCGTACACCCAATACCCAACCATGGGCAAAACGACTTCTGCCGGAATAAATTCAAACGTTAAAGCCAATACAACTCCAAAATAAGAAAACTGCTTTAAAAACTCAATTATATCTAAAATAATTTGCTCCATATTTTCTACCCCAACTCCTATCCTACGTTTACGTTATGCTTTTCTTGTAATTGAACTGGCGCCATTTTTACAATTCGGTTCAAAATAAATAACACAATTCCAATATCATCTAAAATACCGATAAACGGTAAGAAGTCTGGAATTAAATCGAGCGGCATCACTACATAACCAACTAAAAAAGCAATGGATAAGATTTTCTTCTTTATTGAAACCTCTTTTGAAGTAAAAAAGTCAAATAGGAATGGAACAAATCGGCGAACATGAAATACAACTCTTAATCTACTAATAAGTTTTTTCATTTTTATATCTCCTCTCCTTGTATACAAAAAGGCCCCCACCAAATATGGTAAGGGTCCTAAAAAAGACAATAAGGGGCCTTTACCATTGCTGGTAAAGGTCTCACTAACAACGAAACGTTGCCAATAAAGCCGAGGGTTTCTCCCTGTAATGACGACTTTACTGTAATAAGTTACTCCCCTTTATATACACAATTTTATACAATCACATTAAAATATTTTGGAGGGCTTGTCAATATATTTTATATCCCACACCCTTCTGCTTAACCTTCCGTAAAAACAAAAAACGTATAGGAAATTTCTTACTATCTCATAATATACATAATCATTTTTAAGGAAAGGAGAGGCTTTATTTGCATACCGTATGGAAAGGTGCACTCTCACTTGGACTATTAAATATAGGAATCAAACTATACAGTGCCGTAGAAGAAAACGATATAAAATTTTTGAGTCTCCATAAAGAATGCTTAACACCTATTAAATACAAAAAATTTGCTCCTGATTGTACGGATGAAGAAATTGATGATAAAGATATTGTAAAAGCCTATGAATACGCACCTCATAAGTACATTATTATGGATGAAAAAGAATTAGCTGCATTGCAAAAAGCTCACGAACCACGATCTATTCGAATTATATCTTTTGTCCAAAATAACGAAATTGATTCTGTTCTCTATGATCGTTCTTATTTTATAGGCCCTACTCCAGGACACGAAAAATCGTATCTATTATTAAAAGAAGCTCTTGAACGTACGAATAAACTTGGTCTTATCCATATTTCCATTAGAAAAAAACAACATTTAGCTATTATCCGTAACTTTGAAGATGGGCTTATGTTACAAACCATTCACTATCCTAATGAAATTCGCGATATAACAAAAACACCTAACTTACCAAGTAACGAGAATTATCCTATCCAAAAACAAGAACTCACCGCGGCAATCAATTTAATCCACCATCTTACAAATCCTTTTGAACAAGAAATGTATACAGATGAGTATAAAGAAGCTCTTACCGAATTAATCGAAAATAAAGTTGAACAACAGGAAAAAACGGAAACAATCTCTCCTGCTCCAAACATCATCAATATTATGGAGACATTACAGGCAAGTATTGAACAAGCACAAATAAAAAGAGAAAATAAAAAAGAACAAGAGGCCAAATGATATCGGCCTCTTGTTCTTTAAAGCGGATTACATTTCGGCATTTCGAGTCCAGATGATTGAGCTAATTTTAATAAATAATAACATTCCTCTCTTGCCATATGATCTGCCATTCTCGCTGATAATGCACTTAATATTTCATTCGACAACTCCAATTCTTCAACTTCATGTAAAAAATGTGAAAATAATTTTAGTTCAAGTGAAACATCTTTTGTAAACTTCTTTAATGCAGGAAAATGATGAAGCTCTGTTCTTAAATACCCTGTCATTTCAACTGCCTTCAAATAAAATTGTTCAAAGTGCTTCTCGAATTCTTCACTTTTCTCTTTTAATCTTTTTTCAACAAGATCTAACCCACCAGAAATAGAGCCTGCATGACCAGCTGCATCTGTTAACCAAACGAGATGATAATGCAGTTCATGAAAAACAGGTGGAATTTCCCCTTTCTTCAAAAACTCTAAAACCGTTATATACTCTTCCACTTCGTTTACCATATGATTAATAAAAGTTGGCGTAAAATGAATTGTAATCTTCCCTTCCAACTGTTTCTGTATAATATTTAATTTAAATGTTCGTATTTCCTTTGCAGCTTGTTCTGCCTCTTTTGAAAATGTAATAAGATTGACATTCTGAACTTTATTTAACAAATTCTTAAATGTTTCAACAAAGTAAGTAGCTTTTTTTATATCCTCTTTTTCCTTTGAAGCTAACGCATCAAGTAAAAATTGCGAGTGATCACTTAGCACTTTTAGCCAAAATTGATGCTCAAATAACGCACTTTCTTCATAATTCCTCTCCACTAAATCCCCTCCGTTTATTCATCCTTTTCTATTACTTCAAGTTTATATCCATCTGGGTCTTGTACTACAATACTCTTCTCACGTTTATTTTCTGTATATAAAATTTCATAAAACGCTAGCTTCTTTTTTAACTTCTCTATGTTAGAAATCGAAAATGTTATAACCTCACATGAATTCATAACACTCTTCTCCTGCCCACCCAACATGCGATTCATAACAAAACTAATTCTCGTTGAATCAGCATCATACCAAACCCCTGTTACATCTGATTGTGGTCTTTCTAAACTAGGTTTGATTCCTAAAATCCCTTCGTAAAAATACAAAGTTTCCTTTAAGTTTTTCACTTTCAATACAATGAATTGTTTCACAGTCTCCACATTCATTCCCCCCGTACCTATTACTTTTTTATATGTGTCATAAATGCTCATTATGTCTGAATAGAATACATAGTAATGAACATTTAAGGAGGTTTATTCGTGAATAAATATATGAGATCATTCGTGCCCTATCATAGTCCTCTCGATCCTTGTCCTCCTATCGGAAAAAAATATTATTCTACTCCTCCTAATTTATTTTTAGGCTTTCAACCGCCAAACTTACCGCAATTCACGCCAAAAGAAGCGCTACAAAAAGGGACTTTATGGCCTGTTTTTTATGACTATTATGAAAATCCTTATAAAAAAGGGCGGTGACTATTGACGTGAATCAATCGCTACCAGAAGAATACTATCAGCTTTTACTGGAGCTTCAAGAACTGGACTTTGTACTAGTTGAACTTACTCTTTATTTAGATACACATCCAGATGACACCGCTGCTATTAATCAATTTAATGACTTTTCCTATAAACGAAGAGTATTAAAACAAAAGATGGAAGAAAAATACGGACCACTCCAACAGTTTGGAAATAGCTATTCTAATGCCCCTTGGGAATGGAGTAAAGGTCCTTGGCCATGGCAAATATAAAGGAGAGAAACTATGTGGATTTATGAAAAAAAATTGCAATACCCAGTTAAAGTAGGAACTTGCAATCCAGCACTCGCAAAATTATTAATTGAACAATATGGCGGTGCAGATGGAGAGTTAGCTGCTGCACTCCGTTACTTAAATCAGCGATATACAATTCCCGATAAAGTCATTGGCCTCCTTACCGATATTGGTACAGAAGAATTTGCTCATCTTGAAATGATTGCTACGATGGTTTATAAGCTGACGAAAGATGCGACTCCTGAACAGATGAAGGCAGCTGGTCTCGATCCTCATTACGTCGACCATGACAGCGCACTTCACTACCATAACGCAGCTGGTGTTCCATTTACTGCAACCTATATACAAGCTAAAGGCGATCCAATTGCCGACCTATACGAAGATATTGCGGCTGAAGAAAAAGCACGTGCCACATACCAATGGCTTATTAACCAATCTGACGATCCCGATATAAATGATAGCTTGAGATTCTTACGCGAACGAGAAATTGTCCATTCACAACGTTTCCGAGAAGCAGTTGAAATTTTAAAAGAAGAACGTGATAAAAAAATATTTTTTTAAAACACATATCCTAGCGATATGTGTTTTTTTACGTTTAAAGTTAAATCCTTCCTATATTAAGCATATAAATAGTATATTTATTCAATTTTACGCATTATTTTAAAATGTTTTTAAAATTCCCTATTGCTTTCTAGTCATCAGACCTTTAAAATAATAACAGTTACTCGACAAATTGTTTGAATTTTCGACAAAAACACTCATTAGGAGGAGTTTCTTTATATGCGTACAACTTTAAAACCAGCGCAAATACTTTCGATTAGTTTATTACTATTCGCAGTTTTCTTCGGTGCTGGTAATATGATTTTCCCGCCTCTTCTCGGTCTTTCTTCCGGAGAAAATATGTGGATTTCCATTACAGGATTTATTATTACAGACGTCGGTTTATCTTTACTAGCTATCGTCGCTGTTGCCCTTGCCGGTGGTAGTTTTAACACTTTAGCAAGCCGTGTTCATCCAAAATTCGCAGCAGTATTCGCTATCATTATTTATCTTTCAATCGGCCCACTATTTGTTATTCCACGAACTGGATCTGTATCTTACGAAATTGGGATTGCACCACTTTTCCCAGACCAATGGTACTCTATGTTAGTTTTTAGTGCGATTTTCTTTACAGTCGTCTACTTCTTATCATTAAATCCATCAAAATTAGTAGATCATATCGGAAAAATATTAACGCCAATTCTACTTGTAATTATTGCAATTATGGCAACAAAAGCGATTCTTTCACCAGGAACGTTTGCAGAACCTGTTGGTGACTATAAAGAAATTCCATTTTTCAAAGGATTTCTTGAAGGATTTTTAACATTAGATGCAATTGGTGCTCTCGTGTTATCAACAATCGTTGTAAATGCAATTCGCCAAAACGGTATACAAGAGAAAAAATCGATCGCAAAATATACAATTATTTGTGGGAGCATTGCAGCTCTATTCTTAACAATTGTTTATTTCTTACTTGGTTATATCGGCGCTTCAAACGGCAACTTAGGACAATTCGAGAACGGTGGTCAACTATTAGCTACTGTTATGTACCAGTTCTTTGGGACAAGCGGTAATGTTTTATTAAGTATCGCAATTATTTTTGCATGTTTAACGACAGCAATTGGCGTTGTAAGTGCATTCGCAAACTATTTCGCAACAGTACTAACAAACGTTTCTTACAAAAAGCTCGTACTATACGTTTGTATCTTTAGCTTCGTTATTTCAAACTTAGGCTTAAGCTTACTAATTAAAATTACATTACCTGTATTAATTATTTTATATCCAATTACAATCATTTTAATTTTCGTATCATTTATTGATAAATATACGAAACGTAAACCTTCTGTCTACATCGGAGCAATGATCGCAGCATTCATTATTAGCTGTGTTCACGCACTTGATAATGTGGGAATGATACCAAACTTTATCGCTAATATCGTACACACCATTCCTTTTTATAACTTAGGAATCGGCTGGATTATTCCAGCAATCATCGGTGGTATAATTGGATACTTTATTCCGCAAACAGAAGCTGAAGGCGAAGTTTCTACAAAATAAAGAAAAGAAGCAAGCATGAAATCCGTGCTTGCTTCTTTTTCTCTTCACATCGTATGTTTAAAAGTAAATAACTCTTCTTTTGACTGCACAGCAGATTGTTCCTCTTCTACAACATCCCTCTTTATCTCTCCCCCTAACCTTACTTTCATCATCGCCTCTTCTATACTTTTTACAATCATATTTCCTGAAAAAATAGTGAGTCCAAAAAATGTAATGGGAACGAGAGGAATCCACGGATTCACTGTTAATGATCTAAAATAGACTCCAATTAAACCTGACCATAAAAAATCGCTAGGTTATGACCCTAACGATTCTTTGTGTACCTGTTTTTCTCTTTTCGCAAACGGCATATACAAAATAAAACATCCAATAAGCGCTGCGAGTTCTAATGAAATAATATAGTAAGGATGCGGCCCTAACATATCAAGTAATGAAGCAGTTTCTGGCTTATGAGCTAAAAACATATAATTTCCACCCGTTTTGTAATTCACAAAAGAAACAATTGGAATCAATATGTTTAAAAATATCATCGTGCGTTTAATAGATTGTACTGTCGGACGATACCCTTCTACCCAAGTCATAAAGAGCGGTGCCCAAATGAGTAATACATGCGCGATGAAATATTCAATGAATCGAAAATGCGGAAAAGCATACTGCAAGTTCGGCGTTAAAATAGCTTGTGATGCACCAATAATTCCCGTAAAAAATACAATCTCATATATGCGATAACTTTTCGTTACAATCATAATTGACGCTAACAACAAACTAATCGTACACAACTCAAACGGTAATGAAGTGGCTAGCTCAAAAATCCCCGCTTTCCACTCCCACATATGAAGTCCAATTTCACTCCCTATAAATAGAAATGCAATCGCATATCGAACCGTTATATTCCACTCACTTTGACGCAATAAATCTTGATATTGATACAGAAAAAATATCCCCACCAACATAATAAATAATATAAGGACATGTTGCCTTGAGTATGGAATAAATGGTTTTAATGGATGCGCACTAAAATAAGCTTCCATCTTCCTTCCTCCTCTCTTCCATACAATATTATTGTAAGAAAGAAACGACGAGTCAATTCATTTGCTTACACTAGGACAACCTCTACCTCACATTTACATATTCATACCTTACAAAACTGTAAGGTTATTGTAAGCTAAAACGATTTGTCAGATTCTTTACCTCTTCTATACTGAATGTAGATACTAAAACGAACGAAAAGGTGATAAATAGATGAAGAAGAAAAATAAAGTGTTAATTACTAGTGTAGTAGCAATCGGTATTGCAGCTGGATCATATTTTGCATTTGCTGGCGGTGGTTCAGATGTTGCAATGGCATATAGCGGATATAAAGTAACAGAAAAACAAATTGAAAACGCGCAAAAATTTGGCGGTGAAGTCATTCCAAGCGGAATTGAAACAATTTCATTTGATCCAACAAAAGGTACGTATGAATTATCTGTAAAAAAAGGTGATGAAGTGAAAAAAGGTCAACTCCTTTTTAAATATAATGACCCTACTGCAAAACAAGGTGTAACAGAAGCAGAAATGCAAAAGAAAATTGCACAAAAAGAAGTAACATTGTTCCAAAAACAAATTGATACAGCGAAACAAAAATTACAAAAAGATAAAAATGCAGGCCTTCCCGCTGAAGCATTAAAAGCATCCGAAATCGAAGTGCAACAACTAGAATCACAACTTGAAATGAAAAAGTTTGAAGTTGAAAAAGCTGATGAAATGATTAAAGCAGCAAAAGAGAAAGTAAACACACTTTCTATAACAAGTCCTGCTGATGGCGTAATTGATGATATCGTAAAAATTGCTGATGAAAAAACAGGTATGAGCGGCATTACACTTCGTCACGCTGGTCCATTTAAAGTAAAAGGTCAACTTTCTGAATATGAGCTTGCTAGTATGAAAGTTGGGCAAGAAGTAACTGTTTCATCAAAAACGGTCGCTGGTAAGACTTGGACAGGAAAAGTAACAGAAATCGGTTCTACACCATTAAAGAGTATGGATGAAAACAAAACAGTTTCTAACTATCAATTCACTGTCACATTAGATAATAGTGAAGAATTACAAAACGGCTTCCACGTTTACGTAACAAGTAAATCTGGCGAAGCAACTGGTACGATTGTTCCGAAAAGTAGCATCGTGAAAAAAGGTGACAAAAATATTGTCTTCGTTGTAAAAGATGGCAAAGCGAAAGAACAAGCGGTTACTATTGAATTCGAAACAGATAGCGAAGCAAAAGTTTCTGGAGTGAAAAAAGGAGAACAAATTATCTCTAAACCTGAAAAAGACTTAAAAGATGGTATGGAGGTTGTCGTTGAATGATTAACTTAAAAGGCATCACGAAATCTTTCCAAAATGGTGCAGAATCCGTTCAAATATTACACGGCATTGACGTAACACTGAACCAAGGAGAATTCACTTCTATTATGGGACCATCTGGTTCTGGTAAATCAACATTAATGAACATTATCGGTTGCTTAGATAAACCGACGACAGGTGCATACGAACTAGCTGGTCAAAATATTTCAAACATGTCTGAGACAGAACTTGCACGCGTTCGTAATAAAGAGATCGGGTTCGTATTCCAAAACTTCATGTTATTACCGAGACTTACAGCACTTCAAAATGTAGAGCTACCTCTTATTTACGCTGGAGTCGATAAAAAAGAAAGACGTGAGCGCTCATTAGCTGCTTTAACAAAAGTAGGTTTAGCTGATCGTGCTACTCACCTACCGAACGAATTATCAGGTGGACAAAAACAGCGTGTCGCTGTTGCACGTGCAATTGTAAATAATCCAAAGTTCATTTTAGCCGATGAACCGACGGGGGCACTTGATACGAAAACAAGTACACAGATTATGGACCTCTTTTACGAATTAAATAAACAAGGCTCAACAATCATTATGATTACCCACGATCGTGAAATTGGGGAAGCAGCAGCCCGCCAAATTGTAATTCGTGACGGAAATATCGTCCAAGATTGGAGAGGTTAATTTTGAACACGAGTGAAAATATACGCATGGCCCTTTCCTCTATCTTTGCTCATAAAATGCGTTCTATCTTAACGATGTTAGGTATTATTATCGGTATTAGTGCCATTATTACTATCATTTCAATGGGTGATGGTACTAACGCAAAGTTTAAAAAAGAATTAGGCCAAGGAAAAGATAACGAAGTAACGATTTACTACAACAATCCTGACTATGGAACAGATAATGCCAAAATTACAGCTGATATGCTAAACCGTCTGCAAACTGTACCAGGCGTTAAAGATGTGTATCCTGATGTAAGTATGAAAGTAAAAGCATCTTCTGGTTCAAAAGATGTAAATCTTGATTTAAAAGGTGGAACAGGCGCCTTTATGACAGATTCGAAAATAAAATTAGTTCACGGTCGTGAATTAAACGACAGCGAATTAAACCAAGCAATCCCTGCTGTTATATTAAATGAAGAAGCTTTCAACAAATTATTTAGTGGTTGGGAATCAAATCAATACACAGATATAAAAGGAAAGCCGTATAAAATAGTCGGTGTATACGAAACGAAAAACGACTTCGGAATGCCTATGCCTGAAGGTTATACGTCACTTGAAAACGCGCCTGTCATTTCAGGAGTAAATGAGTATGACTCTGTAAGATTAACAATGACCTCTCCGACAGAGCGTAAAAGTGTAGAAAAACAAGCCGTTTCTGTTTTAAATGAAATGAAAGCTCCTAAATTTGAGCATAAATTCGAAGCACAGGACTTAGGTGAATTTACGAAGCAATTAGATGAATCAATCGGTATGATGAAGATGGTATTCGGTGGTATTGCCGCTATTTCCTTACTTGTTGGTGGTATCGGTGTAATGAACATTATGCTTGTATCTGTAACAGAACGTACACGTGAAATCGGTATTCGTAAAGCACTTGGTGCAACGCGCGGTAAAGTGTTAACACAATTCTTAATCGAATCTTGTATTTTAACAGGACTCGGTGGTTTCATCGGATTCATGCTCGGTATCTTCTTCGCTTGGATCGTCTCAATCTTTGCCGGATGGCCACTCGTTGTCTCAAAAGAACTTGGACTTCTTGCAGTAGGTATCTCAATGTTAATCGGTATTATATTCGGTCTACTACCAGCTAACAAAGCTGCAAAACTGGATCCAATTGAATGTTTACGATATGAATAAATAAAAAACGTAGGAGTTTACACTCTTACGTTTTTTATTTATCTATTAAATCGTGTTTCTTCTATTATATATGTTTCACGTTATAAACACCTTTAATTATTTTAACCTACTAAAGCTATTATAGAATCCTATTATTGCAAAAATAATATGTGACAGACCAAAATCAAGGCGTAATTTTTTCCATACCTCGACTTATTTTGTAACAATTATGGCGATTTTTTATTA
This sequence comes from Bacillus basilensis, assembly GCF_921008455.1. NCBI lineage: Bacteria > Bacillati > Bacillota > Bacilli > Caryophanales > Bacillaceae > Bacillus > Bacillus basilensis. Next base: position 845,564 of record NZ_CAKLBZ010000001.1, on the reverse strand, counting down.
AATTTCACCTCATTTATATTCCTCCACAGCCAAAATAGTTATTTTTACATAACTAATCACCTGTTCCAACAGCAAAATACGTCGTTTTTGTAACAGTTAAGAAATATTTATGTAACACTACAGAAACACTATTAACCTATTAGAAATTGAAATACCATCCATTTTATGTATAACATGCTCAAACCTCCCCTAAAAACTATAAGAAAGCGCTTTTAGGATATTACTGGAATTATTACAGAATATTAATGCCCCGTTACGAAAGCTTTGTAATTCGATGTTTTTCGCAAATAAGAAAATAATGGTTGCTATAATGAGGTCAACGAAAACAAATGCAATGGAGGCTATTATGAAAAAATTTATGGGTATAGCAACAGCAGCGGTTTTTGGTCTTGGGATTTTCACAACATCTGCTAAAGCAGAAACAATCGTAACGACTGATGTACTAAATGTACGAGAAAACCCAACTACTGAATCAAAAGTTGTAGGAAAATTATTAGATGGATATAAAGTTAACGTTTTACATACAGAAAACGGATGGTCAAAAGTGAAATTGAATAGCGGTAAAGAAGCTTTCATTAGCGCTGACTACACAAAAGACACTTACTACGTAACAGCTAACGTATTAAACGTACGTGCTGGTGCAAACACAGACTCCGAAATTCTTGGTAAATTGAAACAAGATGATGTAATTGAAACAACACACCAAGTTGAAAATGATTGGATCCAATTTGAATATAACGGAAAAACAGCTTATGTTCATGTTCCTTACTTAACAGGTAAAGCTCCAATTAAAGTACAACCAGTAGTTAAAGCTGAAAAAACAACTAAAGTTCAAGATACAGCTAAAGTTCGTGAAGCAGTTAAAGCTGGTGAAGTAGCTGAAACTCAAGCAAAAGCTAAAGCTCAGGCAGCAACTGAAGCTCGTGAAGCAGCTGAAGCTCAAGCAGCGGCTAAAGCTCAAGAAGCAGCTAAAGCTCGTGAAGCAGCTAAAGCTCAAGCAGAAGCTAAAGCTCAGGCAGAAGCTGAAGCTCAAGCAGAAGTTAAAGCTCAAGAGGCAGCTAAAGCTCGTGAAGCAGCTAAAGCTCAAGAAGCAGCTGAGGCTCAAGCAGCGGCTAAAGCTCAAGAAGCATCTAAAGCTCGTGAAGCAGCTAAAGCTCAGGCAGAAGCTGAAGCTCAAGAGGCAGCTAAAGCTCGTGAAGCGGCTAAAACTCAAAAACCAGCTACACAACAACCTGTTGCAAAAGAAACTGAAACAAGTGCACCATCATCTTCTCGTGAGTTACGCGTTGTAGCAACAGCTTACACAGCAGATCCACTTGAAAATGGTTATAAAGCAGGCGACCAAGTAAAATCAGCTTTAGGTCACAACTTAACAGCTAATCCAAACATGAAACTAATCGCAGTTGATCCAAGTGTTATTCCATTAGGTTCAAAAGTATGGGTTGAAGGTTATGGAGTAGCAATCGCTGGTGATACTGGTGGAGCTATTAAAGGAAATAAAATCGACGTTTTAATGCCAGACAAAGGTACATCAAATAACTGGGGACGTAAAACAGTTACAGTTAAAGTATTAAACTAGTTAGTAAAAAAGAGTCAGTCTCATTGAGGCTGACTCTTTTTGCATTCCTTCTAAAGGAAAATATACTTCTACCTGAAATTATATCAACGATTTTTCGAATATATCTATCGTAACTTATAATATATCAACGATTCGACAAGGGATATCGATTTACCGACAAACTTTGACATTACAAAGTACTTTATGATAAAAAGGCTGCCCAAAATTCGGACAGCCCCCTATACTTCCCTATTCCACACAAGTAAACTGTGTCCAAGCTCCTACATAATCTAGTAAGAATAACTCTTCTTCCGCTATTGTACCGACGATATTTTTCCGTTCATCTATCGGCATTTCTTTTAGAATGATTTGTAGTTCGCCTTTATACTTACCAAATGAGTTGTTACCAATTACAACTTGCCCTCTTTCCTGTAGTACACTTTCGCGCACCGGGAAGTCATAGTCTTTGTATTTTTTACGTACTTCTGTAGAACGTACCATATATTCTGTTATGTCACCGCGTCTTACGTGTAATTCTTGCAGTGTCGCTCTCTTCTCTACTTCAGTCGCTTCGTCTACAAAGTTTACTTTTAGCTGTAACATGTAACGATTTAAGTTTCCTAGTTTCTCTAACTCTTCTTCACTTGCATAAGCATTTCCGATAATCACATCATCAATAAGCCCTGTTGCCCATAAATGTTTCGCTTGTACTTCAATTGGTAAATTACGATGCCCTTCTAACGTACATAATCCGTCGTTAATATCCCATGGACCGATGTTAGCTGCATGTGACGTAATAAAGGCTGCTGTGCGAATACCATGCTTTTTAAAGCGTTCACTACAGCGAATGAAATAGTCATACGGAAGTCCAGTAAATTTTTGCGGATAGAAGTTATGACAACCAATTAAAGCTGATTTATTCGCTTGATGCGAAAGAATATTTTCTAAGTACGCAATATCGTTACTTACATTTAGCTCAATTTTTAAGCCGTACGGGTTATTCGTCATTTTCGCTTCAGTTAATCCGTCAAATCCTAAATCTAAACGAATACCATCTGCACCTAACTCTGCGAAAAATGATAGATCACTATAACTAATACCGAGCTGATCAAAGACAGCCGGAGCTACATCTAAAATAACTTCCATATTGTTATCTTTTGCATGATTAATAATTTCTTTAAATTCAGCTACAATTTCTTCTTTCGGACGATTCACAGATAATAGACATGTGAATATTCTTGAAAAACCGTGGCGTGCCGCTGCCGAAATGTATGCCATATCTTTTTCTTTCGTTGAATGCTCTGGATAAAGTGAAATTCCTAATTTACGCTCCATGCTTTTGCATCTCCTTCACACGTTGTATTAATGCCATGCTCGTAAATCTATATTTTGCAGATAAACATGTTGCACATAAAATCGTTGGTACAATGATAACGTACGGTGATTGTAAGCTTAGCATTACATAGGCACCCATTGAACTACCGATAAATAAAATTGATACGAGTAGTAACACTAATAACGATTTACTTTGTACCCATTTTGAATAATGTGCTATGCACTGTCCCGCTACAAATGTAATTAAGATGATAATTGCTCCGAGCATTCTGTTTTCTCCTCTCCTGCTAATTGTTGTTTCTCATACATTTTGAAGAATGGATAGTAAATAACGAATGAGATAACAAAGTTAACAAGTACAAGTACACCAGCCATAATTGTCCAGTCCGTACTAATAATCGCTGCAATTGGTGCTAACATCGTAAATGGCAATTTCGCCATCATCAACGGAATCATACCTGAAACAACTGCGAAATATGATACTGTCGTTGTAACTAGCGGTGTAATAACGAACGGAATAATTAAGATTGGGTTCATTACAATCGGTGCCCCGAAAATAATTGGTTCGTTAATATTGAATAAACCTGGTACGAATGATAATCTACCTAACTCTTTTAGGAACTTAGATTTAGAGAACATAAACATAATTACTAAAGCTAACGTTGAGCCTGATCCACCGATCCATACGAACCATTGAATAAATTGCTCTGTAAATAAGTTTGGTAACTGATGTGCATTTCCTGTAGCTGTGAATACTTCCATATTTTCAAGAATTGCTGAATCCCACATCGGACGAATGATTGGTCCTAAAATTGCTGGTCCATGTATACCGAATGACCAGAAGAACACGATTAAGAATACTGTTAATAAACCGCCGAATAAATTATTTCCTACTAATACTGATTTTAATGGTGCGATTAAATATGTGATCGTTGTATTTACATCAAATTTTAAACCGTAACGAATACCCCAGAATAAAAGAATAACGACTAGAGTTGGAATTAATGCTGCAAACGAGTTTGCAACTGCTGGTGGTACACTCTCTGGTAATTTAATCGAGATATTATGCTTAATCATAAAGTGATAAATTTCTACTGCAATTAATGCTGTAACAATTGCGCCGAATAAAGATGTTGCACTTAATGTTCCTACTGAAATGTATCTACCTGCATCAATAACACCTGGCACAGCTTTCGTGATTTGAATTGGTTCAACCGATGCTAGTAAAAAGGCGAGTACGGATAATAATCCTGCACTTAATTGATTGAGCTGATAAAAGTTGGCGAGCGAAGCCCCTACCCCAAATGCTGCGTATAATGCCATTAATCCTACTGTAAATCGGAATGGAATATCTAAAATATGACGAAACGGTGCAATCCACTCCATATATGCATCAATCGGTAAATTTAAAAAGATAACGAAAAATGATCCGACAATCGTTAACGGTAATGTAGAAATAACCCCGTTTCGAATTGCTAATAAATGTCGCTGTCCCGCAATCTTTTGCGTTGTTGGCATAATCTTTTGTTCCATAAAACTCATAAATCCATTCATCAATACCCCTCCTCTTTCTCTTTTCTATGAAAGAACGAAATAAAGTTATAACATTATAATGTTTATATTTAAAAAAATATAATTATGCTAAAACTAATTGTTCTGCTTGCTTAAGCACTTTCAAACCATCACACATGCCATAATCTCGTTGGTCTATAATCGCAACTGGTATATTATATGAATTTGCAAGAGACTCTACCGCTGGAAATAAATATTTCACTTGCGGACCGATTAAAACGACATCAGCTTCCTTAATTTCAAGCTTCACTAGTTCTGAATCAACCGCCTTAATTTTATAATTCTTTCCTTGCTTCTTTGCTTCTTCTTGCATTTTTCTTACGACCATACTCGTTGACATGCCTGCTGCACAACATAATAAAATGTACATCTTATACTGTCACTTTCTCTTCCACTCGTTTATGAAGAGTAATAAATTCTTCCGCAAGTTCTTTCACTGTAATTGCATTCATTAAATGATCTTGTGCATGCACTAACAGTAAACTTATTTCTGCATGATTTCCTCTTGCTTCCTCTTGAATTAAATCCGTCTGAATACGATGAGCTGCTGAAATTTCTTCACTAGCAAGTTTCATCTTTTCACTCGCATTCTCAAAATCTCCTTGTCTTGCAAAAGCAATTGCTTCAAGCGATGCGCTTCTCGCGTTGCCACCATGTAAAATTAACGCAAATGGAGTTTGCATATCAGTCATTTTAAATTCCCCCAAGCTATCTTTTTTCTATATTTTTATCTTATTATGAAAACGCATACAATTAAACATAAAAAACTTCCGTTATGTAACGGAAGTTTTTATATACTTTTTTAAACCAATAGTAAAATCTCTTGAAAATCTTCAATACCTTCAGTTTGATTTAGTTTCTCTATCGTACTTTGACTAGACATAATATCATATAAAAAATCATAAAGCCGTTGTAAATCTTCATTATTATTGCGCTTTACACTAAATAAAATAATTAGTTGTACTTTTTTATCTCCCCAATCAACAGCCTTTTCAAGTGTACAAAACATCAAAAATGTTTCCGCACTTAATAACTGCATCGGATGAGGAATCGCAACTAAATTCCCAACCGCTGTCGGAGATGTATTTTCTCTTTCCATAACAGAATCATAAAAGTTTTCCGGTACATAGTTTTTCTCAGCAGCTTTCTCACATAAAAACTGAATTACCTCTTCTTTCGTAGAAACACTATGATTTAAAAAGATTAAATCTTCCTTAATATATTGCTGTACACTATTATTCACATGCGTAAACAACTGCTGACCAATCGATTTAATCTCTGTATCATCAAATATTGAGTTCACTTTTATAACCGGCACAGGCAAACCACTTGGTATATGAATTGTACTAATAATACAATCTATTTTATCTTTATAAAGGTCTTCTACTTTCAATTGATAATAACCTGTAATACCTACAATCTCTAATTTATCTCGGAACTGTGATAAAATTTTATATTTCAATAGCTGGGCGCTTCCTTGACCAGTCGCACAAACTAATAAACATCTTTTCTTTTGATTCTGTTCCTGTAAACGGCTCATCGCTCCGCCGAAATGAATCGCAATATAACCAATTTCACTTTCCGGAATCGACTCACCTGTATATTCACCAATTATATCTCCAACGAGAACCGCAATTTCAAAAGCATACGGATAATTCTTTTTTACTTCTGCCAAAAGAGGATTTCTCGTATTTAACTTATACTTCAAACGGTTTAATAACGTTTTTAAATGAACACCAAATCCAAATAATAATTCTTCATCATAATAAAAAATAAGATTCCGTTCTTCTGCTACTTTAAAAAGAATATGTTGCATGAATGCATATAGATCTTTCCCTACTAGTTCTTCCACATTTTCATAACGATCTTTCGCTGTAACAGCAGTGCTTAATAAATGCATTGTCACATATAAAACTTCTTCTTCTGGAAATGAAAGATGCAACTCTTTCTCTAAATCCCCTACAATCTGTTTCGCAATTGCATATTCTTTCTTTATTATAAGTTCAGCTTGCTCCTTATTCAGCCCTTTCATATAATGCTGATCTTCACAACGCTTTAATGCGATTGCAATATGAATGACTAAATTATCAATTTCTATATCTGATAAATATATCGTCCCTCCCTCAATATACTTTAATATAACCGAACGGATAAGCGGTATATGAGGTAACGATAAATATGTATCACTCTGCTCAAATTGCTCATGAAACGGAGTATGGTCATAACGCGGTAAACCATATTGTGATAAACAAGAACGAATATGAAACTCCTCACCCACAATACGTATACCATAATACGGTCTCTTTTCAATTTGCAGTTTATAGCGACCACATATATCTGTAACATCTTTCATAATTAAATTCACAGTCGATTTACTCACATAAATCTCCTCTGCTAACTGTGAAAGCTTCACATATCCCTCTGTCGTTAAAATACGTTGCAGAATGTAAGCTACCCTTTCTTCATAAGAAGATGGGATCTTTTCCGTCTGCTTTTGAAATAGACTCATGCAAAACTCTTCAAACTTCTTCGTTTGTATAATTTCTAGTTCGTATCCAGTCCCTCTTTGCGATTCAATTTTCGCTCCGTTTTCTTCCAATATATCATTTAATAATTTTATATCTTTTTGAATCGTCTTCGTTGATACATGTAAACGGCTTGCTAAAAAAGCTCGATTTAACATCGATTTCTCTTCTAAAAACTCTTCTAAAATAGAAATTAATCGCTGATGCACCTTTGTCATAGCTCTTCCTCTCACTATATATATATAAAAGGGAAAAAGCTGCTGAAGTCAGTAGTTTTTCCCTTTTATTTTATCTATTTCTTTAATGTAAATCCGAATTTATCCCATGCTTGTAAATAATCTAATAAGAAAATTTCCTCTTCCACAATTCGGCCAACTACATTTGTTTTTCCTGTATTCACCATGTCTTTTAATGCAATTTGTAATTCGCCTTTATATTGACCATATTGCTCATTATCAATTAAAAGATCGCCACGCTTAATTTCGCACGTATTATGAGGTTTAAACTCTTCTTTTTTATATTTCACACGGCTTTGTGTCGAGCGAATCATATATTCAGATACATCCCCGCGATAAAAATGAGGTTCGTCTAATACGATAATTCTTTCTAGTTCTGTCGTTGTATCATATAACTCTATATCAAATGTTTGTTTCTCTTTATTTAATGCACCTAGTGCCTCTAATTCTTCTTCTGACGCATATGCATTCGCAATAATAACATCATCAATTAATTCCGTCGCAAATAAATGCTTCGCTTGTGTTGTCATTGGTAATTCACGATGCTGCTCTAACGTACATAATCCTTCTGTTACTGGCCAAGGTCCATATGTTGCATCAAATGATGAAATAAAAGCAGCCGTTCTCATACCGTAATCTTTAAATTGTTTCGAGCATTTAATAAAATGATCGTATGATAATCCTGAATAACGATGCGGATAAAAATTATGGCAACCAATTAAATTTTCACGATTTGGTCTATGACTCATAATATTATCTACATACTTCGTACCGTTACTCATATTAATCTCAATTTTTAAGCCGTATGGATTGTAAGTCATGATCGATTCTTCTAAACCAGAGAATCCAACATCTAAACGAATACCGTACGCACCTAGTTCATGGAAGAACGATAAATCATTATACGAAATACCTAGTTGTTCAAAAATAGCTGGACTAATATCAACTAACACTTGGAAACCTAATGCATTTGCATGAGAGATCGTTTCTTTAAACTCTTCTATAATTTTCTCTTTTTCACCATCTACAGATAATAAACATGTAAATACACGATTAAATCCGTATTTACTTGCTAATGTTAAATACTCCTTGTCTTTCTCTACTGTTGAATGTTCTGGATAAATAGAAATACCTAATCGTCTCATATGTACACGCCTCTTTCTTCATCATATTGTAAACCTTTTCAAATATATGTAGCGAAAAAGTATATATCCCCTTCTCTTCCACTATCCTTTGAATCCGCTTTCGTTAAAGAAAAAACAATTTCTATCATTCATAACAATTACTAGTCTATACATCTATACTTTACATCTTTTTTTCATAGTTGTGTAGTCTTTCCACAAATTTGTCAGTTTTTTTCCCTCGAAAATTGTTGTACGTTTTCAAGGCACCTTCCTTGACTGTTACATTGACCAATACATATACTCGAAAGAAAAGAGAATTTTTTTATATAGGGGATGAATATATGGGAGAAGCAATACTCGTAAAACGAGAACCGTTATGGACGAAAGAGTTTTTTGCGCTAATTCTGGCAAACTTATGTATGTTTTTAGGGTTTCAAATGTTAATTCCGACTTTACCTGTTTATGTGAAAGAAATTGGCGGCACAAGTTCCAATATCGGATTTGTTGTCGGTATGTTTACCGTTGCAGCACTTTTTGTTAGACCGCTAACTGGGAACGCCTTGCAGAAATTCAATAAAAAAATCATTTTAATGATTGGCACTGCTATTTGTTTACTCGCTATGGGTAGTTATCTTTTCGCTTCAACTGTTTTCCTATTGCTTGCCGTTCGAATTTTACATGGAGCTGGTTTTGGTATTACAACGACTACATACGGAACTGTCGTTTCAGATTTAATTCCGCAAGCTCGCCGCGGTGAGGGCATGGGATATTTCGGACTTTCTGGAACGATTGCAATGGCGCTCGGTCCACTGATCGGACTTTGGCTTATGCAAACATATAACTTCACGATTCTTTTTTTATGTGCACTTTCCTGTACAATTGTTTCATTAATATTAACGAAACTACTTCAAATCAAAAAATCGCCACAACCACCGAAGCAAACATCCGGTACCTTTCTCGATGGATTTATTGAGCGCAAAGCTTTACTTCCTTCATTATTAATATTATGTATTACATTAATGTACGGAGGAATCGGAAGCTTTATTACGTTATTTGCTACGGAAGTCGGCATTGCTGATATAAGCCTCTTCTTCTTATTTAATGCACTTGCAATCGCTGTTACTCGTCCATTTTCTGGAAAGTTATATGATGCGAAAGGTCATTCATTCGTTATAATTCCAGGAGTTATTATTACGTTTACAGGTATTATTTTATTGTCGTATACGACTACCATTCCAAGCTTAATTATTGCAGCAGCATGCTACGGAAGTGGTTTCGGAGCGATTCAACCTGCACTACAAGCATGGATGATCGACCGAGTAGCACCGCACCGACGAGGCGTTGCAACAGCTACATTCTTCTCAGCATTTGACCTTGGAATTGGTGCTGGCGCGATTATTTTTGGATTCATTGCACATTTTAAAAACTACGCAACGGTATATCGCTATTCCTCTCTATTACTTATTGCTTTCCTCTTCATTTACATTACAAGTATAAGAAAACAAAAGCATGGTGATAAAAATACGGAAAAAGCTGCTGGATAATTCAGCGGCTTTTTTATCGTGTCAAAAGAATGGTTCTCCCTTATTTTGCTGTTATAAAACTACATGCATTTCCTACATATTTTTTTACCTTTCATCAAAAAATATACGATGAACTCACAGACGCTTTCCTTCATATACAAATGAAAAACACTATTCTAAAGAGTGTGATTTCTTTACAAAAATACGATTTACAAAAGATAAAAACCAATAAAATACAGCTGTTTCTTTAAAGAATTGTAAACTTTTCATCCCTTTGTAAATTTAGTGTAAATTTTACTGATAAATCGTTTACAGTGCCTCAAGGTTTAGTTAATAATTACAGCGTACATGAAATTTAAGGAGTGGAATGCGTGGAATATAATGTTCAAGATATGATCTTCCAGTTCATTGGTGGATTAGGTATTTTCTTATTCGGGATTAAATACATGGGCGATGGACTGCAACAAGCAGCTGGTGATCGTCTTCGCGATATTTTAGATCGCTTTACAACAAACCCACTTATGGGTGTACTAGCAGGTATGTTAGTTACTGTATTAATCCAATCAAGTTCAGGAACAACCGCTTTAACAGTCGGACTTGTAAGTGCCGGATTTATGACATTAAGACAAGCAATCGGTGTTATTATGGGTGCGAACATCGGAACGACAGTTACTGCATTTATTATCGGAATTAAAATCGGAGAATATGCGCTCCCAGTTATGGCAATTGGAGCTATTTTACTATTCTTCTTTAAAAATAAAAAAGTACATTCTGTAGGTCAAGTTGTATTCGGTTTTGGTATGTTATTCTTCGGTTTAGAATTAATGAGCGCAGGTATGAAACCTCTTCGCTCTTTAGAGTCATTCCAAGAGTTAATGGTTAGCATGAGTGACAATCCAATTTTAGGAATTATTGTCGGTACAGTGTTCACTTTAATTGTACAAAGCTCAAGCGCAACAATCGGTATTTTACAAGAACTATTCGGTCAAGGTGCTATTGATTTACAAGCTTCTCTTCCTGTATTGTTCGGTGATAACATCGGTACAACAATTACAGCAGTATTAGCAGCAATCGGTACTTCAATTGCCGCAAGACGTGCAGCATTAGTTCACGTTATCTTTAATATTATCGGTACCATTATCTTTACAATTTTATTAGTACCATTTACAAGTTTAATCCAATATTTCCAAACGTCATTAAACTTAAATCCAGAAATGACAATTGCATTTGCACATGGAACATTTAACGTAACAAATACAATCATTCAGTTCCCATTTATTGCAGTATTAGCATGGATCGTAACAAAAATCATTCGTGGTGAAGATTCATCTATTAACTTCAAACCGCAACATTTAAATCCAATCTTTATTGAGCAATCTCCAGCTATTGCTTTAACTGAAGCTCAAAAAGAGGTTGTGCGTATGGCTGAATTTTCATTACACGGCTTAAAAGAAGCGAATCAATATTTAAATACACAAGACAAAAAGCATGAAAACATGGCTACTCAATTAGAAGGAGCTATTAACAATTTAGATAAAAAAATTACCGAGTATTTAGTTTTACTATCGGAAAAGCCGCTTTCACCTTCAGACTCTGAAAAACATTCCGTTTTAGCAGGTGTTGTTGGAGATATTGAACGTGTTGGTGATCATGTAGAAAACCTAGTAGAACTTGTAGATTTCCAAATTTCAAACCGTGTTTCCCTATCAGACGAAGCACTAGCTGAACTAAATGAAATGCTTGAATTAACAATTTCAACATTACAAGACGCAGTTGAAGCTTTAACAAACTTCGATACTGAACTAGCACAAACGGTTATTGCAAAAGAACGTAAAATCGACCAAATGGAACGTGTTCTTCGTAAACGTCACGTATTACGTCTAAACGAACGTAGCTGTTCAGGTGATGCAAGTATCATCTTCGTTGATATGGTAAGTAACTTAGAGCGTATCGGTGATCACGCTGTAAATATTGCTGATGGTGTTTTAGGTGAACAAGGTAAAATCAATTTAAAACAATCATTATAATAGGAAAGAGACGCTAATGTAAGCGTCTCTTTTTCATTTCATATTTACTATTGTTCTTCCTTTTAACTTTCCTTGCAATATAAGTGTAAACTTCTCATCTAACTCTTCTAATGTACATTCTTCTGTATAAGATAGTAACTCTTTATTTTCCCATTCACTTGCTAAGAGTGTCCATACATCTCTTCTCACATCCACTGGGCATTGCACAGAATCTACCCCTAAAAGGCTTATACCTCGCAAAATAAACGGGTATACCGTTGTTTGTAATTCCTGGCCGGCCACATTACCGCATGTCGTTACACAACCACCATACTTTACCGTTTTCAAAGCTGTTTCTAACATATGTCCACCTACAGTATCGATAACTCCGGCGTATATTCCTTTAAGCATTGGTCTTCCGGATTCATCATTCAATTCCGCGCGATGAATCACCTTTTTCGCCCCTAAACGTAGTAACACCTCTTCCTCTTCCATTTTCCCTGTCGCTCCTACTACGTTATATCCTAACTTACTTAAAATACTAACAGCCACACTCCCTACGCCGCCTGTAGCCCCCGTTACTAAAACATCGCCCATACTAGGCGTTACTCCTGCTCTAATAAGCTTATATACTGATAAAGCAGCTGTAAAACCTGCTGTCCCGTACATCATACTTTCCTTTAATGACATTCCCTCTGGCAAAGAGATAATCCAAGATGCTGGCACGCGAATATACTCTCCGAAACCACCAGAAGTATTCATACCTAAATCATATCCCGTTACAATGACTTGGTCTCCTAGCTTAATAGTTTCATCCTCACTACTCACAACTACTCCTGCTGCATCAATTCCTGGTGTATGAGGATATGTTCTCGTAACACCTTTATTACCTGTGGCTGAAAGAGCATCTTTATAATTTAATGAAGAATAATGAACCTGTATTAATACGTCTCCCTCAGGTAAACTACTTACTTCTCTCTCGACAACGTTTCTTACAAACTGCTTATTTTCTGTTTCGTTCACAACAATTGCTCGGAATGATGTATGATTCATTATGCTCTTTCTCCTTTATCCGTAAAATTCTTCTTTATTATATAGAAAATATACGTACGGCTACTCATTTCTTCTTGGCTATATTTCAACAAATCTTACTTCTCTATTACTTTCTCATAATACATATTTTCATTTCTACTAAAACAACTTATACTTATTCTACATCTCAAAAATAAAATATAGAAAATCTGACTTTTTATAAATAAATTGAATTTTTACGAAATGTAAATGATTTGTAATGTTTTTTTTCGCTAAATTTCATTATAATAAGTGGATATGAGTGTCGTATTTCAATCCAAATGAAGGAGTACAAGAAATGGAGCAAAACCCATCTTTGCAAGAAAATACACGCAGTAAACCGAAAAATAGTAAGAAAAAAATAAAAATTATTATAAGCGTTATTCTATTCTTTTTAATAGTAGGTGGCGGTTATACTTGGTTTTTAGTAAATAAAGCATCTTCTGCTGTTCGAAATGCCGCACACGATTTAGCACGCGGTGATAAATCTGATTTACGTGATAAAGCTGTAAAACCTATTACGAACAATGTCTCTGTCTTAGTAATGGGTGTTGATGAAAGCGATGTCCGCGGGAAAGAATACGGTGAAGCTATAAGAACGGATGCACTATTACTTGCAACGTTTAATAAAGATAGCAAAACTGTAAAACTATTAAGTATTCCACGAGATACATATACTTATATTCCAGTGGAAAAGAAAAAAGATAAAATTACACACGCTCATGCATACGGTTCTACTAAAAACGGAAAAGATGGTGGACCACAAGCAAGTATTGATGCAGTTGAAAAATTACTAAATGTTCCTGTTGATTACTTTGTAAAGTTTAACTTCAAATCATTTATGAAAATTGTAGATGATTTAGGCGGTATTGAAGTCGATGTACCAGTTGAATTTACTGAACAAGATAGTAATGATAATGCTGATGCAATTCACCTAAAAAAAGGTGTTCAAAAGCTAAATAGTGAAGAAGCTCTCGCTCTTGCTAGAACGCGCCACATCGATAGTGATGCAATGCGTGGACAACGTCAACAACTCGTTATTGAAGCAATTTTAAAGAAACTAACAAGCGTTGGATCTGTAACAAAAGTTGGTAATATTATTGATGATATTAACGGGCAATTCGTTACAAACTTAACATTCGATGATATGCTTTCATTCTATAAATATGGGGCGGATTCTTCAATTGAGAAATTACAAATTCAAGGTGACGACTGCTATATGGAAAAAGGTGACGATACATGTAGCAAATCTGCTGGTGGTGGCCGAACGTATTACTACAATCCAGATAAAAAAGAATTAGCAACTGTTACAAACCAACTTCGTACTCACCTTGGATTACCTGCATATACAAAAACAGACTCTGATTCGAAGAAAACAAGTACAGAGAAAACAAAAGAATCTAAGTCTGAAAATTCAAGTGAACGCGAATCAAGTAACAACGAATCTAAAAATAAGAATAAAAATAGCAATGAAGATACAGAAACATCGTCTAACGACAATGAATAAAAAAGAAGTAGTTCTCTATGGAGGTAGAGAACTGCTTCTTTTTATTTCTCTATAATTAAAAATCAGAACTTTCTAACTATCTTTTTTAATATTTTTAAATTATAATAAATAGTAGCAATCTATTCCAATTATCAGGGGGCTCATACATATGAAAGCTGCAGTAAAACATAACATCTCAGATTTTAAAGACTACTTAAAGTCAAACGATATATACATGGAAGAAAATATAGATGAAAATGATGGTTCTGTTCATTTTTCAGTAGGGTTAGAGACAGAAGCTGGAGCAAAAATTCAACTTATCGCTGCTTTCCAAAACGAACATCCTACTGTAGATATATACTGCTTCAATGTTGCTCACGTACCTAATGAAGCATCAACAAATGATATTTTGCACGTTATCAATGAATTAAACACATCTTATCGATTTGCAAAATTCACATTAAACAAGCAAAATGCAATTGATATTTCAGCATCTCTTGCATTCTCAGAACCAAACTTTAATCCAGCACTTGTCTTTGAACATACGAGAATGCTATATAAATTAGCAAATGACGAATATAAAAACTTAATGAAAGTTATTTGGGCATAATCAACCGGTCCTCAAATAGCGGGATAAATAAAAGGATGGGCTGCAAGCAGCGCCATCCTTTTATTTCGATATCATATCAAACCACATCTTAACAGCAGTGCCTACAATCAAAATCGATAACATATATTGTAGTGCTTTTTGATTGATCCTCTTCCCAACTCGCGCTCCAAGCGGCGCAGCAAAGATACTTGCAATCGCAATAATAAGAGCTGGAATTATAACTACTTGCCCAGTTATCACTTTTCCAGTTGTAATCCCTACTGAGGAAATAAACGTAATAGCGATAGATGTCGCTATTGTTGTACGTATTGGTAATTTTAAAATAACTAGCATAATTGGAACTAAAAGGAATGAACCTCCAGCACCTATAATGCCTGACGCTCCGCCTACAATAAAAGCTAACAAGCTTGCTAACCATTTATTATATTTCACTTCATTACCATTATTACGTTTCGGTACGAACATCATAATAGCAGCAATTGTTGCTAATGCTGCATAAACAACATTTACCGTATGTTCCTCCAATACGTTAGCACCAAAACTCCCTATGAAACTTCCTATTAATATACTAGCTCCCATATACACAACTAGCGTTTTATCCATATCATTACTTTTTCGATAGGCCCATGCCCCTGCAAAAGTTGCAAAGAATACTTGCACCGCTGTAATACCACTCACTTCATGTGACGTATAACCAGTAAATCCTAGCAATACCGGAATGTATAGGATCATCGGGTAATTAATAATCGCACCGCCAATTCCAACCATTCCCGATATAAATGATCCTATAAACCCAATTATAAAAAGTAATACGACTAAACTCACCTTATATCCCCCGCCTTCTAAAAAGAAGGTGATTTAAATGAATAAGTTCACATTCCCATCTGAAGCATCTGCTAAATAAGCTCCTACTCCTGCAAACTCTACCCCTTCCATAATCTCTTCCTCTTTTAACCCTAATAAATCTACTGTCATTTGACAAGCTACAAGTTTAATCCCCTGTTCTTTCGCCAAATCCATTAAATCTGGTAAAGGCATCGCATTATGTTTTTTCATAATACCTTTAATCATCTTTGGTCCCATACCGGCAAAATTCATTTTTGATAATCCCATCTTATCAGCTCCGCGCGGCATCATTTTTCCAAATACTTTTTCGATAAAAGTTTTCTTTACCTTCACATGTTCATCTTTCCTTAAAGCATTTAATCCCCAGAAAGTATGAAAAATAGTAACCTCTTGATCATAAGCAGCTGCACCATTGGCAATAATATAAGCAGCCATCGCTTTATCATAATCTCCACTAAACAAAACGATTGTTGTTTTCTTCTGTTGTTCCATGTTGTTCTCCCTCCAATTACCTATAGGGGTATTCGATTGTTTATAAAAAGGCTCAAATCATTTACCTCTGTACTATACGACTTTACCTTCCCAAGCTAACATACCACCTACCATATTGATCACTTGAAAACCATAACTTTCTAAAAACTGAACGGCTCTTGCACTTCTTCCGCCTGAACGACAAACGATAATATATTCCTGTTTTTTATTTAGCTCATGCATACGAAATTCTAATAGCCCTAGTGGAATATTACATGCTTCTGGAATTTTCCCTTCAGCTACTTCTTCTACTTCACGTACATCTATAATATTTACTGCTTCTTTACGTAACAATTTTTCTTCTAATTCTTTTGCTGTCATTTCTTTCATTTTAAATTTCCTCCTCACAAACCATTCATCCCGCCTGAAACATTAATAACATGCTGAAATCCTAATTTCTTTAATACTTTTGCTGCTTGCTTACTTCTCATCCCGCTCTGACAAATAACGATTACTTCCTTATTTTTATCTAACTGACTTGCTCTACTAGCTAACTCATTTAACGGGATATTTTGAAATCCTTTCATATGATTTCCTGTATATTCACCTACTGTACGAACATCGATAAAGTACTTTCCTTGTTTTCCTACTATACTTTTTAATTCTTTTCCGTTTATATTTTGAACACCTTTCACAGGTAAAAAGCGTGAAATAACAAACCATGCAGCAAGTACAATGAAAAGCGTACTTAATATTGTGTTCATATAACCAACCTCTCTATATTTATAAAACTACTACGCCTTCTTAATCCAAAACTTCAGCACATCAGCTTCTTCTACATGCTTTACGATGTCATGACCACTTTTATTTGCCCATGCTGGAATATCCTTAACTGACCCTTTATCCGTTACATGTACTTCTAACACTTCTCCAGTTTGTAACGTATCCATCGCTCTCTTCGTTCTTACAATCGGCATTGGACATGCTAAATCTTTCGCATCTAATACTTGTTTTACATTCATCATCTATTCCTCCAGTTTTTATTTATTTCATTATTCGTGCACTGCACAACGATTTGGACCAATCTCCATTTCACGCTCTTCATCTACACTCGGATGAATTTTACCCATATTTGTTTGGCGGATTTCTTCATATGCATTTGGCTGAGGTGGTAAGTTTTCTGTTACAGTTTTACGGAACTCTACCTCATCCTCAATATTTAACCCTGCATTATACGCAAACAAATCTTTTAATTTTGCGCTAACAATACCACTTTCGTTCATTTCACTTATTTTTGAATAATGAGCCGGTAACACAACTAAATTTTGAGATAGTTCTTTATATCGGCTATACAAAGTATTACGTAAATCACTTACCCAATCTTCAGCCTTCCCAGCAAGATCTGGACGCCCGATTGAATCTACAAATAAAATATCGCCCGATAATAAATAGGAATCGTCTACAATAAATGATGTACTTCCAATCGTATGCCCCGGTGAGTATAATGCGTCAATTTCAATTTTAGTACCCCCCACCGTAATAACAGATCCTTCTACAAGCGGTTCGTATGCGAAAACAACTTCCTCCGCATCTTTTGGCGGTAACCAATACGTACCACCTACTTTTTCCGCTAACTTACGTCCTCCAGAAATATGGTCTGCATGTAAATGTGTATCCATTACATTCGTAATCTTAACATCATGCTCTTTCGCAAATTCTTCATATGCTTCAACTGTTCTTACTGCATCAATAACTGCTGCTTCACCGTTTGAAACGACCATATAAGATAAACAGCCTTTTCCAAGACGGTTAAACTGATACATACTTCCCCCATTTTTTAAATCTCCAACTTTTATAGGCTTTACATATTCACTCCAAGCCTTCATACCACCAGCTAAATAATAAATATTTTCTAATCCAGCCTCTGTTAATTGCTCTGCCACAAATATAGAAGACCCTTCTTTTGCACACACTACTAAAACATCTTTATCTTTAGGTAATTCACTTACAATATGATCTACACCATCTAACAAATCAAAATATGGTTTATTTATAGAAGAAACTTGTTTCCCTTCAATTTTCCATTCTTCATAATCCTTCTCATTACGAACATCTAAAATGAATAACTCTCCGAATAAAACTTTCTCTGCCACATCTTTTGCTTGTAATGATTTAACGCTCATCTTCTTACCCCCTGAGGTATATTTTTATTTAAAAAAATTTAATTCTCTATATTCCCTTACCACTCTACCATACCTGGAATGACATTTTTCACATTTGCATAACCTTGCTCTTTCAACATTTGGCAAGCTACATCACTACGGTTACCAGTTCGGCAAACAACATAAATTTGTTTCGTCTTATCTAATCCTGCGCTTGCTAGTTCACCTAATGGCACCGAAATGGCCGATGGAATATGACCAAAGGCGAATTCCGCCGCTTCACGAACATCTACTACAGTACACTCTTCACCACTTAATACTATATCTTGCAATTCCGCATTCGTAATTGTATGAGGATACTTCACTACTTCATCCACTTCATGCTCATGTGCTTTCCTAACATAATGCATCAAAACATCACCCTCTTGTTTCGTCCCGATATATTGATGCCCTACTTTATTCGCCCAGCTTTGTATGTCTACTGTAGACCCTTTATCTGTTGCCTCAATTTCAATCACTTGCCCTGGCGTCAACCCTTCCATCGCCTTCTTCGTTTTCACAATCGGCATCGGACAAGCCAAACCTTTACAATCTAAACTCATATCCACTTTTATACTCATAGTCGATTCCTCCACAACTTATATACACATACCTGTAGGGGTATAATAAAATGTTTTTGAAAATCTGTCAACACTTACGTTTGACAGATTATCGGCTTTTCACAAGTAATTGAACAGCTTCTTTAATTAACTCTTCATTTGAACCATTACCACTTTCAAACTGTTCACGCAAACATTGCTCTAAATTCGTTCCAACAACAAGTCCAATTGTACGATCAAGTGCAGAACGAGATGCCGTTAACTGTGTAATAACCTCTCGGCAATCTTTTCCTTCTTCCATCATACGAAGCACACCACGAACTTGCCCTTCAATACGTTTCAATCTATTTTTCATATCTTGATTATATTCCATTGTATAATCACCTCATTACCATTATGTCACCATTTATAACTTATGACAATATATTATACCCTATAGGGTATTTTGTAAACCCCTATTTTTAATATTTATCTTATGAGTTTGCAATGCAAGCAGTTAAACATTAATGTGTAGGCTTTCATCTTCCACTAAATTTTGAAGTGGAAGCTGAAAAAACATTAATATATAATACGGTCTGGTAATACTGTCCCATACAATTTAAAACCACCATCTACATTCTTTACCTTATATCCTTTTTCCATTAACATGCGCGCTGCAACATACCCTCTCATGCCAAGTTGACAAGTGATATATATTTCTTTATCCACTGGCACTTCATCTAAACGATCACGTAATTCATCTAATGGAATATTAATAGAGCCTTTAATCATTCCTTGTTTTAGTTCATTAGGCTCTCGAACATCAATAAGATATCCACCATTTTCAACAATACGATCTATCTCATGCCATTGTACTGTGTACACAAAACCATCTACTATATTACTTGCCGCATACCCTACCATGTTTACTGGGTCTTTTGCAGAAGAATAGGGCGGAGCATATGATAATTCTAAATCTGGCAAATCAATTACAGTTAAATTTGCTTTTATTGCCGTTGCGATAACATCGATACGCTTATCTACACCGTCACGTCCTAACGCCTGCGCTCCATAAATTTTTCCGCCATCTTTATCAAAAATTAATTTTATTAGCACTGGCGTAGCATTCGGATAGTATCCCGCATGCGAATTTGCCTGTACATGTACTACCTCATAGGGTATATTTAATCGTTTTAATATTTTCTCATTTACTCCCGTCGAAGCAACTGTTAAATCAAAAACTTTCGCTACCGAAGTTCCCAGCGTACCTTTATATAAAGAATCCGTATGACCATGAATAATATCTGCTAACATGCGACCTTGACGATTAGCCGGCCACGCTAAAGGAATCATCGTTTCTGTTTCAGTAACAAAATCTTTCACTTCAATCGCATCACCAATTGCATATATATGTGGATCCGATGTTTGAAATTTTTCATTTACTTTTATCGTTCCTCTAACTCCTAACGCTAATCCTGCATCTTTCGCTAAACTACTCTCTGGTTGTACACCAATTGCTAAAATAATCATATCTGTCTCTATGATTGAACCACTTTTTAAACGTACAACAGTCCCGCTCTTTTCTAATGCATCTACACCGTCTTCAAAAACAAGCTCAACATTATGATCTTTCATATGCTCATGCACATACGCTGCCATTTCATAATCGATTGGCGGCATCACTTGATTCGCCATCTCTACGAGAGTAACATCAATTCCTCGTTCTCTTAAGTTTTCAACCATTTCCACTCCAATAAATCCGCCACCAATAACCGTCGCATGATGTGGTTTCTTCTCATCAATATACGCTTTAATACGATCTGTATCAGGTACATTCCGTAACGTAAACAACGCCTTCGCTTCTTCAATACCTGGAATAGATGGAACAATTGGTTTTGCCCCTGGTGAAAGAATTAAAATATCATATTCCTCGTTATATGTTTCATTTGTCGTTACATTCTTTATAGTAATTGTTTTCTCTTCTTTATTAATCTGTACTACTTCACTCAATACACGTATATCTAAATTAAAACGCTTCGACATTCTTTCAACAGTTTGTACTAATAATTTTTGTCTTTCTGTAATGACACCGCCAATATAGTATGGTAACCCACAATTTGCAAATGAAATATACTCACCACGCTCCACCATAATAATTTCATCTTCTTCACTTAAACGACGAAGCCTTGCAGCCACTGATGCTCCGCCCGCAACTCCGCCTACTACAACTATTTTTCTAGACACATTTCAAACCTCCATATTATTTATTATTGAATTTTCTCATGTATCACATACACAAAACCTATACCTGTATGGGTATATGATAAATTATAAAAAATTTAATTTCAATCAATATGTCTTTCTTTCACAAATTCGAAACAAATAAAAAAAGAACCTAGATCTCTCCAAGTTCTTTACAAATGAAGCAACCCATCGTTCCATTACCATACTTCCTATAATCTCTTTGTAAAACTATAATCCATGTTCCCGCCTAGCGCTGCCGCTGTATCACCAGTTTCTCTAAAATCATGTGTATACATTTTTTCAAATAAACCGAAATCTACTTGCTTATAAAATTCAAAACAAGGGAATCCATCATGCTCCCCTTGAATATCCATACCACCATCCTGTTTCACACATACATTTAATACATAATCCACAGGAGGTGCATATACATTTAATGGATTACTTGCACTCGCACTCATTTTGAATTGCACACCTTCAGAATTCCATGTGATATCAGTACACACAATATTTTCTGTACTTGCTTTCCCTGTTCTTTTACTCACAGAACCATCTGGACTTGTAACCTTCTCGGTCGTAATACCCGTGTTCGCATATGAAAACACTTCTTCTTTATAAAAATCAACTACTACCTCTTGCTCAACTCTAGAGCGCATCGTATTTACCGCATGTGGGGTAAATTCACGCGAATCACCTTCGAATTGAACTACTTTTCCTGTTTCCATATCCTTTTTAGCTTCAGTCCAAGACATTGGAATAAATACACTGGCTCTAATTTTCACGATGTTAGTCATAAGAAACACCTCTATAATTTTATTTTAGATACTGAATACTATTGAGTAAAATAGACCATAATTTCAATGCTAAAACCAATAAATTTCTCTTTTACTTTTCTACTTCCTTCTAAAAATAGCGCTATATTTATGTTTAGACTGTCGTTTTAAAGTTATATTCCATCTCTCCAGCTAGTGCTGCTGGAGTATCATTTGTTTCTCTAAAATCATGTGTATACATTGATTCAAACGGACCAAAATCTACTTGTTTATAAAATTCATAGCAAGGGAAACCATCATGTACACCTTCAACATGCACAGTACCACTTTTATTAACTCGTATAGCCAACAAATAATCAGCTGCAGGTGCTGCCGCGTTTAACGGATTACTTGCACTTGCTCTCATTTCAAATGAAACTTCATCCTCGCCCCATATGATATTAGTACATACAATATTTTCTGTATTTGTTTCTCCTTTTTGATACTCAGTTGAGCCATCTGGATTTGCAATCTTCACTGTGACGATACAAGCATCTGCATATGTGAAAATTTCTCTTTTATAAAAATCAATATTCACTTCTTGTTCTAATCTTGAACGCTTTGCGTTCACCGCGTATGGTGTAAACTCACGTGCATCTCCAGCATATTCAAACGATCTTCCTGTTGCAGGATCCTTAATAGGTTCCAGCGATGCATATGGTGCAAAGACACTCCCTCTAATTTTCACAATATTAACCATGTGAAACCTCCATTGATTCTATATTATATAAATCATTATTTGTTCTACCAACAAAATATAGTCAATTTGATTGACTATATTTTATATAGTACAATAGGCATTACATATAGTCAACTTAATTGACTACAAGCGCGGAGGTTATATATATGGATCAAACATTTAACGAGTTAGATCTTACATCGCTTTTATCATTATCATTTAGCACATTAATTACTGAGCTACATGACAGATTAAGTGAATTGGGATTTAAAGATATTAGACCAGCACATGGTTTTATGTTCAAACGCATCCTTCCTAATGGGGCAACTGGTATAGAGCTAGCTGAATATTTAGGGGTTTCCAAACAAGCTATAAGTAAAATGGTGGATTCTCTTGAGAATAGTGGCTACGTTACACGTAAAACACACCCTACTGATAAAAGGGGTAAAATCATTGTTTTAACCGAACGTGGTTTAGCAGTAATGAAAGCAAAAGAAGAAATAGTAGCTGAAATAGAGCAGCGATGGATTGAAAATATAGGTACAGAACGAATGCAAATGCTAAAAGAAGATTTAACAACATTCGTTACTAAAGAAAATACAGAGAAGTTATCATCAAATATACGACCTGTCTGGTAAACAAAAACGAATCCACTTTGATTCATCTTTTTCAAAATGGATTCGTTTTCTACAGATATATTAAAAATCATTAATTTCTTTAAATTTTATTCTACTGAATATATTTTTTACGCGTTATATAATTCCATAACTCTCTTCACAACCAACTCCGCTGTGTTCTCCTCCGGTGGCATCAATAAATTCGTAGTTACCCCATACACAATAGGATTCAACTCTACTTCATATCCACCATATACAAATTCTTCCGTTGTCGGCAAGTAACCAATATACCCGTTCATATATCCACCAAAGAAAGCTAGTTCATTTTGAAGACGCTCTTTCACTTCTAATGACATTTCCGAAAAAGGTTCCATCGGTATACCGGAGAACATACCATCATTAACTTGAAACAGTTGCACTTCTAAATCAATACTTAACTGCCACATACCTTGCTTATATTTCTCTAAAACGATAGTAAGCCATTCATCCGTATTCACGCCCCACTGCTCTTCAGCTAACTGGGCCATGCTTCGTATCTCATCAATTTCAGGAATATCCTTCAACTTCATTTGCATCGTACTCGAAATCGTTCTTACAGTTACAATCGGGCTATATGTAACTGTCGGTAACATCGTTAATACATGTCCACTAAGCATGTAAGCCATTTGTGTTAATGCTTCCCTAGAACCACGATACTTCGCATTCACATTTCCAGCAGCACCTTGCACAATAATAACAGGACAGTTTTTGATTTTCTCAAGAATCTCTCTCGTTATTCCCGGATAATCTGCTGATAATACATCACTATCACCTTTTAAAACATTCGGATGCGCCGTACAAAACACTACAATCCCAGATAACTCTTTCGTTTCAGCATCTCTTATTGCTAACATCCCAATCCGTTTATCTACAACACCCTCTATATTTATTCCCATCTTTGCTCTTCCATCAGATGTTCTCTCTCTTCTGTTTACCCCAATATCACCTGTCGTAACTCCCCAGCCAATTTCACATCGCTTCAAGTTTTTATTCGCAGTAACAGCACCCTGCACTACATTATTTACTAAAATCGTTTTATACGACTGCACTAGCGGATCATCGCCGACTGTCTCTGGACCGGAGTGCGTATGAGTATAAACAACCGTTATTCGCTCAAATGGTACATGAAGCTCACTCGCTACTCGCTCACGAATCATATTCGTATCTTCTACTAACATCCCAATATTATCAATGCTTATAAATACAGTTTTCATTTTACCTTTTTCAAATACAAAAACCGTCCCATAAATACGCTCTTCAATATTATTTATTCCTGTCTCTCTATGATATCCGACAAAATCAATACCTATAGGCGGCGTAATATCCACCTTACATACCCCTACTTTGCTCATTTGAACCTCTCCATTTCTCTATGTAACTCCCTTTTTCAAGAATAGCATATTTGACCTTGTTCCAAATAAAAAAGAACGAACATAGCATTCTATGTCCGTTCTTTCCTTCACACATACTTCCGATGCACCATCTTCCCATCATAAGAAAACACAACGCCCTTACTCTCCACAATTGACTCCATATGCACCGTTCTTCCCCACAGCTGATGAAGATATGGTAATACCTTTTCTAAGTATTTTAAATCAAGCTCGATTCCTTCGTAACTATGTTTAATGTATAATTCTCCGTTCTTTAAGTAGTCTCCGTCTTCTACTACTAAGTACGGGAAGCCGCCATTTGTACGCATATTTACGAGTTGATCACGCACATGTTCCCACTCTTTATCTATTACTTTATACTCTTTTCCTTGGCGCTGGAATAAGTACATATCTTCTCGCATTACGAGGTCTTTATTTAAGTAGTTTCTTAAGAACGATACATCCCATTCAATTTCGCGTACTTCAAAGATTTTGTCACGACCAGACCCTGGTTTTACACCACGGCGTTTCATTTCTTCTGTCGGGTTGTTATAGCGTTCTTCAATATCTTCAAACATTTTAATACCGAGGTAGTATGGGTTAATGCTCGTTTTTGATGGCTGAACGACACCCGCATTAAGCTTTGCAAATTCGATCGCTTCAGAAGATGTTAAGTCCATTTCACGAAGTATGCGCTGGTGCCAGTAGGAAGCCCAGCCTTCGTTCATAATCTTCGTTTCAAGCTGCGGCCAGAAATATAACATTTCTTCACGCATCATCGTTAATATGTCCCGCTGCCAATCTTCTAGCTCACGGCTATATTCTTCAATAAAGAGGAGCAAGTCTTTCTCTGGTTGCGGTGGAATCTTCTTCTTTTTGCGTATATTGGATCGTTCTCTCTTTTTGTTTCGATCATCTAAATTCCATAGATCATCGTATTGTGATACCTTTTTCTTTTCTACTTCTTCTTCTAAATCATCAATACTCCACGCAAGTTTTGGGCGCATGAGCGAAGGATCAATGTGCTCTTGAATGGCAAGTACGGCATCTAAAAATGTTTCTACTTCTTCTTTTCCGTACTTATGCTCATATGCTTTCACCCGTTCAGCTGTCGCTGACATACTTTCTACCATATCTCGCTTCGTATTTGAAAAACGAATATTATTTTTAAAGAAATCACAGTGCGCTAAAACGTGCGCTACAATTAATTTATTTTGAATTAACGAGTTCGTATCTAGTAAAAAGGCATAACATGGATCAGAGTTAATAACGAGTTCGTATATTTTACTAAGACCTAAATCGTATTGTAATTTCATTCTGAAAAACTGTTTTCCAAAACTCCAATGTGAAAACCGCGTTGGCATCCCATATGCACCAAATGTATAAATAATTTCCGCTGGACATATTTCATAACGCATCGGATAAAAATCAAGCCCAAATCCAGTCGCAATTTCCGTAATTTCCGCAATCGCATATTGCAGTGCTTTATCGTCACTTGCTCTCATTATTTTCCCTCCTTACACTTTCCCTTAAGAAAGTGTATGATTGAGAACAAGCTTTCATGAGGATTGATTGCATAATAAAAAGACACCCTCGTAAAAACGAGAATGTCTCATCTATTAACCCTCAATAATCTCCATCTTCTCCGTAATCGGTGTACGAGCTTTTCCTTCTGGTGCTTTATCGAAATAGCCAAGATGAAGAATTCCAACAATACGTTGACCTCTTGTTAAACCAAGTCCTTCTATAAATAATGGATTGTAGTTCAATCCGCCTGATTTCCAAACACAACCTAATCCACGCTCCCAAGCAAGAAGTTGGAAGTTTTGCATAAATGCGCATGTTGCAGCGTAATCTTCGTCACGTTGAATTTGACGTGGATCTTCATTTATATATACAACGATTTGTGCAGGTGTGCTTAAGAAACGATCAGATAAAATTTTACCCCGTTTCGCTCTTTCTTCTTCTGTGAAAGAGTTTAATACTGCATCTACTAATTTCTGACGGCCTTCTCCAATGTATAATTTACAATTCCATGGTTCACGGTGTTTATGATTCGGTGCCCATGTTGCGTCGTTTAATAATTCAATTAATAACTCTTTGTCTACTGCTTTATCTGTAAATGTACGAACAGAACGTCTTTCTTTAATCACATTTGCGATGGAAGTATATGTAGTCATATTTTTCTCTCCCTTATTTTTATCTATATGTATAAGATTATTTTTAGTATTGATATTGATTTTCAATTTCGATTATACCCTAGTTTTTTACTATTAATCAATGTTTTATGTTGGAAAACTTTCAAAACATCATTTCATCATCCTGTGAATAAAAAAACTTAGCTTATTCACAAGTTTTTCACATTTTATGGAAATGATATGTGTAAAGTTTTCCACATTATCCATCTAGGAGGAGTTTATATGTACAAAAAAATCGCAGTAAGTATGACTATGGCAGCGTTATTATTTGGGGCAACCGTCTTCCCTATCCTCGCTGCTACGCCAAAAGAAGTAACATTGCATCACCATAAGCCTATTTCAGAAGAAGAAATGCAGTCACTCGAAAAACTCGGCTATAATAAACATGAAATTTGGAAAGCTGCCCACATTGCAAGAATTAGTAAAAAAGAAATAACAGACGTTTTAGCTTACTATAAACAAAATAAATCTTGGGAGAAAACAGCCGAATATTTCGGTGTAGATCCAAATAAATTGAAAAAGCATCATATGAATAAAGAAACAAAAAAAGCACTACTGCAAGAATTAGCAAATATGCAAAAATCTACACCAGATGGACTAAAACAAAAAATGAAAGAATATAATATCGGATTACGTCAGCTCACGGTATTAACAATCATCTCTCAAAAAAGTAATACTTCCCTTGATGATGTACTAAAAATGAAAAAAGACGGAATGGATATTAAACAAATTGCAGAAAAATTAAATGTAAACAAAGAAGATATACGCGCAGAAATGATTAAATTAGTAAAGTCGATTAAGGAAAAGAAAACAAATTAACACACCAAAAAGGAAGAGATTTTCAATACTCTTCCTTTTCTTTATGAACTTTCAATTTTCAAGTATAAATTCCCGTCTTTCCCAAAAACTAACACAAGTAAATGATATATGTCAGGGGGTGCGAAAATGTTCGGTTTATCATCTAAGAAATCCAAAAAGACTAATACAAAAACACTTTGTTCTATTCCAGAATTTATACAAACCATGACAGAATCTAGCGATTTTGTCTCTTATAACGTACTTGAAGATGAAACGTTATGCTTGTTTTATTATAAATCTGTCGTGGAAGCACTTATTATTAAACAATTCATTTTAACTCCTATAAAAAAGGAATCGGAACAAATCCAAAACATCTCTGATTTATGTAATATCGTCTCTATTGAAGATATTATTACCTCCCCTTCTATTGATGATATTCGTGAGAAATTATTAGGTGGATATATTTTAATACGCTTAAAAAACAATTTGAATCCCGATCAATATGCTTTAATTCGTGCCGAGAGTACTGTTTTAGGAACACGATTATATAACGATACAGAAAATGAGTATAGCGTAATCGGACCTAAAATCGGTTTCGTTGAAAACCTTGATACAAATATACACTTATTACGCCGAAACATTGTAACTGAGCAACTCATTTTTAAAGAAGTTACCGTGGGGTCTATGTCAAAAACGAAAGTAGCAGTTGCTTATATAGACGGAGTTACAAATGAACAATTTATCAATACTGCAATACAACGGCTAGAGGACATTGACTTTGATGTCCCATTTGATGCAACTATGATTGAGCAATTTATTAGTGATAATAGCAATTCACCTTTCCCTGTTCTATTACCTACAGAACGATTAGATCGAGCTGTATTTGCTTTAATTAACGGAGAAGTTTTAATTTTAACAGATGGCTCTCCATATGCTTTATCAGGACCAACAACGTTACTGGATTTTTTCATTTCACCAGAAGATTATTATTTACCGTGGATGATTGGATCTTTCTTTCGTATTATTCGTTTTTTCGGAGCTATATTTTCTCTTTTTTCCTCCGCTATTTATACAGCGGCTTTAACATATCATTATCAAATGATTCCTGCCGATTTACTAGGTCCTATTATTTTCTCGAGGGCTAACGTACCTTTCCCTCCTATTCTAGAAGCACTCTTTTTAGAAATTACAATCGAATTGCTTCGTGAAGCGGGAGCGCGTTTACCGACAAAAGTCGGACAAACAATTGGGATTGTTGGTGGGATTGTAATTGGACAAGCATCTGTTGAAGCAGCTTTAACGAGTACAATTCTATTAATTGCAGTTGCTTTATCCGCCCTTGCATCTTTCACAACACCGACTGTGAAGATGTCTTCTACTATCCGTTTGTTACGCTTTCCGCTTATTCTTTTAGCTGGCGCATTCGGAGGATTAGGCCTTATTGTCGGATTTGTATTTATTTTAGCTCATTTAATTAAATTAAAATCACTTGGATCACCTTATTTATTACCTTTATATCCATTTCGTGGTTTAGGTACAGCAGAAGGTTTTCTTCGATTACCATTTAGTCAAACGGCACAAAGGCCTTCTTTCCTTAGACCAAAATCAAAATGGCGTTATAATCCGAATAAAGCAAAACAGAAACGTGATGGTGATAATGAATGAAAAAACTTTTATTGTACCTTATTATTATCTTTTTCATTCTACAAACTGGCTGTACACAAACGTATATAGTGGATGCACAGCGTATTATTCATATTGTTGGATTCGACATCACAAAAAACAAAAGATTCCAAGGGACTATCTTATTCCCAGAGTACACACATGGTGTAAAGTCTAAACCAGAAACTCAATCAACATCTGCCCGTTCACTTGAGACAATCGCCTCACGACTAAATGCGAAATCGCCTCACAATGTTGTTGTAGGTCAAATGCGTGTCGTCCTATTTGGAAAGGCTCTAGGAGAACGCGGAATGGGAGAAATTATTACTAACTTACAACGTGACCCAAATATCGGGCGTGATGTACAACTAGCAATTGTAGATGGATCGGCTGAAGAACTTTTAAATTACGGAAAAAAAAATGGATCGTTATATATTGCTGATTTACTCGAGCAAAATATAAGAAATGAGAACATTCCACAAACCTCATTAAACATTTTTTTATATAATTACTACTCTTCTGTATGTGATGCCTACGTCCCCTATATTAGAATGGGCGATAATCATTCTGTCGCTGTCAAAGGACTTGCTTTTTTAAAAGGCGATAAAGTCGTTATGTATACGGATAAAAGACATTCTGTTTTAGCAAAATTACTTATTAATCCTACGAAAAATGGACGTTACGAGGCAGCGATAACAAAGGATAAACATAAAGGTATGGTTGTTATACAAAACTTAGCTGGGAAAAATAAATATGATATAGATCAAACTGGCGACATACCTAAGGTAAAAATCCATTTAAAATTAAATGGATTAATTAAAAACTCTCCTGATTGGATTGATTTAAGAAAAAAAACAAATATCAATTATATAAAAAAACAAATTGAACGAAACGTTGAAAAAGACTGCGAAGATTTAATAATACAATTTCAAGAAAAGGAAATTGATCCTTTAGGAATACGAGATGAAATTAGAAGCCATACGAGAAAATGGAATATAAAACAAATTCGAAATATGTATAAAAATGTAGCAGTGGATATAAATTTAGATCTTAATATTGTACAATCTGGAATCGGGGAATAGTGAGGTGAAATAAGCAATGAATACAATGAGTAAAGCAAAGACAGTCTCTCCATACTTTGCATTTATCTTATTACATTCTCTTCAAATTGGAATAGGAGTTCTTGGATATCAACGTGTAATTTTAAAAAACGCTGGTTATGATGCCTGGATTTCTCTCATTATTGCGGGAATTGCAACTCATATTGTGCTGTTTTGTATGTTAAAAATGTTAGAAAAAGATGGAGATTTAATTAGCATTCACACAACAACTTTTGGAAAATGGATTGGTTCTATATTTTCCATGATTTTTACTCTTTATTGCTTATTATTCTGCCTTACTGTTCTTCGTACATATATGGAAGTAATACAAGTTTGGATTTTCCCTACTATTAAATTGTGGAAACTTACACTTATGTTTTTATTAGTCACTTACTACATTATAAAGGGCGGCTTCCGCTCTGTGACAGGGATATGCTTTTGGGGAATTGTACTTCCTATTTTCGTTGTATTCTTTTTAATCTATCCAATGAAATATGCTCATTTTCGTAATATTTTACCTATTTTTACACATTCACCTGTTGACATACTTATATCTGCAAAACAATCTGCATTAGAGTTTCTTGGCTTTGAAACAATTCTTATCTTCTATCCACTTATTGAAAAAGGAAAATCTTTAAAAAGATGGGCTCATGCAGGAATTGTTTTTAGCACTTTAATTTATGTAGTTTTAGCTATTGTATCTTTTATGTATTATAGTGAAGGACAATTAAATCATACTATTTGGCCTACTTTAACAATGTTGAAAATAATTAAAGTTCCTTTCATTCAACGGTTTGAATATATTATTATTTTTGTTTGGTTTTTAATTATTTTGCCGAACCTTTGTTTAACTATTTGGTCATCATGTCAAACGATGAAGCGTTCATTTCATATTTCATTTAAATTTACATTACCGTTTTTTATTTTCATCGTTTTTATAGCTTCTTTATTTTTTAAAAACCGTGAAAGTATAAACACATTAAATACAATACTGTCTCAAGCTGGCTTATATATTGTATACGCTTATATCCCGATTTTATTTCTATTCCATTCACTACGATGGCATTTCAAAAATCGGTCAAAAAAATCTTCACCCGACACACCATAATCTCTGATACAATTTGATTAATACATTTGTAAAGGGGACAAGCGTATGAAGAAATATGTATTTTCTTTACTTGCAGTACTGAGTTTAATTCTTGCTGGATGCGGAAGCAGTGGTACAAATGAAAAAAAATCATCTGAATCAAAAGAAGAGCACGACCATGCATCGCACACTCAGCAAGCTGACATTCAAGAGAAAACAAAAGGAGTCGACACACTTCCTACCTTCCTAGACAAGCTTGATCCACAAATGAAAGATATCTACACTGTCGCTGGACAAAATGCAGAGCTATTAGATTGGATTCCATGTTACTGTGGTTGCGGTGAAAGTGTAGGACATAAAAATAATAAAAATTGCTTTATTCGTGAAATTAAAAAGAATGGTGAAGTTGTTTGGGATTCCCATGCAACGACTTGCGTCAATTGCTTAGAAATCGCTGTTGAATCTGCTTCGATGAAACAAAAAGGAAAATCAACGCTTGAAATTCGTAACTATATCGATAATAAATACAAAGAAGGTTATGGCAAACCAACACCTACGCCAATGCCAAAAGCTTAAAAAACGAGGACACACCTCGTTTTTTTCATTCACTTTTTTTCTTAACAAATTCTTTCAAGTGTATTTCTCCTTACTTATCACACACTATATATAACTCTCGGTAAGGAGGGTACACAGTGCAAACATATAACGATTATGATAAAGCTCTCTATTACACGTATTGCTGTAATTGGGATAAATTACTCGTTCTCATGGTTCAAACGAACGATCAATTATTTTCTAAGCGTATTGAGCATTTTTTACACGCTTATCAATACAGTAAAGAACTGCCAGAAGTTGATAAACAATTGCAGCTCCTATTTCAATATATTGACCACGCATCCCAAAAGTCACATGTAGAAGAAGTAGAGCAAATTCAAATGTAAAATATAGCGCTATTCTCTTCTGGAGAATGGCGCTTTTTTAAAATATTTATATCAATAAAAGTTTCCCCTTATAAAACTTTTATTGATAAACATATTTTTTCTTTCTTTTCTGTGCCACTTCATACTATAATTTAGTATGTAACTATTATAAGTGAGGTATAAAATATGGGACGAGAAAAAAAGCAAGAATATGCTTTACTTACCGCTTGGGGAGCTTCTTTTATCGCTACACTAGGAAGTTTATACTTTTCCGAAATCATGAAATTTGAGCCTTGTGTTCTTTGTTGGTATCAACGTATTTTTATGTATCCATTCGTGTTATGGCTCGGTATCGCTGTAGTAAAAAAAGACTATCGCATCGCAAGTTATTCTTTACCAATTGCAAGTATTGGTGCTTGTATTTCTTTATATCACTATGCGATTCAAAAAATCGCAGCATTTTCAGCTGCTGGGGCAGCTTGCGGTCGTGTACCATGTACGGGAGAATACATAAACTGGTTCGGCTTTGTGACAATCCCGTTTTTAGCACTTATCGGCTTTATTACAATCGCTGTTT
Organism: Bacillus basilensis; assembly: GCF_921008455.1. Classification (NCBI taxonomy): domain Bacteria; kingdom Bacillati; phylum Bacillota; class Bacilli; order Caryophanales; family Bacillaceae; genus Bacillus; species Bacillus basilensis. The sequence continues at coordinate 812,358 of NZ_CAKLBZ010000001.1, read as the reverse complement.
GTAGCTTTATTGTCATCAAAAACAAATAAGGAGATGAAAGAATGAAAAAAATGCTTATATTTGGCGGTATTATTATCGTCTTATTTGCGGCAATCTTTGCTGTAACACAAATGGAAAAGAAAAACGCATCGACAGATGAAAAAGGTTACTACTCAAATAAAATTTCTCTTGAGGATCTCAATAAAAATATAGAAGATAAAAAAGAACAAACGATTTACTTTTATCAAACCTCTTGCGTTCATTGTCAAAAGGTCTCTCCTATTGTTGTACCTTTAGCGAAAGATTTAAATGTTGATATGAAGGTAATTGATATTGAAAATTTAAACGAGCCTTGGGATAAATACAATATCCAAGGAACACCGACAATTATTCATTTTAAAGATGGTAAAGAAGTAAGCCGTATTAGCGGAGAACAATCAAAAGAAAAATTCAAAGAATGGTTTGAACAAACGAAGAAATAACGAGAAAAGGAAACTCCTTCTACACATGAAATGGGCGTAAATTCCCAAACTAATGTATAAGGAGGGGGTTTTATGCCAGAAGTAAGATGCTCTGTTTCCAATTGCTCATTTTGGGGACAAGGTAACTTTTGTCAAGCCAGTGCGATTATCGTTCAGCCAGATGCAGATGAATCGGGTCAAACTGAAAATGATTCGTATACAAGTGCAGTTTTAACAAACGAGACGCTAGAAAGTTCTGTAGCAACGAGTGTAGAAACTTGTTGTCATACTTTTAAACCAAGGTATTAACACATACTCCACCTCATATACGTGAGGTGGTTTTTTCTTTTCCTCTTCTTGTTTACGTCCTCCCCAATTCTCCCTATAATAAAATTAATATTTTTATGAATATGAAGGTGAAATAATATGACTAAAACAATTGCAGATATCGCCAAATTGGCTGGAGTTGCAAAAAGCACAGTTTCTCGTTACTTAAACGGTGGATACGTAAGTGATAAAACAAAACTTAAAATCGAAAGTATTATTCAAGAAACAAATTTTTCTCCCAATACATTTGCTCAAAGCTTAAAAGCAAAAACAACAAATTTAATTGGTGTTATTATCCCCCGATTAGACTCCTTCGCTACAATGAAAACACTTATTGGGATTGATAATACGTTACAGAAAAATAACTATCAAATGCTTGTAGCAAATGCAAATCAAACAATTGAAACTGAAATACAAGCAATGGAAAACTTTATAAAACAAAGAGTAGCTGGCATTATTTTATTAACCAAAACTTTAACAAATAAGCATCAACAAATTATTGTTAATTCAAATATCCCTATTTTATTCGTTGGGCAAGAATATAAAGATCAATATTGCCTCGTTCATGATGATTATGATGCAGCTTATGAGTTAGGAGCATACGTGTTATCACAAGGGCATAGAAATATCGCCTATTTAGGAGTAGAGAAAGATGATATTTCTGTTGGTATAAATCGAAAAAACGGTTTTCAAAAAGCCATTGAAAATTTAGAACCAACTTGCAGTGTTTGTTATTACGAAACATCTTTCCAAATAGAAGATGCCATGAAACAAGTACAACATATTTTAAGTAATAACCGTCCAACGCTTATCGTATGTGCTACAGATAACATTGCACTTGGGGCAATGAAAGTCATTCACTCCCATTCTCTTTCTGTACCAAATGATATTTCTGTAACAGGATTTGGGGGATATGATATTTCAGAAATGGTACACCCTAGCTTAACGACAATTGCGTTTGACTATGAGTATGCCGGAAAGCTTGCTGCCACTTCTCTTTCACAGCTTGTCGAAAACAAAACTATACCAAAAATATTACACTCTCGTTATACATTAAAAATCCAAGAAAGCGTTGACAAAATTTAAAGGCACTCTATAATAAAAATAAAACCGGTTCCACATAAAAAAACAGGATTCTTCACATCAATTCCCTGTTTTTTTATTTTAATTATTTACGGAACCGGTTCCGCAAAAATATAGTAAGGGGGAATTTTTATGAATATGAAACAAATTGCAACACAAGTATTACAAAACATCGGTGGAAAGGAAAACATTGTTCGCGCTACACATTGCGCTACTCGCCTTCGTCTTGTACTAAAAGATGAAACCAAAATAAACGCCTCCGAAATCGAAAACATCGATGAAGTGAAAGGTGCTTTTGCAACGACTGAACAATACCAAATTATTTTTGGAACTGGCATAGTAAACAAAGTATATGCTGAGTTTTCGAAACTAATTGGAATATCTGAACTGGATTCTACAACATCAAATGATATATCTAAGAAAAAAATGAATCCCATTGCTCGCCTAGCAAAGACATTATCTAATATTTTCGTTCCAATTATTCCAGCTATCGTCGCAAGCGGTTTACTTATGGGATTACTCGGAATGTTGAAAGCGTTTAAATTAATTCCTGGAGATCACTCACTTATCCAATTACTTGATATGTTCTCAAGTGCAGCTTTCATTATTTTACCTATTTTAATTGGGGTTAGTGCCGCTAAAGAATTTGGTGGAAATATTTTCTTAGGCGCAGTTGTTGGTGGTATATTAACTCACCCAAGCTTAACGAATCCTTGGACTCTTTCAAATGCAAAACCAACTGTTTTACATTTTCTTGGTATGAATATTGATATGATTGGCTATCAAGGCACTGTTTTACCTATTCTGTTATGTGTATATGTCATGAGTACAATTGAAAAAGAACTTCGAAAACGCGTTCCGAACTCTTTAGATTTATTAGTTACACCATTCTTAACGATTATTATAACTGGCTTTTTATCACTTATTATTATTGGACCAATTGGATATAAAATCGGTGACGGCATTACGTACCTTTTAAATACAATTTATCAATTTGCAGGACCAGTAGCTGGTCTTATATTCGGTGGTCTATATTCAACAATCGTTCTTACTGGCTTACATCATAGCTTCCATGCTATTGAAGCAGGCTTACTCGCAAATAAAGATATCGGTGTCAATTTCTTACTCCCTATTTGGTCAATGGCGAACGTTGCTCAAGGAGGGGCTACTTTAGCAGTTTATTTCAAAACAAAAAACAAAAAAACGAAAGAAATTGCAATTCCAGCAGCAGCTTCAGCATTTTTAGGAATTACAGAACCAGCTATTTTTGGTGTCAATTTAAAACTTGGTAAACCATTTATTGCAGCAGCTATTGGTGGCGCAATTGGTGGCGCTTACGTTGTTTGGATGCAAGTAGCGGCTAATGCATACGGTTTAACAGGTATTCCAATGCTTACAATTGTTGCACCTCTTGGCATAATGAATATGATTCACTATATAATTGGATTAGCTATTGCAATTATCACTGCTTTTGTTGCCACATTCATTTTATATAAAGAAAGTAAACAATAGCGAGGAGAAAACCTATGTCAAAATATAAAACAATATTGCAATCTGATAAAGACGAATTACATTCTTTATATGAAATTGCAAACCAAGATTCATGGAAACCAATTTATCATATCCACCCATCCTTTGGACTAATGAATGATCCTAACGGTGTATCATACTACAATGATGAATATCATGTTTTTTATCAGTGGTATCCATTTGGTCCCATTCACGGAATGAAGCATTGGGGGCATGTGAAATCAAAAGATCTTATTAACTGGGAGCGTATGCCTGTAGCTATCATACCTACTGAAAGCTATGAATCGCACGGTGCATATTCTGGGAGCGCTATCGTAAAAGACGGACTTCTTCACTTACTGTATACAGGAAATATAAAAAAATCTGATAATTCCCGTGATGCAAAACAATGTATGGCAACAATGGATTCTCAATATAAGATGACGAAATATAGTAATAATCCTATTATTGATGTAATCCCTGACGGATATACAAAACATGTGCGTGATCCAAAAGTATGGAAACATAACGATATATACTATATGTTACTCGGTGCACAACGCAAAAATAAAACTGGAACTCTTTTACTATATAAGTCACAAGACCTATACAATTGGAATTTCCAAGGTGAAATTACAACAAACTTAAAAGAATTTGGATTCATGTGGGAATGCCCCGATTACTTCCAATTATCGGGGAAAGATGTACTTCTCTTTTCACCTCAAGGAATTGAAAAAGAAGAAGAAAATTTCCAAAATGTATACAATGTTGTTTATGCTATAGGACATTTCGATATTGAAAATTTACATTTCCATGTTGATTCATATTACGAGGTTGATAAAGGATTCGATTTTTATGCCCCTCAAACTCTAAAAGACTCTACTAGTCGCCGCCTATTGTTTGCTTGGGCAGGATCGAGTGAAATCACATATCCTTCTGATGATTATATGTGGGCTCATTGTTTAACACTTCCACGTGAACTAACATTAGAGGACCACATATTAAAACAAAAACCAGTTTCAGAACTAGCAAAACTACGAACAACAAAAAAAGAAATTTCAGGAGATATAAAAGCTGGATTAAATATATTATCAACACTTGATCATGAGGACTCTTATGAATTAATTGTCACTTTCAAAACAGAGAATGCAAACCTATTCGGACTTTCTCTTTTCCATAATGAAGAGGAATGTTTTCCAATTACATTTAATCGGAAAGAAGGTACTGTTTCTATAGACAGGAGCAACTTCTGCCATCAATTTGGCGGAGAATATGGTTATGAACGCTATAAAAAAATTAATATTCAAGATACGATAGAACTACAAATATTTGTAGATACAAGCATCGTGGAAATTTTCTTATGCGATGGTTCAACAGTCTTTACGTCCCGAGTTTTTCCTCGAAAAGACTTGAAACATCATATAGCAATCTTTTCAGATGCAAAACTAAACTTTATCATTACACAATATAAGCTGAAAAGAGGGATTGTATGAGAAATGTCTTTTGTATCGGTGAACTATTAATTGATTTCGTTTGCCGAAATACCAATGTTTCTTTAGTAAACGGTTCAAATTTCGAAAAAAAGGCTGGTGGAGCACCTGCTAACGTTGCTGCTGCTATTACAAAATTAGGTGGACACGCTACATTTATGGGACAAGTAGGAAACGATCCATTTGGTGAATTTCTTGAACAAACTTTACAACATGCATATGTGGACACTTCCATGCTCATCAAGGATAAACAAACCACACTTGCATTCGTATCTATCGATCAAAATGGTGAGCGTGATTTTACCTTTATGCGTGGCGCAGACGGTGAATATCATTTCAATAGCATTGATTTATCAAAAATAAAAACGAATGATTTAATCCATTTTGGTTCAGCGACAGCTTTATTGTCCAGCCCGTTAAAAGACACATATTTTCAACTTCTACAACATGCAAGAGAAAGTGGCCAGTTTATTTCTTTTGATCCAAATTACCGAAATGCGCTCATTACAAATACCGAACAATTTATTCAAGATTGCTTAACTTTTATAAAACATGCTCATTTTGTAAAAGTAAGTCAAGAAGAAGCGATTATGCTTTCTAAAGAGAGTGATTTACAACAATCTGCACTCAAATTATTAAATCATGGTGCGAAAGCCGTAGCTATTACACTCGGAAAAGACGGTACTCTTCTTGCAACAAAGGATAAGCAAACTATTGTACCTTCTATCTCTATTCAACAAGTTGATACTACTGGCGCTGGTGATGCTTTCGTTGGAGCAATGTTATACCAAATTGCTAAAAGTGAACAAATGTTTCTTCATAATTTTGAAGATTTAACAACGTTTATCTCCTTTGCAAATAAAGTAGGTGCTCTCACATGTACAAATTACGGAGCCATTTCCTCTCTTCCATCATTAACAGATGTAAAAGCATACGAGTAATCGTATGCTTTTTACATTCCCCTCCAAAAATCATGCATAATAAAAAAGTACAAAATAACGAGAACGGCCGTCCCGCATAAGGTAATACGCCGATATATACTCTTCTCCCCTTCCCTTGCCTTAACAAACGCCCAAATAAATCCGAAGAACAATATTAAATCAACATATGGAACATAAAACGAAAAGACGAGAAACGCATACAAATACACGATAAATAAACAGGTCGTTACTAAGAAAACTTTAAACGCAAATTCACTTTTCATAATGTAACCGCCCCCTATCTGTACTGTATTATATTCAGCAAAATACAATAGTTGCAGTTAAACTCAAAGTAGAAATAAGCTACCGTCTATAATACGGTAGCCATTACGGAACATTATATTTCCGTTTATATATATTACTTAAAGTCGAAGAAGGAATTTGTTCATAACGAATTTTTTCTCCTGTTTCATCCACAATATACAAATTGTTTCCTATATAATATATTCCATCTTTTCGTTTTGAGTACACTGCATATCTTTCGTTTGGCAATACCGTTTTCACTTTCGTTAGCTGCCCATTTGGTTCTTGCCAATATATATCGGCACGGTCTACTAACGTAAGCATGCCAATTTGCTCTTCTTTTACTTTACGACCATTCCAACTCACAACGCGGTAACCAAGCTTATTTGCTTCATATTCGGGGCTCGTATGAAAACGAGAAATGATTACTTTTGTTTGTAATTGGACTCGATCATATAACCACTGTATATCCCTGTCATGCATGCGAATACACCCATTTGATTCCCTACTTCCAATCGTCCATTCCCGATTTGTCCCATGAATCGCATATTCATTCTTATCTAGCCCAAGCCATCTCGTACCAAGAGGGTTATTTGGTGCACCCCCAGCTATTTTTTTTCGATGGTATTCTTTATTTTTATATTTAGTTATAATACAAAAATTACCTTCAGGCGTAGGTGTACGATCTCTTCCAGTTGTTACGGGGAATGTTTTTGTATAATTTCCATTTTCAAAAAAAGACAACTGGTTTGTCGTAAGATTCACTAATATTAAATGATCTGTATCAGCAAAAGCACTAACCGGTAGGATGAAAAATAATAGTATGACAAAACATAACTTTTTCATCTATATCCCCCCTAGCGCTCACTATAATAAGTGGAATTAACTTTACTTTGCTCTTATAAATGAAAACTATCCATTTACAATAACTCCCCCATTTACATGTATCATCTGCCCCGTAACATAGGATGAATCGCCAGACGCTAAGTATACGTATGCTGGCGCTAATTCATATGGTTGACCAGGCCTCTGCATCGGAACATTGCTCCCGAACTGTGATACTTTCTTCTCATCAAAGCTTGATGGGATAAGTGGTGTCCAAATTGGCCCCGGCGCAACACCATTTACACGAATCCCTTTTTGCACTAACGATTGAGAAAGTGATCTTGTAAAAGCTACGATCGCTCCTTTCGTTGCGGAATAATCAATTAACGTTTCATTTCCTTCATACGCAACGATAGATGCCGTATTTATAATGACATCCCCTTGCTTTAAATGAGAAAGTGCTGCTTTCGCAACGTGAAAATAAGAAAAAATATTAATACGAAACGTTTTTTCTAACTGTTCCGCTGTAATATATTCTAATCCTTGCTGCGGATATTGCTGCGCGACATTATTTACTAAAATATTTAAACTACCTAGCTGCCGGACAGTCTCTTGCACAATATCTTTACAATGCTGTTCATTACTTAAATCACCTGGCAACAACACACACTTTACGCCTTCTTTCTCAACATATTGTTTCGTCTCATTTGCATCTCCCTCCTCATCTAAATACGCAATCGCAATATTTGCCCCCTCTTTCGCAAAAGCAATGGAAACAGCTCGTCCAATTCCGCTATCTCCACCTGTAATTAGTACATTCTTTCCTTTTAACTTTTCGCTCCCTTTATAATTTGGATCTTCAAACTGCGGTAGAGGATTCATTAACGATTCAATACCAGGTTGTTTATTTTGATGTTGCGCTGGCATTGTTACAAAGTTTTTTTGCTGCGGCATAGCTTCTTTCAACTCCTTTTTCTTATCATGTGCATAATAAAAACTGAAATTCACACATCATGTTACGATTAATATTCGAATTTAAGACACAAAATATGAATTGTTGTAAACTTTTTATGCAAAACTATTGCAAAATAGTTAAAAAGCGAATATTATATATAACTGTTGTGAAAATTATTCGTAAACAGAAAGGATGTTTATATGTTTAACCTTTCAAAACATAAAACTTCTATTAAAACTGAAATTATGGCAGGTATTATTACCTTCTTAACAATGGCATATATCATTGTGGTAAACCCTGTTATCCTTGGGGATGCAGGTGTTCCATTTGAACAAGCATTTACAGCAACAATTATCGCTGCTGTTGTCGGAACATTATTTATGGCAATCTTTACAAACTTACCAATCGCAATTGCACCAGGTATGGGATTAAATGCTTACTTCTCTTACTCTGTTGTAAAAGCTCATGAAGGCATGACTTTCGCAATTGCATTCTCTGCTGTATTCGTAGCAGGTATGATTTTAATTTTGTTATCATTCACATCTTTCCGTACAAAATTAATGGAAGCAATTCCTGAAAACTTAAAACATGCAATTACTGCTGGTATCGGTCTTTTCATCGCCTTTATCGGTTTACGTTTAACAGGTATCGTTACAAAAAATGAAGCAAACTTAGTTGGGCTTGGTGACCTTCACTCTGCTCCAGTACTACTAGCATTAGCTGGACTAGGAATTACAATTGTCCTTATGTCTTTAAATGTAAATGGCGCACTATTTATCGGTATGCTATTAACTGGTGTTATTGCTTTCTTCACAGGACAATTAACATTCTCAAACGGTGTTACATCAATGCCGGGATTACCAGAAGGAATTATCGTTTCAAATCCAATTACTGCTGTATCTGACGTAATTAACTACGGATTATACGGCGTTGTATTCTCATTCTTCCTTGTTACACTATTCGATACAACAGGTACATTACTTGGCGTTGCTCAACAAGGTGGATTTATGAAAGACGGAAAGCTTCCAAAAGCTGGACGAGCTCTTTTATCTGACTCATTCTCAGCAACAATCGGTTCTATGTTCGGAACAACACCATCAACAGCTTACATTGAATCTTCTGCTGGTGTTGCAGCTGGTGGTCGTACTGGTTTAACAACAGTTACAGTAGCTGTTCTATTCGCACTAGCAGCATTCTTCGGACCATTAGTAAGTGCCGTTTCTGGTGTATCAGCTATTACTGCACCATCATTAATTATCGTTGGTAGTCTTATGATGGGTTCAGTTCGCCACATCGATTGGGACGCATTTGATGAAGCATTCCCAGCATTCTTAGTAATCTTAAGCATGCCACTTACATCAAGTATCGCAACAGGTATCGCACTTGGATTTATTTCATACCCACTTATGAAAGTGGCAAAAGGTAAATTCCGTGCTGTTCACCCACTTGTATATGTATTTGGAATCTTGTTTGCTTATCAATTGATTTTCTTACCACATTAAAATTCCTTATAAAGAGGGATTTTTTTTTACATAAAAAAATAGAGCATCGAAATTCGATGCTCTATCTTCCCTTTGCAACAATCACACGAACTACTTTCAATGCAAGAAGTAAAAGACCGTTCACTATCGCTGCAATCCCTAAAGAGACCGCTATCATCAACTCTCCCATTCCGTTATTCAATACAAACATAACAGAAGAAATGAAAGCCAAAATAAACAATATTAACGTTGGTATATATTTAATAACAGGCTTCTTATATGATTTTTTTGAAAGAAGAAACGTAATTACCGATATTTGTAATTAAAACCAATAATAAAAAAGACTGCAGAGAAATTCTTCTCCACAGCCTAATACTTATTTTTGCAAAAACGCCTGCAAATCTGCAAACTGTCTCTTTGCATCTTCATAGCCTTGCTCATATAAACTTTGTAGTTTTATCGCATCTTTTTCCATACGATCTACTTGAAGTGGCACTTCTGGACGAATAACAAATAAATTACCCGCTTGCTCTTCTTTTTCAATGTAGTGAAGTGTTTCATTATACACTTCATAACGACTCAGCATCGTGTTAACAAGGTTCGGATATTTTTTATATGCTTTCGCTGCAACCCAGCCAAATTTTGATTTCTTTTTTGCATAACCATGATTTCTCGTCAAAATAACGACTGATTTTTTAAATCCATCCTCCTGTGCTTTTCGAACTGGAATTGGATCAGAAATCCCGCCATCTAATAATTGCTTACCACGGTAATTTACTACTGGTGCAATGAAAGGTAATGAGCTAGACGCTTGTAATAAATTTAGCGCATCATCATTCGTTCCCTCTTTTTCAAAATAAACAGACTGTCCTGTTTCACAATCCGTTGTTCCTACAAGAAAGCGTTCGGGACTATTAAAGTATGTTTCAAAATCAAACGGCACATGCTTTTCTGGTATTTCATGAAAAATGAAATCCATATCAAATAACTGACGTTTTCTCCATAAGTTTTTATACGATAAATACTTCGGATGTGATACATAATCAATATTGACCGTTTTATTTCTATTTCTTTGTCTGGAAAGATACGACGCTGCATGACAAGCACCAGCTGATACACCGACTACATATGGAAAATATAAATCTTGTTCCATAAAGTATTCTAGTATCCCGCCCGTATATACACCACGCATACCGCCGCCTTCTAATACTAACCCCGTATTTTCAAGCATGTTATTCTCTCCTCTTTATATATTGACTCTTTAATTATTCACTATGTTAAGTATCTTTTTCTATTATATATGAGTTCTTTTAGAAATTATATTCAAACAGCTTGAAATGAAGGAGTTTTTTCTTCCAATTATATTTCCAAATGATCGGAGACATCCTTTATAAACCTTTGAATAAAGTCTTGCTCTTCTTTCGTATATCCATCTAAAAGTAACAGCCACTTTTCTTCAGCTTGTTTATGCAATTTATCATGAGCTTTATATATTTCATTTCCGCTTTCCGTTAAGCGGAAAAAAATTTCTTTTTGATTATCTAACATTTGTATCTTCTCAACGAATTGCTTTTGAAACAACTTTGTACAAATTTTAGAGATTGCGCCCTTCGTTATTCCCATTTCTGTCGTAATTGCCGTTACATTCATCAGATCATTTTTCCCGATACACTCGATCACATGTAACTCAGATAAAGACATACCACTTACACCTGTCTCACGAAGAAACTTCTCATTTTGTCCTTTCAAATGTTCTTCTTTTTTATGCAAAAGTGTACGAATGTCCGAAAGTATTTCCATTTGCTTCGTTGCATAATCCAATCCGTTCGCCCCCTAAGTTTCCAAAGAAACAATTTCACTATATACCATTTTAAAATCATTTTTTCATATTTACAAGTGAGAAAAACATGTTAAAATAAATTTAGTTTCCAAGGAAACAAAATAAAAAGGAGGTTAACACAATGAAAAAATCCAAACTAAATTTCATTTTATATGTTATCTGTATTAGTGCCTTACTCGGTTCCTTCGCTCAAAATATTTACACACCTATCTTGCCTATGATTCAAGCTTCTTTTCACACTTCTCTTTATCTTGTAAATTTAACAGTTTCAATTTTCACATTCGTTCTTGCGATTATGCAGCTCTTCTATGGACCTTTAATTGATACAAAAGGGAGAAAATCTGTCCTTATCCCTAGTTTAGTCATTAGTACAATTGGTTCAATTGGATGTGCTTTTTCGGCGAACGTTTATTTATTTCTATTTTTTAGAGCTGTTCAAGCTATAGGAATAGCAGCTATACCTGTAGTCGCAGCAACGATTATTGGTGATTTATTTGAAGGAAAAGAACGTGGAGAAGCAATGAGCCTCTATCAAATGTTACTTGCTCTCGCACCTGCGATTGGCCCTCTCATAGGTGGTTATCTCGGCAGTATAAATGGCCACTTATCCGTATTTCTGTTTTTATCTATACTTGGCATTCTCTTATTAATTATAAACATTTCACTACTTCCAGAAACAAAACCAACTGTAATGAAGCAACCGCAAGCAAAAAAGAATTACTGGCTTATCTTAAAAAATACAACTGGATTTTCTATTACTCTTATTGGCTTTATTCAATTTTGTATTTACTTTTGCTTTCTCGTTTTTTTACCGAGCATTTTAACAAATTCATTTCACCTAACTGCAAGTGAAATCGGTCTTATGTTTATACCAATGTCCCTTTCCATCATGTTAGGAAGTTATTGCTATAAACTTTTGCAAAAACTTCTCACAACAAAGCAAGCTTTATTCATTACTAGTTTCTTCAATATTATATGTGTCACTTTATTCTCTTTCACATATAGCATCAACATTCCATTCATCATTATCGTTACCTCTTTATACGGTTTTAGTATGGGACTGTCTATGCCAACTCACACTACTTTATTAACGGAAGAATTCGTACAAGAACGCGCAACTGCTATCGGTATGTACAACTTTATCCGCTATTTCGGTATGAGCACAGGGCCACTTGTAGGTGGATTTCTTTTATTTAATCAAAATTACTTTTGGATTTTCTTCCTAGGTGCAATTATGTTTCTAATCATAATCTTATATGCGATGAAAATGCTACGCTTCCCCGCCACACAAAAAGTAAAATAGAGACCTACAGATGGTCTCTATTTTACGCTCGTTGATCCGCAACAATATGAATATCAATATACTTCGTTTGTCTCATAATCTCATTTACAATCGAGCCTTTTCTTATTTCTTCCCACCTTGTTCTTGCCGATTGCCCCAGTAAAATTTGCGTTACTTGTAATCTTTTCGCGACTTCAATAATAACATCCGCTGGCTTTCTCCCTTTCGCCTCTTCTAACACAAAACTCGCATCAAATTGATTCGTGAGCGCCTTCCATTCTTCAATTGTTTGCTTTTTACCAGCTGAAAGAGAGTCTATATTTTCTCTTTCAACATTTAATACATACAATTCAGCGTTTAACCGATCAGCCATGCGCCATCCTCGTCTTATTAATTTCTCCGCTGTTGAGCTATATTGTACACAAACAAGAATTTTTTCTTTTACGCCAATCGGTTCTATTACTGTTTGGCTAATTTTCTCGTCCATATCATCGGCAACTTCACGAAGCGATAACTCTCTGAGTGCCCCTAGATTATTAAGCGTAAAGAAATTTTGTAAGCTTTGCTGAATTTTTTCTTCCTTATATATCTTTCCATCTATTAATCTCTTCCTTAATACCTCAGGTGTTGCATCAACGAGCTGAATTTCATTCGCCTTTTGCAAAATAAAATCTGGAATTCGTTCTCGTACTTTTATATTCGTAATTTGAGCTACAATATCATGAACACTTTCTAAATGCTGAATATTAAACGCTGATAATACGGATATACCAGCCTCTAGCAATTCTTGCACATCCATGTAACGTTTTTTATGTTTGGAACCTGGTATATTACTATGTGCCAGTTCATCAACTACGACTACTTGCGGTGCACGTTTTATAATTTCTTCCACATCAAGTTCATAAAATATTTTTCCTTTATACTGTATTTCTTTTAAAGAAACCTTTTCTAAATCTGCAATTGCTTCTTCCGTCTCTTTTCTTCCGTGCGTTTCAATTAAACCAATTACAATATCCATACCATCTTTTTTCATCTCTCTTGCATCAAAGAGCATTTTATAACTTTTCCCTACTCCTGGAGCAGCCCCCACATATAACTTTAACTTCCCGCGATTTTGCTGACGAATATATTCTAAATACTCTTCTGGTGTTCGCCTTTGAAAAGTTGGTTTATAGTCATCCGCATACAAAACATTCACAACCTTTCTTTCGAAACAACGCTACCTCAATCCGTTAGATTGAGGTAGCGTTGTTACTATTTCATTAATTTCTGTAATTGTAAATTTAACTTTAAAACGTTCACGCGGTTTTCTCCAAATAAGCCAAGTGCCGCATCTTCCGTTTGATCTTTAATCAATTGATCCAGCGTTTCTTTCGGAATATTCGTTAATTTCGATATGCGCTCTACCTGTACGGAAGCTGCCTTCGGACTAATGTCAGGATCAAGCCCTGAACCTGAATTCGTCACTAAATCGATCGGCACTTCTGTAACCGGAACAGTGGGATTTTGTTTCTTCCACTCTTCAATACTTTTCTCTACTCGTTTCTCTAAATCTGGATTAGACGGTGCATAGTTATTTGAACCAGACGCTTCTGCTTTATATTCAATACTAGAGACACGTCCATGAAAATAACGTGGATCTGTGAAATTTTGACCAATTAATTTAGAACCAATCACTTCATTTTTATCATTATATATTAGACTTCCATCCGCATTATCCTTCATTACTGCTTGTGCAATACCAGTAACAATAAGCGGATATACAAAGCCGCACAACACTAAAAATGTAAAAGTAATACGTATAATCGGTGATAGTATACTTTGTTTCTTCGCCATCTTTTTCCCCTCTTCCTTATATGAACAAGCCGACAATCATATCAATTACTTTAATTCCAATGAACGGTACAATCACTCCGCCCAGCCCATAAATAAGTAGGTTTCGGCCAAGTAGTGCATTCGAACTCATCGGTTTATATGCGATACCTTTCATCGCCAATGGAATGAGTAATGGAATAATAACTGCATTAAATATTAATGCTGATAAAATCGCTGACAGTGGTGATGTTAGTTTCATAATGTTCAATGCTTCCATTTGTGGGATCGCAAGTGTAAACATCGCTGGAATAATAGCGAAATATTTAGCGATATCATTTGCAATACTAAACGTCGTTAACGCACCACGTGTCATTAACAATTGCTTACCGATTCCTACAACCTCAATAATTTTTGTTGGGTTCGAATCTAAATCAATCATATTTGCTGCTTCTTTTGCAGCTGTCGTCCCGCTATTCATTGCTAATCCAACGTCAGCCTGCGCTAATGCCGGCGCATCATTTGTACCATCACCTGTCATCGCTACAAGTTTCCCTTTATCTTGCTCTGCTTTAATAACAGCAATTTTATCTTCTGGTTTACACTCGGCAACGAATTCATCTACCCCTGCTTCTTTTGCAATTGTTGCTGCTGTTAATGGGTTATCCCCTGTACACATAACCGTTTTAATCCCCATTTGACGCAACTGTTCAAAACGTTCACGCATGCCAGGTTTTACTGTATCTTTTAAATAGATTAAACCGTAAATACGATTATCCACTGCAACTACAAGTGGTGTTCCGCCCTCTTTTGAAATGAAGTCTGCTTTTTGATTTACATCTTTCGGAATCGTTCCACCTTGTGACTGAACCCATTCAATTACGCTACCTACAGCACCTTTTCTCACTTTCGTTCCGTCCTGTAAATCAACACCACTCATTCTCGTTTCTGCTTTAAATGGAACAAATTCACCTTGTTCTGCAATTTCTCGATTATATGATATAGACTTCGTTTTTACATATTCTATAACTGATCGACCTTCTGGTGTTTCATCTAAAACTGAGCTAATAGCAGCCCACTTTCCAACTTGCTCAATCGTTTCATTTCCTACAGGTAATAATGTATGAGCCATTCGGTTCCCGAAAGTAATCGTACCCGTTTTATCTAAAATAATTGTATTAATATCACCCGCAGCTTCCACTGCTTTACCCGACATCGCTAACACATTAAACTTTGTCACGCGGTCCATCCCAGCAATACCAATTGCCGATAATAATCCACCAATTGTCGTTGGAATTAAACAAACTAACAACGCTACAAGTACAGCTGTATCAATTTGAAATCCTAAGTAATTTGTAAAAATCGGCAGCGTCACAACAACGATTAAGAAAATAAGCGTTAAACTCGTTAATACTGTATTTAAAGCAATCTCATTCGGCGTTTTTTGACGAGAAGCCCCTTCTACTAACGAAATCATTTTATCAATAAATGATTCACCAGGATTACTCGTAATGACAATCGTAATCTCATCACTTACAACCATCGTACCGCCTGTTACGGAGCAAAAATCACCTCCGGCTTCTTTTATTACAGGAGCTGATTCCCCTGTAATCGCAGATTCATCGACAGACGCTAATCCTTTTATTACTTCCCCATCACTTGGAATCATTTCTCCTTGTTTTACAATAACAACGTCACCTTTTCTAAGATCAGTTGCTGAAACTTGAACGATGTCTCCATTTTCTTTTACAACATTTGCAAATACATCTTTCTTCGACTGTTTTAAGGAATCGGCTTGCGCTTTTCCCCGACCTTCCGCTAAAGCTTCTGCAAAGTTAGCAAATAAAACTGTAAATAATAGAATGAGAGAAACTGTTATATTAAACCATCCTGGTATACTACTAGAACTGCTTGGAAGAAAAGATAAAATGAACGTAATGATAAATCCAATTTCCACAACGAACATAATCGGATTCTTTATCATGACCTTCGGGTTCAATTTCGCAACAGATTGCTTCATCGCATGTGTTACGATATCACGATCCATCGTTTTCGCTTGTCTAACTTCATCTTCTACAGCATGTATTTGTGACTGATTTACTCTTTTTTCTTTTACTACTACCGGTCTCATCATTTACCCTCCATTACTTCAATGTAAGAAATTCTGCAATTGGACCGAGTACTAACATCGGGAAGAATGTTAATGCACCGACAATTACAATTGTTCCGATGAAAATGCCGCCAAATAAACTATTATCCGTACGGAACGTTCCGACTGTTTCTGGTACAACCGTCTTTTCTTTCAATGAAGCTGCCACAGCTAGCATCGTAATTAAACTGAAATAGCGACCTAAAAACATAACTAAACCAGTTGTAATATTCCAAAACGGTGTATTATCTGCTAATCCTTCAAATCCAGATCCGTTATTCGCAGCTGACGATGTATATTCATATACCACTTGCGTCAAACCGTGGAAACCGGAATGAGAAATAGCATCCGTTCCTAAACTTGTTGAAAGAGCTAATGCTGAAAATCCTAAAATAAGCAGTGGATGAAATAGTATCGTTACCGCAATTAACTTCATTTCCTTACCTTCAATTTTCTTACCTAAAAACTCTGGTGTCCGTCCAACCATCAATCCAGATATAAAGACTGCGATAATCGCATACATAATAATGTTCACAAAACCTGCCCCAACGCCGCCATATACTGTATTTAACATCATATTTACAAGTGGAACTAACCCACCAATTGGTGTTAACGTATCATGCATCGTATTAACAGCCCCTGTTTCAGCAGCTGTCGTTACAGTCGCATAAAGGGAAGAAAATACTGTTCCGAACCTTACTTCTTTTCCTTCTGTACTTCCTTGTACGTGTTCAATACCCATTCCATTTAATGCCGGATTCCCGTTTAGTTCAGATGTCGTAATCGTTATAAACCCTAGTAAAAACACCATGAATAGTGAAACGAAAAGAATACGTCCTTGTTTTTTATTTCCTACCATTCGTCCGTACGTGAATGGTAGTGCTGTTGGCAATAACATCATAAGCATCATTTGCAAAATATTACTCATTTGTCCTGGGTTTTCAAAAGGATGTGTAGAGTTTGCCCCGAAAAATCCACCACCGTTATTCCCAAGTTCCTTAATTGAAACGAATGATGCAACTGGCCCACGTAAAATACTTTGCTTCGCGCCATCAATCGTTTGTGCCGTAACTGCTCCGTCTAACGTTTGTGGTACGCCAAGTGCAACAAAGGCTAGTGCCGCAATACATGCGATAGGAAGAAAAACTCTCGTTAACGCTCTCGTAAAATCAACGAAAAAGTTACCGAGTTCTTTTCCAGCCAGTCCTCTTATAAATGCCATAACGAGCGCTAAAGTCGTTGCCGGTGCTGCAAACATTAAGAATGTAATTCCAATTAATTGTGATAAATAAGATAAACCATTTTCACCGCTATAATGCTGTAAGTTTGTATCAGCCATAAAACTAATTGCTGTATTAAAAGCGAGCGTAGGTTCCATTCCTTCAATGTGTGCTGGATTTAATGGCAATACTCCTTGTAATCTGAAAATGAAATATACGACAACAATCATAAATCCATTTAATAAAACTAATGATAATGCGTACTGTTTCCACGTTTGATTGTATTCTTTTACACCCGTAATTTTAAAAATAAGTTTTTCAAAAGGCCCGAATACTTTATCTAGCTTTTTACTACCTTGAAAGGCTTTCTCTAAATAAATTCCCGTTGGCTTTGCCACAAGAATAAACAATAGCATTGTAATAACGACTGCAACCCAAATCATAATGAATGATTCCCCCTAATTAAAACTTCTCCGGATTTAATAATGCATACACTAAGTACACCGTAATTGCTGCAACAATAACCGATAAGGCAATCATCATGATTGCTTCTCTTCTTTCACAACTTTATCTGACCAACTTGCAAGACTTGCCATCGATGCAACTAACACAACAAAAATCCCGATCATTACCACATCTAACATAGTTACCTCTCTCCTCTTTGTAAAAATTTACCATTTAATTATCAAAAAAAGAACACTAAGCTCTACTTAGTGTTCGAAATGAACAACACAAAGTAAACCTCCTCTCTAAACGCTTACGAGGTTAGCTGTCGGATTCGGGCCTAAAGAGTAGCCCTACTTTCAAAACTGAAAGATTCACCCCAAGTGACGATGCACAAAATTGGTTCCCCCGCTCCATTTCTGGAACTCAGCGATTTTAGGTTTTTTTGGAAATTTCATGAATGATTTATGAGAGTAAATATACTCCTCTATATTTAACTTGTAAAGAGGCAAATTACTGAAAATAAGAAAATATCCATCTGTTTAAACGCTTACATTTAGTGTTATTAATATTCTTTCATCTGTTTTCTCGTCTTTTCTTTCTTTTTCACAGAAATAACCTTTTAAATACGAAATAAAAAGAGCGAATGACATGAAGTGCATAGCTTGTTGCACTTAGCATTCGCTCTTTTTTATTCACTATTTATTCCCCTCGTAAAAAAGCACGTAAATTTCTCCCGCGAATATAAACTTGTGACAACTCTGCGTGTAGCTGCTCATATTCGATAACATCTGATTTTAAATATAAAGCGTCTTTTGATGGTAATATGATATAGGGCCTTGGAAAAATAGGATCGAGCACCACCAATTCTTGAACTCTCTCTACCGATACCGCCCAACGATTCGCTATATCTCCTAGTAATAACACCTTCATTTTCTTCTCCCCCGCCTTATTCAAAACATAAAAAAGAAATATTATCACAATTCGTAAACACGACAAATGTAGCTCCAATTGTTTCATAGAGCCTCGCTGGATATCGTTTATTCCTTGTAACAACAGTAATAGGCGCTTGGAAAGAAAAACGAATGTGTTCTGTGAAGAAGCTAACGATCGGAAGCTCATCCCCTAGCAGAATCACCTTCTTAATACACTCACAAATACTAGTAAAATCCTGCTTCTTACTACAACTATACGTCCAATCAAATCCACAATTCCTAACTTCAGCCGCTATCTCTTCATTTGCTGTAAAAATAATTAACTCATGTTGAAAAGCTACTAAATCTATTAAACTATTTACCTTGCTTTCTTCTCCAACACAAATAAGTGTTAGTTCCATATACCTCATCCTCCTTAGCATAAAAGAACTCAAACATAGATTGATATTCCCCTATACTAATCAGATCGATGAAGTGATGTATCCATCATGGCACCGTCCTCTCTCAAGACGCTTACGAAGTTAGCTGTCGGATTCGGACTTTGAGAGTAGCCCTACTTTCAAAATTGAAAGATTCACCCCTAGTGACACTGCACAAATTGGTTCCTCCGCTCCATAGAATTGGACTCAGCGTATTACAAAAATGTATTCTGGCTGATATATTACTCCTGTATTTGGAAAAAGTAAACAGAAAAAAAGCCAGTTATAAAACTGACTTTTCTATTATTCATGCTTATGCTTTATTCAATTTGTATGCAAAGTGATTCGTCGGTCCATGACCACTTCCAATATTCAACGGTTCTTCAATTGCTATACTAATAAATTGTTTAGCCTCTTGAACTGCCTCTTCCATCGAGTATCCTTTCGCAAGTCCAGCTGTAACTGCTGACGCAAATGTACAGCCGCTTCCGTGCGTTTGCTTTGAAGGAATTCTCTCACTTCTAAATTCAATAAACTCTTCTCCATCAAAGAGTAAATCAATTACTTCATTACCTTGATATTCTGCATGTCCGCCCTTCATGAGTACATATTTCGCACCTAATTCATGAAGTACTTTTGCAGCCTCTTTACTATCTTCAACGTTATGAATTTCCAGCCCAGTTAACACTTCTGCTTCCGGAACATTCGGTGTTATAACAGTTGCTACTGGTAATAAATATTCCTTTAATGCTTGTACTGCTTCTTGTTGTAATAATGATGCTCCACCCTTAGCAATCATAACAGGGTCTAGCACAATATTATTCCAGCCAAATTTATTAATATGTTCTGCTACAATTTGAATGATTTCACTACTAAATAACATTCCTAGTTTCACAGCATCTGGTGTTAAATCCGTACCAATAGAATTCAGCTGTTCCGTAATACCTTCTAATGGAACAGGATATACCCCTTGAACGCCAAGCGTGTTTTGAGCAGTAATTGCCGTAATAGCCGTCATCCCATATACACCAAGCTCTTGGAATGTTTTTAAATCCGCTTGAATGCCAGCACCGCCTCCGCTATCAGATCCTGCAATTGTTAAAGCTTTATTCACTTTCATCCCACTCATCCTTTTCTAACCAAAATAGCGATGATAAATCGTCTTTGCTTCGCTTATATCTTTCGTTCCATGTACAAGTACACGACCATCTTTGAAGGCAACTAATCTCTTTTCTTCAACAGAAAATGATAGTAAATATGGATTTACATTTAAAGCCGTAACGCGACCTTCCAGCAGCCCCTTATATTGTTCAAAATCCATTTCCCCTTTATGAGGTGGTCTAATTTGAACTGTATTTCGTCCGCATAAAACTGCTGTTTTCGATGTATTTTCTTTATTTAAATACGGATATAATGCATTCTCTCCGCATGAAGGACAATTGTGTTTACGAAGCTTTTGCACATTCATACATGAATATTCATTCTTCCATACATCAAACGACGCAAGTCCCTCTCGAAGTGATTCGTAATCTTCCACTAATAGTTTAAGAGCTTCCGTTACTTGATGAGAAACGACGAGAGATACAGCAGGTGATATAATGCCCGCTGTATCACATGTCGCACCGCCAAGCGGAATCGATTGTAATAAACATGATAAACATGGTGTTTTACTAGGAAGAATTGTGTAAGAAAGTCCGTAACTCCCTACACAAGCCCCGTAAATCCATGGAATAGAATATTTTTGCGCTATATCATTTACAATGAAACGCGTTTCGAAATTATCAGTTGCATCAATGATTACATCAACATTTGTAACAAGCTCTTCTAATTCCTCAGCCGTTACATCTTGCACGAGTGCTTCTACTCTTACTTCACTATTAATCTCTTCTAGACGCTTTTTTGCTGCTACAGCCTTCGGAAGATTATTTTTCACATCACTCTCTGCGTACAATTGCTGCCTTTGTAAATTACTCCAATCGACATAATCACGGTCAACAATTGTTACCTTCCCAACACCAGCTCTTACAAACATTTCTGCATTTGCACTACCTAATGCGCCTGCGCCAATAATAAGCACATGCTTTTCTCTTATCTTTTGCTGTCCTTCTTCCCCAATGGGAGAAAATAGTTCTTGGCGAGAATATCGATTATTCAACTACACTCATTCCTTCTAAAGGACTACTTGCAGTTGCACAGCGTTTACGTGCGATACGACCTGCTTCAAAGCCTATGCGACCTGCTTCGATACCTAATTTCATTGCGTATGCCATTTTAATAGGATCTTTTGCTCCTGATACAGCCGTATTTAATAACACACCATCCGCTCCTAATTCCATCGCGAATGCCGCATCAGCTGGGCTACCAATACCAGCGTCAACGATAACTGGTACTGTCGCTTGTTCAATAATGAAGCTTAAATTTAACGGATTTACAATACCAAGTCCTGATCCGATTGGTGATGCTCCTGGCATAATCGCATGCACGCCAAGTTCTTGTAATTTGCGGGCTAATACAACATCATCAGATGTGTAAGGAAGTACGATAAATCCTTCTTCTAGTAACATTTCAGATGCCTTTAATGTTTCTACTGGATCAGGTAATAACGTTCTATCATCACCAATAACCTCTACTTTGATCATGTCACAAAGTCCTGAAGCTTTCGCTAATTTTGCAATACGAACAGCTTCTTCAGCATTTTTCGCTCCGGCTGTATTCGGTAATAACGTATATTTTTTCACATCAAGCTTATCTAATAAATTAGGTTGCTTTGCATCAAATATATCCATACGACGTACTGCAAACGTTAAAATTTCAGCTTCAGAAACGTCAATTGCTTTTTGCTGTACGTCAAAATCAGGGAATTTCCCTGTTCCTAATAAAAGTCTAGACTGAAATGACAATGGTCCAATGTTTAACATAATCAACCGCCTCCTACGAAAGTTACAATCTCAATTTGGTCTCCATCAAAAACAGATGTATCTGTATGATTATCTTTTTGTAAAATATCTTTATTACGCTCAACTACAACAATTCTGTTATCTAACTCTAAATATGTAAGTAGTTCAGCTACTGTTTTCACACTCGCTGGCACTTCAATTTGATTACCATTAATTTTTAAATTCAAACTTCCATCCCCTTTCTAAACTCTTTTAGAAAGCAATGAATCTAACAAGTGATTCTCCTGCTTTCCTTCTATTAAATCCGCCATATATTGACCAGAAACAGGACTTAATAAAATGCCGTTTCGATAATGGCCCGTGCAAGCATATAAACCTTTTATTTCTTCATGCTCTCCCATATAAGGAGCTTCGTGATTTGATTGTGGCCTTAATCCTGCCCATGCACTTTCCCATTCCGCTTCTTTTAAAGCCGGCAATATTGTATAAGCACGCTCTAATATAGAAGTAATACTTTCTGGTTGCACAGTTTTATTAAACGTATGAGACTTCATCGTTGCTCCAATTACGTACCGTCCACCGCGCTTTGGTGCAATATAAAATCTTTCTTGGAAAATAGGCGCATTTAAAAGTGATTTTCTACTTCTTACCGCTACTACTTCTCCTTTAACTGGATATGTACCCCATTCGCGGTGAAAATAACCTAGTAACTTCGTGCTCCATGAACCACCTGCAATCACAACTTTCTCGCACGCAATAATACCTTCGCTTGTAACAATTCCTGTTACGTTATCATTTTCAATACGAATATCAAATACTTCTGTTTGTTCATATATATCAGTACCGGAAATTGCTGCAGAGTGTGCAAATGCTTTTGTAAGCTCTGGTGCAATAACATGACCATCTTTCGGATAATATACCGCACCTATAATGGATTCAGATAGAAATGGCTCTTTTTCCCGCAATTTTTCTCCCGTTAGAAAATAGGAATCTTCACCTGTTTTCTGCTGCCAATCCATAATATGAAGAATTCTTTCCTTCTCATCTTCATTTTGAGCAATGCGATAAATGCCTTTTTCTTCATACCCAATATCGATGCCTGTTTTTTCACGTAAAACTGCTGCAAGTTGTGGAAATATAGCACGGCTTTCTCTAGCAAGTTCAAATAACGGATCATACGCATCCCATTCTGCCTGAACCCCAAGTAAACCAGCAGCTGCTTTCGAGGCTTCAGATGCAATCTGTTGCTTCTCTACAATCGCTACTTTATGCCCTCGTTCTGCTAGAAAATGTGCAACTGAACTACCAATTACACCTCCGCCAATTATCGCTACATCATACTTCTTACACATGTTTTTCCGCCCACTTTCTTATTGATTCCTTATAAGATTTCGCTTTGCTATACGGGTTACTACTACTTATAATTCCAGACATAACAGCAATACCACTGACACCATTAGTAAGAACATCCCCTGTGTTTTCCGTGGTGATTCCTCCAATTGCTGTAATCGGTATGGATAAACACTTTGCAATGTCTGAAACTTCTTCAAGCCCTCTCGCTGGCACACCTTTTTTACAATCTGTCGGAAATACATGACCATAGACGAGTGAATCCGCTCCATTCTTAAATGCATCGATCGCCTCTTCTAAAGAATGCACAGAATAACCGACATGCAAATAAGAAAACTTTTCTTTCACTGACCTTACATCTGCGCTTCGATATCCTAGCTGCACACGCGGAATATTTAATAAAATAGCAATATCAATTCGATCATTTATTACTATCTTCGATGCAGGAAAGCCTTTCTTCAAAAGACTTTCCACACCTTCATACAATTCCTTCGTACTTTTCTCACGCTCACGAACATGTAAATAATCAATCTCACTCTCAATTTGCATTGCTACATTCACTAGCTCTTCGAATGACATGTGACCATTTGAGATTACATGAAGCTCATTTTTCATATTCATTCGCCTACTTTAAAATGTTTTCGAATAATTCCTCAGCTGGAACGATTTCTTTCGTCATCCCTTTATCTTTCAGCCATTTATTTTGTTTCTCCCATGACTCTTTTGAATCCGATAGGAATGGCTCATCTTTCGTTTCCATCTTCTCTAATAAAATTTTCATACTTTCTTTTTCAACTTCTGGTACAAGCGGGAAGTTTTCTTTTTCTTGATGATTTAATAAAATATTTAATGCTTCATCTGGATTTTTCTTCATGAAGTCATAACCTTTTTTCGTACCACGTAAGAAAGCTTGCAACGCTTCCTTATCTTTTTTCAACGTTTTATCACCTGTTACAAATACAAGCTCATGATAGTTTGGCACACCATAATCAGCTGGATTAAAGTACGCTGGTTCATGGCCTTCATGTCGCATAACAGGTACTTCATGGTTAATGTATGCTCCTGTTACTGCATCTACTTTTTTCGTAATTAACGCTGGTACTAAATCAAAGCCAACATCGACTACTTTCACTGTATCTGGATTACCACCAGCTTCTTTTACCATCGTTTTTAAATACATCTCACTTAAAGGTGTCCCCGAATATCCTACTGTTTTTCCTTCTAAATCTTTCGGTGATTGAATGCCTGCTGATTTCAGTGATACAACATGATTTAACGGGGAACGTACGACAGCTCCAATTGATTTCACTGGAATTTGTTCATTTGCTCTTGCCATAACAACATCTGGTTGATAATACAAGCCAACCGTTACTTTTCCTGCCGCTGCTAAAGTTAATGGGTCAGTCGGATTGGAAGGGAATTTAATATTCACCTTTACTCCTTCTTCTTTAAAGTAGCCTTTTTCAATTGCCGCATAAATAAAGCTATGTACCGCATTTGGGTACCAATCAAGCATGACCGTTATTTCTTTTTCTTTCTTACCCTTATCTGATGCTGAATTACTAGAACATCCAGCAATCATTGCAACTAATAATGTAAACACAAAGATGCGTTTTAAAAATTTCATGAATGCTTCCTCCAACTAATAAATTTCTTTTCTAAAATCGAAATAAGGATGACAAAGGAAATAGCTAATAATGATAACAATACAATGGGTGCAAATACACCCGCTCCGTCTAATTGCGTCATCATCCTTTTACTGAAATATCCTAACCCGGCTTGTGCACCGAGCCATTCACCAATTGCTGCCCCAATCACACTAAGCGGAACTGCAATTTTTAAAGCTGAGAAAAAATAAGGAAGAGCAGATGGTAACTTTAATTTAAGAAAAACATCTTTTTTCGTTGCTCCATACGTAACTAAGAGCTCCTCCCATTCTATTTTTGTACTACGTAGTCCATCATACGTATTGACCGCAATTGGAAAAAACGTAATTAAAACCGTAACAACAACCTTACTCCAAATCGTATATCCAAACCATAAAACGAAGAGTGGAGCAAGCGCTGTAATCGGAATCGTTTGTGAGGCAACTAATAATGGATAAAATGCTCTCTCCATCCAATTACTCGCATTCATTAACATCGCTAGCCCTACCCCAAGTACGATAGAAATAGCCACCCCTATTAAAACGACATTTAATGTTGCCGGCAAATGAACCGTAAATAATATATCTTTTAGTTTCCATATCTTCATTACAATTGCAGACGGTGACGGTAAAATGTACATCTCATCTACAACTCTTGCGCCTATTTCCCACATGACAAGTAAAATACTAGAAAGTGTAAGGGCAGGTAATAGTTCCTTCAACCGGTTCATCATACGAGTACCTGCCTTTGTAACATACTAAGAAGCTCATCTTTAAGCGCTAACACTTCATGCTTATATAAATCTTTTCTTGTCCGATTACAATCAAGCGGTACAATCTTCTCGGTTAAAGTAGTTATCGGTTGATTTTCTACAACGAAAATTCGATTAGAAAGAAATAATGCTTCTTCCACATCATGAGTGATAAATAAAATTGTTTTTTCCCACTCTTTCCATTGTTCAAACAGCCATTCTTGCAAAGATGCCTTCGTTAAAGCATCCAACGCGCTAAACGGTTCATCTAACAGCAATATCTCCCCGCCTGTTAATAAAGTTCGAATAAAAGATACGCGTTGTCTCATACCGCCAGATAAATCTTTCGGATATTTTGTCTCATACCCTTGTAAGCCAAATTTATGTAACAGTTCCTTTGCCTTTATTTGTGCTTCTTTCTTCTGTACACCTTGGCACTCTAGCGGCAGGGCAGCATTCTCAATAATCGTTCTCCATGGCAGGAGCATATCTTTTTGGGGCATATATCCTACAGGATGGCTCTTTGTTTCTGTCAGCTCTATCTGTCCCGTACTTGCTTCTTCTAAACCTGTAATAAGGCGAAATAAAGTACTTTTCCCGCATCCACTCGGTCCGATAATACTTACAAACTCTTTATCTCGTATAGAAGCATTTAATTCATTGATGATTGGTTTCTCATCATAATGAAAAGAAACATTATGAAACTGTAGTATGTTCTTGCTCCTCAAATCCCCACATCTCCTTACGATAGGACATATCCCAGAATAAATATTCAAATCGACTGGAATATAGGAAAATCTCCTCTAATCGATCTAGCTCTTTGTCAGACTTTCCAACTGCCATTTCATTTAATAAATCTATTAACCAAATACAAAGGTTACCGTATTCTTCCGAACTATATCCTTGAATCCACTCACCAAAGAACTCATGATCTCTTGCTCCAGGAATATCGTTTAAACGCTTTCCAATTTCCCAGTAGCTCCACATACATGGAAGAAGTGCTGCTATTAATTCCGCAAGTGTGCCATTTTGAGATACAGACATCATGTAATTTGTATAGGCTAAATTTTTAGCAGATGGTTTGGCAGATTCTATCTCTTCTATAGAAATATCAAGTCTTTTTGCATATTGTTTATGGATCGTCATTTCTCCATTTAATATGCCATCAATTTGTTCAGCAAATTTCCCCATTACTTGTGGATTCGTTGCTTTTACAACACCAATCGCATATAGCTTTGCATAATCTAACAAATATAAATAATCTTGAATAATATAATACTGAAACTTATCTTTTTCTAACGTGCCATCTCCCATACCTACTACAAACGGATGATTATGACTCATCTCCCAAACTGGTTGTACAGTTTCTAATAATCTATCGCAAAATTTCATTTCTCTATCCCCTTTCAATTTATATATCTAAATAAAAAACCACTTCTAAATAAGAAGTGGTTACAGCAAATAAAATTATAATTTATTCGTTGCTCCACTTCCCTTCGCTAGTATTACCTAGATCAGGTCTATAAGGGTTAAGGATTATTCCTCTCTCAGCACAACAAGCACCCCTAGTGGTTTCAATATGAAATTTTCAAATAAAAAAGCCCCGTTTCTATACGCAAAGAAACGGGGACTCATTATTAGTGTCCGAATTGCTTCCCTACGCTAGCATAATCTAGATCAGGTAATGAAAAGGATCAAAGGCTTACGGCCTACTCTCAGCTGGCAACACCAGCTCTCCTAGCAAACTATGAAATTATCACTGTCAGTATAACACCGTAATAAGACATCATCAACTGTTTTAATTTTCTCAATTGTCAACAAAATAACAAAACTATATAATACTTATATTCTATCTTAGAAATTATTATCCCAATTAATTGGATAATAAGGAATCATTATCCTCAAAAAATTTATTTTTTTATTGATTTCATATTACATTTATGTGAATACACCCACTATATTATATCTTTATACTATAATAAAATTACAACTATACAACTAGAGGAGGTCTCTATTATATGAATATGAAAGCTACTGCTTTAACAGCAACTACTGTCGCAATTGCCTCTTTACTTCCTTCTATGGGAGAAACAACTGTACAAACAGCCAACGCTGAACAATTATCTAACGTGAAAACTGGATATGTCAAAGTCGATCAAGTAGCCTTACATACACAAGATAACGCAAATAGCTCATCAATTGATACAATTCGCTTTAATACGAAAGTAAACATACTTGAAACAACTAATAGCTGGTATAAAGTATCTGTTAATAATAAAGTAGGTTACGTACAAAAAGATGCTATTCTACTAAAAAACAAACTTCAATCTAATAATCAATACATTGTTAATGCCAATGCATTAAACGTTCGTTCTGAACCTAATTTAGAATCTTCAATTTTAGATGTATTACCAAATGGGAAATTCGTTACCATTCAAGAAGAACAAGGTGAGTGGTATAAAATTTTACATAATGGCAAAACAGGTTACGTACAAAAGGCGTTCGTGTCTAATGGTTCACAGCCTTTAGTAAAAGGCATCACAGTTCAAAATAATACGAAATACACAGTTGCAACACCTAAACTTAATGTACGTAGCAATGCTAGTACAAGTAGTGCACTACTTGGTTCATTACAAAATGGTACACAAATACAAGTAGTGGAAACTGTCGGAACTTGGTATAAAATTCGTTTTGGCACAGGATACGGATATGTAGCAAAGCATTATGTGGTGCAAAATCAAACGCAATCACAAACTCAAACAGCTCAACCTACTTCCATTCCAGCAGTTTTCAAATTCCCTACTCAAGGAAGAATTAGCTCAACCTTTGATATGCGCTGGGAACAAATGCATTATGGGATAGATATTGCAGCTCAGGGTAATGTCTCTATCCAAGCTGCGGCTGCAGGTAAAGTTGTGAAATCATATTATTCAGCTAGCTATGGCAATGTTGTGTTCATCGCTCATCAACTAAACGGGAAACTATATACAACAGTCTATGCTCATATGAAAGATCGCACTGTACAAGCTGGTGATCAAGTACAGGCTGGACAATTAGTAGGTCATATGGGAAACACAGGTCATTCATACGGGCAACATCTTCATTTTGAATTACACAATGGAGAATGGAATTTTGAAAAAACAAATGCAGTAAACCCACTGCCATATTTAGTTAGGTAAATTGTATGCCACGCAATATCAATATACCTCTCTTAATTGAATACTTAGCCTTTTTAGGTTTAATCTGTTGTTTAATCATTTACAATACAAATACTGTATTTTTATCTATTATCATTGCTTTTGTCGCTTTAGAAATTATGATGGAATCCTTTCAAGTTAAACTAAAACAAAAAATTGCACATATTTATAATGCCATCTTTCTATTAAGTGCCCTAATAACAAATATTATTAGTAATGGTTTTTATTTATCTACCGTATTTCCTGTGTTCTTTATGGCTGTTTTACTATTCATAGCTAGATACATTCATGTCCCTAATAACAAAAAACACGAACAAGAAGCTTAGAAAGAGGAGACACTGTGTACCAATCTTTCAAAGATAATCCGCTAAAATATATATTGAATTTATATAAAAAAATAAATACTTTTTTTGGTATACAAGAAAGCAATACGGCACAATTTTTCCTTTATGGAATGTTATTTCTCGTCTTAATCACATTCTCCTTGCTTTACTAACAAAAAAAGGATCTCACGTTTATGTGAGATCCTTTTTAATTTATATAGAAAATGCTCTTTACCCACAAGCATATTTTTCATAAATAAAGCTAAGATTATATTTTTTCTCCAAGCTCATCCTTTGTTCATCATCGCACCAATAGAACAGAATGTCATGAATCGTTGCATAACGCTTATTTTTAAGAAATAGTTTAAAGAATGATGGCAGACAATCATGTAATTGTATAAATATATAATTGCGTAATATTTCTTCTTTATATTCAATGCCCTTACAAATATACAGTAATTCTTCACAATAATATGCATGCTGTGGAACTTGAATCATTTCGAAAAATGGCACATATGATAATAACTTTCCGATAAAATGATCATATCGATCCATTATTCCTATCGTCATATGCTCCATCATATCTTTCATTACATATAAATAATCATCTACATGAGTAGTCTTTAATGGGTCTAATCGATCTGAAATTTGAGAAAGTACAGCTCTTTGACAAGCTAATACCGCTTGACTAGGTCCATAATATGATAGGAAGTCTGTACACTTACGATATTTCCGTAATAAGTCATGTGTATATAAATCATACACAAAAGTATTACAATACATCGCTAGACTCATCATATCACTATTTAATTGTTCCTTTGATAGGAATTTAGCTCTCTTACACATATAAAAGAATGTAAATTCCAATACTTCTTTATGGGATAATAGATGTTTACAATCCTTTATACATTTCTCATTAAATTTAACTCTATCCCAAATTTCTACATCCCCATCAGTCAATTCACCAATACGATATTTAATAATTAAATAGTTTAAAGCAACCGCTTGCGTCAAAAGATCCCACGTTTCATATTCCAATGAAGTGTGAACAAACTCAGCTAGTCCTTGATTTACCATAAAAGTATTTGCTTCTTCATACCAACCAATCTCTTGGCATAAGCGAAGAATACGTACTAAAGTTGGAATTTCATCTTTATGAAACTGCGGTAAATTCTTTGCTTTATTCATTCCATATACGATAAATGCCGCTAAATTTTCTTCTTTATAAAATTCTTTTTCTTTCCACACTAATATAGTTCGTTCTTTCCCTTCACCTTTTGGATGACAAGGTACAAGCAAAGAAAATAATTCAGCGAAATTATTTGGTTCTATATATGTATCTGTAACCAAATTCCAATTTGGATCGCGCTGTACAGCCCTCATATAATTCCCCTTCCCTTTTGTCTACATAGGAAATATTAATCCATTATTACATCATTAATAATAAATATTGTTATATTCGAAATCTATCATAATACTTATATCTATCAGTATATCATTTTTTCTCTTATTTAAAATTAGGAATGACAAATTTAAATAAACTGTCGAAATTACTAACCGTATACTTATTATATAATGTCTCAGATACATCATGCTAACATATTAGCTTAATCCATATATACTAGAATAATGCATCTGATTTTTATACGTAACTTATCCCACTAATTAAAGTCTCTCTTCATTCCGTATGCTCCGAGATTTCACTTAAAGCAAATCCCGCTTGATCATCTGCCGATTCTCTTGTAGCTAAATCACCTAATGCTAGCATTCCAACAAGTTGACCACTCTCAACTACTGGTAATCGTCTAATTTGATACTGTGCCATTAACTCTGTAGCTTTTTCAATAGAATCATCAGGAGAAACTGAAACAATATTTGTTGTCATTACATTTGTAATTTTATTAGATCCAGGATGTTTCTCAGCAATGCCTCTAACAACTAAATCTCGGTCTGTAACAAGCCCAACAACTTGCTCATTTTCAACAACCGGAATCAATCCAATCGATTCTTCTTTCATCTTTACAGCAGCCTCGTATACGTTGTCTAGCGGTGTACAATGTACAATATGAGTACTCATAAGGTCTCTCACTCGTGTCATTTTTGTCTCCTCCTTTTTATACATACCATAGTTTTTCCTAAATCCCTTTATTTATTTCAGGAAAATCAGTAGATAAAAGAGGATTAACGCACAATAAAAAAGAGTCAGCAATGTGCTGACTCTTTTTTTATGACCCGTACGGGATTCGAACCCGTGTTACCGCCGTGAAAGGGCGGTGTCTTAACCACTTGACCAACGGGCCATGGCTCCGCAGGTAGGACTCGAACCTACGACCGATCGGTTAACAGCCGATAGCTCTACCACTGAGCTACTGCGGAATAATATATGGTGGGCCTAAATGGACTCGAACCATCGACCTCACGCTTATCAGGCGTGCGCTCTAACCAGCTGAGCTATAGGCCCATATACTTTACAGGGGCAGTAGGAATCGAACCCACACTGGAGGTTTTGGAGACCTCAGTTCTACCTTTAAACTATGCCCCTAAAGGATGCCGACTAGAGGACTTGAACCCCCAACCTACTGATTACAAGTCAGTTGCTCTACCAATTGAGCTAAGTCGGCATAAAAAAATGGTGGCTCGGGACGGAATCGAACCGCCGACACGAGGATTTTCAGTCCTCTGCTCTACCGACTGAGCTACCGAGCCAACATAAATGGCGGTCCCGACCGGGGTCGAACCGGCGATCTCCTGCGTGACAGGCAGGCATGTTAACCACTACACCACGGGACCATTTGGTTGCGGGGACAGGATTTGAACCTGCGACCTTCGGGTTATGAGCCC
Source organism: Bacillus basilensis (assembly GCF_921008455.1). Classification (NCBI taxonomy): domain Bacteria; kingdom Bacillati; phylum Bacillota; class Bacilli; order Caryophanales; family Bacillaceae; genus Bacillus; species Bacillus basilensis. The sequence continues at coordinate 779,919 of NZ_CAKLBZ010000001.1, read as the reverse complement.
GACGAGCTACCGTGCTGCTCCACCCCGCGACAATATAATATTTTTTTAAAAAAATGGAGGAGGTAGAGGGATTCGAACCCCCGCGCGACTCTCGCCGCCTGTCGGTTTTCAAGACCGATCCCTTCAGCCGAACTTGGGTATACCTCCATGAAGGAAAAAAGAAATATTTTATTATTTATGTCTAAACCATTAAAGAAAATGGAGGAGGTAGAGGGATTCGAACCCCCGCGCGATTCTCACCGCCTGTCGGTTTTCAAGACCGATCCCTTCAGCCGAACTTGGGTATACCTCCGAGACATATAATAAATAAAGTGGAGCCTAGCGGGATCGAACCGCTGACCTCCTGCGTGCAAGGCAGGCGCTCTCCCAGCTGAGCTAAGGCCCCATGTTTTTGGGAATATCGGGAAGACAGGATTTGAACCTGCGACCCCCTGGTCCCAAACCAGGTGCTCTACCAAGCTGAGCCACTTCCCGTTAATAAAAGCGCGCCCGAGAGGAGTCGAACCCCTAACCTCTTGATCCGTAGTCAAACGCTCTATCCAATTGAGCTACGGGCGCATATGGTGCCGAGGGCGGGGGTCGAACCCGCACGGTGGTCACCCACCGCAGGATTTTAAGTCCTGTGCGTCTGCCTGTTCCGCCACCCCGGCATGTCATATTGAAAATTGGAGCGGAAGACGGGATTCGAACCCGCGACCCCAACCTTGGCAAGGTTGTATTCTACCACTGAACTACTTCCGCAAGACATGTTTGAGTTATTTTATTAAAAGTGCGGGTGAAGGGAGTCGAACCCCCACGCCAAAGGCGCTAGATCCTAAGTCTAGTGCGTCTGCCAATTCCGCCACACCCGCATATTTTGTTAAAATGGTGAGCCATGAAGGACTCGAACCTTCGACCCTCTGATTAAAAGTCAGATGCTCTACCAACTGAGCTAATGGCTCTTAATGGCTGGGCTAGCTGGATTCGAACCAGCGCATGACGGAGTCAAAGTCCGTTGCCTTACCGCTTGGCTATAGCCCATTAATTAAGAATGGTGGAGGGGGGCAGATTCGAACTGCCGAACCCGAAGGAGCGGATTTACAGTCCGCCGCGTTTAGCCACTTCGCTACCCCTCCGACATATATGGTGGAGGATGACGGGATCGAACCGCCGACCCCCTGCTTGTAAGGCAGGTGCTCTCCCAGCTGAGCTAATCCTCCATTTTGCCTGGCAACGTCCTACTCTCACAGGGACAAGGTCCCAACTACCATCGGCGCTAGAGAGCTTAACTTCCGTGTTCGGTATGGGAACGGGTGTGACCTCTCTGCCATCATTACCAGACTGTATTCATTTAAGACAAGAATCATTTTAACTTATTCAACTTTTAAAGTCAACAAGTTTTTTATATTCTTTCAAAACTAGATAACATTGCTTCATATTATATGGTTAAGTCCTCGATCTATTAGTATTCGTCAGCTCCACATGTCACCATGCTTCCACCTCGAACCTATCAACCTGATCATCTTTCAGGGATCTTACTAGCTTACGCTATGGGAAATCTCATCTTGAGGGGGGCTTCATGCTTAGATGCTTTCAGCACTTATCCCTTCCGCACATAGCTACCCAGCTATGCCCTTGGCAGAACAACTGGTACACCAGCGGTGCGTCCATCCCGGTCCTCTCGTACTAAGGACAGCTCCTCTCAAATTTCCTACGCCCACGACGGATAGGGACCGAACTGTCTCACGACGTTCTGAACCCAGCTCGCGTACCGCTTTAATGGGCGAACAGCCCAACCCTTGGGACCGACTACAGCCCCAGGATGCGATGAGCCGACATCGAGGTGCCAAACCTCCCCGTCGATGTGGACTCTTGGGGGAGATAAGCCTGTTATCCCCGGGGTAGCTTTTATCCGTTGAGCGATGGCCCTTCCATGCGGAACCACCGGATCACTAAGCCCGACTTTCGTCCCTGCTCGACTTGTAGGTCTCGCAGTCAAGCTCCCTTATGCCTTTGCACTCTACGAATGATTTCCAACCATTCTGAGGGAACCTTTGGGCGCCTCCGTTACACTTTAGGAGGCGACCGCCCCAGTCAAACTGCCCACCTGACACTGTCTCCCGGGTCGATAAGACCCGTAGGTTAGAATTTCAATACAGTCAGGGCGGTATCCCACCAGCGCCTCCACCGAAGCTAGCGCTCCGGTTTCAAAGGCTCCCGCCTATCCTGTACAAACTGTACCAAAATTCAATATCAGGCTACAGTAAAGCTCCACGGGGTCTTTCCGTCCTGTCGCGGGTAACCTGCATCTTCACAGGTACTATAATTTCACCGAGTCTCTGGTTGAGACAGTGCCCAAATCGTTACACCTTTCGTGCGGGTCGGAACTTACCCGACAAGGAATTTCGCTACCTTAGGACCGTTATAGTTACGGCCGCCG